>NZ_JBXSOO010000009.1:0-193682 GCF_057784515.1 Martinezella sp. CNPSo 3732
GGATGTTGCAGCCCTCACCGGCCAGATAGTTCGAGATCGCCGCAACAATCCCACGCGTCGATTTGCACGCAACTGTCAATACATAGGTTTTCATTCGAAATAGCCCAATTTTGTGATAGATGCTTCACCCGAAGTCCAGGGTGCGATTAAAGGGTTTGCGCAGCGAGCATGTGCAGGAACGCCTCAAGCTCTTGCCTGTCGATCCCGACCTGGTGCTTCTTCTCCGGATAGACGCCGGAACGAACGTCCCCGGCAAATTCGGCAAAGGCGGCAACGCGCTCATTCTGCAGCCGGTCGAACTCTGCCGCGAAATCGCGGTAGACCTTCGCATGGCGGGGGCGATGGCCGCGATTGCTGCCAAGGACATCATCGGCAAACAGATATTGCGCGTCACATCCTGTTCCCGCACCCATCGAAATCATCAGCATCGATGTCCTTTGGCTGATGGCGGCCGCAACGTCACCAGGCACAACCTCGATTTCGACGGCAAAAGCGCCGGCTTCTTCCAACGCCTTGGTCTGGCGCCAAATTTCAAAAGCGCTGATCGATGTTTTTCCGACGGCACGGAAGCCACCCGTCCATGTCGCTTTCGAAGGAATGAGGCCAACGTGGCTACAGACGGGAATTCCCTCATCCCGCATCCGTCGAATGATCGCGAGACTTGCAGCGCAATAAACGGCATCGCCTCCGGCTTTCAATGCCTTGAATGCCTCCCGCATATATTCTTCCGCCGAAACATAGTCGCCATATTCCAGGCCCGGTATTGCAAAGGGGCTCGGTGCGGCTTCACGGAATGAGGGGCCCAAAAGTGCTGGTGGGACAGAAAGCATATCGATGCCAGCTCTCTCGGCGGCTTCCGCTTCCTCAAGCGACGTGACGCGCAGCATTGTCAATTGTCGCTTTCCTTTGAGCGACAGGAGATCGGCAACCGTCGGACGATTGTGCTTTTGCATTGGATGTTCCTCGATATGGATGGTTAGGCCGCAAGCAGCGACTTCAGCTTGACCGTGCTTGCCGCCAGAGCAGCTTGATCCGGATGCGCGCGGGCGGCGATCAGCATCTCGGCAAGGCGGATATCACGCGCTATGGCATTGCCGCGTCCGATACCGCTGGCGGCGAGCAGCCTTCCGTCCGCGCCGAGATGGAAGAGGATGAACGCCCCGTCATCGAGGTCGCGCCGTACATGGGCGACCGCTTCATCCGCAAGGCCGGCAATCTGCAATGTCAGATCATATTGATCGGACCAGAACCACGGCACCGAGGATATCTCCGCACCTTCTCCCAGCATGTTGGCGGCGGCGAGATTGGCCTGCTCCTGCGCATTGCGCCAGGATTCGAGGCGAACACGCCTTCCGCCATAGAGCGCCAGCGGAAAGGAGCAGCAATCGCCCGCCGCATAGATGTCGGCAACGGAGGTTTCCAGCCGCTCGTTGACGGCAATGCCGTTGTTGATCGTAAGGCCCGCTTCGGCAGCGGGCGCGGCATTCGGCAGGGCACCGATACCGACGAGCAGCAGATCGGCAGAGATCACGTCTCCGGTCGCCATACGAACGACGACCTTGTCGGCGTCCTCCTGCACCGCTTCGATGACCTGACCGCAGCGTATATCGGCACCCTCCTGACGATGCCGCTCGGTAATTGCCTCGGCGATTTCCTCCGGCACGCCGCGTTTCAACACCCGCTGCAGACCCTCGATGACCGTGACGTCGGCGCCGCGCTTGCGTGCCGTCGCTGCCAGTTCCAGACCGATGAAGCCGCCGCCAATGATGGCAATGTGCTGTCCGGGATTGAGCGCGGCATGCAATGCCACCGCATCCGCATGGGTCCGCAGCATGCGGATGCGACGAGAGGTGCCGTCGGTGCCGGGAAGGCTGCGTGCCGAGGCTCCGGTTGCAAGCAGCAGTTTGTCGTAGCTAAGCGTTTCTCCATCCGCGAGCCTGATGGTCTTCGTGGAAGGAGCGATCGCTGTCACCGTCGTATCGAGCCTCAGGTCGATCGATTGCTCCTGGTAACGCTCCAATGCGGCGACGAATTTTGGCTCGAGCGCCGCATCCGATCCGCCCTTCGAAAGCGGTGGGCGTTCGTATGGGGCCAGCGGCTCGGCGCCGATGAGGGTGATGTAGCCCTCAAATCCCTTTTCGCGAAGTGCGAAGGCAGCGCGGGCGCCGCATTCTCCGGCTCCGACAATGACGAAATGCGCCACGATAGTCTCCTCAGAGCTCGATGAAGACGGTGCCGTTTTCGATCTTGACCGGATAAGTCTGCAGATTGACGCAGACCGGAGCACCTTTGGCTTCGCCGGTACGGTAGTCGAAGCGGCCGTTGTGCTTGGGACATTCGATGATGTTGTCCATGACAAGGCCATCGGCGAGATGGATTTTCTCGTGCGTGCATAAGCCGTCGGTCGCGAAATAATCATCCTCGGGGCTGCGATAGACGGCGAAGGTCCGTCCGTCATGATCGAAACGGATGACATCCTCCTCGTCGATTGCATCAGCGGCGCAGACTTCGATCCAATTGCTCATGTTTTCCTCCCTTGCAATGTCGATGTTATTGAGCCGCGGCCGGTAGCTCGCCGTGGAATTCCTCGCGATAAGGCCGCGCCGTTGGCGGCAGCTCACGCTTCAGGAAATAGTCCTCGTTGCGCAATTGCCGCAGGAAAGCGGGGATCATCTCGCGATAGCCGGACCAGATGGACGGATTGGCGGCCGGCAGATCATGCTTGATCATCGCATGCAGCTTCGGCAGCGCATGATAGGGCACCATCGGGAACATGTGATGTTCGACATGGTAGTTCATGTTCCAGTAGATGAAGCGGCTGACCGGGTTCATCATGACGGTGCGGCTGTTCAGGCGATGATCGATGACATTGTCGGCAAGGCCGCCATGCTGCAGCAGGCCGGTCAGAACGTGGTGCCAGGCGCCATAGAGCCGGGGAAGGCCTATCAGCATCAGCGGCAGGATCGAGCCCATGGCGATCGCTGATGCGATGGTGACGATGTAGATGGCAAGCCAGATGCGGGCGATGCGGATCGCTTTCGGCTGCTCCATCTCGGGAATGAAGGTCTTTTCCGCAGCACTGACGAAGCCGGCAGAATTGCGCAGCATGTCGATCATGGCGTACCAGGCATCGAGGATGCCGAAGAAATTCAGGACGAGGCGGAGAAGATCCGGCGGCCTCATGACGGCAATTTCCGGGTCGCGACCGACGATGACGGTATCGGTGTGATGGCGCGCGTGGCTCCAGCGCCATGTCACCGGATTGCGCATGATCATGAAGCAGGCGATCTGATAGACCGTGTCGTTCATCCAGCGTGTCTTGAATGCTGTGCCGTGACCGCATTCATGCCAGCGGCTGTCCGAGGCCGAGCCGTAGAGCACGCCATAGGCCAGGAAGAAAGGAACGCAGATCCACGACCCCCAGAAGTAGACGCCAAGTGTTGCGAAGACCGCCATGCTGCCAAGCCAGATGATGGTGTCGCGGATCGCTGGCGCATCCGAGCGCTGCATCAGCGCCTTCATATCCTTGCGCGCAACATCTGTATGATACCATTCGGCGGCGGCCAGCCCCGTTTCCACCGCCAGTCTGCCGCTTGCGCCGAGCAGATCATAGTCACGCCTGATTATCGTCGTCATCCCTGCCTCCCGCGATGCGCAGAGCGCCTCGTCCTCAATGCCGGAACGATAGATCGACTTTTTGCTTGCCTCAATGCAGGAATGATGGAATCTATCAAAATCTATCATCAAGATAACGCAGAAATGATGAATTCCATCAGGAGCAGCCATGCGTCGCCCCACCATATCGGATCTCGCCAAGGCGTCCGGCGTCAGTGTCGCCACCATCGATCGTGTGCTGAACGGCCGCCTTCCGGTCCGCGAGCAGACGGCACGGCGCGTCTATGAAGCGGCGCAGGACATCGGTTATCATGCCGTCGGCCTCCTGCGTCAGCGCGTCTTCGAAGACGTGCCACGCTATCAGCTCGCATTCCTGTTGCAGAAGCCTACGCAATCATTTTATCAAGCCTTTGCCAAAGAGATCGAAGCCGCTGCGGCGGCGACGACGACAGCGAAGCTGCAGGTGCAAATCGACTATCCGGCTGTCTCGACACCGAGCGTGATCGCGGAGAAAATGCGAGCGCTGGCAGCGCGTAATCAGGCCGTGGCCGTCGTCGCCCCTGATTATCCAGCTGTCGAGGCGATCGTCGACGAGCTCAAGGAAAAGGGGATTCCGGTCTTTTCCGTACTTTCCGACTTTGCCGCGGGCGTTCGGGAGGGATATCTCGGCCTCGACAACAGAAAGGTCGGGAGATCTGCTGCCTGGACGATCGCGCGCACGGCTCGTAAGCCGGGCAAAGTGGCGTGTTTCGTGGGCAGCCACCGTTTTCACGGCCACGAGTTGCGAGAGCTGGGTTTTCGCTCCTATTTCCGCGAGAATGCGCCGGAATTCGAAGTGCTGGAAACGCTTATCAATTTCGACGCCGTCGACGTCACGCATGAGGCGACGCTCGATCTTCTGCAGAAGCATAAAGACCTTATCGGTCTTTATGTCGCCGGCGGCGGAATGGAGGGGGCGATCGCCGCACTTCGGGAAGAAAATCGGGCAGGTGACGTGACCCTCATCGTTAACGAGCTTGTTCCCGAGAGTAAGGGTGCACTGATGGATGGAACCGTTGCAATGGCGATTTGCACTCCGCTGCCTCTTCTGTGCAGAGAGCTCATCACGCAAATGGTGAGTTCAGTCGAAGGAAGCGCGCAAACGACCGCGCGCCAGACTTTTTTCCCGTTCGAGATCTATATCTCCGAGAATATTTGAATGAAGGAAAGCCGGCGATGGCAGGGTCGCGTTGGCAGTGCCGCTACCCACGCGAAAGGGCTAAAACAAGGAGCTCGATCTTATCGATACCAGATCGGACCGAGCCGGCCACAGCCAAGCTCGGCAGGCTCCCTTGCATCGCCGGCTTGGCGATCACCCGGCCTTTAGGCACGATTCGATGAAATCAAACGAAGCTTGGATCGCTTCTCGTGGGTTGGTGAGGTCGTGCACCAGCGGAGAGAAGCATTCGTAGGAAATCGGTCCGACATATCCGGCAGCCCGCAGAGCCTTGATCTGACCTACATTGTCCAGTCGGTCCAATCCGTCGACGAGAACCCGGTGATCGTCTTCCATCTGGTTCAGCTGCAACGTCGGATCAACGACAGCCGATATGTGGACGATACCCGTGTGACCGGCGAAAATTGGCCCGCCATCCGCCAAGGCGTGATGGAACGTGTCATGGACGAGTTTATAACGGTGCGCCGCGCCGAGCGCGTTGATCGCGTCCACGAGCTCTGCCTTGTAACGCAGCGAGGAACGCTGAAACCCTAGCGGTTCGACCAGTGCGACCAGCTCCGCCTCTTCAAGAAGAGGCAAAATGGCGGCAAGGGACGTTTCGAGATTGGCTTTGCGCTCCTGCGCCTCGGTGCCGATCCCCTCGTTTCGCGGGATCAGGCTGATGGTTTCAGCACCAGCTTCCTTGGCGATTGCAATTAGGTCCCGAACCTTCCGCTCGATATCATCCGACCAAAAATTGAACGGATAGACCTGGGACAGGCCAAAGAGCCGCAGACCTCGGTCCCGAACCATTTTGCCTGCCTCGACCGGCGAAAGGCCGTCAAATAGCTGGCGCTTGAGGTCGTTGCGAACCTCTACTCCCTGGCAGCCGAGAGCAATCGATAGGTCAAGAAAATCGGTGTAGCTAAGATTTGGTGCCGTAATCTGATTGAGTGCCCAGAACATGTTTCCTCCCAAAATCCCGATATTGCTGCTCCGGCGGAGCGTGCCACGCGTCTCTAGGCAATGCCAAAAGGTTCGGTGGCGCGCAATCGGGTGGAATTTGGATTAGCGCATCGCTGAGGTTTCTCACGCCTTCTGCGTGAGGTGTTTCACCTCATTTTCAGATGGAAGGAGGTAGAAAAACTTGTGGCTCCAGAAAATGCGCGTCCGGCATTTGAGCATTACCCTGAAGCACGCTTTGTGCCATCAGCTCGACGGTGTCCCGGCAAAGCTGCGCCAGAGGCGTGCCGATGACCATTGTCGCATAGCCGTCAGAAAGGGCCGCGCGACTGACTGAGGTGAGCTCATTGACGATGAGGGCGACCTCTCCGGGCGTGCGCGTTTCCCGCAGCGCCGCTATTGCGCCTTCCATCCCGCCGCCTGCGACGTAGATGCCTCTCAGATCCGGATGACGCTCAAGCAAGACGACCGCGGTTTCATGGGTCAGTTTCCTTGTTTCAAGATTGATGACCGGTTCCAAGATATCGAGATCCGCGCGCAACTGACCCAGGTAGGAACGAAATCCGGCTTCCTTCAATTCGTGTCCCTGCCAGCGATTACTGCCAAGAAAAATCGCCACTTTTCCGGGCTGGCGGCTTGCGATGGCAATCATCCATGCCGCCAGGCGTCCGACCTTGTGATTGTCGAGACCGATATAAGTTTGACGCGCCCCGTGGCCGAAATCATTCAGCAAGGCGAAGACAGGAGTTCCGTTCTGCCGCAAGCTCTGGGCGGCTTCATTGACAATGCCATGGTTGACCGCAGTGCAAGCTATCGCATCGCTATGCGCGGCAAGTTCCTGCATGATCGCTGCGAAGTCTGCCGGCGACTGAGACGGAGAATATCGAATGGTCACTTCGCCGCGAAAATCCTGACGGTCTGCCACCGCCCGGCTCAGTTCTTCGCTGAAAGACTGATAAAACTCCTGCCTTTCCTTTATGAGCAGAAAGCCAAATCTCACTTTTGCAAGCGGTGCGGTCAGCTGCCGATCAATCAAACCACTCGCATAATAGGCCAGTTTATGCGCTGCTTCTGCGACCTTGCGGACCGTTTCCTCGCGAACGAAGCCCCTCTTGTGAATGACACGATCTACAGTCGCCTTGCTTACCTTCGCCTCTTTGGCGATATCCTCAATTCTTGTCCGCTTCATATAATTCCTGATCGGGTCCTGGGGATTGCTGACCTTGCCTTATTCGCCAGATCCAACAGGCTTCGTCATTGATCGGCAATCTAAGTCAAAGTGAAAGGTGCTCCAAGAGGGGTCAATTGCGCCTCGACCTATCAAAATGTTGATAGTCTACTTCAGTCTCTGTCATCTGGCATGGCTGCAACGGTCGCCATCTGATCGATCATGGAGAAGGGACATTCCCATGTTTCGATATATCCTTCCTGGCCCCTAGGTCCGGCAGGCATCGATATCCAAAAAACGCATCATGGCAGATTGCGCAGAAACTTGAATGCGCTGCGAGAAAACTGACCGTTCGGCGCAAACATCGCTTCTTGATCGATGCTGATATTAGCGATTTCTTCGCCTCCTACCTCAATGCAACGCCGAACTCGCATCCCAGGAAGGCCAAAATCAGTTTGTTCCTCAAACCATCATCTGAGAGCTCAATGATCGCGATCGCCTTTGGCAAGTACGAGCTCGCCGCCAACGGGATCGAATGATGCTTTTGAAATCTCGAACCGTTCGATCTTGCCAACCAGCACCCAGTAACTCACCACCGCACCTATGACGTGCAATCCGACATAGAGGAGGGCGCCGTGGAAGGAGCCGGTCCCTTCGATAATATAGCCGATTGCGACCGGAGTAATGACCCCACCGATACTGCCGGCAGCATTGAACAAGCCGCCGGTCAGGCCGATTGCCTCCTTGGGCGCCGTATCGGCAACGACCGTCCATCCGAGCGCCCCGAAGCCCTTGCCGAAAAAGGCCGCGCACATGATCGCCACGACAATGGCATTCACATCCGTATAGTTGCACAGGATGATGGTGGCGCTGAGGCCGAGCCCGATGGTGATCGGGATTTTCCTGGCAAGACTGAGGGAACCGGACTTGCGCAGCAGCCAGTCGGAGAAAAAGCCGGTGGAAACGCCGCCGATGCATCCGAAGATTGCCGGCAGGGATGCCACGAAGCCGGCCTGAAGCATCGAGAAATGTCTTTCCTGAACCAGGTAGCTCGGAAACCAGGAAATGAAGAAGGTCGAAAGCGTCGCGATGCAATATTGGGCAAGGAAAATCCCGAGCAACATGCGATTTGTCAGAATTTGTCGAGCGATCTGTCGAGTGGGAGTTTGCGCCTCGCTCGCTTTGGGCTTTTCTCCTCCAACATCGGTCAGCGCCCCGCCGGCTTTAATATAGGCGATCTCCGCTTTTGTGACCTGCGGATGGCGGCTCGGCGCGAAATAGGCTCTCCACCAGACGAGCGCCAAAACCAATCCGATCACTCCCATGACCGAGAAGATGTGTTCCCAGCCAAGATAATGGAACAGCGCCCCCATCAGGGGCGTGAAGACTGCAAGAGAAAGATATTGAGCCGAGTTGAAGATTGCGCCGGCGACGCCACGTTCGTCCGATGGAAACCATGCGGCGATGATGCGAGCGGAGGCCGGTGTCACCGGTCCCTCCAGGAGTCCCAGCACGAATCTTAGAACGTAGAGTGCGACTACAGGATAGGCAAAATATCCGACACCGCTGACAAGGGTGATCGCGATTGACCATCCGGCCAGGGAAACCAACATGGCAGCCTTGGCGCCTGTCCGGTCGACGATATAGCCCGATGGGACCTGTGCAATGAAGTAGCTCCACGAGAATGCGGAAAAGAGCCATCCCATATTCACGGCATTGATGCCGAGATCTTTTGCAATGCCGGGGCCTGCGACAGAAAGGGTTGCTCTATCCCCGGTGCTGACCGCCAAGATCACTGTAATGAGCGCCAGCACGATGAACCGTTGGTAGCCGGCGCGGGGCGTGCCAGGTGGAGCGGAAGCATGTGTCTTCATTTAGGAACCTTTCGGAGCATCGGGGCTTTCCGGGTAGTCGGGTGCTTCTTCTGCAACTGAAGGGCAATCGGGGAAGGGTGGCGCCTGAAGCCGGCTATGACCAGCGTCCTAAAGAGCGCCGCCTGTCGGCGGCCGGGACTGGCTGTTCAATTCCGCCAGGCGTGCCAGATCTCTTTGCATGGCAGATCCTCCTCAAGGCTCCTCAACCTCTTTTGGCGATTTCGGCTGCCGAATTGCGATGTCGACAGGAATCTGAAATCTGATATACCAGATGTCACGCTATCGAAGTCATGTCAACGAGATTCAAAAATGATCGAAGCAAAGCAGGGTGTGGGTCGCGTAGCGGCCTTTGAGCGAATTGATCCGGCTTTTCAGCTTACCGTGCGGGACCATGTCTATCGCGCGATTAGAAGTGCAATCCTGTCAGGCGCCTTTGCCACCGGCGAAAGGCTTAACGAGCGACAGCTGGCAGAGCAGTTCGGCGTCAGCACGACGCCGATCAAGGAGGCACTGCGCCAGATCGAAATGGAAGGCTTGGTCGAAACCTTGCCGCGTCGCGGCATTGCGATCAGGTTCAGCATGCAATGGGCCGAAGAGATGATCCTTGCCCGCGCCGCGCTGGAATCGATGATTGCGCGTCTCGCCGCTAAACGCACAGACAAGCCGTCGGGAGCCGAGCTTCTTGCCACGGTGGATTTGATGAAAACGGCCACCAAGTCCGGGGATGCCGATCAGCTGATCGCCCTCAACGAGACGTTTCACGACCACATCCATCGCAGTTCACGCTGTGGCTATCTCGCGAAGCTCATCGAACGTCAGCAATTTTACGATGCAAGCATTCGCCGCATCATTCATCTCGATCCAGCGGAGCGGCAGAAGGCCCTTGATGAACATGCAAGCATTGCAGATGCGATCGTTGCCGGCGATGCGGACTTGGCCGAGCGCTTGATGCGCAATCACGTTGTCCGCTCGGGCGAGACCTATCTCAGCATCGTCTTTGGAAAGCAAAAGGCGCCGGAGTAGATTCTGGTACGATTGGAGGACTTCTTTGTTGAGCTGGTAAAGCGGCGACAACGATCACCCTGCAAGCAGTGACTGGGAAGAATGGTATTTTGAGCCGGCCGTGACCAAACCTGCTTACAGTGTGGGCCTGCGCGAACTGCAATGCAAGTCGGTCGCAAAGAGCCAATTGCATAGGCCATTTTGTTGCAACTCGCAGCCTCCTGAGGATCGTTTCGCGTATGTATGCCCAGTATGCGAGAGACAAATCTGCATCTCGGAATTTGTTTACATGGCGGTCAAATAAGGATATTCTTTATCCTTGATAGATATGTGCCAGCCGTGGGCCTTGGAATGATTTTATGATTTTGAAAAGCCAAGTCGAATGGGCTCTCCATTGTTGCGCCATTCTTGCAGGTTTGCCTGATGGCCGCTATCTCTCCACAAAAGCGCTCGCTGAATTCCATGGGCTTCCCAAGGAATATCTTTCCAAGGCTCTTCAGAGCCTATCTCAGGCCGGGCTTGTCGATACGACACTGGGCCCCTCCGGCGGTTATCGATTGGCGAGACCGCCTGCGGATCTCACTTTTCTGGAGATCGTGGAGGCCGTCGAGGGGCGGCAGCGAACCTTCGTCTGCGCCAATATTCGCGCCAACAACCCTTGCCGCCCGAAGGACTATTGCGAGAGCAGCCCTTGTGCGGTGGCGCGCATCATGTGGGAGGCCGACGAAGCGTGGCGCGAGAAACTGCGCGGCGTCAGATTGTCCGACCTCGTCGGCATCCTGTCGAAGGAGATACCGTCGGAACTCTGGAAAAGCTCCTTCGAATGGGTGCTAGAGCGCGCCGGATGAAATCGCCCTGAGCGCTGCCTGTTCCCTCTGTTCGCCTGCGTGGACGCAGACGAGACTATGTGCCGGCATCGCCAATGACACTCCGTTCGTCCTGCAATGTTCATAGATGAGATCGATGATCTCGTTTTGGGCCGATATGCGGCTTGCCGCACTCGCGACGCGGAAGAACAGTTCGACCTCGATGGCGATTGCGTCGATCGTCTTGAGCGCGACGGCCGGCGGCGGGTTCGTGACGATCCTTTCACAGCCCTGCAGGAGAGCAAGCATGACCTCTTCGACGAGCCGCGGCTTGTGAATGGCGGATATTCGTATCGTCAGCGAGATCTGGTGCGATTCGTCCGGGCGGCTGCGATTGGTGACGCCCTGTTTCGCCAGCACGCTGTTCGGCAGGACGACGACGTTATGTCCGCCCGAAAGCAGATTGGTGGAGCGCCAGTTGGTTTCAGCGACGCGACCTTCGGTGCCGTCGGTGAGCTGTATCCAGTCGCCGATGACGTAGGCGCGACCGAGTGCCAGCGCGATCCCGGAAAAGACATCGGCAAGCGTGTTCTGCAGCGCCAGGCCGATAATAACGACGACGATGCCTGAGGTGGCAATCAGCGGCCCAACGGGTGCGCCGAAGACGAAGCCGATGACGGATAGGGCGACTCCGAGATAGACGATGCCGACGATCAGATCCTGAAGAAGATGCGCCTCCTGCGGCCGGCGGTTGAGGGTGAGATAGATATGGAGGAAGCCGATCATCGTCCAGGCAAGATGCAGCCACCAGAGGATCCTTGCGGACTTGGCAAGCAGGATGCCGGCATCCTGAAGCTCGTCGTAATCAAAGTGATAAGGCGAGATTCCGGCAAGCCAGAGCACGAGGCTCATGCAGCAAAAGAACAGTATCTGCACGACGAGGCGGGCGGTCGGACGACGGCGCCCCTGGATATGCCAGATGAGAATGCCGGCCAGCCCGAGCAGGTTGATCAGGACGAGCGGCAGAAAATGATGTTCGCCAAACATGATAGGGCTCACCGACGATGATTTCCTCAAACCGGGAAGGGACGGGCGCCTCCGGCACTCGTCCCTCATCCAGCTATTTCTTGATCGGGAAAGTCAGTTCCTTCTGGCTGGTATCGACGACGAAGACGGCCAGCAGCTTGGCGGGCTTGGTCTTGCTGGCATTCTCGCTGACGCCGTGGCGGTCGCCCGGCATTTCGGAAAAGTTCTCGCCAGCCTTGAAGACCTTGACCGGGCTATCGTTGACCTGGCTTCGGATCGCCCCTTCCAGGACGGTCGCATAGATGAAGGCCGAATCCGGATGGGTGTGGCCCGAGGAAAAGCCTCCGGGACCGTATTCCACGAGGACGCCCTTGATGCTCTTGCCGGGAACGTTCGGCAGTTCATGCTCGTAGACGAGCGTGACCTTGGCGTCCTTCTCGCCGGCATCATGTGCAACGGCAGTGGTGGACAGGAGCGCGGCTAGGGCGAGGCCGAGAATTGACTTGATCATCGCGAATTCCTTTCTTGAGAGCTGGGCGGTGCGGCGCCTGCGGCGCTGCACCGTGTTCATTCACTTGCGGGCGGAGGTTGCGAACCATTGCTCGAAGGTGATGCGGCCGAGGCGCGGATTGCCGTCGGACACGAGCGAGCCGTCTTCCAGCCTGGCGCCGAAATAGCGGGCTTCCGGATCTGCCACGACCTTTCGGCTATCGCCCATTGCCTTGAGGTAGCGGGCAACGAGCTCATTCAGCCGGACACGTTCCGGACCCGAGATCTCGACGATGCCGTTGATTGCCGCCGAGTTCGCGACAACAGTCATGTTGTCGGCGACGTCGTCGGATGCGATCGGCTGCACATAGGCCGGCGACAGGCGTACCGTATCGCCGACCGTGCCGGACTGGGCGATGCCGCTCAGGAATTCCATGAACTGCGTCGAATGGACGATCGTATAGGGAATGCCGGAGTCGCGGATGATCTTTTCCTGGGCGACCTTGGCGCGCATGTAGCCGCTTTCGGGCAGGCGATCGACACCGATGATGGAAAGGGCGATATGATGCTTCACGCCGGCTGTCTTTTCCGCCGCCACCAGATTGCGGCCTGACGTCTCGAAGAATTCGAGCACCGCCTTGTCCTCGAAGGAGGGCGAGTTTGCGAGGTCCATGACGACAGAAGCGCCGGCCAGTGCTTCGGCGAGACCTTCACCGGTAATCGTATTGACGCCGGTGTTCGGGGCGGCGGCGATGACTTCGTGGCCTTGCTTGCGAAGGCGGTCGGCCGTCTTCGAACCGATGAGGCCGGTTCCGCCGATGATGACGATTTTCATGAGCTTCTCCATTCGCGGCGCCTGGCGCGCCGCATTATTCGTTCGTTTCTCATATGATTGCTTGCGGGTCAGGCCCGTCTGACGGCGCTTTAAATCCGTTCGGGTGGGCAAGGTGCAGCTCTGCAGGCTGTACGCCGGCCCGGCACTCGTCCACCAGAGAGTTAGTAGTCCCAGAACACCGGCACCCAACGGAAGACATCGCCGTCGGCTGCCACATGGCCGACGGAGGGGAACGGCATATGGGTGGCGACCAGAAGTCCGCCCGTCTCGGCCAGCTCCCGCAAAAGACGGACGCGCACGCGCGCAGCTTCTTCCGGGTCGTGTTCGAAGCCGTTGAACCAGTCAGGGTGATCGAAGCCGACTGCGAACACCGCATCGCCGGCAAACATCAGCCGGTCTTTGCCGGAGGCGACGCGGACCACGCTATGCCCGGGTGTGTGGCCGCCAGTTCGAGAGACGATAACGCCCGGCGCGACCTCGTACTCATCATCGAACAATCTGAGGTGGCTGTCGTACTCTTTTCTGAACTGCTTGGCGGCAGCTCGAAGCGCGTCCGGGAAGCCGGGCGGCATGGACACATGAGAGAAGTCGGGGGCCTCCCAGAATTTGACCTCGGCCGCCGCCACATGGATCTTGAGGTCCGGACGCAGTCGCTCCTTCACCCCGCCGACGAGCAGCCCGCCAACGTGGTCCATATGCATATGGGTCAGCACCACGTCGGTCACGGATCCAAGGTCGATGCCGGCGGCTTCCAGTCGCTTGATCAACTGCCCGGCCCGCGGCAGGTTCAACTCCGGGTCCAGTCCCAGGCCGGCGTCGATGAGGATGGTCTGCTTGCCGCTGCGCACCACGACCGCGTTCAGCGCCCAATCGAAAGCGTCCTGCGGCAGGAACATGTCGTTCAGCCATGCCGCGCGCTCGGCAGGATCGGCATTATGTCCCAGCATCTTGGTCGGCAGCGGCAACACGCCGTCGCTGATCACGAGCACCTCGATATCGCCGATCTGCACTGCGTAGCGCGACGGAACCAGTTCGTCAGGGCTTGTTTTAACGGGATGAGAAGTGTCCAGGTCCATGTTTGTCTCCTGTTGATCGAGATCTTGGAACCGATCTGCCCGGCTCCACGGTTGAAACGATTGTCATGAGATGTCTTGGTGGTGGCCGCCGTAACGGCCACGCATCGTTTGCCGAAGCCTTTTGTGAGAGGCTTAGTTGAGGCCAGCTTTGTCGAGGCCGTAGGCCTTGTCGGCCGAGCCCGGCACGGTCTTGAAGGCGATGCTGGCGCGGTTCCAGGCATTGATGACCATGACTACGAAGGTGAGATCGGAGATTTCCTTCTCGGAAAGCTGGCCGCGTACGCGCTCGTAGAGCTCGTCGGGAATGCCGCCTTCATGCAGTTTCGTCACCGCTTCGGTCCAGGCGAGCGCGGCGCGCTCCCGAGGAATGAAGAGATTGGATTCCCGCCAGACGGCTATGTGGTGGAGCCGGAGTTCGCTCTCGCCATGGATCTTGGCTTCCTTGACATGCATGTCCAGGCAGAAAGCGCAGCCGTTGATCTGCGATGCACGGATATGAACGAGATCCTGGATCTTCTGTTCGATGGCGCTGTCCTTCAGAGCCATGCTGAGTTCCGAGAGTTTCCTGAAGAGTTCCGGTGATTGCTGGGCATAATTCAAACGCTGGGTCATGGTCGCCTCCGTTATTAAGGATATAAAGTGTCCTTATGGATAAAAGATATCCTTAATAACTGGACAGTAAAGTCCTTCCGGGCTAAGGTTCGAACATAAGGCCTATGCCGAAAAGTATGGGGTGGGGATGGATATCGTATGCGCGTTGCAAACATTCATGCGGGTGGTGGAGACTGGCTCCTTTTCCGCCGCAGCGATTGATCTCAGGCTGACGCAGCCTGCAGTTTCACGCCAGGTTTCGGCGCTGGAAGCGCATCTCAACACACGTCTGCTGCATCGCACGACCACCGCGCTGGCGCTGACGGCGGAGGGGGAGCAGATCATCCCGATGGCACTCAAGGTCATCGAAGCGGTCGAGGCGCTTAGTGAAACCACATGTCGTGATGGTGGGCGCGTGGCCGGCAAGGTACGACTGGCTCTGCCCACCCCGCTCGGGCTTTACGTCAGCGATCGGCTCGGGATGCTGCTCGAACGCCATCGGGGACTTGCCGTCGACTTGCTCTTTCGCGAGGAACCGTCCGACCTGGTCGAAGAGGGGATCGATCTCGAGGTACGGCTTGGAACGGTTGCGGACTGCAGTCTGATGTGCCGCAGAATTGGGTGGACGACGGCCTTTCTCGTTGCTGCGCCTTCTTATCTGCGAGAGCGGATAGCACCTAAAACGCCCGACGATGTCAGTGCTCATGATTGCATCAGTTACAGTCGCGCCGGAAACGGCCGGGCATGGTCGTTCTCCAATGGCGCCGAGGACGTTAGCGTGCGGATCGCGCCCCGCCTCATCGCCAGCAATGCGGTTGCCGTCCACCGTGCCGTGCTGGCCGGCAACGGGATTGCCGTACTTTCCCACATTCTTGTCGGGTCCGACATCGAGAACGGCAGGCTGGTGAACGTCATGCCAGACTTTCCGCCGAGCCGGGTCGCCATCAGCGTCGTCTACCCATCGCGTCGGAACCTGCCGTTGCGCATCAGGACGGTTCTCGATTTCCTGATTGAGATAGTCGGTAAGGATCCGCTGATGGCGCCTGCGTCGTCTCATTGATTGCTTGGATGGCGCTCGGATTGTCGAACGTCACCCGCATAAAAAGTGGGATTCACGCTCGCTTGAGATATCGCCACGCCGCTATGCTGCCGAAGAGCTGAATACCGCCGCCGCAAAACATGGCGACGATGAACCCGAAAGCGGGCTCCGGGAAGAACGCGTAGACGGATCCGAGTGCGGCCACGCCGATGGTTGCGCCAACCATGCGTGCGACGTTGATCAGTGCGCTCGCAGTTCCGGCGCGTTCACGGACGACACTCGAAACCGCGACTGCTGTGAGAGGTCCGGTCGCCATGCCCATCCCGATACCGGTCAGCAGCAGGCCGAATTCCTCGGCGATGAACAGGTTACCGTCGAGAGCAATGCCGAGCACAAGGTTCCCCAGTCCTATCGTCGCCAACCCGATGCTGATAGTGTGCCGTTTTCCCAGATGTTCCGAGAAGAAGCCAGAAAAGGGTGAGATTGCTACGAAGCTCAGTGCCATGGGCAATAGTGCCAGCCCTACCGCGATTGGAGAGAGTCGATTGAGGCTGAGCGAGGCGAGGGGAAACAGAAAGAGCGTCCCGTACATGCCGAACGTCATGGCGGCCGTTCCCGCCATCGCCCCGCTGAACCGCCCGGTGGAAAACATCGACAGCGGCACGAGAGCCCGCTGATCGAGGCGTCGTTCCACCAGGATAAAAAACGCCAGCAAACCGAAGCCGCAAAGTGCCAGCAGGATCGTCCAGACTATCGGAAAATGCGAGGACTCGATTGCCGCCAGAGTGATGGCAGCCAGCGACGAGATGCCCAATAGCTGACCCAGAGTGTCGAACGATCGTCCCTTCTTATCTGCACTTTCCACGATCCAAAGCAATGCTCCGGCAGCCGCGGCCACGCCGATGGGAACCACGACGAGGAAGACAGCCCGCCAACCGAAATTGTGGATCAGATATCCGCCAAGACTTGGTCCGATGGCAAGCGACATGCCGTTGCAACCGGCCCAGATACCGAGCGCTCGGCCGCGAATCCGCTCGTCCGGATAGATCACTCGAATGAGCGAGAGAGAGGCCGGTATCAGAAAGGCCGATCCGAGGCCGGTTATCGCTCTGGCGCCGATCAGAATCGTGATCGTCGGAGCCAAGGCGCATCCAAGACTTGCGATTGTGAAGATAACGCAACCGATGATGAAAATCAGGCGACGTCCGTAAAGATCAGCAAGCAGACCGCCACTGATCAGAAGTGCGGCGTAGACAAGATTATAGGCGTCGACGACCCATTGCATCTGGGTCACGGAAGCCTGAAGGCTCTTGCCGATTGGTTGGACAGCCAGATTGACAACCGATGTGTCGACCTGCGCAACGATCACGCCCAGGCAGAGAATGGTCAGAGGGGCAGGATGCAGTTCCGAAGGCCGGCTGTCGCGCTGTTCGATTGAATGCATGACATTTCCTCACGGAAACAAACGTCGCGCAGCTTATTTGGTTTCCACCTTGACGGTATCGAAGTGGGTACTCATGCCTGGAACAAGCCTGTTGCGCGCAAGTTCGGAAGCTTTCCACGGGAGAACGGACCATGTCTTCCTACAAAGACCGCCCTGTCATCAGCGATTTTCAACATCCCGGCCAGGCGCCGACCGGCGACCCGTTCATGGGAACGATCAACAATGAACTCGCCGACAAGGGCTTTCTCGTCACGAGCACGGACGAGTTCGTCAGTTGGGCGCGCACCGGATCGCTGATGTGGATGACGTTCGGGCTTGCCTGTTGCGCCATCGAGATGATGCAGATGTCGATGCCGCGCTATGATGTGGAACGCATTGGCGCCGCGCCGAGAGGTAGCCCGCGGCAGTCGGATCTGATGATCGTTGCCGGTACCGTGTGCAACAAGATGGCGCCGGCGCTGCGCAAGGTCTATGACCAGATGCCCGAGCCGCGTTACGTGATCTCCATGGGATCATGCGCCAATGGCGGCGGCTATTATCACTATTCCTATTCGGTGGTACGCGGATGCGATCGGATCATTCCGATCGATATTTATGTGCCTGGTTGCCCGCCAACAGCAGAGGCCTTGCTTTACGGAATTCTGCTTCTCCAGCGCAAGATTCGCCGCAACGGTACAATCGAACGATAGCCGTCGGCCTTACTCTCCGTGGCGGCGTCGCGGCGCTGTGAGGTTAAGATTCTCATGGAATAAGCATCAAGATGCAGCCGTTCCCTTAGCAGGTGCATGGAATATCGAAGCTTCAAGAAATGGAAGAGGCCTGTAATCTGCTGCCGAAACCTTACCGTGTCGTGCTTGAATATGTGGTCATAGAGGGGCGCTCCTATGATGCCGCTGCCGATGCGTGGCGTCAGCTATCTTTGCCGCGGATCCCGAACAGTGCCTTGGCAATATGATCGAGGGCGACCGGCCTCTCGGATAGCACGAACCCGGAAAGTTCAAGTCTGCATCGATTGGCTCTCCACCAAGATGCGATTAATCAGAGAAAGCGGTCGAACAGGCTCGGCTTCGGGAACAAGCGTCCGCGCATATGGTTCGAACACAGGGGAGGGGCATCCACGACATGGGAGGATTGGATGCAGAATGTGATTGATGTGGAATTCAAAATGCTTTGGACCGCACCAGTCTACCTTGCGACCAGCAGTCGAGACGGCTGTCTGATCCAGGGGCCGGAAGACGCGATCCATTTCCTGTCACGAAGATGGCCTTGCGAACGAAGCAGTTCCTATGCGCGTGCGACGGAAAAATGCGTTGCGGCGGTTTCGCACAAGATTCCCGTCGAGGCGTCGCGGGCAGCTTTTGTGATTGCCTGTCTCGACGCGCACCTGATGTCGGCAGGGAAGTCGTCATGAAGACCTGCGGTCTTGTCATCCCCAATGCCTGGTTCTCCATCGCATAGGCGTTTCGAAGGCCGATGACGAACATATCGTGGATCTCTGTCTCTGCCATGATTGGATCCTCCATTGGCTGCTCGTTCTCAAATCAGGGTGAATTGGCGTTGTTCCCGCTGCTTCTGTTGTCCTGGCGAATAGGGGGCGGCAGCATGCATTGAGCCCGGAATTTGACGGCATGGATGGTCGGGGAACCATGCCTGTCAAAGACCGTTCCCTTCCCAATGGAGGAAAACCCATGGCGCCAAGATCATTCTGGAAAGGCTATCTCAAACTGTCGCTCGTGACATGTCCGGTCGCCATGGCTCCGGCGACCACCGTTAACGAGAAGGTTCGGTTCCATACGCTGAACAGAAAGACGGGCAACCGCATCGTCAGCCAATATATCGATTCCGTTACGGGTAAAGCAGTGGATGAAGACGATGAGGTCAAGGGATATGAGCGCGGCGAGAATGACTATGTCATGCTTGAGGATGAAGAGCTCGATGCTGTCGCTCTTGAAAGTACCAGAACGATCGATATCGAAATGTTTGTACCGCGCGACAGCATTGAATGGATCTGGTTCGATACGCCGCATTATCTGACGCCGAACGATGCGGTCGGCGAGGAAGCCTACAGCGTCATTCGTGATGCGATGGCTGCAAGCCGCATGGTCGGCATATCCCGGCTCGTCATGTATCGCCGCGAGCGTGCCGTCATGCTGGAACCGCGAGACAAAGGGATCGTCCTGTGGACCTTGCGATTTGGTGATGAGGTCCGGGATGAAAGGGATTACTTCGAAGATATCCATGCAAAATCGGTCGACACCAAACTGATGAAGCTCGTGGGAGAGCTGATAGACGAGCGAACGAAATCATGGGATCCCGGCATGGTTTCGGATCCCGTCCAGGACAAGCTTCTCGATATCATCGCCGCCAAGAAGAAGGGTCGCAAGCGCCCCGTAAGGGCAAAGCCCGAAGAGGTACCTGCCGCGGGCAATGTCATCAGCATCATGGATGCGCTTCGAAAGAGCCTTTCGCGGGAGAAGGGTGCCAAGAGAAGATAGTCTGCATCATGAGGTTTCCGCCGTGAAGACGGAGCCCGTCATGAGCCGCGCCTGCGCTTCGCGTCGGGCTGATGCAATGGTTCTGCGGCTTTCCTGAACTCGGCCCAGGGATCGGAGCGAAGCGCGGCAAGCCGCGTCGGCACGTTGAGCACGGTGAAATAGTCGGGACCGATGGCAGGGCTCAATTCCTCCCAGGACAAAGGCATGGAGACGGCAGCCCCCGGACGAGCACGGGTCGAATAGGGAGCAACCGCAGTCGAGCCGCGCTGGTTTCGCAAATAGTCGATCAGGATCTTGCCGCGACGTTTCGATTTGGTAATGGTCGAAACATAGCGGCCGGGGCTGTCAGCGGCCATGGCGTCGGCGATGCCCTTGGTAAAGGCTTTCACGACAGGCCATTCGGCTTTGGCGACCAAGGGGCAGACGATGTGCAGCCCTTTGCCGCCGGATGTCTTGACGAAGGGAACCAGGCCCGCCCGTTTCAGCCGTTCGCCCGTCTCTTCCGCGGCCGCGATGACGTCTGTCCATGCGACATTCGGACCAGGATCGAGATCCATGATGATCATGTCAGGCTTTTCCCAATCGGCGACCATCGATCCCCAGGGGTGGATTTCGAGGACAGCGGCCTGTACGAGGCCGATCAGGCCGTTCAGGTCATTGATGCTCACATATGGCTCCTCGCCATGCGGGTCCTTTGCCAATGCGATGTTCCGGTTCATGCCCTTCCAGGCGTGCTTCTGGAAGAAATGCTGACCGCCGATCCCGTTCGGGCAGCGCACGAGTGCAAGCGGCCGGCCGACGACAAAAGGTCCCATGTAGCGCCAGACTTCAGTGTAGTAATCTGCAAGTCCGGCCTTTGTAACGCCCTCGTCCGGCCAATAGAGACGATCGCCATGGGTCAGGGAGATACTGGTTCGCGACTGGTTTTCAGTCGACGTCTTGGCGGCTGATTTCGGTGTTTCGCGAACGATGTCGAGAGGGTTCTTGTCCTCTCTCAAGCCACGGAAGGACGCATGACGCAGATGGCCGTCGGCCGTCCATGCGCGGAATTCGACTTCCGCTACCAGGTCGGGCCGTATGAAGCGCACGCCGCGATGTTCCTCTGCCGTCAGTCTGGATGCGAAAGGGCTTTCCTCCGCTTTCAGGCGGGCGAGCCTTTTGAAGAGCTGCTCGGCGACAGTGTGCGTGTACCCGGTTCCGACACGGCCGACATGCTGCAGCTTGCCATGCTCGTAGACGCCGAGAACCAGCGAGCCAATCGCGTTTCTCGATGTCGTCGACGGCACCCAGCCGCCGATGACGAATTCCTGTCGGGACGAACATTTCGATTTGACCCAGCTCTTGCCGCGGCCGGAGCGATAGGGATCGCTGGCAAGCTTGGAGACGATCCCTTCCAGGCTCAACCGGCAGGCATGGCTCAACAGCAGATCGCCATTTTCGTCAAAATGGCTGCTGAAGCGGAGGATCCCGGTTTCGGACGGGATGATCTTCTGCAGCAAGTCCTTGCGGCTGACCAAGGGGCAGACGGTTAAATCGTAGCCATCGAGGTAGATGAGATCGAATGCGTAGAAGACGAAACGGTCGCTGCGCCCTTCGCTGAGGTCGGCCTGCAGGGCGGAAAAATCCGAGGCGCCGGCGGCCGGCTCGACGACCAGTTCTCCATCGATGATGGCTGTGCCGACGGGGAGCTCCTTGAAGGCGCTGATGATCTCCTTGCCGAATTTCTGGGTCCAGTCGAGGCCGCTGCGCGTCAGCAGCTTGACGCGGCCTGCCTCGATGCGGACCTGAAGCCGATAGCCGTCGAATTTGATCTCGTGAAGCCAGCGCTTGCCCGTGGGCGGCTTGGATACCAGTGTCGCCAGGGCAGGTTCGACAAATGCCGGCAGAGCAGCCTTCCTGACGCCCTTCAAGGCGGATGGCTCAATGGGTGTTGCATCGGCTTTCCGCTCAGATGCGGCTTTGCTCGGCTTCTCTTTACTCTTGTTCTTGTCGTTGAAGCTGTCGTCCCTGGATCGGGCTATCCTACGATCAATCTTGCCGGTTTTTGACGACCAGCCCGGCTTTTCGCCCGCGACCTCATCGATGACCCGTCCCGTCTTTGCCGATTCCGGTCGTTCCTCGAGAATATCGGGCGCACCCTCCGGGCGGGCCGCATCGTCCTCGCCTTTGATCAATAGCCAGTTTTCCCGCTTCTCACGCGGTTTTCCGGTCATGCGAATCAGGTGCCACCGGCCGCCGAGTTTCTTTCCGTGAAGCTCGAATTCGAGATGGCCCTTCGCCAAACCCCTGTGGGGGTCGCCAAGCGGTGTCCACGAGCCCTTGTCCCAGACGATGACGGTTCCGCCGCCATATTCGCCCTTCGGGATCGTGCCTTCGAAACCGCCATATTCCAGGGGGTGATCTTCGGTCTGTACCGCGAGCCGCTTCTCGCCGGCCACCAGACTCGGCCCCCTGGTCACCGCCCAGCTCTTCAGCACGCCATCCAATTCGAGGCGAAAATCATAGTGGAGCCGGCGCGCATCGTGCTTCTGAATGACGAAACTGTTGCCGGTCGATGCGGCCTTTTTTCTGCTCGCGCGGCCCTTTGGTTCCGATGTTCTGGTGAAATCGCGTTTGCGATTATAGATCTCCAACGCCATGATCAGCTCGCCTTGCGCTGTGTCCGCGAGGAAGATGCAGCATGCGACTTTGCTGCCTTGCCGGATGTCGCACCCGATTTCTTGGCGGAATGTCTGGCGCCTGCTTTGCCTTGACCAGCCATGCCGGCGCTCTGGCGCAGAGCCTCCATAAGATCGGTAACCTTGTCGACTTTCGCCGCCTTGCGTTGCGGGATCTTTTTGCCTTCGATCTTGGCTTTTACCAATTCGGCGAGCGCGGCCTCATAGCGGTCGTCGAATTCACTGGCATCGAAACTGCCTTTCTTGGTGGCGATGATATGTCTGGCGAGATCGAGCATTTCGCCCTTGATCTTCATATCGGGCACATCCGCGAAGGCTTCCTGTGCCGAGCGAACCTCATAATCGAAATTCAATGTCGTGGCGATCAGCCCCGCGCCATGGGCGCGGATCATCACTGTCCGAAGGCGGCGAAACAGAACGGTGCGGGCAATGGCGGCCACCTGCTTCTTGCGCATCCCTTCCCGGATCAGCGCGAACGCCTCTGCGCTCGCCGGAGCGGAAGGAGCTAGATAATAGGGCCGGTCAAAATAGACATCATCGATTTCATCGCATGCCAGAAAGGCTTGTACGTGCAGGACCTTATCGCTTTCCGGCACCGCTGCGGCGATTTCCTCTGGCTCAAGGACGATATAATCGTCCTTGTTGAGTTCGTAACCCTTGACCTGATCCTCGCGCGGCACCGGTTTTCCGCTCGCACTATCGATGAATTCGCGCCTGACCCGGTTGCCGGTCGCCCGGTTCAGCGTGTGAAAGGAAATCCGTTCCGAGGTGGAAACTGCCGTATAGAGCGCAACCGGGCAGCTGACCTCCCCGAATTTGAGATATCCTTTCCATTGCGCACGCGGGCTCATGGCATGCTCCATTTTCAAGATGATATTCAAGGGTGGCGAAACGGCATTGGCCGTGGTTTCAGATGTCACCGCTGCGTGACCGGCCTGCTTTCCCGCTATTGGCCCGATATTGGATTGACGTCGTGCGCGGCGTTCCCAGCCTTGCGCCTTGGGACTTATTTTCCCATTTGCCTAGCCAACTGCAAGCGATGTTCGAGCGTAGGCGTCGTATACGGGGCCTATGCTTTCAAAGCAGAACTGTTTCTGCAGCTTTTGCAGCTTCGCCCTGAGACCGGCTTGGCTGGACTCGACGATCATATCCTCCTTTGCCTTCTTCCTCAGCGTCTCATCACATTCATGATCAGCGACACTACGAAGAAGATGAGGAAGATAAAGAACAGGACCTGTGCGATGGACGCGGATGCGCCTGCTATGCCACCGAATCCGAGGGCACCTGCGATCAAAGCTACGACCAGAAATACCAGTGCATAATAAAGCATTTCGCTCTCCATTGGTTGGTGGAAGGAGAACGGAATTGTGAGCACTTTGTTCCGGCGGATACCGGGGAGCGTCACGCTGCAGCGGTTGCCTGTCTCGACCAAGCCTGCTCGCCGCCGCTGCCGGGCGGCGGAGGCTCGGCGGCGTCCAGATACATCTTTGCCGGTGCAGTCAGCACAAACCAAAGGCTGGCACCAAGCAGGAACGAGCCTGCGCCCTCATCACCGGCAGAGACACAGAAGGGGAAGATGACGGCGGTGAGCAAAACGGTCAGGCGTATCGCCCATTCCGTTTCACGCTTGCGGGTGGCTGTCGCCGCTAGCGTCCGATAGGACCGCATATCGTAAATCCGTTCTACCCGGCCCAGAGCCAATAGTCGCAGTGACGGAAGCGAAAGCATCAAGAGCGCGCCGAGTCCGAAAACGTAAATCGGACCGCTTAAAAACAGGCCGCTTGCCGACAGAAGGGCCAGAATGACGATGATGTTCCACAAAGGGGAGAGCTTCTGTGGAGAGTGGCCTGTCTGCCTGTGCCACAGCAGCATGGCTGCCGACCCGCCGCGCAGCAGCGGTCGATCAATGTAACGATTGAGAAATTCCATAATGCGCCCTTCCAAACCCGGCGTGGACAGACATCAGAAAAATCCGGCGCCAGCATGGCAAGATCGCAAATTCGATAGGGCAATTGAGCTTGCTCGATGTTTTTCTATTGCGAGACGGAGGAACTATCCGCGGTCAATAGGGTTCTCTGGCTGTCCACTTGGATTGAGCAGGAAGAGGAGCCGTCTTTCAGCTAATCCGCCAGCACGGGATATCAACGACCCGGAAAGGTCTTATCCGTGAAACATCTTGATCAAGCCATCCATATCGCGCTCGAGGCTCATGAAGGGCAGACCGACAAGACGGGACGGCCTTTCTTTGAACATTGCCAACGCGTCGCGCTCCAGGTTTCCGGTGATGAGGCCCGCACTGTTGCCTATCTTCATGATGTCGTTGAAAAGGGAAGAGGATGGACGCTCGATCGCCTGAAAGAGGAGGGCTTCCCGACAAGGATTCTATCTGCCGTCGATGCTTTGACGCGGCGGCCGGACGAGCAGGACGAGCAATTCATCCATCGTGCAGCAGCGAATGTGCTGGCTTGGCCCGTCAAGCGTGCCGACCTTGAGGACAATCTTTGGCAAAGCGAGCAGATAGGCAAGGACGCTGCAAAATATCAGCGCGGCTTGGACATCCTGCTCGAAATGGTGGGCCGAAAGTAGGCAACGGCTAAAGCGCGGTATTAAAATCCGCATGCTGAGCTCCTTCGGGAACCATAGTCCTTCTCCCATGTTGGGATCGTTGACTAAACGAGGAGCGCGATCATGGTTCTGAAAGCCTTAGCACTGAACGCAACTTTGAAAACCGGCTCCAGTGAACCATCCTCGACGGATCGAATGCTTTCTCTTGTGGGAGAGGCTCTCGCGAGGGAGAAGGTGGAGATGGCGACGATCCGTCTCGCCGACCATAATATTCTGCCGGGCGTCAAATCGAACGAGGGTGCGGCGGATGCATGGCCAGGAATCCGTCGTATGATCCTTGAGGCCGACATTCTGATCCTCGGCACGCCGATTTGGATCGGACAGCCATCGAGCGTGGCAAAACGCGCGTTGGAACGTATGGATGCCTTTCTGTCGGAAACGGACGAACGGCATAGGATGGTGTCGTACGCTCGCGTCGCCGCGGTGGTAGTCGTCGGCAACGAAGACGGCGCTCATCATGTATCCGCGGAAATCTATCAGGCCTTGAACGATGTCGGTTTCACGATCCCAGCCAACGCTGTCGTCTACTGGGTGGGGGAGGCGATGGGCAGCACCAATTTCATAGATCTGGAGGCAGTTCCAGACAAGGTCACCAGCACGGTAAACATGCTGGCACGCAATACCGCCCATCTCGCGCGATTGTTGAACGAAAGCCAATATCCCGGCATCGGCAATTGATCTGCCGACGCCTGCCAAAGGAAGGATTGCGAGCCTCAGGGATCGCGGCCAAAATCCTTGCGGAGTTCAGTTTTTGCTTTCTCCAACGTTGCGCGCCGGGATTTCGAGAGCTGATCGCCCGCGCGATTGATATAGAAGTTCAACATCGACATGGCGGATCGAAACGGACTGGATTTGCGGCGGTTGCTCTTTTCAGCGGATTCTTTGAGTGAATCGGCAATTTTCTTGGCGCTGCGTTCGTTGAATACGCCTTTCTTCAGGTCCATGGCATCACTGGTCTCATTGACGCGCTGCGACCATTTCTTCGATTTACCTTTGGGCATTGCTGCATTCCTCGTTGAAATTCGCGGTGCCGCCAGCAACCCCGAGAGGCTGAGCTTGCCGGCGCTGGAATCCCAACAAGCCAGCTGCCGTCATGTTCCCCGTCATGGGCGCGCACATCGGCATCAAGCCCGTAGATTTCCCTAGGGCAATCTTGAAGAGACGACAGGCAACATTAGTTTTGTGGTCAGAACCTGTCGCGCCTGACCGAAACAATGGTTGCCGAGGGAGCTGCCGATTGAGCGAAACCGAACGCGAGCTTCGCTATGCGTCCTGGCATAAGGATGCCGTCATCTACCAACTCCATGTGAAGTCGTTCTTCGACGCCGATGGAGATGGATTTGGCGATTTCGTGGGATTGACGCGCAGACTGGATTACCTGGCATCGCTCGGTGTCAACGCGATCTGGCTTTTGCCGTTTTATCCATCTCCCCGCCGTGATGACGGCTATGATGTGCTCGACTATGAAAGCATCAGCCCCGAATTCGGCACGCTCGACGATTTCAAGAGGTTCGTGGAGGCCGCCCATGCCCGCAGGATGCATGTCATTACGGAGCTGGTCCTCAACCATACTTCCGATCAGCATCCCTGGTTTCAGCGTGCCCGAGACGCGCCGGCCGGGTCGCCGGAGCGGGATTTCTACGTCTGGTCGGAGACCGACGACAAGTTCGCGGAAACGCGCATCATTTTCGTCGATAGCGAGAGATCCAATTGGACCTGGGACCCGGTTGCAAACGCCTATTTCTGGCATCGCTTCTATTCCCATCAGCCGGATCTGAACTATCACAATCCTGCCGTCATCGAAGCGGTTTTGGATATCATGCGTTTCTGGCTCGATCTTGGCGTGGACGGCTTTCGCCTCGACGCCGTTCCGTATCTCGTGGAGCGAGAAAACACCAATAACGAGAATCTTCCTGAAACGCACAGGCTGCTCAAGCACATCAGAAAGACGCTCGAGGCAAGCTACCCCGGCGTCATACTCCTCGCAGAAGCAAATCAATGGCCGGATCAGGCACGGGACTATTTCGGAACAGGGGATGAATGCCACATGGCCTTTCACTTCCCGCTGATGCCGCGAATCTTCACCGCGGTTGCAATGGGAAATTCCCAGCCGATCATCACCATGGTGCAGCAAACCCATGGCATCCCCGAGGAATGCCAATGGGCCATTTTCCTCAGAAACCATGACGAGTTGACCTTGGAAATGGTCACCGAGGCCGAGCGTAATTTTCTTTGGGACACCTATGCTTCCGACGAACGCGCCCGATTGAACCTCGGCATCCGGCGCCGCTTGTCACCGCTCATGGATCAGGACCGGCGTCGCGTCGAGCTTCTCCACATGTTGCTGTTCTCCTTGCCCGGTAGCCCTGTGCTTTACTATGGCGATGAGATCGGCATGGGCGACAATGTCGATTTAGGAGATAGAGATGGTGTTCGCACACCGATGCAATGGTCCAGCGGCAAGAACGCCGGATTTTCCGGCGGCGATCCAAAGGCCCTCGCACTGCCGCCCATCGATAATCCCCGTTTCGGTTTCCGGGTGATCAACGTCGCCGCGCAGGAGAAGGACCCGCATTCGCTTCTAAATTGGGTCCGTCACATCTTGGCAATCCGATCGGCGCATCAAGCCTTCGCAAGGGGCGCAATTTGCTTCGTGAGCACAGAAAATCCGGCCGTCATCGCCTATGTCAGAGAATATGCCGGTGAATGCGTTCTCTGCGTCGCGAACCTGTCAAATATCGCTCAGGCTGCCATGCTCGACTTACATCAATATTCAGGCAGCCGTCCCAAGGAGCTGTTTGGGAAGACGGCATTTCCGACTGTGGGCGAGCATCGTTATCCCATCATGTTTCAGCCCTACGGTTACTTCTGGTTTCAGCTGAAGCGCTGATCGAGGTGAGGTTTCCAGCCAACAAAGCATTGTCGGCTCACCCTTGTTCCTCCTTTTGAGAACGGCAACTCTGGTTGCACGACGATCTTCGCCTCATTCAGCGGTGACTGGCCAAAGGCTTATCGCAGGACGTTGCGACCATCTGCCGGGGACGGATCAGGCGCGTCTGGCCGAGTTCAACGCGCCGTCCACGACTACATAGGGCGGGAGCTCCAGATTCGAGCGGAAATCGTCTCCGACATAATCGGTGTCGATGATCGACCGCCGTCGCAACTCGGGCAGCAGTCCGTTCACCAGCAGATCCTCCTGGTCCGGATTGCCGAAGCCGTGCAGGGAGAGAACATCGAGAATTCCGGCCTGAAAGCGCTCCTCGATCGCATCGGCAAGCTGCTCGGGCGTGCCGGCGACCGACCAGTGGCCGGTTTCCTGCGCCTGAATGATGAGCTGCCGCAAGGTCAGTCCCTCACGCGCATAGCGGCGGAAGATTTCCACGCGTCCGCGCCGCCGGTTGATGCTGGTAACCTCGGGCAGGAGCGTTTCCGGCAGGGGCTTGTCGAGCGGCAATTCGGATAGATCGAGATCGCCGCCGAGCATATCAGCCAGTTTCAGGCGCCCCTGCTCGTAGTCGATCCGTTCGTGCTTTTCCTTCAGGCGCCTGGCGACGTCTGCGTCTGAATCGCCGATCACCGAGTGGAAGGAGTTCATGATGAAGGGCAGGCCTGCCGCGCGCCCGAAGCTTGCTGCGCGGCGGCGTAGCTCGGTGGCAAAAGCGACAGCATCCTCAAGCTTGGGCTGAGAGGTATAGACCACCTCGGCATATCGCGCGCCGACGGTGACGCCGGCTTCTGACTGGCCCGCCTGAAACTGGACGGGACGGCCCTGCGGCAAAGGCGGCACGTTGAGGGGGCCGTCGACCCGGAAGTGCTTGCCGCGATAGTTGATCGGATGGAATTTTGCCGGATCGATACCGATTGCCCCGGACGCCTTGCGTTCGGCGGCATTGCGTTCATTGGCATCATAAAGCGCATTGACGATTTCGATGAATTCCGCAGCGCGCTCGTAGCGCTCCTCCGGACTTGGCAATGTCTCGCCGAAGTTCTCTTCGCCGACCGAGGAGGTCACGGCATTCCAGCCGGCGCGCCCGCCGCTTGCATGATCCAGCGTGCCGATCTGGCGTGCCAGATTGTAGGGATAGTGGAAAGTCGTCGAGACAGTAGCGATCAGGCCGATGTGGGATGTCACCTGGCTCAAGGCGGCAAGCGCGACGATGGGCTCCTGGATGCCGGCGGTTCCGGCAAGTCCCGCCGGATCGATATGGAGCAGGTCGGCCGTGAACAGCCCGGTGATCTTTTCCGCTTCCGCCTTGCGGGCGAGTTCGACGGCACGCTTGATGCCGGTGACGGGACTTGTGTCGTTTCCGGCGGAAATGACGCTGCTTGCTCCGGTCAATGTCTTCAGGCGTCGGGGACGATTGTGGGTCATCGCGAATTTCCTTGGTCGTTTGAAATTCCGGTCTGCGCCGGTGTGTGAATTGTGTTTTTCAGGGCAAGGCCGGAACCGCCTCGATGAGCGTGCGCGTGTAGCTGTGATGTGGCCTGGTGAAGACATCCTCCACCGCGCCCGCTTCGACGATGCGTCCCTCCTTCATCACGAGAACACGGTCCGTCAGGTGATGGACGACGCCGAGATCGTGGGAGATGAAGAGGAGCGACGTTCCGGAGGCCGCTTGAAGTTCGGCCAGGAGATCGAGCACCTGCGCCTGCACCGATACGTCGAGCGCACTGACCGGCTCGTCGGCCACGAGAAGACGCGGGCGCGGTGCAAAGGCGCGTGCGATCGCGACGCGCTGACGCTGGCCGCCGGAAAGCTCGCGTGGATAGCGCTTCAGGAACGCCTCGGTCAGACGAACCGAGTCAAGCACCTCAAGCACGCGTTCGCGGCGCGCTGCGCCGAAGATGCCGGCGCTATCGAGGCTTTCGCCGATGATCTTCTCGACCGTATAGCGCGGATCGAAGGAACTGAGCGCATCCTGCGCGATGAGCTGCATGCTGGAGCGCCTGGAGCGGCGCGCGGCCTCCGTGACATTGCTCCAGCCGCCGCCGTCAAGACGAACCGATCCGTGATCCGGTTCGACGAGGCCGAGAACGATTTTCGCGACCGTCGTCTTGCCGGAACCGGATTCACCGACGATGCCGAGGGCTTCGCCGGCTGCGAGGTCGAAGGAGACGTCGTTGACGGCGAAGATGCCGCCCGATCCGCCATAGCGTTTGATGAGATTGCGGGCTGACAGAATGTGGTTGTGGCGATCGATTGCCTTTGCAGGCAGGGGGACGCGTTGCCATGCATTTGGCCTGGGCGCGGCTTGCACCTGCTCGCTCTCCGCTTGTGTGACGGACGCCGGCGATAGCCGGAACCCCTTGGAGGCGGCCGAAGGCACGGCATCCAGCAATTGCCGTGTATAGGGATGGCGAGGGGTCTTCAATATCTGTTCCGTCGAACCCTCTTCGACAATACGGCCGTCGTTCATGACGAGCACGCGATCGGCAAGATGGGAGACGACGGCCAGATCATGGCTGATCAGGAGAAGCGTATGGCCGGCCTTGCGCCGTTCGAGAAGCAGGTCGAGGATCTGCTTTTGAACCGTCGCATCCAGTGCCGTCGTCGGCTCGTCGGCGATCAGCAGTGAAGGCCCGCGTGCTATTGCCGTGGCGATGAGAGTGCGCTGGCGCAAGCCGCCCGAAAGCTGATGCGGGTATTGCGGCAGCCGCCGATCCGGATCGGGGATGCCGACCGACTGCAGCAGCAGGCGGCTGTCTTCGCGTCGATCGGGCCGGCGAAAGAGACTGCGCCCTCCGAAGGCGTCGGACAGTTGCTGCGAAATCCGTCTCAGCGGGTCGAGGGAGATGAGGGCATCCTGAAGAACGAAGCCGATTTTTTCGCCGCGAAGGCGCTGCCATTGCCTTTCATCGAAGTCGCGAACATCGTTTCCATCGATATCGAAACGGTCGGCGCCGACAACAGCATCCGGGCCGGCAAGACCGATGATCGAGCGCGCCGTCACCGATTTTCCGGAGCCGGATTCTCCGACAAGCGCGACGGCTTCGCCCTTGTCGATCCTCAGGTCGATGCCGTGGACCACCCTGTTGTCGCGGCCGTCCCGAGGAAAGCCGATCGTCAGATTGCGGATGTTGAGTACCGGGGTCACGATGGCCTCCTGCCTTCAAATGCAAGTTGCCAGCGTCTTCCAAGCACGCTTATGGAGATGACCGTCAGCGTAATGGCGAGACCTGGCCAAACGCCGATCCACCACGCCACGCGAAGATAATTGCGTGCCTCCGCCAGCATTGCTCCCCATTCCGGGGCGGGCGGCTGCGGACCCATGCCGAGAAAACTGAGGCCTGCGGCCTGTATGATCGTGGTCCCGAGACCGATCGTTGCCAGGATGGGCACCTGGGCCAGCGCATGCGGCAGGATATGGCGGGCCACCAACACGCTGCGTCTCAGTCCGAATGTTCTTGCTTGCTCCACATAACCGCTTTTGGCGATCACGAAGGTCTGCGCGCGCACGACCCGTGCAAAGCGCGGCACGGAGGCGAGGCCGAGTGCGAAGATGAGGTTGATCGTGCCGGGTCCTGTAAAGGAGATCAGCACGAGAGCCAAAAGCAGGTCCGGGAACGACGAAATCACGTCCAGAAAGCGCGAGATGGCCTCATCGACGAGACCGCGGGCAAGGCCCGACAGAAGCCCGAGAAAGGCTCCGGCGATCGCCGCGATGGCTACGGCGCTGACGCCGATGAGGATGGAGTAACGCGCGCCGTAAACAACCCGCGAGAAGACATCTCTGCCGAGATGATCCGTGCCGAACCAATGTTGCGTCGACGGCGGCAGCTGCGCCTGCAAGGGATCGGCGGCGATCGGATTGGCGGCGGTCAGAACGTGCGGCCAGATGGTTGCGATCGCCACTAACAGCAGGAAAATCGCCGAAAGGGCAAGCCCAGGATTTGCGACGCGCCAATAAAGTCGCTGTTGGCGCTGATCGGTTTCCTGTTCGGGAGACGAGGAGACGCTCAATGGCCGGCCTCCGCATTCTGATTGCGCAGGCGGGGGTCGAGCAGAAGGTAAAGCACATCGACCAGCGTGCTGAGGATGACGTAGATGAAGGCCGACAGGATGGCGACGGCGAGCACGACTGGCAGGTCATGCGCCAGCACGGCGTCGACTGTAATCCGCCCAAGCCCGGGTCTGCCAAACACCGCTTCGGTGATGACGGCGCCGGACAGCAGATTGCCGACGAGCCAACCGGCAAGCGTCACGGCGGGAAGTGCGGCGTGCCGCAGGCCGTGACGCAGCCTCAGCACGAAGTCATTGGCGCCCCAGCTCTTTACCGTCAGCATGAAGGGTTCTTCCAAGGCCCGTTCGAGCCCTTGGCGAAGCACCTGTCCGATGACGGCGCCGAGCGAAAGACCAAGCGACAGGGCCGGCAGGACCAGCGCCGAAAACGTCCGGTCACCGGCGACCGGAAAGATCTTCAAGGTGAAGGAAAATATGAACAAGAGCACGATGCCGAGCCAGAAGGACGGCGTCGAGATGAGGATCAGTTCAAGACTGCCCGCGATGCTGCGCGGCAGCCGACGGCCGGCCGTCAGCAGGGCGCTAGCAACGGCAAAGACGATGGCAACGACGAGAGCGGCCGCAGTAAGCTTCAATGTCGGCAGCATCTGCGATAGAACGAGGCCGGAAACATCCGTCTGCAGGATATAGGACCGTCCGAAATCGCCATGTAGAATACGCTGGAGATAGGTCAGATATTGCGTCAGCAACGGCTTGTCCAAGCCCCATTCAAGGCGGATGGCCGCTTCTACCTCCGGCGTGCGCAATTGCTCGCCGATCAACAGGCTGACAATATCGCCGGGCGCCAGATGAATGCTGATGAAGCTCAGCGTCACCGCTGCCCATAGGACCGCGATGGCCGATCCAATTCGCACGAGGATCTGCGATGTCAGGCTGTTGCGCTTCAGCCGGCGCCTGCGTGAAAACCATGCCGAAGGGCTCTGGTCGAAAGCCGTCGTATTGTCAGCGGTCATGCTCGGTCACTCCTCCACCGTCCCCGACCACTTGCGTTGCCGGGGATGTGTTGACGGTACGGTTCATTCGCTGCGCCAGATGTCGTAGGCGCTCTCCGGCAATTGCTTGAAGGGCCGGAAGCTGATGCCCTTCACATAGCTTGCAGCCGCCACCTGGTCCTCGGGCTCATAGAGCGGCAGGGCATAGGCCTGGTCGAGAATGGCGAAGCGCTGCAGCTTCGAATAGAGATCGAAGCGCTTCTTCTGGTCCAGCGTCGAAGCGGCCTCGTTCAGCCATTGCGACAGTTCGGGTGCGAAGGCGCGGCTGTAATTGATGCTGCCGCCCTTATCGAGCGGCAGATAGTGATACTCGATGTCGATCGCATCCGTCGGCGTATTGGAATTAGCGATCGAGCCGAACTGACCGGTCTTGCGCCGATCGGTATAGGTGCCGGCATCCACGAAGACGATCTTGAGGTCGATGCCGGCATTCTGGCGTGCCTGTGCCTGCAGGGCCTGCAGCAGGACGTCACGCTGATCGCGCACCGTCGCCTGAGCCTGGATGACCTCGATGGTCAGCCGCTTGCCGTCCTTCGTCCTGAAGCCATCGGCGTCCCGCGCGTTCCAGCCAGCCTCGTCAAGGAGCGCATTTGCCGCTTTGGGATCGGGTTTATATGCCGCCTCGATGCTCTTGTCGTAGAATTGCGGATCGATCGGCGATGTGATGCCCCATGCGCGGGTGCGTTCTCCGCGATAGACGGCTTTCAGCACCGCATCGACGTCGATCGCTGATATCAGAGCCTTGCGCACCTTGAGATCCTGGGTCGGTCCCCAGGTGACATTGAGGAACAGCGAATAGGGCGTGCCGGTATTGAGGGCCGTCTGGTAGCTGAAGTCCGAATTGTCCTTGAAAAGGCTGGCATCGTTGCCGGCGATCCCTTCGATCACGTCGACCTGGCCGGAGGTGAGTGCCCCGGTCCGAACGGAAGATTCGGACAGGAAGCGGTAGGTCACCTCGTCCAGATAGGCCGGGCCATTATGAGCCGACGTCTTGGGTGCCCAGTTATAGGCTGGATTCTTGACGAACTGAATGTCCTGTCCCTTGGCATAGCGCTTCAGGATGAAGGGACCGGTTCCCGCGATCTCCGGTCCGCCGGATTTCAGCTGCGTCGAATTGAAGGCCGCGGGCGAAAGGATTTCCAGGCTCGCGGCATAATCGAGAAAGGGCGCATAGACCTGGTTCAACGTGAAGGAGACGGTATGGTCGTCCAGTGCCTTTGCTTCGACGGTGCGCGAGACCGGGCCGGCGCTCACGCTGCCGCTATAGGCCGCGTCCTTGAGCTTGGTGAAATTGGTGATGACTGCCTGTGCATCAAGCTTCTGCCCGTCGGTGAAGGTGACATTGTCACGAAGCTTGAACGTGTAAGTCTTGCCGTCGTCGGAGATCTTGTATTCGGTCGCAAGCCAGGGAACGTAGCCACCATCTGCAGTGCGCGCCAGCAGCGACTCATAGGCGTTGCGCAGCAGCAGCTTGGTCTTGTCCTGTCCATTGAGCTGAGGATTGAGCGTGGCCGGCTCCGTCTCGACGCCCCATGTCAGCTTGCCGCCGCTGATCGGCGTGCCGTCCCCAGCCATGCCAAGGCTTGGCAGCGCCCCCGTCACCAGCATGGCTGCCGTTAGGCCGAGAAAATGTCTGCGCATAAGCATTCCGAGTATCTCCTTGAAATATTCTCTTTGAAAGGAACAGCCGCGGCTCAGGCTGGTTGATCGAGCCAGATGTCGTAGGCGTTTTCGGGAAGGCGCTTGAAGGGACGGAATCCCACTCCCTTGACGGCAGCCGTTGCTGCAATCTGATCTTCGGGAACATAGAGCGGCAGGCCGAGCGCCTGCTCGCGGAGTGCGAAACGCTGCAGCGCCGAATAGATCCCGAAGCGCTTCTTGACGTCGAGCGTGGAGGCTGCCTCGGCAAGCCAGGCGGATATTTCAGGCGCCACGGTGCGGCTGTAATTGATCGATCCACCCTTCTCGCGAGGCAGATAATGAAAATAGAGGGTGAGGCCGTTTTCCTGCGTCGTGGTCGAATTCGGAATGATGCCGTATTGGCCGTCGTTCTGCCTGTTCGTATAGGTTCCGGCGTCGACATAGCGCAAGGCGACATCGATGCCGGCATTCTGTCTGGCCTGTGCCTGGACGGCCTCGAGAAGAACGTCGCGCTGATCGCGCAAGGTCGCCTGCGACTGGACGATCTCGATTGTCAGCCGTTTGCCGTCCTTCGTCCGGATGCCATCGCCGTCTCTGCTCGTCCAGCCGGCCTCGTCGAGCAATCTGTTGGCGAGATTGGTATCGAAGCCGTAGCTGCCTTCGATACCCTTGTCGTAGAAATCCGTGTCGGCAGGCGTCAGGACACCCCATGCGCGCTTGCGTTCGCCGCGGTAGACGGACTGAATGATCCGCTCGACATCGATCGCCGCAAGAAAGGCCTTGCGTATCTTGACGTCGCTCGTCGGGGTATTGGTGACATTCAGGTAAAGCGTATAGGGCGTGCCGGTATTTAGCGCGCTTTGATAGGTGAAATCGGAATCGTCGCGGAAAAGTGCTGCGTCATTGCCGGAAATGCCCTCGATGACATGCACTTGGCCCGAGGTCAGCGCGCCGGTGCGGACCGCGGATTCGGGTAGGAAGCGATAGACCACTTCATCGAGATAGGCCGGCCCCTGATGACCCGCATTGCCGGGAGCCCAATTATAGGCCGCGTTTCGAATGAAACGGATTTCCTGACCTTTGACATAGCGATCGAGGATGAAAGGGCCGGTGCCCGCGATTTCGTGCCCGCCTGCCTTTAGTTGCGAAGAGGAAAATGATTTCGGCGAGAGGATCTCGATGCTGGTCGCGCCATCGAGGAAAGGCGCATAAACATCGTTAAGCTTGAGTACGACCGTGTGAGGATCGAGCGCGATCGCCTCGGAAATGTGGGAGACGTGACCGGCACTGATGCTGCCGGAATAGATCGGCTCTTTCAGTTTCAGGAAGTTCGTTACGACGGCTTCAGCGTCGAATTTCTCCCCGTCGCTGAAGATCACGTCATCGCGGAGGTTGAAGGTATAGGCCCTGCCGTCCTCGGATACCGCATAGTCTTTCGCCAACCATGGCACGTAGCCGCCATCCGGGGAGCGGGCGAGAAGGCATTCGTAGGCATTGCGCAGGATGAGTTTCGCCTTGGCCTGGCCGTTCAGATGCGGATTGAGCGTGGTCGGTTCCGTTTCGACGCCCCAGATCAGGGACCCGCCGTGCGCCGGCTTGTCATCCGCCAGCGTTTCGGCCGCTTGCAGTCCGGTGGACAGAGACAGAGCAGCAATCGCTGAACTCTTCAAAAAATCTCTTCTGGTTACCACGGTATTCTTTCCCATGTCATTTTGGCCCATGTCATTTTGGACCGCCTCCCAATCAGGCCGCAGCGGCCTTGCGCGTGCCGGCCAGCAATTCGATGGTGCTGAGACGGTGCGCACCTTCGGAAACCGGGCAGTCGATCACAAATTCTTCGATGCCGAATCCCTTGTGCAGGCGCTGCAGTTCCAGATGGACGTCGGCCGGCGTTCCTCGAATGACCCGTGGGCTTCTCTCCTCGATCCGATAATCCGTCGCGCCCGCCTGGCGAACATATTCGAGCGCCTGCTCGTGGCTGCCGACATTGACGCTTTGTCCATCCTTGATTTGCAGGTGGAACCGGCGTGTATCGCCTAGGAGGCTGTTGGCAACTGAGGCCGTCTGCGCCGTTACGACGCTGACGGCGAGCAGTGCAGTTTTGCCACCCGCCTGCCGGTAGGCCGACAGCGACTGCGAGATCGCTTCGTCGTCACCATGGATGTGACCCGCATAGACAAAGCCCCAGCCGAGACGAGCGGCCAATCTCGCGCTGTCCGGGCTCGCGCCGAGCAGGAAGCGGCCGGGCGGCTCGTCGGGCGCGGGAAAGGCGGCAAGGTCCTCTGCTTTGCGTTCGGCGTCCTGTTCATGGCGCAGGAAACCATCCAGTTCGGCCAGCTGCGCTTCGAACGATGGCTTGCGCGAGGGATCATATGCTTTCTGAAGAGCACCAGTCGAAAGCGGAAGACCGCCTGGCGCTTTGCCGACCCCAAGGTCGACACGTTCCGGCGCTAGCGCCGCCAGCAGGTTGAAGTTCTCGGCAACCTTGTAGGCGCTGTAATGCTGCAGCATCACGCCGCCGGAGCCTATACGGATGCGCCTCGTATGTGCCAGCAGGTAGCCGATCAATACTTCGGGGGAAGAGCTTGCAAGTTTGGGGGAGTTGTGATGCTCGGCAACCCAGAAGCGCCGATAGCCCAATTCTTCGGCTCGTCTGGCAAGCGCCAGGCTGCGCTGTAATGCTTGCGACGCGCGTTCGGCGCCGTCAATCGGGCTCTTGTCGAGAAAACTCAGGGCGTAAGACATCTGTCCTCATGTGGCATCGGCAACATCAATTGCTATAATCTATATTTTTAATAGATTATTAGATCGAGCAATGATGTTTTAATCGTCGCCTGCACAATGAAAGATCATGCCGTGCGACATCCTCCTGAAATTATACGTCCTGAGGCAGCGAAGCATTGGATGATCGAGAGACGGCAGGGTCGATCGGTGGGTTCCCGATGATAGGCTTCAGCTATCGGTAGGAGGCATTCCCGTGGCTGATATGTCGACCACGGGAATTTTCGTCCGTCGGCAAGGACTGGGCATTGGATCTTCGGCTACGGAGGTGAGTGAGATGGATTTGCCTAAACATCCTGACGATTATCGGAACCAAAAGCGCACGCTCGCGTAGATTTAGACGACGAGCCTTCGTTCGGTTCTGGCGAGGAGCGGAATGCCCTGAACCGTTTCAATACCCAGGAAGGGTAATTTGCTTTCCACGGCGACACGCAGAGTAACTTCGAAAGGAGGACCTGATGTCGAATTATACACCTTTGGTCCTGTTTTTCATCTCTGCGGGGCTGCTGATTTGCATGATTGGAATCGGCTTGGCTTCCCTTATTCAGTGAAAATATCCCGGTGACGCCTCTGGATGTGCGGAATCTGGTGGTCGTGACCAAAGAGGGTCGAGAACAACTGAACGATTGAAGCCGGAATCCGGGAAATGCCGGGCGTCAATTGCTGTTAAGCGAATTTCGGCCCCACCAGCGACATCGGATTTTCCTGGAAGGATCGAAAGCGTGTTATGGATATTCGCGTCAATGCTTCTAAGCAGGGTGAGTAAGGCAATCGAATTTTTCCATCAGTTATCGGAGCCGCTTTGGAATCGTTGCGCTTCCGTTAGTGAGATGCTCTCCGTAGAAGTTGCAGCCTCGGACGCGAAACATGGGACGACATGGGCATATCACGGTTAGAGAATGGCAGTCCGCGCAAAATCAGTCTCTATGAGGAGCTCTTTGGGCGGCTGAAGGCCGAGATTCTCGATGGGGCAGTGCCCGAGGGCGCAGTGCTGACCGAGGCTGCCCTTGCGGACCTGATAGATAGCAGCCGGGCGCCGGTACGCCAGGCGCTGCAGCTCCTCTTCGAGGATGGATTGATCACACGGTTTGACGGTCGCGGTTTTATTGTCGGCAAGACGGGGACTCTTCCGAAGCGGATCAAACTTGCGGACTATCTCGGCAAATTGTTCGCTGAGGATGACGACAGGCCAGTCTTCGCCTGGCAGGCGCTCTATGAAGATGTCGAAAGCATCGTTGTCTATCGCTCCTTCTTCGGCCGTTATCGCATCAATGAAAACGAGCTCGCACGGCATTTCGGCGTCGGGCGTGGGGTAGCACGCGATGTGTTGCTGAAACTTGAAACGCTCGGCATTACGGAGAAGGACGATAATTTCCGCTGGTCGATCGTACCGCTCGATAGCCAGCGCATTCGCGACCTCTACGAGGTGCGCGAGCAAATCGAGCCGGTGGCGCTCGCAAGCGCCTTGGGCGGACTTTCGGCAGAACATGTCGATGCGATGCTGTCACGGCTGGCACTGGCGCTCGCGGATTACCCCGATGTCTCGGCCTCGACCATGTACGAACTGGAACTGGACCTTCATCTGCGCAGCTTGCAGGCTTGCCCGAACAAGGAGTTCCTGAGCATCCTGAAGCGGACGCATTGCATCCTGACCCTCAGCAAGCACATCGTCGGCAGCCGCATCAAGAGGCCGGAATACGAGCCGTTTCTTGCGGAGCATATCGGTGTCTTCAAGATGGTGCAAAAGCGGGACGAGGAGGGACTTCGCAAAGCCATGCGCGATCACATCAGCAATTCGCAGCCCAATGTGCAGGCGCGTGCTGCTTATATCCGCGAGCACTATCAGCCGGACGAATACAGTTTCATCCTCTAATGCGCTACGGCATCACGTGATGGCGCCGACCTGCCAGGGAACGAATTCATTGTCGCCATAGTCGAAGGTCTCGCTCAGCGTCTTCTTGCCGGAGGCGACAGCGATGATTTCCTCGAAGATACGTTCGCCCGCCGCCTCGATTGTGTCGTCGCCACTAACGATGTCGCCACAGTTGATGTCCATATCCTCGCGCATATGGTTGTACATCTCGGTATTGGTGGCGATCTTGACGCAGGGTGCCGGCTTGAAGCCGGAGACGGAGCCTCGGCCCGTCGTGAAGCAGATCACATTGCAGCCGCCGGCGACCTGGCCGGTGACGGCAACCGGATCATAGCCGGGCGTATCCATGAAAACGAAACCAGGTTCGTCGACAATCTCCGAATATTCGTAGACGGCCTTCAGCGGCATAGAGCCGCCCTTGGCGACCGCCCCGAGCGACTTCTCAAGGATGGTCGTCAACCCGCCGAGCTTGTTGCCGTAGGAGGGGTTGTTGTTGAGCTCCGCACCGTTGCGGCGGGTATAGTCGCGCCACCAGTCGATCCGGGAGAGCAGCTTTTCGGCGACCGCGGGCGTGACCGCTCTGCGCGTCAGCAGATGTTCCGCGCCATAGATCTCCGGCGTTTCCGCCAGAACCGAGGTGCCGCCATTTCGCACGAGGAGATCGGAGGCATAGCCGAGCGCCGGATTGGCCGAAATGCCCGAATAGCCATCGGAGCCGCCGCATTCCAGCGCGAGCTTGATGCCGGAAAGCGACTGGACGGTGCGCGTGGCGGAATTGACCTCCGGCAGCATGTCCTTGATCATCTCCGACGCGGCGGCGATCGTCTTGCGGGTGCCGCCGAGATCCTGGATCGTCATGGTGCGCAGTCGATTTCCCTCCTCCAGCTTGTAATGCTCCAGGATGGGGGCGATCTGATTGGTTTCGCAGCCAAGCCCGATCATCAGGATACCGCCGAAATTCGGATGCCGCGCATAGCCCTGCAGGGTACGGGCCAGGTAGCGATAGCCCTCCGACTGGGTGTTGATGGCGCAGCCGCCGCCGTGAGTGAGCGCCACCACGCCATCGACATTGTCGAAGCCCTCGAGCCCGCCGGTGCGATTGAAATGTTCGGCGATATATTTCGAGACGGTTGCCGAGCAATTGACCGTCGTGATGATGCCGATGAAATTGCGCGTCCCAACGCCGCCTGCGCCGCGGTCGAAGCCCATGAAGGTCCGACAGTCCTCGCGCGGCAGCATGCCGGTCTCTTCGATATCAACGCTGAACTGATAGGGATGATCGGATTCGATCACCGCCAGGTTCTGCAGATGGACGTGGCCGCCGGCGGGGATGAACTGTGTCGCGACGCCGATCGGCTGGCCGAATTTGCGGATCTCCTGGCCGGCCTGGATGTCGCGAACCGCCACCTTGTGGCCACGCGGGATCTGGTCTGCAGCAATCAAGCCGTCGATGCCGGTCGGGCTGCCGGCGCGGATCATCACGCGAGCGACCGCGACATCGTCGATTGAGTTGAGCAGGATGACAGGCGAAACGGCGGACATGGGAAGTTCCGTATGGTTGGATTAATGTCTATTGCTAGCAATAGACAATTATTCGAGGGAAGACGTCAAGCAAGATCGACGGAGCGGGCAGGGCTTGCTTTCAGTCGCGGGGTTGGCGCGCCAGCCAGGCGGAAAGATCGGCTTCCGCACGTTCGAGCGCGCTATGGTTGAGAAGTTTTCTTAAGAAGGCCACGGCAACCGCGCGCGCTCTCAAATTGAAACGGCCATCATCATCCTGACCGCCGAGCGGCTGATAGACGCCGAGTTTCACATAGAGCTGCTGCAATCGGTTCTGGACGCTGCGGACCGAGAGATTGCGCCTCTGGGCGATGGCGCGATCGGTCAATCCAAGAGCGATATCGATCAGAATCTCATATTCGGCCTCGGTGAACCCGTTGACATTGCCGAGGCTCTTTTGCTGCATGCCGCGCACTTCGCGGTCGATCACGCACTGGCTTTCGATGAAGATGCTGCGAAGCGCCAGCTTCAGGCGGTCGTCCGAGGCCGATTTCAGGACATAGCCATAGACGGCGCCGGCAGGCACGATGCGCGAAACGCCGCGAACATAGGCCTCGTCCGAATAGTTCGACCAGAACAGGATGCGCGTCTCTGGTCGCTCCTTCCAGATCGTGCGGGCCGCCTCGATGCCATTGCGCTGGCTCATCTGCAGATCCATGACGATATGGGCGGACTTCAAATCGCGCGCCAGCCGTTCGCCCGCATTGCCGTTTTCCGCCTCCAGCACGCCGTCGCATTCGGGAAGTGCAGCGCGGATCGCCTCATTGAGATAGGAGCGATGGAGCGGGTCGTCCTCGATGATCAGAACCTTCATGCGGCAGCTCCTCCAGCCGTTTGCGCGATGGCAGGCAGGCTGACACTGACGATCGTTCCAGCGGCCGCCACAGCCGCCTTGATCGTGAAGCGCGCTGAAATCAGGCGCGCACGCGTCCGCATGTTTTCTATACCGCCGCCGGATAATCTGCGGGTATTTCCAAGGCCGACACCGTCATCGACGACATCAATGGTGACCGCACCCTCTGCCGCTTTCAGATGAACCGCGATGCTCTCAGCCTGGGCATGGCGAATGGCGTTGTTGATGGCCTCCTGTGCGATGCGGAACAGGGCAATCGACACCGATTGTTCAAGACAGTCGATCGCGCCGCCAGTCTCGTCGTTCAGTGTCCAAGTCAAAGTCGCGCCGCTCTCCTGGATTGACCGTTCGAGATGGTTTTCGATCGCCTGCGCAAAGCCGAACAGTTGAAGGACGGAAGGCTTGGCCTCTTCGATGATCTGGCGAAGATCGTGCATGCTGTGCTGCAAACCGCGAAAGAGCGGCTCAAGTGCCTCGCCGGTGACATCGGGCTGTCGGGCAAGCCGTTCCAGCCGCCGGGAGAGGCGGGTCAGATCGGCGAGAATTTGGTCGTGCAGGTCCATGCCGATGCGCTGACGCTCCGCTTCCAGCGCTTCGGTCAGCTTCAGAGCGCCGAGACGAAGCCCCTCCTCGCGGGCGCGGGCCTCCGCTTCCACGATTGCCGAGCGTTTAGCCTGGTCGGCCGCGCGGATAGCGAAAAAATGGGGTGCTAACAGATCGGCAATCACGCGAGCGCTTTCGACGTGCTGCATGGTGTAGAAGCTGGTCTGATGGCTTGAGCAGGAAAGCGCGCCGATGACATGACCCTGTACTTTCAGCGGCACGTGCAGACGGCTATGCAGCGATTGATGAAAGATCGGATGCGAGAAAGCGCCCTGAAAATGGAATTGCGGATCGTTCCAGGCATCGTCGGTTAAGAGGTAGTCTGTCTCGCCCCAGAGAAGCGTGCGGATGGGGCTGTTGCTCACGGGTGCGGGAAAGCGGCGACCCCAGTCCGTTTCCAGTCCGCTTTCATAGGCGGTATGAAATTGCTCGTCCGTCAGGATGATGCAGACGTCGAGATGGTCATGCGGGATGACATGGCTGATTTCGGCGGCGACGGCCTGGATGACCGAGTGAAAGTCGAGCTGACCTGCAAGAAGCCTCGATGTATTGAGATAGTGGTCGAAGACCGATTGCGGCGCCAGATCGCGCAAGGACAAGCCCTCCCAGGCAATGCGCCGACCTCTGCTCCTCCGGCCGCGCAGCATGCAAATTTCCGACGCTATTAAGCGCCGATCCGAGCGATCCGTCTTGCGGACTTGCGCATCTTTTCTGCGGGATCCCGCAAGCTCCCGCCCTTTAAGCGCCTGTACAAGCGTCACAATCTCGGACATCCTGTTTCTACTGACAGGGCAACCTTCAGTGCAAATATTATTTTCGATCGTTCGTTGAGGAGCGCGCTCGGAAATCTTGGCCTGGAAGATGAAGTACAGGCGCTTTGGGAGGAAAAAATGAATATTGCCAAGATGCTTATGGCATCCGCCGTCATCGCTTGCGTTGCCGCGCCGGGTGCTGCTTTTGCAGATACGTCATCCAAGAAAATTGCCTTGTCGAACAATTATGCCGGCAACTCCTGGCGCCAGGCCATGTTGACGAGCTGGCAGAAGGTGACGGGCGAAGCGGTCAAGACCGGTGTCGTTGCCGCCGCTGATCCGTTTACGACGGCTGAAAACCAGGCAACTGAGCAGGCCGCCCAGATCCAGAACATGATCCTGCAGGGCTATGATGCGATCGTCATCGATGCTGCCTCGCCGACGGCGCTGAATGGTGCGATCAAGGAAGCATGCGATGCCAAGATCGTCGTCGTTTCCTTCGACGGCATCGTCACCGAACCCTGCGCCTGGCGCATTGCCGTCGATTTCAAGGGCATGGGTGCCAGCCAGATCGAGTATCTCGCCAAGAAGATGCCGAAGGGCGGCAATGTGCTTGAGATCCGCGGGCTCGCCGGCGTCTCCGTCGATGACGAGATCTCAGCCGGTATCCATGCGGCTGCCGCCAAATATCCGCAGTTCAAGATTGTCGGCTCCGTCCATGGTGATTGGGCGCAGGACGTCGCGCAGCGCGCCGTTGCCGGCATTCTGCCGAGCCTTCCCGATATTGCCGCAGTCGTGACTCAGGGCGGTGACGGTTATGGTGCCGCCCAGGCTTTCGCCGCCGCCAAGCGCCCCATGCCGACGATCGTCATGGGCAACCGCCAGGATGAACTTGCCTGGTGGAAGAAGGAGAAGGATGCCAGCGGCTACGAGACCATGTCCGTCTCGATTGCCCCCGGTGTGTCCACACTCGCCTTCTGGGTCGCCCAGCAGATATTGGATGGCCAAGAGGTGAAGAAGGACTTGGTCGTTCCGTTCCTGCGCATCGATCAGGACAATCTCGAAACCAATCTCGCCAACACGCAGGCGGGCGGTGTCGCGAATGTCGAATATACGCTCGATGACGCCAAGAAAGTCATCGCCGCGGCGAAGTAACCGATATTTACGAGCCGTAGAGACGGCGCCGCCGATAAAAAGGCGGCGCCTGCCGATGCAACGCCCGAACCGGACGATTCATGATTGCAGCCAAAGACAATGCTTTGAAGAGACAGGATGCCGGCCCGCAGGCCGTCGTCTCCGCTCGTGGCATCAAGGTGCATTTCGGCGCGGTAAAAGCGCTTGATGGCGCCGATCTGACGGTTCATGCCGGCGAGTGTATCGGGCTCGTCGGCCACAATGGCGCCGGCAAGTCGACGATCGTCAACGTCATCAATGGCGGCCTCAGCCCGCACGAGGGCAGCGTCACCTATGAGGGAGACGACAGCGTGCACGGCGTCAATGCGGCGCGCGCCCACGGGATTCGCTGCGTTTTTCAGGAATTGTCGCTCGCCCCAAATCTCACCGTCGTCGAGAACATGCGGGTGGTCCATCGCGGCCTTGCCGGCTGGAACTGGCGGCGGCAGGCGGCGGCAATCGTTCGCGCCAAGCTCGACGAAATTTTCGCCGGCCACAGGATCGACGTCATGCGGACGGTTGGTGAACTCTCGATTGCCGAGCGGCAGATGGTGGAGATCGCGATCACCTTTTGTGCCGTCGGCGAGACGCCGAAGCTGGTCATTCTCGATGAGCCGACCTCCTCGCTCGATGCGGGCCTTGCCGCGCAATTGATGACTTATGTGCGCAGTTTTGTGCAGGCGGGCGGCGCAGTCATGCTGATCTCGCATATTCTTGGCGAGATCCTTTCGACCGCAAGCCGAATTCTGGTTATGAAGGACGGCCGCGTCGTCGCCGATCGCACCGCTCAAGATTTCACCGTCCACAGCCTGGTCCAGGCAATGGGCAGTGTCGTCAAGGAACAGGACCGCTCGCGCAGGGGCGAGGAAGGCGCCGCATCGTCTCCTCTACTGGCGCTGCCGGCGCGAGGGGGCAGGGGCATTGGCTTCAATGCCCGCAAGGGCGAAGTGATAGGACTTGCCGGGCTTGCTGGTCATGGCCAGACCGACATGCTGCTCGATCTCCATCGCTCGCTTTCGCACAACTGGTTTCCAGGCAGGCAAGGCAATATCGCTTTTGTTGCCGGCGACCGGAGCCTGAACGGCACGTTTCCGCTTTGGAGCATCCTGAAAAACCTCAGCATTGCCTCGCTTGGCGATTTTTCGCGTCTGTCGGTCGTTGATCGCGGGCGCGAGGATCGCCTCGGTGCAGACTGGAAAGGCCGTATCGAAATCCGGACTCCGACGATGGCAAATGGCATTTTGTCCCTGTCCGGCGGCAATCAGCAGAAGGTTTTGTTTGCCCGCGCCTTGGCGACGACCGCGCCGATCGTGCTGATGGACGATCCCATGCGCGGTGTCGACATCGGCACCAAGCAGGAGGTCTACAGGATCCTGAGCGACGAGGCTTCGGCTGGCCGGACGTTTATCTGGTATTCGACCGAAATGGACGAGATACGGCTCTGCGACAGGGCTTATGTCTTTCGCGACGGCGCCATTGTCGCGGAGCTGGTTGGAAAGGACATCACGGAAGAAAATGTCTTGGCGGCTTCCTTTGACGGGGAGGGCGCATGAGCCGTCCGTCCTCCGCTACCTTGCGCCTGCTTATCCCGGCGCTATCGCTTGCCGTTCTGCTCGCCGCGGTCTTTTATCTGCAGCCGCGCGCCATGAGCTATATCGGCCTCAATCTGCTCTTCAACCTCGCCGTGCCGATTGCTTTGGCGACGGTTGCGCAGATGATGATCATGTCGGTCAACGATCTCGATCTCTCGATGGGGACCTTCGTCAGCTTCACGGCGTGTGTGGCGGCGACCTATCTGCAATCTGCTCCGCTCATCGGTATCCTCATTCTGGCGGTCGCAATTGCCGTCTATGCCGCAATCGGCATCGTCATCTATATCAGGGATCTTCCGTCGATCGTGGTGACGCTCGGCATGAGCTTCGTCTGGGGCGGGCTGGCGGTCCTGCTGCTGCCGGCACCGGGCGGCACCGCACCCGATTGGGCGCGCTGGCTGATGACTTCGAAGCCGCCGCTAATCCCCATTGCGATCATAGCCAGCATCGTCATCGCGCTGTTTGCCCATCTGATCGTCATGCGCTCCTCCTTCGGGGTATTGATCCGCGGCGTCGGCGGCAATCAGCGATCGCTGCAGCGTGCCGGCTGGTCCGTCGTCAGCCTGCGTGCCGCGGCCTATGCGCTGGCGGGCTTCTTTGCCGTGTTGGCAGGCATTGCGCTGGTCGGGCTGACCACTTCGGCGGATGCGAATATCGCACTGCGTTACACATTGCTGTCGATCGCCGGCGTCATCCTCGGCGGCGGGGAGTTTACCGGCGGCCGCGTCTCGCCGGTGGGGGCCGTCATCGGTGCGCTGACATTGACCCTGGCGGGCTCCTTCCTGTCGTTTCTGCGAATATCGCCTGACTGGCAGATCGGCGCGCAGGGCGCAATCCTGATTATTGTGCTCGCCCTCAGGCTCTTGCTCAATCGCGTCGAAAAGCGGGAGAAACAATCATGATCGCGCTTGCCGTGCTCAGCCGCAAACCCTGGATATGGTCCTTTGTCGCCGCAATCGCGGTGTGGATCATCACCGTTCTCTTTACCGGCGGTGCCAGTTCCATCGGCCTGTCGCAGGCTGCACTCACATTTGCGGCATTCTCTGTTATCGTCGGCATTGGCCAGATGTTCGTCATCACGCTCGGGCCGGGCAATATCGATCTTTCCGTGCCGGCGACGATGACGCTTGCTGGCACGATCGCGCTGAAACTCATGAATGTCGAAGACAGCATGATCGTGCCCGGCCTGTTGGTGTCGGTCGTCATCGGCCTCGGCATTGGTCTCGGCAATTATGCCCTGATCAAGCTGCTGCGCATTCCGCCGATCATTGCGACACTCTCCATGAGTTTCATCATTCAGTCGACCGCCATCTGGAGCAATCGCGGCCTGCGGATCAAGCCGCCCGAATATCTGGCTGATTTCACCACGTCAGGTGTGTTCGGCATTCCAAATGTCGCCATCGTCGCCCTGCTGCTCTCGGCACTTGCCTGGATCCTTCTGGAAAAGACGATCTATGGCCGCTGGATCTCGGCGATCGGCCAGAGCATGTTCGCCGCGCGCATGGCCGGCATTCCCGTCGACGGAACGCGGCTTGCGACCTATGTGCTCTGCGCTATCCTCGCCTCGATCTGCGGCTATCTGCTGGCGAGCTTCTCCGGCGGCGCAGCCCTTAACATGGGCGCGGAATATCTGTTGATGTCGATTGCCGTCGTCATCATCGGTGGGACGGCTGTTGCCGGCGGCGACTCGAACGTACCGGGCATCTGGGGCGCCTCGCTATTCATGTTTCTGGTCGTCTCCATGCTGAACACCTATGGCTTCGGCGCAGGCCCAAGGCTTGTTCTGACCGGCCTGATCATTATTGCCGTCATTCTCGTTGCCGGCGGTCGCCCCGCTGGCGGCCGCTGACACTTTTCTCCCAAGATCCCTACAGGAAAACTGCGATGCCGACCGACGCCTCCATTTACGAAATCTACGACACGCGCTTCCGCAATCTGATCGTCCCGAGCGCCGGCCTGGAGGAGCTTTACTCGGATTGCCGTTGGGCAGAGGGACCAGTTTGGTTTGCGGACGCCGGATGCCTGATCTGGAGCGACATTCCCAATGAGCGCATGCTGCGCTGGGTGCCGGGCGGCCATGTCTCGGTCTTTCGCTCACCCTCGAATTTCGCCAATGGCAATACGCGCGACCGTCAGGGGCGGTTGATATCCTGCGAACATGGCGGCCGTCGTGTGACGCGCACGGAGATCGACGGTTCGATTACCGTGCTTGCCGACAGCTATAAGGGCAAGCGCCTGAACTCACCCAACGACGTGATCGTCCGCTCGGACGGAACGATCTGGTTTACCGATCCGACTTACGGCATTCTCTCGAATTACGAGGGTTACAAGGCGGAGCCGGAGCAGCCGACCCGCAACGTCTACCGCCTCGATCCGTCGACGGGGGCGTTGGACGTAGTGGCGGATGATTTCCGTCAGCCGAACGGCTTGGCCTTCTCACCGGACGAGACGAAACTCTATGTCGCCGACTCCGCCGCAAGCCACGACGTCAGCGCCCCCCGTCACATTCGCCTCTTCGACGTCGTGGACGGCAAGAAACTCGCAAACGGCCGGGTCTTCTGCAACATCGACACCGGCATTCCGGACGGCTTCCGGGCTGACATCGACGGCAACATCTGGACAAGCGCCGGCGACGGCGTTCATTGTTTTGCGGCCGATGGAGCTTTGATCGGCAAGATCAAGATACCGCAGACGGTTGCTAATCTTACATTTGGTGGTCCGAAGCGGAACCAGCTTTTTGTTGCGGCAACGCGGTCGCTTTATCGTGTCTTTACTACTGCAACTGGAACGCAGATACCTTGAATGGCTGGAGTGTTGCAGATAGGGCGGCGTCGATTGATGGGTCTTGCTCCGGTGTTGACATCTTGAGACCCGCATCTGCCTAACTGACCCATATGTACAAGTGGCATCGCCCGCGTGGCAGCCTAAGATTAAAAACTCCAATTAGTCGCCTCGCTCCCTCTCAGCGCATAATCCACGGTTCTTGACCATGTGGTGGGGGTGGCTTTAAATGCCTGGCCTGGGAGGAAAGCGGTTGCTACTATTGGATACTAGTGGCGCGTCTTGCCGAAATAGATAAACTTCGGAACAGATCGCGCAGCTTAAGGTTCTATTCATCTGTTTGCTTGCGCTTCTTCTGAAGCTTGAGTGGTTCTCTAAAAATAATTGATGATGGGCTGATTTCCGGCCAAGCAGATGGATAAAAGTATGTGGGCCTCTAAAACAGATTATGCGAAACTTTACTCGCCTGAGTACTTTGGAAAGTCGTCTGGGAGTGCCAGCTACAATGGCAGCGATTTTGAATGCGTTTTTTTCAATCTCTGCAAGGCCAATAATATTGATTCATTGGTCGATGTTGGCTCTGGAAGTGGAAAGCTTAAGCAGTCGGCCGTATCGGCGGGGATGACGGTCTTCTCATGCGATTTTGACCCCGTAGATAAAGATGCTTTTCATTTTGATCTTTCGCTTGAAGATGCAGATGCCGCAGCCACATTATATAATCAAATAGGTGATCGGGTCGGATCTGCAGAGTATATTACGACATGTCTCGACGTTTTAGAGCATATTGATATTGAGGATGTCAGTAATGCTCTCTGGAACCTGCACACGATAATAAGAAATCTCGCTGTCGTATCCGTGTCCACGCGTCCAAGCAGCCGTGGAAATAAGTATCATTCTACTGTTCTGCCTCTAACAACGTGGAAATACCTGTTTGAGCTTTCCGGGTTCGAGATTGTCGATCCGCATTTTTGTTCCGAAGGTCGCAGAATTCTACCGCTCACTAGCAATGATCCGCTGCTAGGACTTGTCTCTCATTGGGCCCAGGCTGATATTTTCAAGGATCGACTTGATGGAGAGCCGACCTATCTTCTTTTGCGGAAAGCAGAGCGACCAACCGACAAAGAAAGCCGCTTGATAAAAATAGACGCAGTGCTCGATATTGCCTATAGAAAGGAAAAACGACTTGCTTTTCATGAGCGACGTTTACAAGCTATTGCTTTAAATATAGGTCATTTCCAGGACTTTCTGACTCTTCGTCCTCTGCTAGACATTATTCCAAGAGGGCAATGCTCCGCGCTAATTCGACGCGACGTGCTTAAATCCGACGAAATGTCAATGATCGTGGGGCACTTCGAGCGCAATGGGATTCCGGTAGTAATCTATCGAACAGTTGCCGAGATCGATTGGCGAGGACCGTCCGTCCACACCCTTGTTTCCGGCTCCGAATCAACGGCGGCAGTCGGTCATGCATTAAACGCGCAGGTTGTCGAGGCTGCAAAGTTGTGGGGCATTAAAACGGTGTTGCTACAGCATGGGATATGGATTGAACCCATGCAAGATCGCGAAATCAATTTTGCCTCCGACACTATTTTAGCATGGGGCGCGGAACATGAGCGGTTTAGAAGCGGCGAGCATTCTGTAGCCGGGATTTCCAGATCTTATAGCGCGCTGAACAGTCGTCGCTTTAAAGCGGCAGGCTCGCCGAAATTTCATGACTCGTTGCTGCAAACGAACTCGGATGTCCTCCGATGGCGGTTGGGTATCGATATATCGAACTACAGCGAATATGTTCTTCTAGGAACGAACCTGAAATGGCCTCAGCATCAGGATGAAAGGTCGCATATTTTAGCGGGCATACGCCGGATGATTCAAAGCAATCCGGAAAAGTTATTCATTATAAAACCTCATCCGTCTGAACGGCATCCTGAATATGCTGAATTGAGAGCAGACAACACACTTGTGCTGGACGACATCCTGCTGGGGTGTATCGATTTGTCGGTATCGAGGCTGTTGGGCGGAATTTCAACAGTTGTGTCTTCTCTTTCGACCTTGTTGCTTGACGGTGCTGTGTTGGGTCGCCGTTGCATCCAGTATGATACCGGAAACAGGCTTCACTATGAATTATGCAAGCCGATTTCCGTTAACGATCTGCATCTTGCGATAAAGAACCCTCTCGCAGCTTCGTTCAGCAGCAAAGATTTTGCATCATACTATAATGATGCGGGCAACGATCATTTTTATGAAGTATTTGCCGAAGCTGTTGGCGATCAATCCTCCAGCGGGCGCAGTTGAGGCGACGGCAGGCGCAAGCAGTGCTTGAGCGGGATAAATAATGTCTCTGCTACCGATGGAGCATTTACAGAAATGCTATCGCATCTCCCTTGGCTTCATCTGCCGTATTTTAATACTGGTGTGAGCACTCTTGCTGCGAGATGTATGACGGCTTTGCTCGCTGGTACCTCAATACTCCCCCCGCGGCGGATGTAGCGTAAGCTGGAGGTCGCGCAAGCCACGGCTGCCGTCGCGGCTGCCTGTTGCGGCGACGGCGGTGAAGATGCGTTCGGCATCGTCGTACATTTTCAGATTGAGGTAGCAGTATCCGCGCAGCACCATCAGATCGGCGCGTTCCTGCTGCAACTGTGCGCGCTGGTCGAGATAGAGCAATGTCTCGTGATAGCGCTTGCCCTCGAAGGCCGAGAGTGCGCGGTCGGCCAGTATGGCGACCTGCAATTCGGCGGCCCGCTGGTGGTTCATCGGCGCCTTGGTCGCAGCGACTGCCGCGTCATTGGCAAGGCCGGCCCGCAGATAGGCGAGGCTCTGTCCGTAGGCTGCTTCTTCGCGCGATTTTGGATCCGTGTTGCTCAAGGCGACATCAAAGGCTTCCACTGCTTCCATCGGTCGATTGAGGTTCATCAGGCACCAGCCGCGCGAAAGAGCATTGGCGGGCGTCAGCAGCTGCGCATTGACGGTGGTATTGCATCCCGCGGCCTGCCGTGTCGAGCGGGTAGCCACCCGGGCACGCGTATCCGGCTCGGCATAATTCGGGGAAGGAGCACGGCGGGCAGGGGTTATCTGTTGCACCGGGATCTGCCCGTTGACGTAAGGCTGCGTTACAGGAGACTGGGGTGCGACCCGAGAGGCCATCGGCTGCACATTCTGCGGCCCACCTTGCTGCATCGTCGTTTGCGGTAAGGTTTGGGGGGCAGGTTGCAGTGCCTGATTGGGAGACGGCAGCGGTTCTGACGTCGGCGTGCGCGGCGCCGGCTCGCCGAGCACGGCGATCCGCTGGGAGCGACCGGCCCACAGTCTCTGGACTTCGGCAACGCCCACACGATCGTTCAACTGGTTGCGCGTAATGGCAAGGCCGTAGGCGGAAGGCTCGTCGTCGGGTTTCCAGCGCAAAGCCGTCTCAAACCAGCGAGCGGCGGCCTGCGGCTGGTTCATCGAGCGCGCAAACCACCCGAACTGCTGGGCCGTCGGGACATACTTCTGCTTCACGACCTCCGCGGCGATACGGCCGAGAACATCTTCGCTGAGATTGGCCGGCGGCTGCAGCGCCATCAGATTGGCGGTTGCCGCAAGGTAGGTCGCCATCGCGTCTTTGGATTCGTTGCGCCATTTATACATGGCGTCTTCGGCTTCCTGCGGTTTGCGGTCGGCAATCAGCACCAGGGCTAGCCCCTGCGAGATCGTCGCCGAATCTTCCTTCTCATGCGCGGCTTTGAACCATTGCTCGGCGTCAGGATAATCGCTGCGGCGCAGATAGTACCAACCGAGGAGCGCATCATCGGATGCAAGTCCCTGGCTGCGGGCGACACGCTCCACCTGAGACAGATAGTCTTGCGATACAGTCAGCTTGGGATCGTCATTGCCCTGCGCGACGAAACGGCGAGCCAGATCGGTCCTGATACTATCGAATTCCCGCCCGCCATTGCCGTCTGGTTTTTCCAGAGACAATAGATTCTGCATTGGCTGATAAGGCAGCAGAGCCGCCGCCTTCTGAATGGTCGCAAGTCTCTCCTGCGGATTGGTGCAGGTCTTCAGAATATATTTGTAGGCATCCTCGCCGCGGGCTGCACGATCGGTGCGGATGAAAGCTTCGGCGACACGCCAGAGAATGTCGATATCACTGCAGGTCAGCAGGCTCGGCGTTCTGGCGCCGATGTCGATCACAGTCTGATATTGCTTCAGATCGGATGCGTTGACGAGCCGCGTGCGTGCCTCCGCGATATCGAGACGCTCCAGCAGATCGGCGGGCGGCTGCCAGCCGGATTCGGTTGTCTGGCGGTCGGCAATGGCCTTGCGCACCTCGGCATAGCGGCCCTCCGAATAGAGCTGCCACATGGCTTCGAGCTGCTTGTCGCTGTTTTGCGGGATGGCCAGCGGATCGGCAGGCGGCGTCCAGTTCGGATAGAGCGTCTGCAGCCGGGAGATTTCTGCCTGGAGCCGCGCCTTGTCGCCACGGCTTGCAAAATAACGCAACGCGCTTTCGTCGACCTTCGGCTGGTTATCCGCAGCTTGTGCCGGGTTGGCCTGCTGGGGCATTGGCGGTTGCGTTGATTGCGGCTGCGCCTGCTGTGGAGTGGCCTGGGCGATCGAATCCGCAGCAGTCGTATTTGCCGACTTCGAGGGAGTGTCGGAGAGAACAGCCGACGGTGCAGCCGCCTGTATATGGTCGGCAAGCGTCTGCAAGTCGACGGGCTGTCCGGAGCTGCCGCCGGCCGAGCTGTTATCAGCGGCAAGCATCGTCTGCGGTTCAAGGCGTGCCGACTTGGCCAGCTTGATCTTGTCTTCCGGCGAATCGTGATCCTTCGTCGCGAGCGTAAAACCCGCTACGGCGACGGCCATGAAAGCCATGATCAAGGTGGACTTTATAAACACTCCGGATGTTTCTCCGTGACGAAAGCCAGGCTCAACAGCTGCAAGGTGGCCGGATAGTAAAGCGATGGGGCGAACTGCCGAACCGAAGCAGGCAGTTTCGCTCCGCTCACCACACACGCCACAACATCGTTAACAATTCTATAACCCGGATCTGGGAGCAGGTCCTTGGGTTTACCCGTCGTCAGATCGATCGTTGCAGGCTCATCCTCCCCGACGGTCATGCCCTGCTGCAGACGCGAAAGCAGCGCCTTGTCGCCGATGCCTGCGCGCGCCAGGTAAAGCGGGATTCTGACGCTATTATAACCGAATTCCGCCTCGAAGCCGCCTGCGGGTTCCGGCTTCGCTTTGAGGCTGACCCAATCGGCGGGAAGCTTGCGCGGACCGAATTGTAGGGCGCGCAGCAGGGCAAGGCCGTCGTCGCTGAGCTTATGCCAGCGATCGGAAGGCACCAGCAGTGCCATGACGGGAATCGCCTCGAAGACCCAATAGGAGGGATTGATAACTGGTCCATCCTTGCGGCCGGGCGGCAGATAGCCCTCGACGCCAGGAATGAGCAGTGTCCGCCCTGCGGAACTGATGACGACATGCGACAGGATCGACTTGGCCATGCTCGCAGCCGCCCGCAAATAATCCTTATTGTTCCAGGCTGATCCCGCCAGGGCAAGCGCGTAGGCAATCAACAGATCGCCGTCGGACGCATTGTTCGTGTCCGTCACATGCGGGGTGACGGCCGGATCCCATTTCCAGACGGCAAGGCCGTCGTCGCGCAACAGCAGTTCCGTGCGGGTAAAATACCAGATCTGTTCGAAATCGGCCGGATTATTGGCGAGGTAGGCAAGCAGCATACCATAGCCTTGCCCCTCGCTGTGGCTAATGCCGCCATTGCCGTTGTCGACGATACGTCCGTTCACATCGAGAAATTTCGCTTTGTAGGCAGTCCAGGCCTGCGGATCGACCGCCGCGCGTTGAGCAGCAGCCGGCTGCGCTGCCGCAAGGATAGCAGCACTGCAGACCACAAGGACAAGGCTCCGAAGTTTCATTCGCGCCTGCCGATCTTGGAAAGAACGCTTGCCGTGCTCACCCCGAGCAGGAACGAACCGACCACGAACAGGAAGGCGTAGGACAATATGTTGCTGGAAAGCCAATTTGCGGCGATCAGCCGATAATTCGTCAGCGACCAGGGTTGGGAGACGACAAAGCTGAACCGGCTGACGGGCACGGTATCGATCTTTCCCGTCTTGCCGGAATAGACGGTGATGCGGCCGCTGATCTGCGACCAGGTATTTTGCGCGGTCATCGCCTCGGCGCCGGCGCGCAGGTCTCCGGCACTTGGCGCGGTGACAACGGTCCAGGTTGCGTCGTTGGTCGGATTTGCCTCCTGTGCGATCAGGAAGCTATTGGCATTCGATGGGGTGAACACCTGCTCCGAACTGGGGATGAAGCGAAGCGAGCTCAAGGTGATATCGAAATTGCGGTGCATCCATTGCTGGAAGCTCTGTATCTGTCCCTGCAGCAATCCGCCGCTGATGCGGGAGCGCCAATCGGCAATGGTCACGGAAGCCTCCGGTATGCCACCTTGGCCAGGGGCGGGCGGGCGCCAGGCCACCTGGCTCGAGGCGGAGATGTTCATTTGTGTAAGGATCGTCGACGGCAGCTGCGAGACGGAACCAATGAACAGCGCATGGCGGTTCCCGACCGTACTCGGCGAGGCGGTGGGTTCGAGCGCGATAGGGTGGCCGGCGACAAGTGCCATCTGGCCGAGGAGCGTCGCGGTCGCCGACAGCGTGTCCGTGTCTGCCCGATCGATGAAGAGTGCGGTCGGCTCGGTTTGGCGATTGTAGGGATAGCCAGTGCCGGCAAGGGCTGCGAGGTTGGGCCGCTGTGCGATCCTGGCAAAATCCGGAACGGTGAACTGGCTGGTATCGAACAATGCAAAGCGGGGTGTCGTACTTGAGGTCGCTGCCGGCGCGCAGGCAGTGTCTTCTTCTGCCAGCAACATGGCTTCCAGCGTGATCGTGTTCAGACCCGGCTTGAAATGCCGCATGGTGATGCGGATGGGCAATTGCCGGAAGATGCCGCCGCCGGTCACCGTGATCGGCTTGGTCGTGGCGATACTGCCGTTGACATAGACGTCGACGTGACTGCCCGGCTTTACATCCTTGGCATAGGCCGCATCGAGCAGGATGGTGGCCTCGCCATAGGCATTGGCATAGAAATCGGACGGGATTGCCACGTTGAAGCTTGTATGGAAACGCCGCCCGGAAAATTCCGTCGTCCTGACGCCCAGCTGTTCGAAGGAAAGGCTGGTGCCTGAGTAGATAAGCGGGGCGTCGGGTGCGGACCATCGTTGCGTTACCAGCAGATCGCGGCGGGTATCGGGGTCGCGATCGGTCGGCGAAACAACCATGTCGATCGCAGATGCGATCGCCTGCCAGGACGGGCCGCTGATGAGGAGAAGCTGCTGACCGCTGTGTGGGTCCGTCGCAAACGTCGCCAAGGCTCCATTTTGCGCAGCGGTCGGAACGGTAAAAACGGGCTGCAGTTCCGCTGGCGTGCCGACGACGATGGTCATTTTGCCGGGGCCAGATGTGGGTAGGGCATCCGTGTCGAACGAAAAGGTTTCGTTCGGCATTCCGCTCAAAAGCGCTAGTCCCTGCGCGAGACGCAGGATCGGTTTGGTGGTTCCCGGTTGAGCCAATGCCGGCACGACAAGATTGAACTGTGTCGTGCCGGTGCCGTCGACACCGATCGCGCGAATGGCGTCGGTGGTGGAGAGTTTCTCCGCTTCGCGACTGGCGAAGCTGAGATAAGTTCTTGCGGGATCGATATCGGACCAGAGCTCGTAGGTCGACGGGATGTCGCAGTCGACACGGTGGCGCTGCGTCGCCTCGAAGGTCAATAGATTGGCGCCGGGCTGCAGCAGCCCGCGCGGAATATCGAAGCTGATATCCGACTCGTTGTCCGAGGAGCCGATCTGCTGCTGATGGACGGCACGGTCGTTCACGAGGACCGTAAGCTGCGATGCCTCGGGGGCAACGACCACTGCGTTCTGGTAGGCAAAGGTAAGTTTCGCGGGCGCCGCCGCCTGCTCCGGCGTCAGATAGATAGACCAGGACTTGCGATCGGCTTCCCCCTCCAATCGCAGCTTCGCGTAGGGAACGACATAGCGGCGGAATGCCGATGGGTCGGTGCTGGCGGTTGTCTGTTTCGCCTTCGGCGCGACTTGCGGCGTCGTCTGGGCGGGGACGACTGGGGGTGAGACCTGCGGCGCTGCCGTTTGCGGAGTAACGGCCGGCGACGTCATGATCAAAGGCGGAGCAGCTTGAGGAGTGACGGTCTGTGGTGCAACGGTCTGAGGAACCGTGACCGCAGGCACCGCTGGCTTCGGCGGTTCTGTCTGCGGCACGGCAGTTTGCGGAGTTATGATCTGAGGCGCCGTCGGCGCTTCGCCCTTCGGCCGCTCGCCGGACATGTCGAAAGGCGTCGTCTGTGCCTGTGCCGTAACGGCGACAAGGAGAAGCAGGAGGGCAGGGAGGGCGCGGTTCATCAGCTTCTCGCCTTCGCATCCTGCCGCTGCTGCGTGCGTTCCGAGCCAACACCCCTGAATAGATAGATCAGGCCGCGGCTGGTCTGATAGAGCGACATGCTCAGGAACCAGAAGGTTCCGCGGATGATGCCCGGATTGCGCCGCCGTGCCTGCTGGAACTTCGTCCATTGATCGGAATTGGCGAAGACGAGGTCGGCAATCAGCCGATGGTCGGCAGCACCCCGTGGAACATATTGGCAGCCGATGGCGGTAATGTCGCCCATCTGCTCGATATTGCGAACGACGACCGACAGGGTCACCATGTCGGCGCCGCTATAGGGCTGGAAGCGTATGATCGCTTCCGAGCCGACCTTGACCGGTTCCAGATCCTTGTTGAAGACGTTCAACCTGGCGCCATGAACGGACACGTCCTCGATGGAAGCGGAGTTCCACCGGCCGTCGATCCCAAACTCGCTGCGCCGATCGACCCTGACGCGCCGCGAAGAGGCACGCTCCCCGCGTTCGGAGACGACGCCGAGCGCACAGCCGGAAAGGACGAGGTTGATGATGTTCCAGCCGCCGACGACGAGCGTGACGTCGGCCTTATAAGGCTCCGCATAGATACGATATATGGTGACCGCCAGCGCGATGATCTGAACAGCGAAGATGACGAAGAACGGACGGCTGATTTCCGAAAGTCGGCTGACGGCGATGGATTCGTCCTTGGCGGTGACCTTGAAGGTCGGTTTGCGGGGATTGAGCATGACCGAGACGACGGCCGGCAACAGGTGCACCGTCTGGACGTATTCGTAGAGTTCGGAAATCCATGGCCAGCGGAACGATCCATAAAGATAGTTCTGCATCATCAGGTTCACGAGCATATAGGCAAGCGTATAGGCGAGGAACTCGCTGCCCGATGCCGTGAAGATCTCGAGATCGAAGAAGAGATAGAAGAGTGGCGCAAACAAGAAGATGACGCGCGGAAACGGAAACAACCAGAACAGCGTCGACGACATGTAGCAGAGCCGTTGCGGCAGCGTCAGGCCGCGCTTCAAGAGCGGGAAGCGGAAACGCAGGATCTGCATCATGCCCTGCGCCCAGCGGCTGCGCTGGCCGATGAAGCTTGCGAAAGTCGCCGGCTGTAGGCCGGCAATCAGCGGCTTGTCGACATAGATGCTGTTCCAGCCGGCACCATGCAGCGCAAGCGCGGTTTCGCAGTCTTCCGTGATGCTGATGCCGCTAAAGCCATTTTGCGATTGCAGCGCCTTGCGGCTGAGCACGGCGGCCGAACCGCAGAAGAAGGCGGCATTCCACTTGTCGAGACCGCGTTGGATGATGCCGTAGAACATTTCGTTCTCGCTCGGCATGCTGTCGAACGTGCGCAGATTGCGCTCCAGCGGATCCGGATTGATGAAGAAATGCGGGGTCTGAACCAGAAAGAGCTTCGGGTCGTCCTCGAAGTAGCCGACCGTTTCGCGCAGGAAATCACGCGCCGGCGCATGGTCGGCATCGAAAACGGCGATCAATTCGCCGTTTGAATGTTCGAGGCCGTTGTTGAGGTTGCCGGCCTTGGCATGCTCATTGCGATCGCGCGTCAGATATTCGACATCGAGATCGGCGCAAAGCCGCTTGAGCTCGTCATGGCGGGCGATTGCCGCCTGCGATTCCAAAATCTTCGTCGAATTGCGCTTCTGCAACGTGCCGCCATCGTCAAGCAGCCATACCCTCAGCTTGTCGGCCGGATAGTCCAACGCCTTGGCGGAGGCGAGCGTGTTGGCCAGAAGATTGGTGTCTTCATTATAGGACGGCACGAAGACATCGACGCTCGGGAAGTTCTTGGTTTCGGAAGCACGCTTGGTGCGCGGCGGCAGAGGCGTGGCGACGATGAAGAGGCTGAGCATCAGCATCGCCACGTTGTACATTTCGGCGAGATAGAGCAGCAGGCCGGGAATGAAGTTTTCCGGCTGATTGACGGGCGGCAGCGTATAGGACGTGCGCCAATAGACATAGCGCAGAACGATCGCCGTGCCGAAGGCGAGGGCCACCAGCCGCCAAGTTCCCTGACGCTTGAGGATTTTGATGATCGCCATCAGGGTAACGACTACCGTGCTGGCAATCAGCTGCGTTTGAAGGTTGACCGGCAAGGTGATCAGCACGATCCCGCATAGCGCTATCACGGCCCATATCAAGATGCTGCGTGCAGTCTGCATCGGTGTCCCTTCAAAGGTATTGCCAGACGCCATCCTGGCGCCCCCAAGCAGCGCCGCCTGCTAGCGGCACGCCTGAGATATGCCAGTTGCCCCGTTACAGTCCGGTAAAGGCACGACGATATTGCTTGCAGTATTTGCAGGTGGCGGCGCAGCCATCGAGCTTGCACCACCTGTACCATTCGTCTGCGATTGATCGGTCTGCCCATCCGGCAGCGGTACGCGCGGGCCGATCATCGGCGGCAGAGCTGGCGCCGCCTGTGGCTGGGGCTGTATCATGACCGGTCGGCGCACGACCGTAGGACGCGGTGCGACGGGGCGGTTCTGATAACCGATGCTGATGGGTGCGGTACGATAAGGGGTGGCGTCTGGATAGACCGGTTCGCCGGGCTTACCGAGGACGGCATCCGCGCCGCGCGGCGCGCCAAAAGGGTTGAGTGCGGCGCCGGCAAAATGGCCGGCAATCGTATAGCCATAGACCGTGCTCAACAGCTGGCGCTCGCTCGCGTGAGCGTCACAGAGCCGGATGCGCACCTGTACCATGCCGAAATTGCGCTGCTCCTGGGTTGGCGCAAAGCCGGCCTTCACCTGCTGCCAGGCGTAAAGACATGTATCGCCGGCCCGGCTCTGGCCCGAGGCATAGCCGAACGGGCCGTAATTGTTCTGGACGAAGGTTGCCGAGCGTGCGAGCCGAACGCCGGGTACTGCGGTCGCCATTTCGCGAGCGATCACACGGTCGCTGATCGTATCGAACGGCCGACTTCCGAGTCCGGGATTGGAACCCGTTAGTCCAAGAAACTGAACCTTGAGGAAGTTTTGGCCTGAGACGGAAGACGAGGTGGAAAGCGCGATCGTCTGCTCGACATCCTTGGCATGCCTGCGCTCGACCACGTTTATGATCGCCGGTCCGCCGGGTGGCGGAAAAGCCAGCGCCTTGTCGTTTGTGACCGTTTCCACGCCGATCGATTGGCGAACCTGGCCGGTTGTGGAGCAACCAGCGCCCATGCAGGCCAGTATCATCAACGCTATCGTCTTTGAAAAATGCATCTCTTAGATCGCGGCAATCCTGTGTGGTCACATTCATCGGCAAATTGCGCGACGATCGTTGGAATCAAGTCCTTGTATTCACTATAGCAAATAAAGGTGGTTATGGTTAACCGATGGTTAATTTTGGCCGATTGTGGTGCCGTAAGAGGCCAGAAATGCACATAGAATACGCCCCTCGCGCTGAATGCACGAAAGGCGATGCCTAATCGGAGATTAAGCTGCAACTTTAGGCCGCAAGCCTATGAATATCAGATCGATTTCTTTCTTCGAAATGCGATCTGGACGGCCCGGTTCAGCGCGACCGGGAGGACCGACATGTGATTCTCTCCGGCATATTCCTCAAAGGTGATTGTTCCTGTGGATGACGCCAGTTTGGCCCATCTTTCCGCCATGTCGCGGGCGAGTTCTATCGTGCGTGTTTCCTTTGCCCGTTCCTGTCGTTTTTGCTCTTCGGGGGTGCCTTTATGGAAGGGCGCGAGGATTTCGCCTTCATACTGGCCGGCGGAAAGATGCAGTTCCGTATCGAGCGGCTCTTTGTGTCTGTCGAGGAATTCTCTCTCCATCGAAAGAATAGCGGCATCTTCCCAGTAGATTGCCGGGCTTGCTGAAATCCAGCGGCTGAAGGCATCGGGCTTGTAAAACAGGGCGTACAGCGTGAACAGGCCGCCGAACGAGTGGCCGAAAAGCGTCTGGCGTGAGCGGTCGACCGGGACCTGCCGCCCTATCCACGGCTTGAGCTCGTTTTCGATGAGCGCCAGAAAACGTTCGCCGCCGCCGGTCTTCACATCCGGCGTATCGGGGAAAAATGGCGGATAGACGCGCCCGGGCGGTGGGCTCAAATCCCATGAGCGGCGGAGCGGGTCATATGGCTCGTCCGTGGGATAGCCGATGGCAACAATGACCCCTTCCGCGACATCGGTCCCGTTGGGATAGCTCGCCTGTACTTTCAGCGCGTCGACGGCGGTCGCAAAACAGGCGTTTCCGTCGGTCAGGTATAGGATCGGCCAACCCTCCGCCGGTGCCGGTTTGTCCGGGCGATAAAGAAAGATCCTGTGCGGATGATCGGCATTGTCAAACTTCAGGTCAATGAATGTGCAGCCGGGAAGGGTGGCCGGCGCCAGAATGGAAGCGGCATTGTGTGATGATGTATGAGACATGGCCTCTCCGGCTGACCGATTATGGGGCGCTGGAACAACACGCCGATATTTGCAGAAAGATGATTAAAACTCTCATATTATTGGTGGCGCCATCTGGCAAGCGGGCCAAAAGCTTTGCTAAGCGTAATTTCGGGTGTCTTCCGCAATCCGGTTTTCGGCCACCGGAGCCATTCTGCAACATGAGAGTGGAAACGAATAAAAAATATGACTCTTGTACTCATGTATTCTTGACGCCGGCTGCGCCTGCGAACTAATTTGCGCCATCTTTTTCCGAAACGGGCAGGCGCGAAGGGCTTATGAAGCAGAAATCCCATAACTATATCAGCAATTTGACACGAAAGAGGTTCCATCTTGCAAGCGGCGCCACCGCACTTGCGACAGTGTTTGCTTTAGGTGGAAATGCCTTCGCGCAAGATGCTGCGGCCGATGCGAACAATGGAAATGCCACCCAGCTTGCGCCGATCGTCGTCAGTGGCCAATCGAGTGACGCAAGCGACAATACGACCGTAGCGGCAAAGAAGAGCCAGGGCGCCACCAAGATCAATACGGCCCTCATCGAAACCCCTCGCTCGGTTTCGGTGGTGACCAGGAAGGAATTGGAAGAGCGCGGTGCGCAGGACATTACCGAGGCGGTGCGTTATTCGGCTGGCGTCCAGACCGGCTCCTATGGCTTCGATCCGCGTTTCGACCAGATCTATATTCGCGGCAATGATGTTACGACCGACGGCGATTACCGAGACGGGTTGCGGCAGCCCTACATGAATTATGCGATGTTCCGGACCGATCCCTACGCACTTGATCGCGTCGAGATCATCAAGGGGCCGGTGTCCGTGCTCTATGGCGCCGGATCGCCTGGTGGCATCGTCAACAAAATATCGAAACTGCCGACGGAAGAGACGATCCGAGAGGTCGGTGTTCTCTATGGAACGTCGGATCGTGCCCAGACGATGTTCGATTTTGGCGGCCGGGTCAATCAAGACGATGACAGCATGCTGTATCGCATTGTCGGCTTAGCGCGAAAGGGTGACACCAATTTCGATATCGGCGACGATCGTTATCTGATCCAGCCGTCCTTCACCTGGAAGCCGGACGATACGACGAAAATCACGATCTATGGCTCGGCGCAATCCACGGAAACGGATGCCAATGTCGGCGCAATGATCGGCCCCGACGGCAATGTTCTCGACTATCGCGACAGCGACCCGGATTACGATTATCAAAGGACCAAGCAGCAGCAGGTCGGCTATCAGTTCGAGCACGAGTTCGATGGCGGCTTCACCTTCCGCCAGAACCTTCGCTTCTCGCATCTTGATCTGAAGTCGCGCTATCTCAGCACCTACAGCTGGGTCGGAGACGTCGCCCAGCGCGGTGCGACCGCGATCGGCGACAAGATGAATGTCTTCCAGATCGACAACCAGCTTGAATCCAAATTCGATACCGGCCCGGCAGCCCACACCATGCTGTTTGGTCTCGACTACACCCGTATGAGCGATTCCTTCGCATACGGGATGGATGCGACGACCAGCCCCGCCTATGATTTCGATATAAGCAATCCGACCTATGGAGTATCGGGTCCGACGCCGGCCTATAATTTCAGCCGGGTTGACGCCAGCCTGCAGCAGTTCGGCGCCTACGCCATGGATCAGATCGAACTCGACAAGTGGCGCTTCACGCTCGGCGGCCGTCAGACCTGGGTGAAGCAGTCGACCGACACCACCATTGTCTCCACTGATACGACAACCAAAGACAGCTTCAACAAGAATGCATTTTCTTACCAGGCTGGTGCGCTCTATCTCTTCGACAATGGCATTGCACCCTTCACCAGCTATTCCACCTCCTTCAACCCGGTCACACAGCGGTCTGCTTCCGGCAGTATCCTCGATCCGACCAAGGGCGAACAATACGAACTTGGCGTAAAATACCAGCCGCCAGGCACCGACATTTTGCTTTCGGCCGTCGCCTATCATCTGGTGGAGAAGAACAAGCCGGTTCTCGTCGATCCGCTGTTGGGCATTTATGCCTCGCTCGGTGAAGTGACCAATAAGGGGATCGAACTGGAAGCCAGGGCAAACATCACCGATGGCTGGGATGTGGTTGCCGCCTATGCCTATAACCACTCCGAAATCACGCGTGGTGACAATGCCGGAAATGCACCGGCGGTGACGCCCCAAAACATTGCCAGCCTGTGGTCGAACTATACGTTCCAGGATGATTCGGCCGCAAAGGGCCTGACCGTCGGCGCCGGCATTCGCTATACCGGCGAGACCTATACCAGTACGGCCAACACCGACAAGAATGATGCAAGCGTCTACCTGGATGCGGCCGTGTCCTACGACTTCGGAGCGGTCGATCAGAAATATAAGGGCCTGATCGCATCCGTCGATGTCCGCAACATCGCCAACCGTCGCCTGACGGTCTGCAACGAGGGCTATTGCTACCTCGGACAGGGCCGCAACATCACGGCATCGTTGAAATATCGCTGGTAAGCCTACCGCGGGCGCTGCGTTTTGCGCGGCGCCCGCTCCGCCCGATAGCCTCCTTTCGTCGGCCGAATTCGACCTTACTGTAAGCAACGCTACCTTGCAGCCCGAGGCTATCGCGTAGGATATCCACATTCTTGCCGATGCGGCGATGAGGCTGTAGCCTGGCAGAAAATGTGCCCGACCATCCCATAGGAAGGTTCCGTATGGCCGAGGTCCTTTTGTTCCACCACGCACAGGGATTGACCCCGGGTGTGCGCGCGTTCGCTGATGTGTTGCGGGGCGCCGGTCACATCGTGCACACGCCTGACCTATTCGACGGGCGCACTTTCCAGAGCATCGAAGACGGGCTCGCTTATATCGAGGGGATTGGATTCGACGATATGCGGGAGCGCGGCGCCGGCGTTGCCGACGAGCTGCCTCCTGCGCTCGTCTACGCCGGGTTCTCGTTCGGCGTGCTACCTGCCCAGAAGCTGGCCCAGACACGGCGCGGAGCCCGAGGAGCTCTCTTCTTCCATTCCTGCCTGCCGATCAGTGGCGAATGGGCTTTCGGACCTTGGCCGGATGGAGTCCCTGTCCAGATTCACGGAATGGAAAACGATCTGATCTTCGTAGGCGAGGGTGATATCGATGCCGCCCGAGAGATTGTGGCGAAGGTCGAGGACGCGAAGCTTTTTCTTTATCCCGGCGATCAGCACTATTTCGCCGACAGCTCGCTCCCGTCGTATGATGCGGGTGCAACCGCACTGTTGACGAGCCGAGTGCTTGAGTTCCTGGATCGCGTCTGATCGAGGCCAGTGTTTTGGTTTGAGCTTGGTTCCTAAAAGAGGTCGTGCAGCACCACAAGCACACTGCCCGCTTTCGGCTAGCAAGCATCCCGTTTGCATATATGTCGCGCTCCGGGAGCGTCTGCTACGTCAGACTATGCTGTTCTGCGCCGCTTCATCAACAATATCAGCAGCAGCGGGGCGCCGACGAGGGCGGAAACCAGGCCGGCGGGCATCTGGTAGGGAAAGGCGATCATTCGGCCGAACCAGTCTGCGAGCACCATGAGGCCGCCGCCGGCGAGCGCCGCGCCGGTAAGCTGGGGTGCAGCGCGCCGCAGGCCAAGTTCGCGTGCCAGATGCGGCCCCATGAGGCCGATGAAGCTCAAAGGCCCGACGACGAGGGTAGCGGCTGCGGTCATGGCTGCGGCAAGCGCAAAGAGGCAGGCCCGCGCGAAGTTGACGCGAATGCCGATTGCCTGCGCCGCTTGGGTTCCAAGCGGCAGCAGGTCGAGCCAGCGATGGGCCAGAAAGGCAAGCGCAAGGCCTGTTATTGCCGCCATCATCGCAGAGGTTGCCTTTGGTGTATCAACGAGATAAGTCGATCCGCTCATCCACTGCATCACGATGATTGCGCGCGGATCGCCGCTCGCGGCCAGCACGCTGATGAAGGCATCCAGCATGGCACCGAGCGCGATGCCTGTCAGAAGTACCCGTTCCGGCGCGAAACCGGACCGGATGCCGAACAGGAAGATGGCGATGAGCACGGCGAAGGCGCCGATACCGCCGAAGCCCAGTTGAGCGGCCATGCCGGGAGCAGGCAGAAGAAAGAGAGCGGCGGTGACGCCGAGCGTGGCGCCTGCCGAAATACCCAGAACCTCCGGACTTGCCATCTCGTTGCCGCTGAGCCGCTGCAGGATAGCGCCCACGACGCCAAGCATGACACCCGCAGCAAAGGCGCCGACGATGCGAGGAAGACGATAGGGCAGCACGTCGGGCCAATGGAGATAGGCAAGCAGCGTCCATGTTCCATCCGGTGCGCGCCCGAAGAGGACCGCTGCGGCCAGGAGAAGGACGAGCGCCGGAACTGATGCAAGCAAGAGTACGCGCGGCGTATGCAAGGCGCGGTTCGCATTCTGAGAGGGAGACGGCGCGCTGCGCTGAACGGTCTTCAAACGCGGCAGCATCAGGAGTAGCAACGGCGCGCCCAAGAGCGCTGTGATGGCACCCGTCGGCAGGAAGGTCGAAGAGGCCCCGGAAAGCAGCACCAGGGCTTCATCGGTCAGCAGCAGCAATCCTGCGCCGATGAGAGGTGACCAGACGAGTTGGCTCTTCATCTGTCGGGCGCCGGCAAGCTGGGCGATGCGCGGCGCGATGAGGCCGATAAAGCCGATAACGCCCACGGCACTGGTGACGATCGCGGCAAGTGCAATTGCAATGCAAACGGCAGCAATGCGCGTGCGCTTGACCGATAGGCCAAGTCCGCTCGCGCCGCTATCGCCAAGTTCCATGAGTGCAAGCGGCCGCGCCATCAGCAAGGCCGCGGCAGACAGGATGGCGATTTTCGGGAGAAGGGATAGCGGAATGGTCCAGCTTTGCTGCGCCAGCGATCCGGCGCCCCAGATGAAAAGGCCGGAGAGATAGCGATCGTTCATCAAGATGAGAATGGCAGCAAGCGCTCCGCTCCAGACGCCGACGATCAAGCCGGCGAGCACCAGCGCCAACGGCGAAAAGCCGCGTCTTGCGCCGATCAGGAAGACGACTGCCGCCGCGGCGGCACTCCCGAACAGGGCAACTGCGTCGCGGCTGAGGCCCTGAAGAGCGGGAAAGGCAAGCATGACGGCAACAAGCGCAAGATTGGCGCCTGCGGAAATGCCAAGTGTGGAGGGCGAGGCAAGCGGATTGCGCAGCACCTGCTGCAGCAGGCTTCCCGACAGCGAGAGTGCGGTACCGGCCAGCAAAGCGGTGACGATTCTCGGGAGGGTCGAATAGACAAGCAGTAGGCGCTGCGGATCGTAACCTGCTCCCTGCTCGAACAAGCGTGAGAGATCGGGCGCCAGTTGATGCCAGGCAAGCAGGCTGGCGAGCGCGAACAGCGTCAGAGCCACGGCTGGAGCACCGAGGACGTTATTTGCTTCGGTGCGGATCATGCGAATGTTTCCAGATGGTCAAACAATATGCGCGCGAAACGCTGCGCCTCCTGCACCATGCCGAACATCAAGGTGCCCGGCAGCACTGATACCCGCCCGGCTCGGACAAAGGGAAGGCTGGTCCATAGCGGACTATCCTGCAGATTGTCGAGCACGTTGGGCGGAAGCAGCGGTTCGAATGCGATCAGACGCAAGCTTTGATCGAGCGTCGCCAATTGTTCCAGCCCGATCGTCTCGAAGCCCCAGTAATCGCCCGGCCTGGTCCAGGCGTTTTTGAGGCCGATCCTGGTCATGACGTTCTGGTAGAGGCCTGCGCCGCAATAGATGCGGGCATGGCGCCCGTCGACAAAATTGATGAGCGCCAAGGGCGGAGGGTTGAGCTTTTTGACGCGGTTTGCGCAGTCATCGAAGAATTGGTCCGACCGGGCAAGGAATTCTTCCGCCTGTCGCTGCCGGCCGATGGCGTCGGCCAGCCGACGCGTCGCCTCGATGGAGCGTGACAAAGCCTCGCCGCCTTCGGCATAGATCGTCAGTTCCAGGACCGGCGAAATTGCCTCCAGTTGCGGCTTCAAAGGCGCGAGATAGGGCGTGGTCAGGATCAGTGCCGGCTTGACGCTTGCCAGGACCTCAAGATTGATCTCGCTGGTGGTGCCGAGATCGATGACACCTCCAGGCATTTTCGGTTCGACGACCCATGTGTCCCAATCCGCAAGAGAGGCAATAGCGGCCGGCGTGACGCCGAGCGCCAGCAATGTCGAGGCCAGGCCATAATCGAGGGAAACGATCGGGCCGGATATAGTTTCTGCGGCTACTCCCACTTGCGGAATGGCAAAAAGTGCCGCCGCGGCAAGCAGCGTGCGCCGGGAAAGCATCAGGGTCTCGAAGCTGCTTTCAGATGACATAGGCAAGCGGCGTTCCATGCACGGGATGGGCGGTGACGCCCATATTGGTGCCGTAGATCGTATTGAGCGTTTCGGCCTTCATGAGGCTCGGCGACGGGCCTGCCGCAATGAGGCGCCCTTGCTTCAGCGCATGCAGATGATCGCAGAAATGTGCCGCGACATTGATATCGTGCAGAACGAGAATGACGCTCAGATCCTTCGTCCGGCAAAGCTCGCGCACCAGGCCGAGAATTTCCATCTGGTGGGCTATGTCGAGTGCCGATGTCGGCTCGTCGAGCAGCAGGCAGCGGCTGTCCTGAGCGACGAGCATGGCAATCCAGACACGCTGACGCTCGCCGCCGGAGAGCGTATCCACCATCCGGCCTGCCAGCGTATCGACATGCGTGAGCTTCATCGCGGTCTCGACTTTTTCCCGATCGATATCGGTGAACCGCCCGAGCGCGCCATGCCAGGGATAACGCCCGCAGGCGACAAGCTCCTCGACGGTCATGCCGGCAGCGGAACTGGTGTCCTGCGGCAGATAGGCGACGGCGCGGGCAAAGGTGCGCATGTCATAAGAACTGGCGGCCACGCCATCGAACAGGACGCGCCCGCCGGTCGGCTGAATCTGTCGGGCCAGCAGTTTGATCAGCGTGGATTTGCCGGAGCCGTTATGGCCGATCAGACCGGAAATCTCGCCCGCCTTGAAGCTGATATCGAGCGGGTGAAGAATGGTTTTGCCATCGACCTCGAAACGCAGGCCTTCCGTCGTGAAGACTGTTGCGTGATTGTGACCGTTTCCGGTGATCGTTTCGTCTTTCATGATCATTATCATTCCTGCTGAAGCATGCTCGCTTCGTGAAATTCCGATGGCCCGCAGCTGGCCGGGTTAGTTTAGCGAGGTCAATGGCTTGACGAAGAACAGGCACGGATCGCTTTCACGCCAGAGGGTCGGGAATATCTCGGCGCGGATGAAGCCGTTTCTATCGTAGAAGGCGCGGGTTTTTTCATATTGCGGTTCGTCCCTGCCGCGCGGCGCAAGCGTCTTGACCGTTAGGAGCTTGCAATCGGAAGAGCGGGCAAAGGTCTCGGCTGCGGCCAGCAATCGCCTGCCCACGCCGCTGCGATGGTGCCGGCGCCTGGTTGCTATCACAAGAATCTCCATGGCGGCCGGCGGATGGGCGCGCAGCGCAACGAAGCCGGCAACGGTATCCGCCTCGACGCAGCCGAACATCGGCAGGGTCTCCACGGCACCCGCGCAGGCTTCGATGACATCGGGGTCGGTAAACCAGTCGGTCAATTCCGACATGATGTCACGACAGATGACGCCTTTGGATTTGGTTATCTCGATGGCTTCCTGCATCTATTCTTCCCTTTCCTGGCGGTGGGGCGCGGCTCGCGGGGGATGGTGGCGAACCACCATCAGGCCCGTATCTCCCGCACCCGTGTTGTTCGGTTTCGTCTGTGGCCGCTGCCGGCGGCGCAAGCATGATCGGCCTCGAGCGAAATTGCGGCGAGACACCGCGAATGCGCCTCTCGCAGAAGGCCGCAAACGAGGGCGCAGGACACGCCAGCCTCCTTGGCAATGATGTTCTGAGGGATATCGTCGAAGTAATGCTCCTCGTAGAATTTTCGGGTTCTAGCGGGCATGGATTCGACCGTGCAGCGGAAGGCCTTATAGGCTTCGGCTTCGTGAAGGTGTTCCTCGGGACTTCCATAGGCGGAGGTATTGCCGCCGACTTCCTCTTCGACGAACAGGCCGCGCTCATATTGCCGGCGCCGCATATGATCGGTCGCCAGATTGCGCACCATGCGCATCACATAGGGCGTGGGAGCCGCTATATCCTCCTTCAGCGGCTTTGAGACCAGCTGCAGGAGAACTTCCTGCACGACATCCTCTGCCAAGCTCATGCAGCCGGTGATCCTGCGTGCGACGGAGAGGAGCTTCGGATAGGCATGAAGTGCTGTTTGGAGTTGCTCATTGGAAGTCGACTGCGAATGGTTGGCAATCATGTCGGGCTCTCGCTGAAATCCAAAGTTGCATTTCTGTGTGCCCCTCTTTTTGAGAGGGAACCTATAAAACATGACAATGATAGTCAAGATAGCGGAGTCGAAAAGTGAAGCATGTCCTAAATCGAGGCTTATCCGACTGATTTTATTTTAATTTTTTTGCCGATCTAGAAGAAAATCCCGCTTTTGTGATGCTGCCATTTTGGTCTTGCTGTAGCCCTTGATGTCGCGATAGCCCATTGAAAATCCCTGCTTTCTCCATTGCTGATCCGGCCGGAATGGATGAAAAATGCTTCGCCCGACATCTGACTTTTGCTTTCAAAGGTTGTATCTCCTGGCATCAATATCACGCTTTGCGGGTCGGCCAGAAAACCCTGGCCGAAGCATTTCAACGCAGCCTCTTTCTGGACCCAACAGGCGAGAAAAACATCGCGGCGATGTCGCTCATCCAATTGATGCACCTGATTGAGCTCTTGTTCGGAAAGGATCATCGGCATGATCTCGGAAGCCTCCTTCTCCGAAAATGCGTCGAGGCGCTCGATATCGATGCCGATGCGGCCGCCGCGACAGATCGCGAGCGCTACGTGGTCTTTCGTATGTGACAGATTGAAGTCGATGTCGGGGTAGTCACGCAGGTAGGGTCTGCCGGAAGGGGTAATCGCAAGACAAAGTGCTTGCGGGGCGCAGCCAAGCAGATTGGCGATAATGCTTCGGCACAGGACCCGTCCGGCAACGAAAAGACGCCGCGCTGAGCATGATCTGAATGCTGCGGCACGGCCTTTTTCTGCCTCGCTCAAAATCGAGTCCGGTACGGGAAGGCCGTCAGTCAGGTACAGGCTATGAAGCTCTACCTGCGCCGTCTCTTCCCCCGATTGGCCCGTCTTCACCTATTCCGCTGCCTGTCCCATGTGAGAGGGCAGGTTCGAGGGCTGTCCGTGCGTTTCCCACTGTACGATGGGATCGAGCTGATCGAGATCGAAATGCTGGCGGCCGAGCAACGCGTTGGCGATGACCGCGCTGCGCCATGCGGCAAGGCTGAGCTGCGGCTCGGCAATACCGTGGCTATGGCGTCCGGCATTGAGAACGAAGATGCGGTTGTCACGCGGCCCGTCCCATGCCAGCGAGAAGTCGCTTTCCAGCACCGGTTCACCGATGGAGTTGAGTTCGATGCGATTTTCGAGCGAATGCAGGAATTTCGGAAGCACAAAGCGATAGCCGGTTGCAAAGACGATCATGTCGACAACAAGCGTTTCGATGCTGTCATCGAAACCGTTGCGCATAGTCAGCGTGATTTCGGGACCATCCTGCTCGGCTGCGATGACGTTGCGGAAGGGGCGCAGCGATATGCCGTGATCGGGGTGGCCGCCTGCATCGAGCTTTCGCTCGTAGAGCCGGCGATAGAGCTTTTTCAAGGTGGAGGCGGAAACGCCGTCGCTCGCCAGCACCTGCCGGCGCGTGTGAGTGAGCCGAAGCTCCTCGGGCAGTCCGTGGAAGCGCTCCATATAGCCCGGCGTGAAGAGCTCATTGGTGAATGGCGTCGCATCGAGCGGCTCGAAATTTGGCCGGCGGCTGATCCAGTGAATGGACGAAACGGCGTTCAGGTCCAGGAGCGCATCGACGATCTCGGCGCCGCTTTGGCCGCCGCCGATAACGGCTAGACGGGGCGCTTTGATATCACCGATACGTTGCGTCGCTTCACTGCTATGGAAGGTCATGGATTTGGGCAGCTGTTCGGCCCAGGCCGGACGGGACGCAATCTTGCCGACGCCGACGGAAAGATTGCGGGCGCTGATAGCGCCATCGTCGGTGGCGATGGAGAAAAAACCGTCATTGGCATGGACCTCTCGGACGCTTGCGCCGAAGCGGAGCGAGGTCAGCCCGCGCGCGACCCATCCGAGATAGTCTGCGAATTCCTTGCGCGGAACGGCTTCATATTCCGCATTGAGAAACTGATAAAAACGTTTGTGCGCAACAAGATAGGAGAGAAAGCTCCAGCGGCTTGTCGGGTTGGTGGCCGTCACCAGATCCTTCAGAATGGATGTCTGCATTTCCGCGCCCGGCAGCATCATTCCCGGATGCCATGCGAAGGATGGGCGCCGCTCGAAGAAGCGGACGGAAAGTTGCGGTATGGAATCGAGCTGAGCGGCAAGGCTGAGGTTGAAGGGACCGATACCGGCCCCGGCGAGGTCGAGCACGTGCGATGTCATGATGCAGCTCCAGAATGATGTCGAAGAGGGGGTTACTTGACGGTGTCTTTGGATAGCGGCGCCGGCGCAAAGGCATGGTCGAGCCGCCGGGCGAAGCGCTGGTGGAAGGGCGTCTTGCCGATGATCGTCAAATGGTTTGTGCCTGTGACGATCTCGGATGCCGTGGCATTCGGTGAATAGCGTCGCCAGTCGATGACGTTGAGGGCGCGCGTGAGAGAATCCTCGGCCGCAAAGGCATGGATGCGGAAATCGGATTGCTCCAGGCGGTAGTTTCGGAAGATCATCGCATTGTCGATGAGGATCCAGAACGTATGCTCTTCCGAGCCGATATCGGGACCATCCGTCGGCAGTTTGACATTATGCTTGACGACATGGTGGAGGAACTGTTCGTAAACCTCCTCGTTCATGGCGGCGAACAGCCTTTTCCAATCCTCGCGCATCGGCGTGGTGGCAAGCCAGCTCTGTACGGCAGCATGAGTGCGATCTCGGATGCCGTCTTCGAAGCGCGGCATGATGCCGACGGTGAACTCCTCATCCATGTCGCAGACATCGACCATGCCGATCATGCGCAGATCGATGTCGTTGCCGAGCTGCCGGGCGGCTTCATAGGCGAGCAGCCCGCCCCACGACCAGCCGAGGAAGGCGCAAGGCCGGCCATTGGCCTTTTTGCGTACCGCTTCGGCGTAGCGCGCCGTGATATCTTCGACGCGGGTACTCAGCGTCTTGGTTTCTGTCAGCGAATAGCAGATGAAGCCGGTCGCCGGCTGTTCCGGGCCGAGATAGTCGACGAGCCGCATATATTCGCGTGTGCTGACAAGAAGGCCCGGGAAGCAATAGAGCACCGGCCGGTCGCCGTTGCGTCTGAGATAGACGACATCGACGCCGGCCTCGTCGCGGTTGCCGTCGATGGCGAGCGCAAGATCGCGCACGGTAGGGTGATTGAACATATCGGCGATCGACAGCGGCCATTCGGAATGGCGCATCTTCAGGCGCGAGACGATGCGCACGGCCATCAGAGACTGTCCGCCAATATCGAAGAAATTCTCCGTCACGCCGATATCGCCGATGTCGAGGATATCCTTCCAGACACCCAGGATCGCTTTTTCCTTGTCGTTGGCAGGTAGCGCCATTTCGCGTTCGATGCGCGGTGCGGGCAGGGCGGCACGATCGAGCTTGCTGTTCGGCCCCATCGGCAGCCTGTCGATCAGCATGATGGTCTGTGGCACCATGTAATCGGGCAGGGCCGTCATGGCGGTCCGGCGCAGCTCCGTTACACTGAGGCTTTCACCCTCGCGCGGCACCACATAGGCGACGAGCGAGCTGCGACCGCCTTCATTGTGCAGCAGGATGACGGCCTCCGCGACACGCTGATCGGAGCGCAGCACGGCTTCGATTTCGCCCGGCTCGATGCGGAAACCGCGCAATTTGATCTGGTGATCGACGCGGCCCGCGAATTCGACGATGCCGTCTTCGCGCCAGCGGCCGAGATCGCCTGACTTGTAGAGCCTGCCGCCTTGCGAGAAGGGATCGGGAATGAAGCGATCCGCCGTCAGCTCCGGTTGGCCGAGATAGCCGCGTGCCAGGCCGCTGCCGCCGATATAGATTTCGCCGATCACGCCGACCGGAACGGGCGCGAGGTCGGCATCGAGCACATAGATGCGCCGATCGCCCACGCCGCGCCCGATCGGCGCGACGGTCCCCTCGAAGCGGGTCCCGGCAGGGATCTTCCAGATCATCGGCGTCATGATCGTTTCGGTCGGGCCGTAGCCGTTGATCAACAGCTGCGCCTTTAAGTTCTCGGTGATCATATCGAACACCGCCTGCGACAGCGCCTCGCCGCCGAAGGAATAGAGCCGTAGCCGCGGGATTTCGGTGTTCTCGCCGGCATATTCCGCAAGGCCGCGGACATAGCTCGTCGGAAGGCTGGCATTGTTGACGCCGTGCCGCTTCATGGCCGCAAAGGCATCTTCGGGCGTGGCAAGCTTGTCCTGCGTCAGCACCACACCGCCGCCTGCCATCAGCGGCACCATCCAGCGCTCATGGCCGCCGTCCGAGGTGAAGGGAAGCACGGGATATTCGCAGGACTCCTCGCTCATTTCATAAATGCGCAGAGTCGCCTTGCAATGATGCGCAAGCGGACCGTGCTCGACCGCCACTCCCTTCGGCACGCCCGTCGAGCCCGACGTGTAGATCACATAGGCAAGCTGTTGTGGGGCAATGATCGTTGCCGGCGCGTCGGCGCTCTCCGTGGACAGGTCGATGACATCGAGATTGAGATAGGGTGTCGCGATATCGCTCGGCAGGTTGGCGATATGCTTTGCGCGGGAAATGACGAGCGAGAGGCCCGGGGCCGTTAGGATGTGACGATTGCGCGCTTCAGGATGATCCGGCTCGACCGGAGTGAATGCGCCGCCGGCCTTCAGCACGGCGAGAATGGCGATGATGGCGTCGATCGATTTTTCAAGGGCGATGGCAACGCGCTTTTCCGGGCCGATCCCCATCGCGATCAATCGATGAGCCAGCCGGTTGGCGGCAGCTTCGAGTTCGCCATGCGTCACGGATTTCTCACCCTGTGCGACGGCAAAGGCGTTCGGTCGCCGTCTCGCCTGTGCGGAGATGACCTCGTGGATAGGCGTGCCGTCGTCGGGCTCCGGTGCGTCGGGATAGGGTGCGGAAAGCCTGTCCAGCACTTCCGGTAACACGAAGGGAATATGTTTGACCTGCGTGCCAGGATTGGCATTCAACTGCGCAAGCGCAATGGCAAGATCGTCGGCGAAGCGTATGATCTGCTTTCGATCATGCTTCTGCGGGTCGAAGCCGATGCCGATACGCAGTTTGCCGACGGATGCCGGTGAAACGGTGACGACCAGATCGGCATCGCGGCGCGCCGGCGGCTCGACAGAGTTGCGCACCGCGATCTCATTCGAAGTCGCTTGCAGGAGACGCAGGGGCGGACGCACATCGAGGAGCGTCTTGACGAGGCCGGTGGTGTCGAAGGATTCGTCCCGTCTTATCAGCGCATCGGCAAGGGCCTCGAAGGGTAGGGATTGCCTGATAGCCGTATCGATTTCCTTGGCGAACGCGTTACGAACGTCCTTGAGCGTCATGGTGCCGCCAAGTTCCGGCGTCAGGATCAACACGTCCTCGCAGCGGGCGGCGACTTTCTGCCTTTCCGGACGTGTGACCAGGCCGATCCTTTGAGCGCCGTATCCGGTATGGCGTCGCAGGGCGATCCCGAGGGCGGCAAGCATGTCGTCGGAGGCGTCAGCGGACGACTGTGCCGGCACTTCAAGCATATGCTCGAACCAGGCCTCGTCGACCGCGTTCTTTCCCGCGGATGTTTGCGGCGGGAGTGACGCAATGTTCTCCTGAGCCGTCAGCCGCTGGAACCAGAAGTCGACCAGTTCCGGTGCCGCAAGGCGCGGTGCGCCATTGGCAATCATCCATGAAGCGGCGTCGGGCAGTACGGTCTCTGCGATATCCGCCGGGTCATGACCGTCGATGTTGTGAAGGAAATCCGTCGCAAGCAGGTCGAGCGCCGCAGCGTCGGCAAGGATGGCGTGGAGGGAGAATAGTGCGCCCACCACTCGCGCTTCTTGCGTCAGGAGAATGAAGCGGGCCGGATTGCCATCGGTAAGGTCGATCGGGCGGGCCTGTTCTGCCGTGGCAGCCGCGGTCAGCGCGTCGTCCAGGTTTTCGCCCGTAGTCAATTTCGTCTCGATGATCTCGACGAAACGGCCGTTCCTCAGGATCTGCTGGACGGCGCCGCCTGCCCGTGCCTCGAATTCCGAGGTGATGAGGGGATGTTGCCGTGAAAGCTTTGACAGGCTCTGATGCGCGACAGCAAGAGGGACGGGAGGAAACGCGATGGCGAGTATTTGTCGCCCGTAGACGACTTCGTTACCAGTCTCGGACAAGAGCCAGATACGTGACTGTGTCGGCGACAGGGAGCATTTGGCGAGATAATCCGTATCGTTTGCTGCCTTGGCGTTGCGATCGTGGATAGTCATTTCTTCGCCGCTCTCCCTGTATGTATTGAAATACATATCCAATCGATCGAAATACAATAACGTATACTTCTCAATATCTATAAGAGATATTAAGTTCAATCGATCGATATTCATGTCTTATGGCGTCGATAAACTCGAATGTTCCAAAAATTACGTCGACGTAGCTGCATAACGAATGGGGTTTCGGGAAATTCAGATGTTTTTCGAAAAATATTTTTTGGAAAATATTTTGAATTTTTACTGACGTCGTTCGTCACCGCAGAATTAGCGCTGTGTTTAGTCTGCAGTATCAACCGGCGTGGTTCCGAAGACATGGAGATGAAAGATGGATGCTTCCCTGGCGATCAGGAGCGATGGGACGGCGGAGAAATCCTTTGATCTGTGCCTGCCAGCTTCGGGCTTCGAGAGCAGCGCGCTTGCCTGCGGCCAGCCGCTCATCATATCGGCAGGGCATGCACCGGGGAGTTTCCGCGTCGAGCACTACGGGGTGAAGGTGGCCTCAGGTCATCTATCGGGTCCGGCCACCAATCTCCTCGTCTTCGATACAATCTCCACCGCGGTCCCGCCGCTTTCTGACGAGGATATCGTCAACGCCGTGTCGGAAGCCGTTCTGGCATGCAATCCGCATCTGATTTGCTTCGAGATCGCGCTTGCGGATGAGGATCTTGCAAGGCGACTGCTGGAAACCGGCGCGATCGAACGGCGCGGCGAGCGCCTGATCGTGCGGCCGGAATCCTTTTTCCAGCAGGCAAGATCCTGGCTCGGACGTGCGCCCAAGGCCTATCCGGAATTGCCGACCCTGACCAATGGTGCCCTTCATCCGCAGCGGCCGCCGAAGCCCGCCGGTCGTGTCTATAGCCGCTTCATTCCCTGGCTGAATACCCAGCTTGGCTTCCATGTCGCCGATATAGAGGCTGATCTTCCGCATTTCCATCGCTGGATGAACGATCCGAGGGTCGCCGCCATATGGGAAGATAGCGGCGATCTTTCCTATCATCGCGATTTCATCGCCGGTCGTCTTGCCGATCCCCGCACGCTGCCGCTAATCGGGACCTTCGGCGGCGTGCCCTTCGGTTACTTCGAACTCTATTGGGCGAAGGAAGACAGGATCGGACCGCATTACGACGCCGACGGCTATGACCGCGGCTGGCATGTGGCGATCGGCGAGGACGATTTCCGCGGGAAAGCCTTCGTCAGCGCCTGGCTTCCGTCGCTGATGCACTACATGTTCCTGGCCGATCCGCGCACGCGACGTATCGTCGGCGAACCGATTCATCATCACACCCAACAGATCCGCAATCTCGACCGTTCCGGCTTCGCCAAGGTCAAGCATATTCAGTTCCCGCACAAGAAGGCGCTGCTGGTCATGCTCCTGCGCGAGCGCTTCTTCATGGATCGGCTGCTGCTGCCGGATCTTACCGGCTTGCCCACTGAGGATGGGCAGCCTGTCCTTGGCTCGCTGGCGCGGGGCGCCTGATGAAAACAGCCGTCGATATGAACGATCCGCGCGTCAAGCGGCTCGTTCTGGCGGTCGCGCTTCCGGCCGTGGCAGGACTTGCCGCCAGTGCCGGCCATCATGCGATCAATGCGATCTTTCTGGGAGCGCTTGGTTCGGACGCGCTGGCGGGCACCAGTTTGGTTATGCCGCTGTTTCTGCTTGTCGCGGCCGCCGGTCAGGGGCTGGGTATCGGGCTTGCGACGCTGCTTGCGCGTCACCTTGGTGAAGGAAATCTCAAAGCTGCGGCCTCGGTTGCAACGACAGCGCTCGCGGCGACGATCCCGCTCGGTATTTTCTTGTCGATTCTGATCTATCTCGGCCTGCCGGATTTTGTCGGCGCACTCGGCGCCAGCGACAATCTCCTCGCTCCTGGGCTCGATTATGGGCAGCTGCTTGCTTTTGGTCTGACACTCGGGCTTTTGCAGGCTATCTGCGATTTCGTAGCGATCGCCGAGGGCAATTCACGCTTCTCGATGATCGTGCTGATCGCGAGCTTCGCCTTGAACGCGGTTCTCGACCCGGTCTTTATCTTCCTCTTCAAGCTCGGCGCGTCCGGCGCGGCCCTGGCGACCATTGTGTCGTCCATTGCAGCCCTTGCATGCTATGCCGTCTACTTTCTGCGCCGATGGGGAACGGTGAGCGTAACCGGCGGGGCGATATGCTGGCAACTGCTTTGGCCGATCGCGCGGATCGGCCTTCCCGCTGCTGCAACAAGCATTGTCACGGGCCTCGGCTTTCTGGTCCTGATGCGGGAGGCCGCTGTGCATGGCGGCGATAAAGGTGTCGCGGCAACGGCGATTGCCATCCGTCTGATGACCTTAGGACAGCTTCCGTTGTTCGGCTTTTGCCTCGGTGCCCAGAGTGTCGTCAGTCACGCCTTTGGCGCCGGCGATGCCGAGCGGCTTAAAGCCGTTATCCGGTTCATGCTGGCTGTGACGATACCGGTCGCATTGCTCTATTCTATTCTGCTGTTCTTGGCTGCCGAGCCGATCGCACGCCTGTTTACGGATAGCCAGGAGGTCGTGGATGAGGCCGTCGCCTGGCTCCGGTCTCTTTTTCCGATCTTTCCGCTTGCGGCCTTTCAATCCGTCCTGCTCGTCATGCTGCAATCGCGGGGCAGGGCGGGTCTGTCCGCGCTCGTGGGGCTTGCGCCGCAGGGCTATCTGCTGATCCCGCTTCTGCTCCTGCTGCCGCTTTGGATGGGCTTTGCCGGCGTTTCAGCCGCCGTGGCTACCGCTGCCATCCTTGCTGCCATGCTCGGCGGTTTTGTCTGCTGGCGGGAATGGCTCGCCATTCTGCCGGTCGATGCACCCGGCCGCCTTGCTGACCAATCGATACTTCACTCCTGACTCAAGAGGAACGCCATGAACGAGACGCCGAGATTCGATGCCTACCGCCACGCCATTCCAGACGCGCTGATGCCGCCGCGCGATGATCCCTTCGATGCCGCCGTGCCGCCGATCTATCAGACATCGCTCTTCCTGTTCGATAGTTACAAGGAGCTCGAGGACGTGTTCGCCGGGCGTTCGAAGAAGCCGATCTATTCGCGCGGCGACAATCCGACCGTGCGGCTTCTGGAGCGCAAGATCGCCGAGATGGAAGGTGCGGAAGAGGCACGCGCCTTTTCGAGCGGCATGGGTGCAATTGCTGCTGCAGTTCTCGCCTTCGTCGGACCCGGTGACCGTATCGTCACCGTGCGGCACGTCTATAGCGATGCTTTCCGCTTCTTCGAAAAAGTCCTGAAGCGCTTTGGCGTTGTCATCGACTATATCGACGGTACCGATACGCAAGCCATGCTTGCCGCGCTTCCGGGTGCCAAGCTTGCCTATCTCGAAAACCCGACCTCGATGGTTTTCGAGCTGCAGGATCTGACCGCGATCGCCGAAGCCGCTCGCCGCCATGACGTTATAACGATGGTCGATAATTCCTGGGCAACGCCGCTCTTTCAGAAGCCTCTCTCCGTCGGTATCGATATCGTCATTCACGCCGCCTCGAAATATCTCGGCGGACAGAGCGACACGGTGGCAGGTTTGGTTACTGGCTCGAAAGCGCATATTGGCCGGATCAACAGCGAAATCTATCCCTACACCGGAGCGAAGCTCGCGCCGTTCGAAGCATGGCTCGTCCTGCGTAATTTAGAGACACTGCCATTCCGCATGCGCCATCATCATGAAGCCGGGCTCGAAGTGGCGTCCTGGCTCGATGCCCATGCGGATGTGACCAACGTCATGCATCCGGCACTCGGCGATCATCTGGGAAAACGTACTTTCAGCGGCTTCGGTGGGCTGTTTTCCTTCGAGGTCTCGGACCACGTCGATGTGGCCGATTTCGTCGATGCGTTGCGCCTCATTCGCATCGGTGTCAGCTGGGGCGGACCGGAAAGCCTCGTGGTGCCGGCAAAGGCAGCACTCAGCATCTCGCCGGAGACCAACGTCTTCGCGCGCTTCGGTGTCAGCGACCGAACGATCCGCCTGAACGTCGGACTGCACTCAGCCAAGGAGATCATTGCCGATCTCGAGCAGGCCCTTGCCGCCGCGGGGCGCTAGCCAGCTGCAGCACTCTTGTATTCAGAAAGGGGTGGAGTGACACGGTCGCTCCACCCATACTATTATTCATTGTTGATCCATTCCCGCCCCGCCCTGACCCGATCGAGACAAGATGACCATCCCTTCCAACGAAACGCTGAGCGCGCTTGCCGCCGAATATGGAACGCCGCTCTGGATCTATGATGCTGCCGCGATCCGCCGCCGCATCGCGCAACTCTCCGCCTTCGACGTCATTCGCTATGCGCAGAAGGCCTGTTCGAACATTCATATCCTGAAAGAGATGCGCAAAGCAGGCGTGCGGGTCGATGCTGTTTCGCTTGGCGAGATCGAGCGGGCGATGCGGGCGGGTTTTTCTGCCGGCAATGCGTCGGGAGATGCGGAGATCGTCTTCACCGCCGACGTCTTCGACCGACCGACGTTGGAACGCGTCATTGCCGACAAGGTCGAGGTGAATATCGGTTCCATCGATATGCTGCATCAGCTGGGTGAGCGTTCGCCGGGGCATCGTGTGTGGCTGCGCATCAATCCCGGTTTCGGGCATGGCCACAGCAAAAAGACCAACACCGGCGGCGAAACCAGCAAGCACGGAATCTGGTTCGAGCAATTGCTGGAGGCCGTAGCGTTGACGCGGCAATATTCGCTGAAGCTCGTCGGGTTGCACATGCATATCGGTTCCGGCGTCGATTATGGGCACCTACAGCGTGTCTGCGGTGCGATGATCGGCTTCTGCCGAGCGCTGGATGTCGATATCGAGGCCATCTCGGCCGGCGGCGGTCTGTCTGTGCCGTACAGGGAAGGTGAGGAAGAGATCGACCCTGCTCATTACTTTTCGCTCTGGGACAAGGCCCGGCGCGAGATCGAGACTCATTTCGGCCATCCGATCCGACTGGAGATCGAGCCGGGCCGCTTCCTGACCGCCGATTCCGGCCTATTGCTTGCTGAAGTCAGGGCCGTCAAGATGATGGGCCGCAACCGCTTCGTCCTTGTCGATGCGGGTTTCAGCGATCTCGCCAGACCGGCCATGTATGGTAGCTACCATCACATCTCCGTCATTCCTGGCAAGACGCCTCGCGATGCTGCCGGAACACTCTTCCCAACCGTCGTCGCAGGCCCGCTTTGTGAATCGGGAGATGTTTTCACGCAGACGGACAATGGCACGGTAGAAACGCGCGATCTGCCCGAAACCCATGTCGGCGACTATCTCGTGTTTCATGGCGCCGGTGCTTACGGCGCAACCATGTCATCGAACTACAATAGCCGTCTCTATGCGCCAGAAGTGCTGATCGACGGCGAGACGCATCGATTGATCCGCAGGCGCCAGACATTGGATGAGCTGTTCGTGCTGGAAGCAATCTAGGCGCAGCCGATTTCAACGCGAAGGAAGAGACTCCACTTCGGCCAAGCAGGGGCTTTTCCGCGATTGCGAAATGAATATAGTGGCCACGTTCATGTGTCGTGTCCGACTGCTCTCTTATCATCTCTGGCCGCAAGGCGCGAAAGTTCTGCACCGCTATGCTGGCCTGGCTTGATCAGAAAACCGAAATCGTCGAACACGCCGTTCAATCCTCGCGATATTTCGAGCCGGCTCACGCAGCTTATTATAACGGGAAACCCGGCCAGCCGTTGAAGCTGATGCTGCAGGCGCGCAGCGACTTCCTGTCGATCTGGCGCCGCGCCGATTATCGCGAGCATGTGGCGGAGTTCAAGCTTCTGGGCCGCCAGCTCATCATCGTCAATTCGCCTGAAGCCATCCGTTATGTCGTGGCCAAACGCCATGAGAATTTCGAGCGTAAGACGCCGCAGATGCGCCGCGCGCTGGAATATCTTTTGGGCGACGGCTTGTTCATTTCCGACAAGGAAACCTGGAAACAACGTCGGCCGCTGGTCTCCGATATAGTGCATAAAAACCGCGTGCCGGCCTTTGGCGCGATCATGCAGAGCACAGCAAGCGAGCTTGCCGATAGATGGCAGAGCCTGGGTGAAGGCGCTGAAGTCAACGCCCTGTTCGAGATGGCGGGACTGACGGCGGAGATCATCTCTCGTAGCGTCTTCGGCAATGATCTTGGCGAGGAGAGCGCCAATGCGGTCACCGAAGGCTTTGCAAGCTACCAGTCGCTGGTCGATTCGGTCAATTTCGGCTATTTTCTAGGATTCGATGAGGGTTTGCCGATCATCAGGACGCCGAGCTTGAGCCGATCGGTGAAACGCATTCATCGGATCATCGATCAGGTGATAGAAGATCATGTGGCCGGCAAGGGTGACAACAGTTCCATGGTCGAACTGTTGATCCGTCGTCAGCAACGCAATCCCGAGCTGAAACTCGATGTGGTGGCGCTTCGCAACGAGGCTGCCACCATCTTTATGGCGGGCCACGAAACCACGGCGGCGACCCTGACCTGGGCCTGGTATCTGCTTGCAGGTGCGCCCTGGGTAGAGGAGGCGGTTCATGCGGAAATCGAGGCTGTCTGTGGCGATCTGGTCCCCTCGATCGATGATGTTGCAAAGCTCGACTGGTGCCGCGCGGTCATCGAAGAGACGTTGCGCCTCTATCCCCCGGTACCGATCCTGGCACGCCAGGCCGCCGAGCCGGACCAGATCGGCGACGTGAGGGTCCGCAAGGCGGCGCTAGTTCTGATCGTGCCATGGATCCTGCATCGTACGGAGTCGCTCTTCCCCGAGCCGCATCGCTTTTATCCGGAGCGTTTCCTCGGCGAGGCACGGCCGGCGCCCTACAGCTATATTCCCTTCGCCGCCGGCCCACGCGTATGCCCCGGTCTGCAATTCGGCCTCACCGAAGCGATCCTCTGCCTGGCGATCCTGGCCCAGCGTTTTCGCGTTCGGATCAGGGATGGGCATAAGGTCCAGCCACAATGCCGTCTGACGCTTCGTCCCCGTGACGGCATGCCCGTGACATTGCATAGGCGCCGGGGATGACGACCGAGACCGATAAAAAAGTCGTCGCCGGCAAGCGCAAGGCGTGGACCTATGAGCCTCCGAAAGCTCCGCCCCTTGCCGATTTCGCCGCTGGCCGGGACCGGCGCAAGGCATTTCTGCGCTATTGGCTTTACGAGAATGTCCACAACGCCATAGATCTCATCCTCTATTTTGCCTTCATGCTATTGCCGGCGAGCCTCTGCTCCGACCTTGGCGGTTGGCTCGGACGCATGCTGGCACCCCGCTTCCACAAGGGTGCTTACGCGCGCGCTACAGCCAATCTCAAGATGATAAGGCCCGAGCTTGGCGATGCAGAGATCGAGAAGCTTCTCAGGGCTTATGCCGATTCTCAAGGGCGGCAGATGGCGGAATATTCAGTCGTGCCGAGACTGGCACGGCGGCACGTCCGCATGATTGGCACCGAAGGATTAGTTGAGTGTTGCAGCAAAGGGCCGGTGATCTTCATCGCGCCCCATATTAGTAACTGGGAGGTACTCTGGCATTGCCTTCTCGACATGGGGCTCGACGTCACCATGAATTACGACCCGCCCAAACGCCGCTCACGCCATTATATCGTCAACCGGCTGCGCAAGGGGGCGGGCCTTGGAATCTTGAAACCCGGCCGCAGCTTCGTGCGCCCAGCCTTGAGAATCCTGGAGAACGGCGGCAATCTGCTGATGTTCTGTGACGAGGGTTTCAACGGGTACATCCGGGCGCCTTTTTTCGGAAGGCCCGCGCATCTTGAAGGCAATTATGCTCTCGTCGCCCGCATGGCGCGGAGGACGAATGCATTGATCTATCCGGTTTATATTGTTCGGGAGAAGGGTGCAGATTTCACGCTCCGAGTAATCGAGCCGTTCGTATGGCTCGAAGCAGAGGAAACGCAGGGTCAGCTCATTGAGGATGTAAATCGTTTGAACCAGATGATCGAACCGATTGTGCACAAATATCCGGAGCAATGGTATTTCGTGGACAACCGATTGCAATGAATGTCGCTGACGGAGAGGCATCGATCCAGTGAATCGGTTGCCTGTCGAACGGTCTCTCGACTAAGATGGTGCGCCTGCGTGGACGGGCACTTTGTCGTCCAGACCTAATTGGATGCTTTGCTCCGACGGACGTCATCATGTAGCCCCAGCCAAAGGATAGCGTTTCGCTATCTGCCGCAGCATGGGCATGCCTGACGCAGTACCCCCCTTGTCTGCCCAATCCAGGAAGGCGTGGATGCGGCGGGCGACCTTTTCGGGGTGGTGCTGGCTGATGTCGGCGATTCGATGGTCTAGAAAGGGATTGAGGAAGCGGTCGAGTGTCGTTGCGACATAGGCCTTCGCCTCATCGCTCATGCCGTTTGCGGCAAAGCCGGGCAGCACTTCGCTTTCATAGAGAGTATCGAGCCTGGCCCTTATGTCTTTGTCGGCCAGTATGGCGCGCACGGTTTCGTCCGCCGGCCGATTTTCGCGTTGCCAGATTTCGGCAAGGAAGGTGTGGCCCAGATTGAGGATATGCAGTTTCAGGCGCTCATAAGGGGCAAGATCGTCGGTCAGCACGATGCTTGCGTGGTGGCATGGTGCGCGAACACCCGGCGCGCGCTTGATCGCCCACAGCGCATAAGGTTCCGCGACGGCGCCGATCGGCTCAATCGGCTCGGAAACGATGCGATCGACCAGGGTCTCAGCGAAGGCGATGTGGCCGTCGAGCCACGTATAAAATTCAGCCGGCACATCGTTGAGCCGGGCGCAATCGATGACCGTCTGTTTCAGAACGCGGCCGTTGCCCGTCATCAGTTCGCAAGGAAGGATGACCATGGGGCGCCCGGTGGCTCGCCAGCGTCTGACGAGGAGCGCGGCAAGCTTGGCGGGGAAGGATCGCGGAACCTGATCGTTTGTGCCGAAGCGGTCTTCCTCCGGCCATATCTTGTAACCGGTTTCGCCGGTGTTGGAGATGACGAATTCGGTATCCTCGGCAAAGAGCCTTGACAGCTCCTCCCAGTGTTCGACTGCAGAGAGACCGCGATCGACGCTGGTGACCTGCACGGTGCGATCGACGGCATGCCCGTCCGACATGCCGCGGATGATGACGGGATAGCCTTCTGGATTGCCGAAGGCAGCAACGCGCCCGCTGCGGCTGCTGGCGCCTGAGACCTGAACGACGGCAATGGGGCCGGCATCCTGGCCGGATTGTCGTGCCTCGTGCACGAAGAATGCCGCATGCGCCTGCAAGAACCGGCTGGTGCCAAACTGGATGATCCGCGAGCTCACGCCACTTTCCTCCCATATTCGATGTTGATGAATAGGATCGTCTGGCTGAGGCAACATGCAACCTTCATACATCCGTCCAATTCTGTTTTTTATCCATAGAAAACAGCGAAACCTTGGGCAGTCAATGTTTTTATGCAGGTCGGGATGCAGCAGCAGTTCGAGGAGCGCGGACTCGATCGCATTCTTCGATTGCTTATTCAAGGAGCCATCATGCCTCGCTGTTGGCGTCAAATTGACGATGGGTTGGGTGCCGAGGGGCCGTCTGATCTCTCCCGCAGATACAGCAATCTCTGCCCTTGCACTCTCGACTGAGCTCCTTTTGTAAAATCGAAGAAAATATCACAAAAACTGTGATTTCGTCATTATTTGTTGTTATATTTGCGATTGAGGATGCTTTACTGCAAATGGCAACATCCACGCGATCTTAGCCGCCCATCATGACCCAGGGAAGAGTTGAATGGCACGTATCACCTTAAGGCAGTTACTCGATCACGCCGCTGAAAACGGCTACGGCGTTCCGGCTTTCAACATCAACAATATGGAACAGGCGCTTTCCATTATGGAAGCGGCCGATGCGGTCAACGCGCCCGTAATCATGCAGGCGTCGAGAGGCGCGAGAGCCTATGCCAACGATATCATGCTGAAACACATGATGGACGCAGTCGTGGAAATCTATCCGCATATCCCCGTCTGCGTGCATTTGGACCACGGCAATGATCCCTCGAGCTGCATGACGGCGATCCAGGCCGGCTTCACCTCGGTCATGATGGATGGATCTCTGAAGGCGGATGCCAAGACGCCGGCAGATTGGGACTACAATGTCGGCGTGACCAAGACGGTGACCGACATGGCGCATCTTGGCGGTATTTCCGTCGAGGGCGAGCTTGGCGTGCTCGGGTCGCTGGAAACCGGCATAGGCGAGGCTGAGGACGGTCATGGGGCGGAAGGCAAGCTGTCTCATGATCAGTTGCTTACCGACCCGGACGAGGCGGTGAAATTCGTGCGCGAGACCAAGGTGGACGCACTGGCGATCGCCATGGGCACTTCGCATGGCGCCTATAAGTTCACCCGCAAACCGGATGGCTCGGTGCTTGCGATGAGCTTGATCGAAGAGATCCATCGCAAGCTGCCCAATACCCACCTTGTCATGCATGGCTCCTCCTCGGTGCCTGAGGAATTGCAGGAGATCATCAACACATATGGCGGCCAGATGAAGCCGACCTGGGGCGTGCCGATCGAAGAGATCCAGCGCGGCATCAAGAATGGCGTGCGCAAGATCAACATCGATACCGATGGCCGCATGGCGATGACGGGTCAGATCCGCCGCGTGCTGCAGGAAGATCCGAGCGAGTTCGACCCTCGTAAATATATGAAGCCCGCCATGGCGGCGCTCACCAAGCTCTGCAAGGAGCGCTTCGAACAGTTTGGCACGGCCGGTCACGCTTTGCGCATCCAGCCGCTCTCCGTTGCCGAAATGGCCAAACGTTACAAGTCCGGTTCCCTCGACCCGGTTTTCTCCTGAATTAGATGATCAGCGCGCTGCCGGGCTTGCTGCACGGCGCACGCTTTCTTCGCTCAGGGTTTGACCGTGGAATTTCGATAGCGATGCAACGACATCGTCGATCTCCTTGGCCAGTCGCTGTGCGTCCCACTGCAGGGCTGCTGCGGCGATGGCGCCGATTTCGCGCAAGCCCTGGATCGTCAGCAGGCCCTCGATCGCCATGGTCGTACGCCGGAAGACGATGTCGGAGAGATGCACGACCATCTCCTGCCGCGCGATCCAATCGATCTCAAGCGCGCTATAACGCTGCGCGCCACTGATGCGCTGGCTGTCGCTATAGGTTGAAGGATAGGCGAGGATTGCCGCTGCCGTCGTACCGTATCGGCCGAGCAGCTCATCCGCTCTGCTGGCCTCGACGCCAGCCTTTGCCGCGACGGACTTGATCCACCTCGCACGCTCGTTGGCGTCTACCGGGAAATCTCGGCCGCCGCCGATCGCAAGCCGCTCCGTGGACGTCTTGCGGCGGATTTGAAGGCGAGCCAGCACGGTATCGGAAACCTCTTCGGCAAAGCCGCGGAATGTGGTCCATTTGCCGCCAACCAGCGAGATGATCGGGAAGGGGCGGCCTGGCTGCGGCTCGAAGACGGGTGCGGAGTGATCGCGGCTGATCAGGCCCGGCGACGAGGCGTCCGAGGCGGGCAGGGGGCGGATGCCGCTATAGCTGTAGGTTACCTGATCGCGGTCGAAGCGCAGGCTCGGCAGAAGTGACCTGACGCTGTCGATGAAATAGTCGATCTCCGGCTCTTCGCAGCGAACATTGTCTGGATCGTCGCAAGGAATATCGGTCGATCCCACAAGCACCTGGCCGAGATAGCCATAGACCAGACAGATGCGGCCATCATCAGCTTCGAAATAGATCATATGGCCGTTCAGGCTGCGCACCAGTTCCGGATGATCGAGCAGGATATGCGATCCCTTGGTGCCGCCGATCAGATGGGCCGGCGCACCGAGGGCAGCGTTGACGTGATCGATCCATGGGCCGGCAGCATTGACCACGAGCTTCGGCTTGACCGAAAAGGCATAGCCATCCGCACGCTGGAAGGTCAGCAGGCCATCGGCAGCGGAAACCAGCCGGGTCGAATTTGCCGCCAAGGAAGCCTTGTTCGCCTCCAGTCCGTCATTGACCAGTTCATAGACCAGCCGTTCCGGCCGGCTGATCTTGGCATCGTAATAGATACCGCCGGCGACGATCTCAGGCGTGACATGCGGCATTTCCTTCAGCGCCCGGCGCTTCAAAAGGAACCGGTGGCGCGGCATGACGCGGTTGCGCGAACCGAAGAAATCGTAAAGTGCGAGCCCGATCTTGATAAGCAAAGCGCCGCGGCTGCGCGGGGCGGTTGTCGAACCTGTCAACGTACGCAGGGCCGCCCAGATGCCGCGTGTCCATGAGAAGATCGGCACGAAGGTCGGCAGTGCTTCGACATAATGCGGGGCGTTCTTGAGCAGAAGGTTTCGCTCAAGTGCCGACTGTGCGACCAGGCCGAATTCGCCGGTTTCGAGATATTTGAGGCCACCATGGATCAGCCTGGATGGCGCTGCACTCGTTCCGGAGCCGAAATCCGATTTATCGATGATCAGGCAGTTGACGCCTTGCAGTGACAGATCGCGAAACAGCCCCGCGCCATTGACGCCCGCGCCGAGGATGACGACATCGATGTCTCCGTCTTGAAGTTGCGAGAAGCGTTGTTTCAGATCGGCGGCCATATCGGTCATAACATCATTGTCCTGGTGAACTGCCGCGATAGCCCTGGCTTCGCGACGCAAGTGGCGGTCTAGCCTTGGGAGTGCTGGGTTGAGAGATTGCCGATCCGCGGCCAGAGCGGCGTCATCGCTTCAGCGATGTCGCGGAAGAGGTCGTAGCGGATGCGGTAGTCTGCGCTGCGGGCGGGATCCGGAGAATAGGTTCGGGCGATCTTGCCGACATCGCGCGGATCGCTTTGCGGATCGGCATAGACGCCAATCCCGGCACCGGCGCAAAGGGCTGCCCCCCAGGCGGCGGCTTCATCGGTTTCCGTCACGGTAACGGGCATGCCGAGCACGTCGGCAAACATCTGCACGACGATCGGATTGCGCGAGACACCGCCTGCCAGCCTTGCCTGATTGAAGGAAAAACCGTCGCTTAGCGCATCGACATGGATCTTATGGTTGAAGGCAATGCCTTCCAGAACGGCGCGCAGCATGTCGCCGCGATCATGCCAGCCGCCAAGCCCGAAGAAGCTGGCGCTTGCCTTAGCGCCATAGGGCGAGCCGAAGAGATAGGGGTGGAACAGCGCGCTCGATGGTCGATTGAACGCTGCCTCGATCTCGGGACCGAGCACGGCATGGATCGACTGGTCCGCTGCTTCGGCGCTTGCAATTTCACTCGCGCAGAGCTTGTCGAGGAACCATTCATAATTCGCCGACGATGCAGGCGAGATCGACATATTGTTCCATTGGCCTGGTGTAATCGCATTGCGGCAGAACCAGCGGCCGTCGACGCGCGGTTCCGACGAGAGCGTCTCGTTGATCGAATAGGTGCCGGCGATGATGGCGACGACACCGGACGCATAGCCGCCGGCACCAAGGGCTGAGGCGGTCACGTCATGCAGACCGGCAACGACAGGCGTGCCTTCGGCAAGGCCGGTGCGCTCTGCGACGGCTTCTGTCACGTATCCTACGATTTCGTCGGATCGCGAGGCCCGCGGCAAAGCGCCGGTGATTTCATCGACCCCAAAGAGCCTTAGTGCATCCGGCGCATAATCCTGGGTCGTGACATTGGTAAACGACGTGCTCGCCTCGGTCCGGTCAGTGCCGGCAATGCCGGTCAGGCAGAAGCGCAGCCAGTCCTTGCAACTTAGGATATGGCCGATCTCAGCAAAGCGTTCGGGCTCATTGGCTTTAATCCATGCAAGCAAAGCCGATGGGGCCGAGACATGCGGCAACTGGCCGGTCAGCTTCAAAGATGCTTCGGCAACATGGCTCTCCAGCCATTGTTCGACGATTGATCCGGCGCGGCTGTCGAGCGAAAGAATGGCGCGTCCGAGCGGCTTCTTTGCCTTGTCGAGCAGATAGATGCCGTCGCCATGAGCGGTTGCGGCAATCGCCTGGATATCGCTTGCAGGGCGGTTGCTGAGCTTGATTGCCTCGGCAATGGCGTCGGCCGTCTGGTTCCAGAGTTCGTCCATGTCCCGCTCGACATGACGTGCCTTCGGCATGAACTGGGTCACCCGACGGCGCGCAACGGCAAGCGGCGTTCCGTCAATGTCGAAGATGACGGCTTTGGTGACGGTCAAACCGCTGTCAATTCCGAGCAGACTCGGCATTCCCGTGACTCCTGATCATGAACGAAAAGAGGTGGCCGTTGCCGGCTTCAGCCTCAGGACCGCTCCTTGTCGCCTTTGGCGACGACCACGTTGATATTCTTGTTGCGCATACGCTCCAGATGGGCGGCGGGTGTCTTCTCATCGACGATGACGACATCGAATTCGCTCAGATGCGCAAAACTATGCAGCGCCCGCCGTTCGAATTTCGTATGATCCATCAGCAAGATGCGCTTGGCGGCGCTTTCGAACATCGCGCGCTTGATATCGACGATCTCGGGCGACTGATGGAAAACCACGTCGTCGATGATGGCCGACATCGAGATGAAGGTCACATCCGCCCGCAAGCGATTGATTTCGTTGATCGTCATCCGCCCCATGAAGGCGTTGCACCAATTATAATATTGCCCGCCGAGCGCCAGAAGCGTCACGTCGTGCATGTCCTTCAGCGCATTCATCAGAGTTAGCGAATTGGTGATCGCCGTCAGCGGAACCTTGGCCGGCAGCTGCGACGCCATCTGCAGGACGGTGGTGGAATCATCGAGGAAAATTGCCTGGCCAGGCTCGATGAACTGCATGGCAGCCGCGGCGATCATCATCTTTTCGCTTGCCTGCCGGTTGGCGCGATAGACGTCGCTCGATTCGATCAGGCTGGTCGCTGCGGCCGATACGATGCCGCGCGTCTTGCGGAACAGGCCTCGGCTGACCAGTTCGTCGACATCGCGATGAGCCGTCATCAGGCTAATGCCGAAGCGATCGGTGAGATCCTCGATGCGCATCGAACCTTCCGCCATCACGGCTTCGGCGATCATCTGGCGCCTGGCGATCTGGCGCGAATGCCGGCTGTCGCTCGGCAGCTCGTCTTGCAGGAATGATACGGGGCTTGTCTTGTCTGTCACTTTGGCCTCTGACACTGAGCCTTGCGGAGATTAACTTGCTGCAGCGAACGTCACGCTATGGAAAAAAGTATAAAGAACAGTTCGCTATCAGGATTTCTGCAAGTTCTGTCTTATGTGCAGCCAGGGTGCCGCCCATTGCGGCCAAGGGATGGGGGCGCCGGTTTGCGGCGCCCCCAGATCATTACTCGGACAGAACGAAGGGTGCCGTGTACTTGTCGACATTATCCTTGGTGATCAGGATGCAATCGAAAAGCTGCTTTTCGCTCTTGGCACCGGTCTTGCCGGTCTTGATGAAGCTGTCGGCCTGCTTGACGGCTTCTTCGGAGAAGACGGCAACCGGCTGCAGAACAGTGTACTGAAGCTCACCGGCCTTGATGGCGGCAACAGCATCCGGCGAGCCGTCGAAGCCGCCGACCTTGACATTGGCAAGCTTGCCGGCTTCCTTGAGAGCGGCAATCGCACCAAGCGCCATTTCGTCATTGCCGGAGATCACGCCGGTAATGTCCGGGTGAGCCTGCAGTATCGACTGCATCTTGTTGTGGCCCTGAGTGCGGTCCCAGTTGGCGACTTCCTTGGCAACCTTCTTCAGGTCGGGATACTGGGTCAGGACGGTTTCGTAGCCGTTCGAGCGCGTAGCGGCATTGTTGTCGGAAGGCGAGCCGAAGAGTTCGGCATAATTGCCCTTGTCACCAACGGCTTCGACCCACTGCTGAGCGCCGATCGCTGCACCCTGGGCATTGTTGGAAACGAGCTGAGCCTTGGCAAGGCCTTCCTGGTTGATTTCAGCGTTGACGAGGAAGACCGGGATGCCAGCGGCAACAGCCTTCTTGACCGCGCCGACGGAACCGTCAGCGTTTGCCGGATCGAGGATGATGGCGACCGACTTGTTGGTGATGGCCGTGTCGATCAGGTTGCTTTCGGTGTTGGTGTCGCCCTTATGCGCACCGACTGTTGCCGTATAGCCGAGCTTCTCAGCGGTCGCTTTGGCGATATTGCCTTCCGTCAGCCAGTAGGGGTTGGACGGATCGTTGACGATGACGGTGATCTGGCCGGCGGCCCATGCGGCCCCAGTCAGAAGCGGTGCCACAGCAACTGCTGCCATGACGATGCGCAAGCCTTTTTTGAACATTAGTCTCTCTCCCTTTTGATGAGCTCTGGTAATGCCGGCGAACCGGCGGTCCTTTCTCCGATCGGTATCTCACCGACCGGGGACAAGTCTTGATGCAACGTCAGCCGGATTTGGTCCGACGTCCGTACTGGATGCTGTTCATGAGCACGGCGAGCACGATGACTGCGCCGGTAAAGACCGTCTGCCAGTAGGCCGAGACGCCGATGATGACGAGGCCATCCGCCAGAAAGCCGATGACGAATGCGCCAAGCATGGTGCCGCGCACCGTGCCGCGGCCGCCGGTCAATGCGGCACCGCCAATGACGACGGCGGCAATTGCGGTCAGCTCGTAGCTGGTGCCGGCGTTCGGGCCGGCCGAGGTCAGCTGCGAGGACAGGACGAGGCCGGCGATGGCTGCACAAATGCCCGAAAGCACATAGACTGCGATCTTGACCTGCTTGACCGGAACGCCGGAAAGATCGGCGGCGCGTTCGTTGCCGCCCGAGGCATAAAGCCAGCGGCCGAAGGCGGTGCGGCTGAGCACGATGCCACAGATTATCGCAAGCACGGCAAGGACGATGACGCCGATCGGAACGCCAGCGAGGCGATTGAAGCCCAGCCAGTTGAAACCGGTATTGCCGAGTTCGGGGCGGCCGCCGAGATTGTTGTAGGTCAGGCCGTTGGTCATCAGCAAGGCGATGCCGCGGGCGACATAGAGGACACCCAGCGAGGCGACGAAGGCTGGAACGCGCAGGTAGGCGATGAGCACGCCATTGACCGCACCAACCACGCCGCCGAGAATGCAGGTCAGCACGACGACGGCCCAGACCGGCGGATAGAGAATGACGCCGAAGCTCGACAGCGTGACGCCCTGCATCAGGAAACCGGCGATACAGCCGGCAAGGCCGAGTGTCGAGCCAACGGAAAGATCGATGCCGCCATTGAGGATGACCAGCAGCATGCCGATGGCAAGGATGCCGAAAATCGCCACATGCGAGGCCATGGTCAGGAAGTTGCTGAGCGAGAAGTAGTAGGGCGACAGGAAGGAGAAGACCGCGATGATGACGATCAGCGCAAAGAAGGCGCGTCCCTCCAGGATCAGCCGCACGAGACTGAAATTCCGCCGCTGTCCGTTGGATACTGGTTTCTTATCTGTAATGTTCGTGACTGACATAATCAGTGCTCCATGAATGCGGCTAGTGCCCGACCACTGCTTCGCCCGAGGCGGCCATGATCTTTTCCTTGGTGACATCAGGACCGAATTCGGCAGAAATCTTGCCGCGGTGCATGACGATGATGCGATGGGCGATGCTCAGGCACTCGGCGACTTCCGACGTCGAATAGATCACCGCCAGCCCCTCCTTGGCGCGCTCGGCGAGCAGCTTGAAGACCTCAGCCTTCGCGCCGATGTCGATACCGCGGCTCGGCTCATCGAGCAGGATCACGCGAGGATCGGTTGCCAGCATCTTGCCGATGACGACCTTCTGCTGGTTGCCGCCAGACAGCGAACCGATTGCCGCATCGCCGCCGTCGGTCTTGATATGAACCTTGCGGATGGAGTCGCTGACCAGCGACCGCTCGCGGCCGCTCGAGGTGAAAAGACCCTTGGTGAAAGCGCCGATGCTCGCAAGCGACAGGTTCGAGCCGACGGTCATCGTCTGAACGAGACCGTCGCGCTGGCGATCTTCCGGCACCAGCACCAGCCCCTGCGCGATGCGTCCGGCAATGGACAGACCGCCGACATCCGTGTTGCCGAGGAGGACGCGGCCGCCGCTCGACCGAAGCCGGCCCGCCACACATTCGAGCAGTTCGGTACGGCCGGCGCCCATCAGACCGTAGATGCAGACGATCTCGCCGGCGCGAACCGCAAGCGACAGACGGTCGACGGCGTTATATGCGGCGCCCGACGGACCGGGAACGGTGAGATTGTCGATCGTCAGCGCCACATCGCCCATTTTATGGCCTGCCGGCGGGCTGCCGAGGTCGAAATTATCGCCGACCATGTTGCGCACGATCCATTCAAGATTGATGTCCTTGCGTTCGGCATAGGCGGTCATGTTGCCGTCGCGTAGAACGACGGCGTGATGGGTGATCTGCAGCGCCTCTTCCAAATGATGCGAGATATAGACGATCGACACGCCGCGGTTCGTCAGGTCGCGAATGACCTTGAACAGGACTTCGACCTCGCTGGCGCTGAGCGCCGAGGTCGGCTCGTCCATGATCAAGATGCGAGAATTGACCGACAAGGCGCGAGCGATTTCGACGATCTGCTGCTGGCCGAGGCGCAGATCCTCGACGGGCGTGAGCGGATCGATATTTTCTTCCAGCTCCTCCATCAGCGCCCGGGTCTGGCGCTCTTCCTCGGCAAAATCGACCACGCCGCCCTTCATGATCTCGCGGCCCATGAAGATGTTGTCGCGGACGCTGAGGTTTGGCGCCAGGCTCAATTCCTGATGGATGATGGAAATGCCGCAGGCGCGCGCATGGGTGGAGGAGGCGAAGGAAATCGGTGCGCCATCGAGAATGATCTCGCCCGATGTCGGCTGGATGACGCCGGACAGGATCTTCATCAGCGTCGATTTGCCGGCGCCGTTTTCACCGAAAAGAGTGGTGACTTCGCCGCGGCGAATATCGAAATTGACACCCTTCAGCGCATGAACACTGCCATAGGATTTGGCGACGTTGCGGGCGGCGAGAACGACTTCGCCCGTGGTAGCGCCATTGTGCTGGACCTGGCTCATTTCACATCGACCTTTACCGGGGTGACGAGCCAGTTCTTGGGATTGATGAGCTTGAACACCCCAACGACCGTCGCCGTCTTGCCCGTCAGCTTCTCCGGATCCAGGCTGCCAAGCGTCGCCTTCTTCATCTCATTGTTGATGGCGGAGCCGGCATCCTGATATTCGATCTGATTGGTGAACTGGCCGAATTCGATCTTGCCGGTGGCATCGCGAAGATCGGTGCCGTTGATCGCGGGGCCTGTTTGTACCCGTATGGTGACGCCGTCAGGCAGGCCGTTGACCTTGAACTCGTTGAGATTGGCCTTGCGCTCGCCGAAGGTGCCGGTCAAGGAGACGGGAAGGACGGGTCCGGTGGTGGTGGCAACGCCGTATTTTGCGCCAGCGGCCTTCTTGTCGGCCAGAACCGCATTGGCGAGCGTCACCGCATCGACGGCGCGCTTTTCGACATCGGCCTGCACCTTCGGGAATTCTTCGGCGCCATAGGTCTCCGGCTGGAAACCTTGTTCGCGCACATCGTGCTCGGAGCCGATCTTGACCACCTTGGTATCGGCAGCGATGGCGCCGATGACGATCACCACCGCGGCGATGCCGGCGACGATCTTGAGCTTGGAGCCCGTCGGCTTGGCAGTTGCATATTGAGCTTGCGTATTCATGTTCAAACGACCTTGGGCATGTCAGCCGGAGTGCCTGATGGAGAAAGGGAGAAAAGTGCCGCGATCCGGCTTAACGGAAGCGGGGCTTGCGCGTTCGCGCCTTTGAGCGCTCCGCTTGGCTTCCGGCTGCGCCGTCACCGGAAAGGAAATTCAACATCAGGAGCCTCCTCAATGTGCGGACGGCTGTCTCCTCCAGTCGCCCATCTTGGGTTCACAATTGCCGCATCCATGCGACATTTGTGATATAAGTATGTTAATTTCTGCATTTTATATGTTATAAATATTTAAGCGTGTCAACCATGATTTAACAAACCCTTTATTCGACCGGCCTCCGTGGGCCTCAGCACTTCCAGCCTTTTCACACTCGAAGCTTTCGCTTTAGGGGCTTTATTCCGAGCTTAGCCGACCGGCATCATTTTGGTCGACTTGGCATTAAAGCTTTTTGATAATAAATTGATATATATAAGTATTGTAAGGAGATCGTGAGACGCCTCCCAACAGCCTCCCTGATTCGATCCGGGAGGGCTAGGTTGTTGATTCGTATTCCTCCAATGCGTTGCTGCAGTCCTTTCTTGCCACGGCCTACCCTTCAATCACATCCATTTTATATGAAAAAAATTACAACACCAGAAAAATATTACTGTAACAACGATATGATTATGTTATAAAGCCGCGAGCTGATTGATGGGTCGCAGCTATGCTTGGGATCCATTGCGTGGCTGATGTCGGGTGCGCGCCGGTGCTTCGTTCGCGATCCTTCCCTTGGAGTGGGGAGTACGATGGCGACGATAGATGCGACCTGGCGTAGAATTATGCCCTTGGCCGCGTGAGGAGGAATGAAAATGTTTGTGATGGTTGCCGATGCTCCTGCCGCAGGGTGTCGTATGGTGGAGCTGGCGTGCAATGTCTAAAGGCGACAGGATCATCATCGGGATCGATGCGGGTACCTCGGTTTTGAAGGCGGTTGCCTTCGAGCTGTCCGGGCGGCAGATCGCTTCAGCTTCAGCGCGCAATCGCTATGAGACGGGAGAAGACGGATCGGTCACCCAATCGCTCGGCCAGACGTGGTCGGATTGTCTCAGTGCATTGCGCGGCCTTGGTGAGAAGGTCGGCAATCTTGCCGCCCGAACGGCAGCGATCGCGGTTACCGGCCAAGGCGACGGCACCTGGCTTGTCGGCTCCGGCAATGCTCCGGTCGGCGATGCCTGGCTGTGGCTTGACGCCCGCGCGGCACCGACCGTCACGCGCCTGAGCGCCGCGGCCGGCAACCGCGCCCGTTTCGAGGCGACGGGCACGGGGCTCAATACCTGCCAGCAGGGTGCGCAGCTCGCCCATATGGAACGCTTCATGCCCGAGCTTCTCGATCGGGCCGAGACGGCGCTGCATTGCAAGGACTGGCTCTACCTGAATCTCACCGGCATACGGGCAACCGATCCATCGGAAGCGAGCTTCACCTTCGGTAATTTCCGCAATCGGCAATATGATCCTGTTGTCATCGATGCGCTCGGCCTTGCCCGCCGGCGCTCGCTTCTGCCCGAGATTGTCGACGGAACCGAGATCAGCCACCCTCTGACGGAGGCCGCGGCCAAGGCCGCCGGTTTACGTGCCGGAACGCCGGTCTGCCTGGGTTACGTCGATATGGTCATGACCGCACTTGGCGCCGGCGTTCGCACTGGCGGCCAGAACGCCGCCTGCTCGACGATCGGATCGACCGGCGTACATATGCGCGCCAAGGCCGTGCCCGATGTCCAACTCAACGAAGAGGGGACGGGATATGTCATCGCCTTGCCGATCCCCGGTATCGTCACCCAGGTTCAGACGAACATGGGCGCAACCATCAATATCGATTGGATTCTCAAGGTTGCGGCGGATTTGATGTCCGCAGGCGGCAGCGAGGTTTCCTATTCCGACCTTATTCCGCGCATCGATGCCTGGTTTGCCGAATCGCGTCCGACGAACCTTCTCTATCATCCCTATATTTCCGAGGCCGGCGAGCGCGGTCCCTTTGTCAATGCACATGCGCGTGCCGGCTTTACCGGACTTTCGACCCGGCACGGCTTTACCGACATGCTGAGGGCCGTGGTCGAGGGGCTCGGCATGGCAACGCGCGATTGCTACGCGGCCATGGGCGACATGCCTTCGGAGCTGCGCATCACCGGAGGGGCTGCTCGCTCGCGTGCGCTGCGTGGTTCGCTGTCGGCCGCCGTCAAGGCGCCGGTGCGCATTTCCGACCGCGAGGAGGCGGGGGCTGCCGGTGTCGCGATGATGGCCGCCGTCGCGATCGGCGCCTATCCGGACATGGACAGCTGCATTGTCGACTGGGTGACGCCGTTGCTGGGCGAGGCCGAGGCGCCCGATCCCGCAAATGTCGAACGCTATGACCGCCTGTTCGATGCCTACAAGGACGTGCGTCAGGCGCTCGCGCCCGCCTGGGACAAGCTGGCCTGGCACTAGCCGATACAAAGGCGGCGGGCGAGCGCCGCTCTTGAAGATTGAATTGATGATGCCCACAGCATTCGAACAAGGGCATCCTTAGGAGCATGACATGATGGAACCGGAAATCTTTGATCTTTTCGTGATCGGCGGAGGCATCAATGGTGCCGGTATTGCGCGCGATGCAGCCGGCCGCGGCCTTTCGGTTATCATGTGCGAGAAGGGGGATCTCGCTGAGGGTACGTCCTCGCGCTCCGGCAAGCTGGTGCATGGCGGCCTGCGCTATCTTGAATATTACGAATTCCGCCTGGTACGTGAAGCCCTGATCGAGCGCGAGGTGCTGCTCAATTCGGCAAGCCACATCATCTGGCCGATGCGCTTCGTACTGCCGCATAGCCCGACGGATCGTCCCGCATGGCTGGTGCGTCTTGGCCTCTTCCTCTACGATCATCTCGGCGGCCGCAAGAAGCTACCGGGTACCCGCTCGCTCGATCTTCATCGCGATCCGGAAGGGGCGCCGATCCTGGACCAATATTCCAAGGGTTTCGAATATTCCGACTGTTGGGTCGATGATGCCCGACTCGTCATTCTCAACGCTCTCGATGCTTCCGCCAAGGGCGCGCGGATACTGACGCGCACGGTTTGCGTCAGCGCGCGACGCGATCAGGGGAACTGGGTCGTCCAGATGCGCGACGAGCGCTCCGGCGAGGTGCGGACCGTCCGCGCCCGCGTGCTGGTCAATGCTGCCGGCCCCTGGGTCAACGACATTATCGGCCGTGTCGTCGGCTCGAACAGCCAGCGCAGTGTCCGGCTCGTCAAGGGCAGCCACATCATCGTTCCGAAATTCTGGGCCGGCCAGCAGGCCTATCTCGTCCAGAACCACGACAAGCGCGTGATCTTCATCAACCCTTATGAAGGTGACAAGGCGCTGATCGGCACGACCGACATTCCCTACGAAGGCAAGCCGGAAGAGGTGAAGGCCGACGAGAAGGAAATCGATTATCTGATCACGGCGGTCAATCGCTACTTCAAGGAGAAGCTGCGCAGGTCCGACGTGCTCGAGAGTTTCTCCGGCGTCCGCCCGCTGTTCGACGATGGCAAGGGCAACCCGTCTGCTGTCACGCGCGACTATGTCTTCGATCTCGACGAGACTGGCGGTGCGCCGCTCCTGAGCGTCTTCGGCGGCAAGATCACCACCTTCCGCAAGCTTTCCGAGCACGCGATGCAGCGGCTTGCAAAATTCTTTCCGAAGATGGGCGGCGACTGGACGCGGGGTGCCACGCTTCCGGGCGGCGAGATTCCGAATGGCGATTACGTTGCCTTTGCCGATACCCTGCGGGCGGCCTATCCCTGGATGCCGCGAGCGCTCGTCAATCACTACGGCCATCTTTATGGCGCCCGCACCAGGCAGATCGTCGGCAATGCGACGTCGCTCGCAGAACTCGGTCGCCATTTCGGCGGCAATCTCTATGAGGCTGAGGTTCGCTATCTCGTGGCTTCTGAATGGGCGCAGGCGGCCGAAGACGTGCTGATGCGCCGCACCAAGGAGGGTCTGCGCATGACGGCCGAAGAGAAGGCGGATTTCGCGGCATGGTTCGACGCCGAGTTGGCGCTGGCCGCCTGACCCAACAGACCTTGCCGGGAGACCTAAAATGCCCTTGACGCTTTCACTCAACACCAACCCGCTTGTCAATCGCTTTGCCGAGCCGGCCGACCTGATCGAGACGGTTGCGCGCGATCTGCGCATCCGCGATCTGCAGTTGACGCATGAATTCATCAATCCGAGCTGGCAGGCGCCGGTCATTCGCCGGCTGACGCGGGACATGCAGGCGGCATTGAAGCGCACCGGCGTTCGCGTAACCTCAGGCATGACCGGTCCCTATGGCCGTCTCAACCATTTCGGCCATCCCGACAAGGATGTCCGCCGCTATTATGTCGACTGGTTCAAGACCTTTGCCGATATCACCGCAGATCTCGGCGGTCATTCCGTCGGCACGCAGTTCGCAATCTTCACTTACAAGGATTATGACGACCAGGTCCGGCGCGAGGAGTTGATCGAGATCGCGATCGAGTGTTGGGACGAGGTGGCCGAACATGCCCGGGCTGCCGGCCTCTCCTACATCTTCTGGGAGCCGATGAGCATCGGCCGCGAATTCGGCGAGACGATCGATGCCTGCCTTTCCCTGCAGGACAGGCTGACGAAGGCGCCGTTCGCCATTCCGATGTGGATGATGGCCGACATCGATCACGGCGATGTCACCTCGGCCAATCCCGACGATTATGATCCCTATGCCTGGGCGCGCGCCGTGCCGAAGGTATCTCCGATCATCCATATCAAGCAGAGCCTGATGGACAAGGGCGGGCACCGTCCCTTCACGGCGGAGTTCAATGCCAAAGGCCGCATCCAGCCCGAACCATTGCTCAAGGCGTTTGCCGAAGGTGGTGCCAAGGACAACGAAATCTGCCTGGAATTGTCGTTCAAGGAGCGTGAGCCCAACGATCGTCAGGTTCTCGCGCAGATCGCCGAAAGTATTGCCTTCTGGGCGCCTCATATCGACACGGGCGCCAACGACTTGCATATCTAGCCGGTGGAGCGGCCGAGTCCCGATTCATCAGGCACCAAATTCTTTCGAGGAGGTAGCCGGATCGGAGCGTTATGGCCGGAGAGAGCAGGCGAGGGAATATGCGGAACGAAGTGAAAAGGAACGGACGATGACGGATGCGGATGCTTCGCTCGCCGTGCGGGCGGCATGGTTGCACTATGCCGGCGGATTGACCCAGTCCGAAGTGGCAAAGCGTCTCGGCGTTCCCTCGGTAAAGGCACATCGCCTGATCGCGCGCGCGGTTGCCGAAGGCGTCGTCAAGGTGACGATCGACGGCGATATCGTCGAATGCGTCGAACTTGAGGCGCAGCTTTCGGCACGCTTCGGGCTACAATATTGCGAGGTCGCGCCCGATCTCGGCGAGGAAGGCTTCGAGTTTCGCGCGCTCGGCCAGGCGGGCGCCGGCTTCCTGCGGCGTGAGATCGAAGGCGGCAGCAACAAGGTAATCGGCCTCGGCCACGGGCGAACGCTCTCCTCTGCCGTGCATCACATGGCGCGCGTCAGCGCCAAGGACTTACGCTTCGTCTCGCTGCTCGGCGGGCTTACCAGAAACTACGCAGCCAACCCCTATGACGTCATGCATCGCATCGCGGAGAAGACCGGCATGCAATCGCATGTGATGCCGGTACCGTTCTTCGCCAATACCCGCGAAGACCGCGACGTGCTGCTTGCCCAGCGCGGCGTGAAGGAAGTCTTCGATCTTGCAAACGGCGCCGATCTTAAGCTGGTCGGTCTCGGCACGGTCGACACCGATGCGCAGCTCGTCTTGTCGGGGATGGTGGAGCCGAAGGAGATCAAGGAGATCACTGCGGCCGGTGGCGTCGGCGAAATTCTCGGCCATTTCTTCGATGCCGACGGCAATATCCTTGAGACCACGCTGACGTCTCGCACATTGTCTGCCTCCTTGCCGCGCACGAAGAGCGAGCGGCTGGTGGCACTATCAGGCGGATTACCGAAGGTCGAGGCCATCCGCGCGGTCCTAAAGAGCCGCTGTCTCTACGGGTTGATCACGGACGAGAAAACAGCGCAGGCACTGTTGAAGAGCGAGGAGTGATACTGCCTGTGAGAACATGAATTTACCTCAATGTAACAATAAAAATGTTGAATTGTTAGATCTTGATGTTATATTTCTCGAAGTTCCATTTCGGACCAACGGTCGGAGTGCAAGGTGAAACGGGAAGAGCGCCAGCAATCGATCATCAATCTGCTCATCGAGCATAAGACCGTCGATCTCGACGATCTGGCGGATCGGTTCGTCGTATCGAAGATGACGATCCACCGCGATCTCGATGATCTCGAGCAGGCCGGCGTGCTGCGCAAGGTTCGCGGCGGCGCGACCATCGATGCCGGCACGCAGTTCGAAAGCGATTTCCGTTTCCGCGAGCGCCAGGGCCATGACGAAAAGCTCGCCATGGCGCGCGCTGCACTCGATCTGGTCGAGCCCGGCATGACCGTCATGATCAATGACGGGTCCATGGCCGCCGTTTTAGGCGAGATGCTGTTGCAGAAGCGGCCGCTGACGCTCATCACTAACAATGCCGCGATCATAGACCGCATGAAGAACGAAAGCGGCATTACGCTGATCGCGCTCGGCGGCGTCTATTCCGCGAAGTTCAACGCCTTTCTCGGCGTCGTCACCGAGGAGGCGCTGTCGCGGCTGAGGGCCGATATCGCCTTCCTGTCGACGCCAGCCGTTTCCGGTAGGCTCGCCTATCATATGGACGACAACGTCGTGCGCACGAAGCGGGCGATGATTGCGTCGGCGGCAAAAAGCTGCCTCCTCGTCAGCCATCAGCGCATTGGGCATACGGCCCTGCATGTGATGGCCGATCTGAGCGATTTCGATGCCGTGATTACCGATCACATGCCTGACGCCGCCATTGTCGAGCAATTTCGCCGCGACGGCATCGCCCTTACCATCGCCTCGAACCAGGATATGACATGACAGAGAAGCCTCGCTATTGGATCGGCACGAGCTGGAAGATGAACAAGACGCTGGCGGAGGCACGCGCTTTCGCCGAGGCGCTGCGTGTTGCCGATACCCTGCGCGATGATCGCATTCAGCGTTTCATCATTCCGCCGTTCACGGCCGTGCGCGAGGTCAAGTCGATCCTGTCGGAAAGCTCCGTGAAGGTCGGTGCCCAAAACATGCATTGGGCCGATCAGGGTGCCTGGACGGGGGAAATCTCGCCGCTGATGCTGAAGGATTGCAATCTCGACATTGTCGAGCTCGGCCATTCGGAGCGTCGCGAGTATTTTGGCGAGACCAACGAAACCGTCGGTCTCAAGACCGAGGCGGCTGTCCGTCATGGCCTGATCCCGCTGATTTGCATCGGTGAGACGCTGGCTGATCGCGAAAGCGGCCGTGCAACGGAGATCCTAAGCGAGCAGGTCGTCGGTGCTCTGTCGAAGCTCTCCGACGCCCAGAAGCAGACTGAAATCCTGCTGGCCTACGAGCCGGTCTGGGCGATCGGCGAAAAGGGGATCCCCGCCGAGCCTTCCTATGCCGATGCGCGCCAGGCCGAGATCATTGCGATCGCGCAAAAGGTGCTCGGCCGAAAGATTCCATGCCTCTACGGCGGATCCGTCAATCCGCAAAACTGTGAAGAACTCATATCCTGCCCGAATGTAGACGGGCTTTTCATCGGCCGCTCCGCCTGGAACGTCGAAGGCTATCTCGACATCCTCGCCAAGTGCGCCGCCAAACTCTGAGGAGACATATCATGAAGCTTGCTATTGCTGGTGACAGCGCCGGTGAAGGTCTCGCCAAGATTCTCGCCGATCATCTGAAGGAGCGTTTCGAGGTGAGCGAAGTCTCGCGCACCGATGAAGGCCCCGATGCGTTTTACGCCAATCTCGCTGACCGCGTCGCCTCCGGCGTCATCGACGGCACCTATGACAAGGCGATCCTCGTCTGCGGCACCGGCATCGGCGTCTGCATCTCGGCCAACAAGGTGCCGGGCATTCGTGCTGCTTTGACCCATGACACCTATTCGGCAGAACGCGCAGCGCTCTCGAACAACGCCCAGATCATCACCATGGGCGCCCGCGTCATCGGCACCGAACTCGCCAAAGCAATCGCCGACGCCTTCCTGGCGCAGACCTTTGACGAGAACGGCCGTTCGGCCGGTAACGTCAAGGCCATGAACGAGGTCGATGCGAAGTACAACGCCCGTTAAGGGTGATTTCAAGTGAGGTCATGCCACGCGGATGGCCGTCTCCCAGCCGGATCGAGCTCAAACGACAGGCGAAGGCGCTTAAAGCGCCTTCGCCTGATTGGTTTCGTCATCCGGTGAGGAGATTGTGGATCGCGATAGGCGAGTTGCCTTGTCACAGCCTGTCAGGCAGCTGGTGCCAGTGATTGCGTGGCCGCCTGGTGGCGCGCCCAGGCGATACCGTCTTCGAGCGAGGTCGCGCGGTAGGCGAGATCGGTGCCACCGGAAAATGCCGCCATGAACCGACGTATCTTGCCGTAGCTATTGTCCAGCACGGCATGCGGGCGTCCAAGCAGGATCGAGCAGATGTGGACATGCAGCCGGTCTGTGACGATCGCGCGCCCGCGGGAGATCTGGCGGATGCCGCGCCGCAACCGGTTATGCGCGGCAGCGTCGAGTTTGCGCAGCCGTATCTCGGCCGGCTTGAGGGCGAGCAAAGCCGTTGCCGCACCAAACGCCTTGGAGATGCGTACACGCTTGGCGGATTCGGTCGTCCAATCCTCTTTCGGAATATCAGGATAGGCCGAAAGGTTGGCATCTCCGACCTTCTCGAGATCCGATCTCAACATGGCAAGGACGTCAAACTCCGGTTCATCCGGCCGGATCGGACCGATGCTGAAGGCCATGTCCGGGCAAAGGCGCACCTCGCAATCGAAGTGCTTATGGGCAAACTCTTTCGATTCTTCGTCGCGCACCAGCAATACGAAATGCTTATGGCGTCCGATGACGCGGGCGCTTTCCTCGATCCGTGCTTGGGACTTGTAATGGATGGATTGCGGGAACTGGATCACCTGCCGATTGGGGAATCGTTCCAGAACCCGTTCGCGAAAGTCCTGATGCGCATCCCAGATGTCGCCGAAATTGCCGCCGCCATGAATGAAGATCGGGCCGGTCGGCATGGTGCGCTCGAGTTGCTCGGGCGAGAAGTCATCGATTCGCGAGACATAGGTCGGCCGCTTGCCATATCGCCGGTTGAGATAGGCCATTTCGCCGAGCCAAATGGCTGAGTCACCGCAATTGCGGATGTCAGGAAAATCGAGGATCGCCAGCGGCTCATCTTTGCTGATGTAATCCTTCAGGCAATCGTGGATCATGTTGTCCAGTTTCGCGATCAGCTGTTGATTTGATTGTAACGTCATTTCCCCATTCCCCCGTTTAGATGACAGGTCAGTCTCCGGCCGACATCGGCCGCGCGTTTTCAGGCAGGAAGAAGTCTCGGCAGCACTTTGCCGAGTATGTTTCGAACCTCCGTTTCCGGGCCGGCCGGCCGCCTCATCAACGTCCACAGCAGGAGCGTCGAACCGCAATAGAGCAGGCCGCCAAGCAGGATCAGGATGGCGAGGTGCGTCACGAGCACGAGCTTGTCGTCCGTGTAGGCAAGATGGCTCGAGGCGAGCGACACGCCTGCTGCCATCACGGCGACGCTTGCAAGTGCCCGAAGGTTCACCGTCAATTGCTTGGCGACGCTGATGCCGGTGAAGCGCCGCACGAGCATCATGTTGACGGCCGTGCTGAATAGGCCGGTGAATACCCGGCCGGCGATGACGCCTGGAAGTCCGTAGAGGATCAGACCACCGATCATGATCGGCACGCGCAGGCAGAACATCTGCGTGTCCCGGACGAAGAGCACACGCGTCTCGCCCTTCGCCATGCCGAGCGGCTGCACCAGCGAGCCCAGTGTCTGGAGTGCAAAGACGGAGGCCAGCGACTGGATGATGAAGATGACAGGCGCCCATTTGTCGCCGAGCGCGAGCCTCACCAACGGATCGGCGGTCACGGCAACCCCGATGCCGGCTGGAAGGGCGACGGCGGCAACCAGCGCCTGCACGCGCTGATAAGCGGCAGCGAGCCTGCCTGGATCGTTGTGAATGCCAGCAAAAGCCGGATAGATGGTCTGGGTAAGGGGCGCGGTCGCCTCCCGCGTCGGCATCATGGCGAGGTTGCTGCCGACCGAATAATAGCCGAGCTGGATGCCGCCAAGCATCTTGCCGACAAGCAGATAGTCGAAGCGCCAGTTGAGCGTGCTGACGATCTGGCCTGCGGTCAGCCAGGCGGAGAAGGAGAAGAACTCCCGCATATGCTGGAAAGTGATCCTGGGCCGGAACGGCAGCACAAGATAGGAGACGATGACATTCGTCGCCTGGCTGATCAGCGTGCCGACGATTAGTGCCCAATAGCTTTGATAGATGACGGCGATCGCAACCGAGGCGACGAAGCCCGCGAACTTCTGCGAAACGGCGAGCACGAACTCCTGCCAGAAGATCAGATCGCGCTGCAGCATGATGCGCCGCGGATTTGTAAGGCCGCCCATCAGCATGCTGATTCCAAGAGCGAACATGACACCCGTCAGCCTCGGCTCATTGAACAGGGCGGCCGCCGGATAGGCAAAGATCGCAAACAGGATGCAGATCGCCAGCCCGCGTGCGGCATTCAGCGTCCAGGCAGCACTGAAATGGGATTCATCCGGTGCATCGTGGCGGATCAGCGCCTCGGAAAGGGAAAGCTCGGTAACAGTCGTGACGATCATGAGGATCGTCATGCCCAAAGCAACCACGCCGAAGTCGGCGGGCGCCAGATAGCGGGCCAGTACGAAGGTGCTGAGGGTTGCAAGCCCGTTCACGATGGTTCGAGACAGGCTTAACCACATGCTTCCCTTGACGAGCCGTCCCGTGATGCTGCTCATGCGATACTGAAGTCCCACTGCGCTATGAGGCGACCTCTTAACCGCACGAATATTCCTTGCCATAACAGCGTCTTAACCGCTGGAATGGCTGCACAGGATTATACAGGATCATATGGTCGCTATGGATGGGGCGGACCCCGGCGTATGAGCGGGAACTAGTTCAGCGAATCCTTAAGTCAACATTTCCAATTCATTTTCACGTCAGTTTTAGTTCATTTTCGCATCATTTTCTTTGCGGTGCAGCATTTGCCCTTCATAGGACCAAAATTGGTAAGGTTGATGCTGAGAAACGCCCCCTCTCTGCAGGCACGAAGGCTTCGCTTTAGATTGCTCACAGCGCCGGAGGACGCAAAAGCCCGGGCGATGAGAAACCGCCCGGGCTTCTTGTCTGCGCGTTAAGCCGAAGGGGCTTTATTTGCCGCTTCTGGTCGCGAGCCACTGCTTGAATTCGACATTCGTGTCTGTCTGGATGGCGCCGACGCCGGCGTCAACGAGTGCTCCCCATACGCCTTCAGGGTCGCTAAGCGCCCGGCTATCGTTGAAGTCGAGATTGTAGGAGACATCGAGCGTATTGATCCAGAGCCGGATATTTTGACGCTCCAGTTCCTCGCGCCCGGCGGCAAGATCGGCAATGTCGGTAAATTTCACTTCGACCATCGGCGCCTTGAGCGGTTCGATCATTCTGAGGTCTTCGATGAATTTTCCGGGCCGGACAGGAAACATCGGCATATGCGGGATCGAGCCGAACCAATCGGCGTCCAGCACCGGGAAACGGCCGCTTTGCGGCTCGACATCCGACTTGATGATGACGTGATCCTCAGCACCCAGCCGCCGCACTGCAGCGATAACCTGCGGCAGTTCGCGGGGGAATTTCGTGTCGATATTGACGAAGACGCGTCCGCGCGCCTCCTCCAGCGCTTCTTCGAGCGTGGGAACGCGTTCATCCGTCAATGCTGCCATCTCTCCGCCGGCGCCGGTGCGCAGTCGGGCCGCGCGGATTGTGGCAAAGCTGCTCGCTCCGACGACACCCCCGGCGGAGGTGGTGCGGTCCAGCGTCTTGTCGTGAATGACGACGAGATGGCCGTCGGCAGTCGCCTGTGTGTCGATTTCGACGAATTCCACGCCAAGCTCGGCTGCCGCACGGATTGCCGCCAATGAATTTTCGGGAGCTGCCGACCAAAGCCCACGATGGGCAATCGTCAGAATGTTTGGATTGGACCGGGAGAGGAGGTCGTAAATATCGGCATTGCGGGTTGAGGGCGAGATGGCGGTCTGGCTATGCATGAGAAAAGCTTTCGTGAGCTGTCGGTTTTCAGGCGGAATGAGCGGATGCGAGGTTTGATGTCGAATGTGAACACCAATGGCTATGGCCGACGCGGTGTATTGGCGCCGATCGCTGCTATGGCTATTAATACACATAAAGTGTAATATTTATGACGAGCAGCCGCGAGTAGGTGGGGATTCGGATTGTGCCCGGACAGGCGAGCGGCTAGGTCGGAATCATAGTATCGGGATTGCAGTCATGGCAGCGCTGGAAAAATCCCCACTGGCAAGCGAGAACGAGCGCCTCATTCTCGATATTGTCCGCAGCTGCGAGCCGATCCCGCGCGCGACCATTACTGCCTATACCAATTTGACGCAGCAATCCGTGCATCGTCTCGTCGAGGCGCTAATGGCTCGCGGCTTGCTTCGCGCCGGTGCGCCGTTCAAGGGCGCACGCGGGCAGCCGAGCCCGACGATCGAATTGGAACGGCAGGCGGTCTATTCGGTCGGTATTTCCGTCAATACCGATGCCGTGACGCTGTCGCTCGCCGATTTCGGCTGCGACGTCGTCGATCAGGAGGTGTTGGGGGGCGTGCCCGCCGATCGCAAGGCAACGCTGGCAATCCTTGCCGAGAAACTGGGGTCGATCCTGGCGCGCCGTGAAATATCGCGTGCAAATCTCATCGGACTTGGCTTTGCCATGTCGGGCTTCTTTGTCGGCGATGATCGTCGCTTCAATGCTCCGGAGCCGCTGCGCGACTGGTCTTTAGTCGATCTGCAGCCGGAGCTCGAGCAAGTGTTCGCATTGCCGGCCTGGTTGGAAAACAACGCAACGACGGGCGCAATCGGTGAGAGCCTGCGCGGTGTGGGGCGCTGGTGCAAGACCTTCGCATACCTGTCCTTCAATTATGGATTTGGCGGCGGTCTTGTTCTGGAGGGAAGGCCTTATTTGGGCTTCCACGGCAATGCTGGGGAATTCAGCGTCATCTACGATCCGGACGAAATGCTGCGCCGGCCAGCTTTGCAATATCTCATCGCCACATTGCGGGAGAGGGGCGTCGAGATAGGCTCCATCGAGGAACTGAAACAGAATTTCGACCCTTCCTGGCCCGGCGTCGAGAGCTGGCTTTCCGAGACCATGCCGATGCTCGACCGTCTGATCGCCGCGCTTGCCGGGGTGATCGATCCGCAAGCCATTGTCTTCGGTGGCCAGTTGCCGCCCGAGCTTGGACGAATGATGATCGCGCGCGCCCGCCTACCGTCGCAGCGTCCGCACCGTTATGGCGCCGCACCGCCGGGACCGCGGCTGGTTCTCAGCGAAACCAAAGGTGACGCCAGCGCGATCGGCGCGGCTCTGCTGCCGTTGAAGTTCCGGTATTTCTTGTGAGCGTGCCGAGCGCCTGTCATGCGGGATTACCGGATGACACCGGTATTTGCCAGCTTTCCGGCAAGTCGGTAAAATAACCCCACGAGGCCCAGGAGAGATCATCTCTGTTGCTTGGTCGCGTCGCCAGCCGCCATTCCGGGGGATCGGGGAAACCGTGCCAAATCAGCCGCATCAAAAGCATGTCCTCACCGTCGCACGTCGCATAAAATTCGGCATCTAAGCTGCGAAGGTCGCTTGCTTCAATGCCGAATACCGAATGGTCGGCATTGAATATGGAAGCCCAGATAATCGTCTTTGCAGCTCTCTTCTGAAATCCAGCCAACTGTAAGTCCGCCACCTCGTCGGGGGCATCCCATGGGTCAGCTTCCCAATCGTTCGACGTCGAGTTCATGCGATCCAATTGCTTCATAGACTGTCCATTCGATCCGCTTCTCGGCCTTGAGAGGCGATAGTCTATGGCGACATGACGTGGTCTGCCAGCAAAGCTTCTCTCATTGTCGTTCCCCTGTGCAGATGCCGCCAAATACGCCTGTTGGCAAACGGATCAAATTCGCCCAGAGCACGGAAACGGTTGGTCGACGGATTTCAGTTCCGCATCATCCACGGTTCAGTGCTTTGTCAGAACCGCTTGCTAATGCACGGCCCATATTTTCTGGACGACCGTATTGGCGCGTAAAACTGCAATCATTGTCGGCAACGGAAAGCTGGAACGCGATATCGCCGGTATCGTGGACGAGGCGCAATTCGTCATGCGTTTCAATGAGCCGGTCCTTTCCGGAGGCATGAGCGGCGAGCGCACTGACATGATCATGCTGGCCGCCTCGAGCAAGATCTTGTATCGGCGGCTTTTGGATCCAAGTTTCATGGATAACGCCGCGCTCAAGGCCGCAAAGGTCTTCATGCTGGCCTATCACCCCGATATCATCCGCAAATATCACCCCCGACCCAACATCTTCCAGCGTCTGCAGGGTCGAAAGGCTGACTGGACGATGCAGGCAATCGAGTTGCTGGGCAGGGCCGGCAAGGAGATCCGCATCATGCCACCGCAGACCTATATGGATGGCTGCGGCGAGCTCCGCATTTCCGGGCGTCACATGCACAAGGTCTTTCCCAGCACCGGCTTCCTTGGCATCCGTTATGTCCTCGCAAGGTTTCCCGCGTCCGAATGGGACATCAAGCTATGCGGCTTCAGCTGGGAAGGGTGGAAGCGGCATGATTGGCAGAGCGAGCGCAGCTGGGTCGAAAACAAGATTGCCAATGATCGCGTCAGCCTGATCGCCTGATCAAACCGGTGTTCTTCATGGATAAAGTCTGGCGGCTTACTGGCTATTGTCGCTGCCGAGCAGCCCACGAAGCTCCGGCAATTTGTCGTTGACCAGCCAGCCATAATAATTTTCTTCCGGCAGTTTCTTACTGCCCGAAGCATCCGCCGCTTGCCGCAAGGCAGCCGCACGGCGGCGCGGTTGGCCGACATTGTAAAGCGTCGCGGTCAGGCCGGGATTGTCGGTGATGTCGAAGCCTTCCGCACGATAGGCGTCGATGGCATCCTTTACGATGGCGGCGATATAGATCACGCTGCGATCGGGGTCCATGATGTCGCGATAGATCGCCTGCGGATCGTCGACGGACAGCTTCGGCAGGCCGCTGGTCGCATGGACGAGATCGGTGACTTCAAGGGCGGTCAAAGGGCTGATCTGTCCAAGGCCGAAGGTCTGGCCGGCAAAGAAAGGCTGGAAGAAGGCGCGCTGGAACGTCATGTTTTCGTAAGCGACGCCGTCGACGACCTTGCCTCGGAAATTCTTGTCCCAGGTCTCGTCACGGCATTCCCACAATTCGGCGCTGCCGGTGAAGGCATTGCAATGGGCGAATTCCGGCTTCTTCAGGAAGGCCTGGACCGTCACGTCCTTGTAGGCGAACTTGAAATCGGACTGCGAATAGGCGAGCGCCTTGACGTAGTAGGACTTCACCCTGTTGACGATCGTGATGTTGTAGGTGTGTTCGCCGACAAGGGCGCCAACGATGTGGATGGGGTCGATCTGATAGGTCTGCCCGGCCTTCCTGATCGAGGCCATCAGCTCCTTATCGTCGCGAAGCACGCCGATGATCTTCTGATATTTCTCGTCGTAGGTGGTGTTGAAGGCCTTAGCCCGCAGTACCGAGGTATTGGGTATGGGCGGCTGAACGCTGTTGCGATTGCCTGGCGGCACGCGCACGAGCTCACGCGCAGAAACCGCGTTCGTCAATGCAAAGATAAAAAGAAGACCGAGTGCCGGGAGTATCGACAGGCGTGTTCGCATTCGCAAAGTGGCTTTCCAAAAATATTCCCCTGCGCGGGACGATCTTGATACGCGATCGCTATCCGAAGGCAAGAGCGCAAGCTTCTTCCGTCTCACGAATCACAATAAACTTCGATCAAAGCAGCTCTCGGCTGTAGAGGCATAGGGGATGTGGCCGTCCAGGGTTGCGTTCCGTGGTCCGGGCTTTCGAAAGGATGTCGATGCAACATCTCGTGATCGCAGGGAGCATCTTGCTTGCAGCGGCCCCCGGCGAAGCCTTGCCGACGATGGCGGATGTTCCGGCGCTGGCCAAGGCGGCGGTCGCGCGGCGCATAGAGGTGCCGCCCTCAGCCATCCATATTCTGGCAGCCAAGCCAAGCGAACGAATGCCGGGCTTCGTCGTTTGCGGCCGTGTCGATACGGGAACCATAACTGACGGCGCCGGCGCGGAAGGCGGAGAACGCTTCTTCGTCGTCATTCCCGGCAATTTTGCCATCCTGGACCAGGACGGCAAAGGTCTGGTCGACAGCTATTGGGCCGCCAATCACTGCGAGTGAGACGCCAGTGCCTTGCTGATCATGGCAAGCTCTTCGGGTGTGCGACCGGATTCCAGCCGAACCCAATCGTTCGGATTATCGGCCGTTTGACGCTTGATGAAAGTGTAGCCCGTTCCGCTCCAGTTTTTAACTGCATCGGTGAGATTGTCTAGGATGAGGTCGCCGTCATTCGTGCGCGCCATCAGGACAAGATGTCCCTCGTTATGGGTGTCGAGGACGACTGTCAGCAGCAGAGCAGATCGTGGCCAACCTGCTTCGACGAGCAATTTCTTCTTTAAGAGAACATAGTCATTGCAGTTGCCGGCACCGTCATCGGGATAGGTCCACCAGTTGATGATGCCGAGCTTGTAGATGCCGTAATGATCGTTGTCGCCGACACCCTCGATCTCATGATTGACGAGACTGTTGATCTGCTGCAGCTGCTCCCAGCGGTCATGATCGAGATCCGCGAACTCCACGCTCTTTTGGCCGGCCACGCATTCGGCTGGCTGCGCCTTACAGAAGCTCGTCCAGCCGACGGGCACGCTCGCTTCCGTCACCTCACGCGCAAACTGATGTGCGTGTGCCGCGGCGGTATTGGCCACGGGTTTTGCCGTTGTCGCTGTCGAAAACAGCAGGCCGGCGACGAAGAGAAAGCTTGCAGCGACGAGAAGTGAACGCATACTCGGCTCCATGAGTTGGGCTCATGAAATCCGACGCGGTCAAATTTATTCGGAAAAAGATTATTCGCATTTTATCGAACCGGCGCTTTTGACCGGTACGGCAATCGAGGACGTCCATTCCTGTGCCGAACTTATGATTTCTGATCGGTTACGAAGCGTGCCCATAGCGGGTACGACCGGAATGTCGGCAAAAAAGATATGGAATTTCATTCACATATCCCACTATCGGAAGAACATCTGGCGTGTTTATGATTTGTTTGTCTTAAATGCGAATCTCCATCGCGGATGGACGATGGAACAGCCACGGAATTGCTCGGGAGGCCTTTATGATCGACGATATTCTCGACCGGATGACGCTTGAAGAACAGGCTTCGCTGCTGTCCGGCGCTGATTTCTGGACCACGGTGCCGGTCGAGCGCCTTGGTGTCCCGAAGATCAAGATCACGGATGGGCCGAACGGAGCCCGTGGTGCCGGCTCGCTGGTTGCCGGCGTCAATGCGGCCTGTTTTCCCGTCGCGATCGCGCTTGGTGCGACATGGAATCCGGCCCTTGTCGAACGAATGGGCGTGGCACTCGCCGGCCAGGCCAAGAGCAAGGGCGCCTCGGTGCTGTTGGCGCCGACGGTCAACATTCACCGCTCCGGCCTGAATGGCCGCAATTTCGAATGCTATTCGGAAGATCCGACACTGACGGCCGCGCTTGCCGTTGCCTATATCCAGGGTGTGCAAAGCCAGGGTATTGCCGCCACGATCAAGCATTTTGCAGGCAACGAATCCGAGATCGAGCGCCAGACGATGTCGTCGGATATCGACGAGCGTGCTCTTCGCGAAATCTATCTGCCGCCGTTCGAGCAGGCCGTGAAGAAGGCCGGCGTCATGGCCGTCATGTCCTCCTATAACAGGCTGAACGGCACCTATACGAGCGAGCATCCTTGGCTGCTGACCAAAGTCTTGCGACAGGAGTGGGGTTTCGACGGCATCGTCATGTCGGACTGGTTCGGTTCGCATTCGACGGCGGCGACCATCAATGCCGGGCTCGATCTCGAAATGCCCGGTCCGACGCGCGATCGTGGCGAAAAGCTGGTGGCGGCGGTGCACAATGGCGAGGTCAAGCCGGAAACGGTGCGCGAAGCCGCCCGCCGCATTCTGACATTGCTTGAGCGGGTCGGCGCCTTCGAGAAGACGCCCGATTTGAGCGAACACGCGCTTGATCTGCCTGAGGATCGCGCGCTGATCCGCAAGCTCGGAGCCGAGGGTTCCGTGCTCTTGAAGAATGACGGCATTCTGCCGCTGCAGAAGGCAGGCCTTGGGCATGTGGCTGTTATCGGGCCGAATGCCGCCGAAGCCCGGGTCATGGGCGGCGGCAGCGCCCAGATCGCCGCCCACTACAGGGTCAGCCCCTTGGAAGGCATCCGGCAGGCACTGTCGAATGCCAACAGCATTCACCATGCCGTCGGCTGCCGCAACAATCGCCTGATCAGCGTCTTCGCCGGCGAGATGCAGGTGGACTATTTTAAAGGCCGCAAGCTTGCAGGACCGGTGATCGCCACCGAAACGGCAAGCAAGGGCGAATTCTTCTGGTTCGACCTGCCATCTTCGGAACTCGATCCCAATGAGTTCTCCGCCCGCATGACAGCCTCCTATATGCCGACGGAGAGCGGCGAGCATGTATTCGGCATGACGAATGCAGGCCTTGCCAGGCTCTTTGTCGACGGCAAGCTCGTCGTGAATGGCTATGACGGCTGGGCTCGAGGAGACAATTATTTCGGCACGGCCAATGCCGAGCAGCGGCAAAGCATCCATCTGGAAGCCGGACAGAGCTACAAGGTGGTGGTGGAGTATTGCTCTTCCGCGACGACCGAGGAGGGGATCAATCTGACGGCGGTACGCTTCGGCGTGGAGAAGCCGCTCGGTGAAGAGGCCATGCTGGATGCCGTTGAGAAGGCAAGGAATGCGGATGTCGTTCTGCTCTTTGTAGGCCGCGAGGGCGAATGGGATACGGAAGGCCTTGATCTGCCCGACATGCGTCTGCCGGGCCGGCAAGAGGAATTGATCGACCGGGTGGCGGCCGCCAATGCCAATACGATTGTCGTGCTGCAGACCGGTGGCCCCATCGAGATGCCGTGGCTCGACAAGGTGCGGGCCGTGTTGCAGATGTGGTATCCCGGCCAGGAACTCGGCCACGCCGTTGCCGATGTGCTCTGCGGCGATGTCGAGCCCGGCGGGCGCCTGCCGCAGACCTTTCCGAAACACCTGTCGGATAATTCCGCAATCGTTGGCGACGCATCCGTCTATCCTGGCAAGGACGGGCATGTGCGCTACGCCGAGGGCGTTTTCGTCGGATATCGCCATCACGACACGCGCGATATCGAGCCCTTGTTTCCCTTCGGCTTCGGTCTTGGCTATACGCGATTTTCTTGGGGCGAGGCGCAGGCTTCGGCAACAAGGATGGGCGCGGAGGGTGTCACCGTAACGGTCGAGGTCACCAATACCGGCGATAGAACCGGTTCCGAACTCGTGCAGCTTTACGTGCGGGCGCTTGCTTCCACTATCGAGCGGCCGGACAAGGAGTTGCGCGCCTTTGCCAAGCTTCGGCTGATGCCGGGTGAAAAAGGCATCGCCTCGCTTGTCGTTCGTCCGCGCGATCTGAGCTATTTCGACGAGCGGATCGGAGCATTTCGAGCCATCGCCGGTCGCTATGAGTTTCTCGTGGCCGCCAACGCCCTCGATATCCGCTCAGCTGTGACGGTCGAGCTTGCAAGCGAATGGATCGGCGAGGTTTCGGATCGTTCGATCTGATATTGCGAACGGCAGCAGCTGACGAAATCGAGCATAAAAAAGGAGGGCGCAGGTCTGCGCCCACAATTGCCGTAGATATCGCCTCGACGCGGGGTGGAATTTCCTAGCGACGGCGCATGCGATGGGGCGGAAGCCGGCCGGAAAAAGCCGATGCCTCGTCGTCCTCTGCCGATGCTTCTACTTGAAAGATTTGCCCGACGGGCTTCGGCCGGCCGAGGAAGAAGCCCTGCGCCTCGTCGCAGCCCTCGACCCGGAGGATTTCGAGCTGATGGTTGGTCTCGACGCCTTCCGCGAGCACAGGGATATCCAGGCTCTTGCCGAGCGTGAGCACGGCGCGAACGATCGCCTTTGCCTGAATGCTGTGATCCACTTCGCTCATGAACGAGCGATCGAGCTTGATCTTGTCGAAGGGGAAGGAGCGGAGCGTATCGAGCGACGAATATCCTGTTCCGAAATCGTCGATGGCAACGGTCACGCCAAGAGCCCGGATTTGCCGCAGCACATGCAGTGTTCGGCTCTTGTCCGCAATGATGGTGGATTCGGTAATTTCCAGCTCCAATCTCGACGGCGACAGGCCGGTTTCGAGAAGGATCGTGTGGACGAGCTTGGCAAGGTCGGCGTGAGCGAACTGTACGGGCGAAAGGTTGACGGCGATCTTGTAGGGTTGGTCCCATGATGCCGCCTCCTTGCAGGCGGTGCGCAATACCCATTCGCCGATGACAAGGATCGTACCGCTTTCTTCGGCAATGGGGATGAATTCCGAAGGGGGCACCGAGCCACGCTCGGGATGATGCCAGCGGACGAGGACTTCGTAGCCGCAGATCTGCCCGGTGCGAACGGAGGTCTGCACCTGATAGTGCAGGTCGAGCTGGTCCAGCTCGACAGCGCGGCGCAGGTCCTGCGCGAGCGTATGGCGGGCACGGGCCGCTTCATCCATCTTGGATTCATAAAAGCAGACGGCGCGGCCAATATCGGCTTTGGCGCGATACATCGCGAGATCGGCATTGCTGACGAGACGCTCCTGGTCGACGCCATCGTCGGGGTAGACGGCGACACCGATGCTGGCGCCTGTCACCGTCTCGAAATCGTCGATCCGGATGGGCTCAAACAGGACTTTCTCCAGCCGGGCTACGAAATCCAGCAGCTCGCTTTGTTCGCGAAAGCGCTTAGCGGCCGCGAACTCGTCACCACCGACACGGGCGACGAACTCGCCGTCCCTGACGAGGCGCAGCAGGCGGCGTCCGATCGCCTTCAGTGCCTGGTCGCCGGCCTTATGTCCTCGCAGGTCGTTGATTTCCTTGAAGCGATCGAGGTCGATACCGATGACTGCAAGCTTTACGCCGTCTTCCTTGGCATGTCCCATCTCGCGCTGCAGATGGTCGGCGAAACTGCTGCGGTTGGGCAGGCCCGTCAGCAGGTCGTTGAGGGCCATATGCTGAAGCTTCTCGATGGATTCGCGCGAGGCGCGCTCGTCGATCATGTAGCTTGCCACGCCTGTACCGATAATAAGCAATCCGCCGCCGGCAACGGCAACCGCCATGGCCTTCAGTGCATAGGTGTCCGCGATCGCAGCGCCAGTTGCAAGCGGCGTGACCGATACGGCCGTCATTGCTGTAAAGTGAAGCGAGACCACAGCGATGACGAAGAGAGCGAGTCCGGCGGCCGGGGAGAACTGCCAAGGCCGGCGTACCGCCTGATTGAGGGCAAGCGCTGCAAAAATCACGGAAAGGGCGATGGAGCCGACAACATAACCCTGATTCCATTCAACGATGCCATCGACGTGGTAAGCCAGCATACCGGTATAGTGCATGGTGCTGATGGCAAGGCCGACGACGGCTCCGCCGAATTCCGGTGCGATGCGCGGCAGGCGCGACAAGGCGGTCGCAAAACCGCCGGCACAGCCGATGGCGGCCAAAAGAAAGGAGGCCATCGTCAGGATGGGATCGAAGGTGACCGGCGCGCCGACCTCATAGGCCAGCATGGCAATGAAATGCGTGCACCAGATCGACGAACCGGCAGCCACGGCGGTCAGGAAGATCCAGCCGCCACGTTGAAAGTCGCGCGTTTTTTCGGCTCGTCGGAGCAGGTTCAGGGTGATCCATCCGCCGCTGACGCAGACGAACGCTGCGAGAAGAACGAGCCACAGATTGTGTTCCGTGAAGATGCAGGAAAGAACGCGCACGCAAAGATCCCAACTATAGCTATCAGGGCGCCATGCTTAACATGGGCAGCTGAACCCGACATCGATGGCTGCTGCTTTCACAGGTAAACACTGAAAATCAAGTAAAGATACTTTGCGCGAAATTGCAATTTCTGCAACCGCCGGCTTCGTGCCGGCTAGGTGTCTTCTTTGTGAAGTATCTGATTGTGCGCGTCTTTCTCGTTTGTGGATGCGAGAATTCATCGCCTTCGATTTCCACCCAGTGATTGCATTGTCCACGGATATATTACGAATTCTTGGTAAATTTCTCCTGAATATTGTAAGTATAAATGGGAAACCCTCTCTTATGAGAATCTCAATATTTATTGAATATAATATACATAAGTATATTTGAAAGTGATAATACTTTCGTTTGACGAATGTTTTGATGCTGCAACTTTAAATGTAGAGAGCTTGCTTGTGAAGAGATTTACAATTTCGCCAAAGTCGCTCGATGTCGTGCGCACGATCGCGGGACGGCTGTTTCTGGACCGATCGGGCAATTTCGGGATCACCACGGCATTGATTGCCGTTCCGTTGATCGCGGTGGGAGGCTTGGCGCTCGATGTCACCAATGCGATGCTCGTCAGAACGGAATTGCAAAACGCCGCCGATGCGGCTGCGGTCGGTGCAATCGCAGATTCATCTCCGGCGGTTGCGGCTGCCATGGCCATGACGAGCGACGGCACCATCAATATCGGTCAAAGCGATGCCAACAAGCTTTTTCTCGGCCAGGCGTCGAGCGATCTCCAGAACATACCGGTCAGCGTCAGCGCGGCGGTAACGCGCACGGGAAATATCGTCTCATCGACGGTCAATTTTTCCACGAACGTGCCGACGACGCTGAGCCAGGTTATCGGAAAAACATCCATCCCCGTCAGCGGTTCGGCATCCGCGCAGTATCAGACGGCGAATTTCATGGATTTCTATATGCTGCTGGACAATACACCTTCCATGGGTATTGTCGCGACCTTGGACGATATCAAAACGATGGTGTCGAAGACGCCCGATAGCTGCGCCTTTGCATGCCATATTCAAAATTCAACGAACGACTATTACAATCTTGCGAAGAATGTACTGAAGATCAATACGCGTATCGACGTCGTCCGCCAGGCAACGCAGTCGCTGACCGATACTGCCGTGCACAACCGAGTAACACCTGATCAATACAGAATGGCCGTCTATACCTTCGGTCCCGACGCCGACCATATTGGCTTGACCAACGTATCGCCGCTCTTATCCGATATGACGCAGGTTAGCAAAGCCACCAGTGCGGTAGACCTGATGGCTGTTCCCAAACAAGGCTATAACAACGACCAGGATACGAGTTTCGATACGATGCTGACGCAGCTCGCGCCGATCATCGGCAACGGCGGCAGCGGAAAAACCAGCTCCGATCGTCAGAAGGTTCTCTTCCTTGTCACTGACGGCGTCGGCGACAGCAACAAGCCCACCACTTGTACCAAGCCGACCACCGGCGGGCGCTGTCAGGAGCCGCTCGACACTACCTTCTGTCAGCCGTTGAAAAACCAGAACATCAAGATCGCAATCCTCTATACGACCTATTTTCCCCTGCCGACAAATGGCTGGTACAACCAATGGATCGCACCGTTCCAATCGCAAATCGGCACCAATTTGCAGACTTGCGCCTCACCTGGCCTCTATTTCGAGGTGAGCCCGACACAAGGCATCACCGACGCAATGAACGCCTTGTTCCTCAAGGTCATTCGTACGCCGCGCATTACAAGCTGACAGCCAAGCATTGAATTGTCTGGGCAATGAAGGCCGAAGCGGTTTGGCGTTTCACGGAACCGCCAAACCGCTTCATCACTGTGTTCGTAAATTCGGACGGAAAGCTGCCGCGCACTTATTCCGGAGTTGCTCTAAGTCAAGGCCAGCGACTTGAGCAGGCCGACGATCTTCTGGCGGGTCCTCACATCCTTGATCTTTGCAAAGGCTCGGTTGAGCTCGATACCTTCTTCGGACGAAATGAAGCCGACGAGGTCGTTGCGGATCACTCTTGCTTCCTCGGTCGAAAGAGGATTGTCGAAGACTGCATTATCGAAGAAGTGCGAGATCGGGACACTAAGACAGTCGGCAACATGTTGCAGTCGACTTGCGCCGACACGATTGGCGCCTTTTTCGTATTTCTGAACCTGCTGAAAGGTCAGGCCTAGTTTTTCGGCAAGTGCCGATTGGCTCATGCCCAGCAGGCGCCGTTGCGCGCGGATGCGTTTGCCGACTTCGATATCGATGGGGCTTGGCTGCTTTCTCTTCGAAATATCTTGCACGAGTTCCTCTTTCAGACGGGGAAGCTGCCACTCGAACCGACGGGAGGTGAGGATGAATGCCCCGACCCCCGCGCGCCTCTCATTGGCGAGCTTTCCGTCTATGACTGCCGGGTGAGGTGGGAGACGGCAATCGCGATTCACCTGGATCACGATCCAGCGCTGCATTTCATGCGTATTCGGTACAATGGCTGCGCGATTTGACCATTCGTTAGCATGTCGAAGGAAAGCAAATGGCGCTTTTTGCCCAGACGAGGGGCCGACTCAGCGATTGAGCTGTCGCACCGTGTCGATGAAAGCCCTGAGCTTCGGGGCCAGCTCGGCACGACGCGGAAAGTAGAGAAAAAGGCCTGCTTCCGTTACAGCATAGTCGCTTAGAAGGTGGACAAGCCTGCCGGATGCGATCTCCGCCTTCACCAGCGGTTCGAAGACATAGGCCAATCCCACGCCTGCAATGGCCAACTCTATAGCCGAATGCGATTCGGTGACGATCGCCTGGCCATTCACCGCCACCGCGACATCCCGCCCATCCTCGACGAATTCCCACTGATAGAGGCCTCCGGAGCGGAGCAGGCGGTAGCCGATACAATTGTGGTCGGAGAGATCCGCAAGCGTGTTTGGACGCCCGAAACGCCCGATATATGCGGGCGAGGCGACGACGACGGATCGGAAAGGAGGGGTCAGGCGAACGGCAACCATGTCCTGCGCGATCATTTCGCCGACGCGAATGCCGGCGTCGAAACCCTCGGAGATGATATCGGTCAGCCTTTCATCGGAGAAGATTTCCACTTCGACTTCGGGATAGCGTTCGGCCATCGCTGCGATCACGCGGGTGAGTGCCAGCGGCAGGCTGATGCGCGATGCGTTGATTCGCAACAGGCCGCTTGGTCTGCCCTTGACGGCCTTGATGCGCTCGATGCGGTCGTGAATGTCCTGCAGCGCTGGAGTAATGGTGCCGATCAGGCTCCTGCCGGCCTCGGTCAACGCCACACTGCGCGTCGTGCGGGCAAAGAGGGGTTGGCCGAGCCGTTCTTCCACGAGCCGAACGGCGTGGCTAACGGCCGATGCGCTCATACCCAGTTCGCTTGCCGCGGCGGCAAATCCTCCGCGGCGGGCGACGGCGGCGACTATGGGCAAATGTGTCAGCAGATCGCGATCCATTGCTGCACCATATCGCATAATGCATGCGAATTATATGGCCTTATCGAATGGCTCGAAAACAGCGACTCTGGGCGCATCACACATTGCCGGGCCGGTCGTCGAGACGCCGGGTTAGCTAAAGAGGAGCATAGCGATGAGCATGGAATTTTATACGCTGGGCAATAGCGGATTGAAGGTAACACGGCTCGCCCTTGGCACCATGACCTTCGGAACGGAATGGGGTTGGGGGGCAGACAAGGAGACGGCACGGGCGATCTTCAATGGCTATGTCGATGCCGGCGGCAATTTCTTCGACACGGCCGATGCCTATACGGGCGGAACGTCTGAGGCTTGGCTCGGTGAGTTCATCGCCGAGCGTGGCTTTCGCGACGACGCCGTCATCGCAACCAAGTTCACCATGAATCTTACCGCCCAAACGCCGAATGCTGCCGGCAATGGCCGTAAGAATATCCTGCGGGCCGTCGAAGGGTCGTTGAAACGGCTCAACACGGATTACCTCGATCTCTATCTCATGCATTGCTGGGATCGCCTGACGCCGCCCGAGGAGGTGATGCGAACCTTCGATGACCTCGTCCGCTCCGGCAAGGTGCGGCATGTCGGCTTGTCCGATGTTCCGGCATGGTACGCCAGCAGAGCCCAGGCGGTCGCCGAACATCGCGGCTACGAGCCGATCTCCGCACTTCAGCTCGAATATTCGCTGGTCGAACGCAACATCGAAAATGAATTCGTGCCGTTCGGAACGCGTTACGGCGCCGGCATCATGGCCTGGAGCCCGCTTGCGAGCGGTCTGCTGAGTGGCAAATATCGGCCGAGCAGTGAGGGGCAGACCGCCGGCCGGCTCGAAACCGTGCGTGGTACGACCAATCCAGGCTTCCAGAAATTCAACGAGCGCAACTGGGCGATCGTAGCCGAGCTGGAGAAGGTGGCGACCGAGCTCTGCCGCAGCATGGCGCAGGTGGCCGTCAATTGGGCGATGACCCAACCTGGCCTTGCCTCGATCATCATCGGTGCCACGAAACTGGAACAGTTAAAGGACAATCTTGGTGCCCTTGAGTTCACGATACCGAACGAACTACGGCGGCGCCTGAACGAGGTCAGCGCCCTGCAGGCGACTTTCCCCTATTCCTTCTTCGGGTCCGAGATCCAGGGCAGCCTGACGGGCGGCCAAACGGTCGGCAGCAAGCCGGCAGGTTACTATCCCGATCTGAATATTTCGGGGAAGTTTGCGGGTGTCAGCTGACGGCCTCGCGAAAGACGCAGCGTGCCGGTAGGCGCCGGCGCGTTGCGTTGCCATGAAATGTTGCGGAGTGCCTTGTTTCCTCCCGGTTCTGCTGCTACGGAGCCGGCCGCGGCTTTGAAGAGCCATGAAATCCGGTCGCAGCCCACCCGGTCAAAACAAGGGATCATACATTATGAAGACTATCGTGATCTGCTCCGGCGGATTGGACTCTGTTTCGCTCGCCCATAAGGTCGCGGCCGAACATCACCTTATCGGACTCGTCTCCTTCGACTACGGCCAGCGACATCGCAAGGAGCTGGAATTCGCCAGCGCCTGCGCCAAGCGTCTCAGTGTGCCGCATGAGATCATCGACATCACCGCCATCGGCAAGCATTTGACCGGATCGGCTCTGACGGATGATGTCGAGGTGCCGGACGGGCACTATGCCGAGGAAACCATGAAGGCGACGGTCGTGCCGAACCGTAACGCGATCATGCTGGCGATCGCCTTCGGGCTTGCGGCGGCGCAGAAGGCGGATGCCGTTGCCGTTGCGGTTCATGGCGGCGATCATTTCATCTATCCCGACTGTCGCCCGGGTTTCATCGACGCCTTCCAGCAGATGCAGAACCAAGCACTCGACGGCTATGCCAGCGTTTCACTCTACGCGCCCTATGTGACGATTTCCAAGGCGGATATCGTTGCCGATGGCGCCCGGCATAAAACCCCCTTTGCCGAAACCTGGTCCTGCTACAAGGGCGGAGAGCGCCATTGCGGCCGCTGCGGCACCTGTGTGGAGCGGCGCGAAGCCTTCCATCTCGCCGGTATCGCAGATCCCACGGAATATGACGATGCCGATTTCTGGGTTGCCGCGACATCGGGCTTTTCGGCCGAAGAGGTGAAGTGATGTATCGCATCACCAAGGAATTCCATTTCTCCGCCTCGCATCAACTCTCGCATCTGCCCGATGATCATCAGTGCGCGCGCATGCACGGGCATAATTACATTGTCGTGGTGGAGCTCTCGGCCGCCGAACTAGATCAGAATGGCTTCGTGCGAGACTATCATGAGCTACAGCCGTTAAAGCGTTATATCGATGAAACCTTCGATCATCGTCATCTAAACGATGTCTTCGGACACGATCGCGTCACATCCGAATATCTCGCCAAGCATTTCTACGACTGGTGCAAGGAACGATTGCCGGAAGCATCCGCTGTGCGGGTCAGCGAGACGCCGAAGACCTGGGCGGAATACCGGCCATGAGCGAAGCGCGCATTCGCGTCAGCGAGATCTTCGGGCCGACGATCCAGGGCGAGGGGATCCTGATCGGCCTTCCGACGATTTTCGTTCGCACCGGCGGCTGCGACTATCGCTGTTCCTGGTGCGATACGCTGCATGCCGTCGACAGCGATTATCGCGATCAATGGCGGCCGATGTCGGTCGATGAAATCTGGCAGGAGGTGACGAGGCTTTCCGGTGACAAGCCGCTCACCATCTCGCTCTCCGGCGGCAATCCCGCGATCCACCCGCTCGGCCCGCTGATTGCGCGCGGTCATGCGGAGGGATATCGCTTCGCGCTGGAGACTCAAGGGAGCCTGGCCAAGGAGTGGTTTGCCGAACTCGATGTGCTGGTGCTCAGTCCGAAGCCGCCTTCGAGTGGCATGACGACGAACTGGATGGCCTTCGACGACTGTCTGCGCATGGCAGGCGACGGACCGCAAATCGCTTTGAAGATCGTCATATTCGACGATCTCGATTATAAATATGCGCAGGAAGCGGCCGCTCGCTATCCTCAATTGCCCGTCTATCTGCAACCCGGCAATCACACGCCGCCGCCAGCCGATGCGGAAGATGCCATTGTCGATATTGACGGCATCGTCGAGCGGATGCGCTGGCTCGTGGAAAAGGTCGGCAATGATCGATGGTTCGAGGCGAGGGTGCTGCCGCAACTGCATGTGATCATCTGGGGAAACAGGCGCGGCGTTTGAGCAACCGCAATCGGGCCATAGCGTGCCTGCGCCATCCGTCGACATCCGAAACTCGCATTTGGTGGCCGAAGCCGGCAAAGCCGCATCGGCCCTATGTCATGGGTTTTTGTCGTGATCGTCGTTGTCGCCGGTCTTTCGCGCCGCCGGTTTGAGTTCGGCATCGAAAATCCCGGCAAGCGTCTTCAGGATCTGCAGGACGCCCGGATGATCGCAGGTATAATATCTGAACTGCGCCTGACGGCGCACTTTCACGATACCGGAATGATGGAGGCGGGTCAGATGCTGGCTGAGCGCCGATTGCGATATTCCCAGCTTCTTGGCCAGGCTGTTCACATCTTCCTCATGGCCGGATAGATGAATACAGACCTCCAGGCGCTTGGGATTGGAGAGCTGGCTGAGAAGATCTGCATGATAGATGAGACGCTCGTCTTCTGTGGACTGATCTGAGTACATCGCGCGGCCAATCGTTGGTGTTACACTATAGAGCCGCCAGCATCGCGAGACTATAAACGCAAAAGTTGCAAAATTATGGTCTAAATTATTGCAAAAACGTTGCGCCTTCGCGGAGCAAACGGCCCTCCCACTTAAGGCTGATCGCAATTGATCAACCCTTCCTCAGCCGACAACTAGGGTCCTATTGTATTTTGGGAATATGTCCCTCCGTTCGATTTGCAATGAATCTGTAACAAAATTGAACGAACTGCCTTGTTTTTGTCCGGCTTTTGACATCGCACTGCTAATTAAACGGTCTATCTTCTGCGATAACGAACAGGAGGTAACCATGACCCAAAGGGACTTGACGATCGCCGAAGTTCTCAAAGATCCGCTGATCCGCCAGGTCATGCGCGCAGATCGCATATCCGTAACGCGGATGGCGGACCTGCTGCAGGATGCTGCACGCAGGCAAGAACGCGCCTTATCCGCCAATCTCGCGTCGATCACGCATGCGGCGGTATGTTCCGTACCGCAAGCCGACTTGCGCTGACATCCCATCATCCGACAGCGACAATCGCCAGATGATCCCGGCGATTGTCGCTGCAGCATTTCCTTTTATAAACCTCTCTACCGGTGTCCATGCAGCGCAGGATCGCTGGCTTTTTTTGGGCCTCGATAAGACTGCCCCAGTTGCTGCGCCGCTCTACGGATCGCTTCGTAATGCGGTCCCAGCCTGGCGTTAAAGTGCGCCGCTTCTGTTGAGCGAGATCGAATAGACGCTGGTCGTCGCCGTCATGAACAGCTTGTGCTTGCCGCGCCCGCCGAAGCAAAGGTTGGACACTGTTTCCGGTACCAGGATCTTGCCCATGAGATGGCCGTCGGGCGCGATGCAATGCACGCCGTCGGCTGCCGAAGACCAGAGATTGCCGTCGCTGTCGAAGCGCATGCCGTCAGCACAGCCCGGCGAAATCGCATGAAATACCTCGCCGCCGGAGAGCTGCCAGTTTTCGCCGACGTTGAAGACCCGGATATGTTGCGGATCGTTGCCATGCATGCGACCAGTATCAGCGACATAAAGCTTCGTCTCGTCAGGACTGAAGGCAAGCCCGTTCGGGCAATTGAAATCTGTCAGCACGGCCCGCATGGAGCCGTCGGGATCGACGCGATAGACATTGCAGGGCAGCTCCTGCTCACTCCTGTATCCTTCGTAGTCCGTCGCGATGCCGTAGTGGGGATCGGTGAACCAGATGGCGCCGTCAGAAGCAACGATCACGTCGTTGGGTGAATTCAGGCGCTTGCCCTGGTAGCGATCCGCGATGACCGTGATGGAGCCGTCATATTCGGTGCGCGTGACGCGTCTGCCGCCATGCTCACAGCTGACGAGCCGGCCTTGCCGGTCACGGCTATGGCCGTTCGAAAAATTCGAAGGCTCGCGAAAGACGCTGGTGCCGAGCCCCGGTATCCAGCGCATGATGCGGTTGTTGGGAATATCGGAGAAAAGCAGGCAGTTCAGATCTCCGAACCAGACTGGGCCTTCCACCCAGTCGAAACCGGTGGCGATCTGCTTGACGGGAGCATTGCCAAGAACAAATTTCCCAAAGGCCGGGTCGATGATTTCGAAGAACGACATTGTGACAATACCTCCCGTAGTGCTAAATCGCGCATTGATCTGTTATCGATAACATATCTCAATGAGTCCGCAATGAGGAGGATAGTGCATGAGCCACGTTCTGACGTCGAGCGTCTTGAGTGACGAAGGTGTGATGACCTTGTTGAACGCCGCCATTTCAGCGGCGACCGCGATGGGCCAGCCACAATGCATCGTCATCGTCGATCAATCCGGCGTGACGCTCGGCTGCTTCCGCATGCGCGGTTCGCGTTTTCAGTCGCTGAAAAGCGCCACTGCCAAGGCCCAGACGGCTGCTTCGATTGGCGGCGCCAGCCATTCGCTGCCGGAACATGCGCGCGTGCCGCTGGCAATCGCGACTCATGGCGGTATGACGGGTTTGCGCGGGGGCTTGCCAATCCGTGTCGGCGGCACGCTTGTCGGCGGTATCGGTGTCGGTTCGGGGTCCGGCGAGCAAGACGAGCAAGTTGCCCGCGCCGCCCTCAACGCGATCGGCGCCGATCTTGATTGAACGAATGGTCGCGAAATCCATCTTCACTTTCGATCGAGTGGATTTCGCGCCGCTTCCGTTCAGCTGAAGGCGATCTGCGCCTTCATGGCCTGGCTTCGATCGGACGCGATCTCGAAAGCGCCGATCGCGTCGGCAAGCGGTACCGTGTGGGTAATGAGCGGCCGTACGTCGATGAGGCGCTTGCGCATCAGATCGACGCCGACGGCAAACTCCTCGTGAAAGCGGAAGGAACCCCTAAGTTCCAGCTCCTTGGCCGTGATCGCCAACATTGGCAAGCTCATGTCGCCGCCGATACCAAGCTGGACGATGATCCCTCGCGGTCTCAGCGCGGCAATGCCGCCGGCGAGGGCAGCTGCAGCGCCCGAGCATTCGTAGAGCACATCGAAAGTGCCCTTGTCGGCGGAATAGGCGGCAAGCGCTTCGGGCTCGTCCTTCGTATTGATGACCCTGTCGGCACCCGCTTGCCTGGCAAGCGACAAGGTGAAATCCGAAAGGTCGGTCGCCACGATCTCGACGGCACCTGCGCGGCGTGCGGCCAGGATCGAGAGGACGCCGATCGGACCGCAGCCGGTCACGAGAACGCGTTTGCCGAGCATCTCGCCCGCCCGGCGCGTGGCATGCAAGGTCACGGCCAAAGGTTCCGCCATGGCCGCTTCACCCGCGGTTAGGCCATCGGCCGGCACGCATTGGATGGCATCGGCCACCAGCGTCTCGCGGAAGGCACCCTGGATGTGCGGGAACGGCATGGCGCTGCCATAGAAGCGCATGTTGAGGCATTGATTGGGCAATCCCTGCAGGCAGTAGCGGCAGGCTCGGCAGGGGCGCGAGGGGGAAACGGCAACAAGCTGGCCGACCTCGAGCCCCTGCACGCCCGGGCCGAGCGCGGTTACCGTCGCACTGACCTCGTGCCCGAGGATCATCGGTTCCTTCAGACGCACGGTGCCGAAGCCGCCGTGATGATAATAATGCAGATCGCTGCCGCAGACGCCGCCGGTTGCGAGCCTCAGCTTCACTTCTCCCGCACCCGGTTCTTCCTCAGGATAATCCTCGATCCGCACATCCTTGGCGGCGTGGGCGATGATGGCCTTCATGTCTTCCTCCTCAAAGAACGGGTGTCGGCAGCGCCCGGCCGGCGAAATGAGCGACGAGATTGTTGCGAACCAGCTGACCCATGGCCTTGCGCGTCTCAACCGTGCCGGAGGCATGGTGGGGCTGCAGCAGCACATTGTCGAGTGTCAGGAAGCGCGGATTGAGCTTTGGCTCGCCTTCGAAGACGTCAAGGGCTGCCGATCCGAGCCTGCCGGTTTCCAACGCGTCGAGTAGTGCCTCTTCGTCTATATTGGACGCGCGGGAGATGTTGATCAACATCCCTTCCGGGCCAAGCGCCTCGATCACCTTATGACCGACAATATGCCGCGTTGCCGCTGAAGCTGCGAGCGTGACGAACAGGAAATCCGATTGTGTCGCGAGCTCGACGGGATCGGCGACAAAGGTCATGTCTGATGCGTAAGATTTCGCCTCGACGTCCGAATAGGCAATCTGCATATCGAAGCCCTTTAGGCGCTTGGCGACCTCGAAACCGATGCGGCCGAGGCCGAGCACGCCGGCACGCCGTCCCCAGACGCGGCGTTTGAGGGGATAAAGCCCCTTCTCGGCCCAGCTGCCGTCACGCACCCACGTTTCGGCACCGATCATGCCGCGCGACAGGCAGAGCATCATCGCGATTCCCAAATCCGCGACATCATTGGTCAGGACGTCGGGCGTGTTGGTGACACGAATGCCGCGCTCGCGGCAGGCTTGCAAATCAACGGCATCGAAGCCCACGCCATAGACCGAAATGATCTCCAGTTTGGGGCAGGCCTCGATCATGGCGCGGTTGGCACCGAGTTCGCCGCGTGTCGCAATACCCCTGACCGATGGTCCGACCTCGGCGAGCAATTTGTCCTTGTCGGCAGCCTCGAAATAGCGATGAACCTGAAACGCTGCGTCGAGCGGCTCTTGATCCCATTGCGGGTAGGGGCCAATCTGCAGGATCGGTGGCTTGTTCATCTTATGCATCCTCCCTTGACATCAAATGTTATCGATAACATAAACGGGGGAGGCGACCAATGTCGAGTAAAAAAACGGAGGAAACGATGTCTCTCGGTCTTTTCGATCTGAAAGGGCGGCGCGCCCTAGTGACGGGTTCTTCCCAAGGTATCGGGCTTGCGCTCGCAAAGGGCCTGGCGGCTGCCGGCGCTGAGTTGGTGCTCAACGGGCGCGACAAGGAAAAGCTTGTCAAGGCGGCTGACGGTTTCGCGGGCAAGGTGCATGTGTTGCCGTTCGACGCCACCGATCATGACGCCTCGCGTCAGGCCGTCGATGCCTTCGAGGCGGATATCGGGGCGATCGATATTCTCGTCAACAATGCCGGCATGCAGTTTCGCACGCCGCTGGAGGATTTTCCCGCCGATGCCTTCGAGCGGCTGCTGCGGACGAACATCTCGAGCGTCTTCAATGTCGGCCAGGCGGTCGCCCGTCACATGATCAAGCGCGGCGCCGGAAAGATCATCAATATCGCCAGCGTGCAGACGGCGCTGGCGCGTCCCTCGATTGCTCCCTACACGGCAACCAAGGGTGCCGTTGGCAATCTCACCAAGGGCATGGCGACGGATTGGGCGAAGTACGGGCTGCAATGCAACGCCATCGCGCCAGGCTATTTCGACACGCCGTTGAACGCAGCTCTCGTTGCCGATGCCGATTTCTCGGCGTGGCTGGAAAAGCGTACGCCGGCCGGCCGGTGGGGTCGTGTCGATGAATTGGTCGGCGCCTGCATCTTCCTCGCTTCCGATGCCTCCTCCTTCGTCAACGGTCATGTGCTCTATGTCGACGGCGGCATCACGGCTTCGCTTTGATGGCGCTTTGCCGTGCCGCTTCGTCATCATGGGTGTCAGCGGCTGTGGGAAGTCGTCGGTCGGGTCGGCGCTGGCCGCTCGCCTTGGAGGCATCTATGCCGATGGTGATGATCTTCATCCTACGGCAAACGTCGCCAAGATGAGTGCCGGCATACCGTTGACCGACGCCGATCGCTGGCCTTGGCTCGACGAAGTCGGTCAATACCTGGCTTTGGCGCAGGATACGGCACTGATCGGATGTTCGGCGCTGAAACGCATCTATCGCGACCGGATCCGTGAGGTCGTCGGTGCGCCCGTTTCCTTTATCCATCTGGCCGGTTCAAAGGAAACGATCCTGAGGCGTCTGCAGGCAAGGCGCGATCACTTCATGCCTACAGCTTTGCTCGGCAGTCAATTTGCCGCGCTCGAGCTGCCAGGCACCGACGAGCAGGCGATCACCGTCGATATCGATCAGCCGCTGGATCAAGTCGTAGCGGCCATCATCATTGCATTGGAGGAGACGCAATCATGAGCAACAAGGTGGCGCTGATCGGCGCCGGCGCAATGGGCGGAGCGATCGGCGCCCGCCTGACGGAGACCGGCAATGAGTTGACGGTCTTCGATCTCGACAAGGAGAAGGTTGCGGTGCTGACTGCAAAAGGCGCTACGGCAGCGCCGAGTGCAGCGGCAGCGGCTGCCGTTTCTGATTTTATCGTCCTCAGTCTCAATTCGCCGAAGATCGTCCATGCCGCTGTTTTCGGACCCGAAGGTGTTGCCGCGGGTGCAAGAGCGGGCACGCTGATCATCGATATGTCGTCGATCGATCCCGATGCCACCAAGGCACTTGCTACTCAAGCGGCAGAAAAGGGGCTGCGCTGGGTGGATAGCCCACTATCCGGCGGAGCACCGAAGGCCCTGATCGGGCAGTTGACGCTGATGGCCGGTGGCAGCGAGCAGGACGTCGCGGATGCGCATCAGGTCCTGCGCCATGTGGCCTCGAACTATACGCATATGGGTCCTGTCGGTGCTGGCCAGACCACGAAGCTCATCAATCAGGTTCTTTGCGCGTTGAACTTCCTTGCGGTCGCGGAAGCAACGCAACTGGCGCTCGATGCCGGCGTCGATGCCGCGAAAATCCCGCAGGCGCTGAAGGGCGGGCGGGCCGACAGCGCCATTCTGCAGGAATATATGTCGCGCTACGTCGCCAGGGATTATCGCCGCACCGGCCGCATCGACAATATGGTCAAGGATCTGAACGGTGCTCAGGATCTCGCCCGCAGGACCAATACCGCCATGCCACTGACGGCGGTCTGCGCCGAGATACACCGCATGCTGACGGCTTCCGGGCTTGGCGGCGAGGATCAGGCGGTACTGATGGAATTCTTCAAGGGGCCGAACAAGGAGATCGCCGGATGATTACCCGATACGCATTATTCGAGGGCAAGGTCAAAGACGGGGAGGCGGAGGCGTTTCGAACGGCCGTCATGGAAACCATTCTGCCGAAGTGGAAGCAGTTTCCGGGTGCCCTCGACGTGCGGGTGACCTTTGCCGAGGCGCGCGATGAAGGCGCCCCGGAGTTCCCGATGATTTTGGCCGTGAACTATCCGGATATGGCCGCCGTGGAGAAAGCTCTTGCGAGCCCGGTGCGCACCGAGGCACGTGCGGCGACGGAAGCGGTGCTCTCGCGCTTTTTCGAGGGGCGCATCCATCATCATGTGACGCTCGCCCATGAGTTTGAGCTGTAGACTGCCATCGCAGGACGCTTTCGGATGCGCAGCGGCAGTGGCGTCTTGCTCGCATGGCGGGATAGCTGAAAGCGCCTCTTGCCATTCTGGGAGGAGGCATACTACTCTGATGGTAACGATAACATAGGCCATTGATGAGTAACGATCGCAAAACGCCGACCATGGCAGACATAGCCCGCGTCATGGGAGTTTCTCCCATGACCGTGTCGCGTGCTTTCAAGGCCGATAGCCTGGTCAGCCCGGAGACGCGCGAGGCGATCCTGCGAACGGCGGAGGAGTTGGGCTATGTCTTTGACAGCACGGCGTCCAACCTGCGTTCGCAAAAGTCCGGCTTTGTTGCTGTCACCATTCCTTCCATTAACAATGCCAACTTCGCCGATACGGTTGGCGGCCTCTCGGACACCTTGTCCAAGCGGGACATGCAGATCCTGCTTGGTTACACGAACTACGATGTCGAAGAGGAGGAGCGGCTGATCGAGCAGCTGCTGCGCCGCAAGCCGCAGGCGATCGTCGTGACCGGCGGCACGCATACGGAGCGAGCGCGTAAACTTCTGCAGACCGTCGCGATCCCGGTGATCGAGACCTGGGATATCCCGACCGATCCGATCGGCCACTATGTCGGCTTTTCCAACAGGGCCGTCATGCGCGATATGGTCGATCATTTCGTCGCGCTCGGCTGTCGCCGCATCGCGTTCATCGGTGGTGATGTCCAGCGAGATTCGCGCGGCAGCGAACGCCGGCTCGGCTTCATTGCTGCCATGCAGGCGCATGGGCTCGACGCTACCAGGCTGATCGCAGCCGGATCGCCGCCGATCTCGATGCGGGAGGGCGCCAATGCCATGGCGAAGCTGATCGAGCTCTATCCCGATACGGAAGCCGTCGTCTGCGTCTCGGATCTCGCCGCCTATGGTGCACTCACCGAATGTCGGCGGCTAGGAATTCCGGTGCCGGAACGCTTTTCCATCGGCGGTTTCGGCAATTATGAAATCGGCGAGGTCTGCGTGCCGACCTTGACGACGATCAACGCCTTCGCGCGTGAGATCGGCGAGCGGACTGCGCAACTGATCCTGGATATTCTCGATGGCACGCAGCCGGTTCCCGATGTCAGGATTTTGCCTGAACTGATTGCGCGCGATAGCAGCCGCCAGGCTTAGTGCTGTTGTCGAATGACGTGGCCCGGCCTTAAGCCAGGCCACCTCCCGTTACTGGTATCACTTACCCCAGATCTTCTTATACTCGTCCTTGTAACCGTTGTCCGGATCGAAGGTGTTCTTCGGACCACCGTCGGATTGGATATTGTCTGCCGTCACGACATGCAGCGGCGAGAGATAGCCGGACCATTTTTCGCCGGCGAAGGCACGATTGAGCTCGTCCACCAGCTGCCAGCCCTGGAGATTAAGGGGTTCGGCAACCGTGACCTTCTGGAATTGACCGGCGCGGATGCGCTCGTAGGCCGATTGCGAACCGTCGCCGGCGGCGACATTGATCGGCGCATCGGTGCCGCCCTTGCCGGCCGAGGCAAGCGAAGGACCCATGAAGTCGAAATAAAGGTCGTTGATCGCAAGCGAATGCGTCCAGCTGTCACCGTATTTCTGCAGGAGGGATGTCGTGAGCTGCGGCATGCGCTGTGATGTCTCGGCGATCGGCGTATCGACATATTCGAGCACCTTGCCGCCCAGCCTTTCGATCTCCTGCTTCATCTTGTCCGCCTTGGCAATGGCGATCGCATAGGTGGAGTCGGTGAAGATGATGACGCCCGGCTTGCCCTTGGCATCGACGAATGCCCAATCGGCGGCGGCTTTCGAGACTTCCATGGCGTCGGTGCTGACATTGGCAAAAAGACCGTTCTTGTCATCCGGGCCGATGGTCGGGCCGGCATGCCAGGCGACCAGTGGGATCTTGGCGGCCTTTGCCTGTTCCAGTGCCGGGGCCTGTTCGACAGCATCGAAGCCATCGATGATGATGCCGGCAGGCTGCAAGGCTATCGCCTGGCCGAAAGCTGCCGTGCGGCCGCCGATGGAACCAGCGCCATCGAGAACCTTCACCTCCCAACCGATCGCCTTTGCCGCTTCCTCGACACCGTTGCTGACGCCCAGAATGCCGCCGTTCTTAAGATCGCCTGCTAACACGACGATGGTCTTACCTGCCTGCGCCTTCGGCCCCGTGGTCGGTCCGTCCCATTTGGTGACGGGCGTCGCATATTTGTCGACGACGGCCTTCGCATCCGCCAACGGATCGGCATAGGCCTGGCCGGCACATAGCACCAGGACCGCTGTCGTGGCCTGCAGGAATTGTCTACGATTCATGTCTTCTCCTCCCTTTGGACATTCGAACTTCAGATAATTTTCACTTTTCCGCCGGCTTGGCGGAAAGTTGCGGTGCCTGGGCCGGCGCCATGCGTCCGGCATGACTGCGGCGGCGCTGCGCGTAACCGGCAATGCCGATGGCAACCAGCAAGGTGACGCCGTTGAAAAGGGGCTCGACATAGAAGGAGCCGCCGAACTGCTGGATGCCGGCAATGCCGACGGCGAGGATGATGACGCCGATCATCGTGCCCCAGACGTTGACGCGGCCGGGCTTGATGGTGGTCGATCCGAGGAAGGCGCCAACCAGTGCTGGCAGAAGATATTCAAGCCCGACGCTTGCCTGACCGATGCGCAGCTTGGAGGCGAGCAGGACGCCGGCGATGGCGGCAAGCGTTCCCGAGGTGACGAAGGCGCCGATGACGAAGCGGCGGACGGGAATGCCGTTGAGCGCGGCCGCTTTCGGATTGGCGCCGATTGCATAGATGTAGCGGCCAATCGGCAGATATTCGAGGACGATCCACATGACGAAGGCAAGTGCCAGAACGTAGATGCCGGTGATCGGCAGGCCGAAGACCATCGTGCCGTTCAGCGCATAAAATCCTTGCGGCAACATGCCCACAACCTGCCGCCCGCCGGTATGCCAGAGCGCGATGGCGTAGAGGACCGTGCCCGTGCCGAGCGTTGCGATGAAGCTGTCGATCTTGGCGATCTCCACCAGAAGACCGTTCAGGAAGCCGGTGAGCGCACCAAGCGCGATGACGATCAGGACGGCAACCGGCCAGGGCAGCCCGAACATCGTCTGAAGGCTGATCGCCAGCACGTGCCAGAGCACGATGCCATAGCCGATCGTCAGGTCGATGCGCCCTGCCGCCATCGGGATCATGGCCGCGAGCGACAGGATGGCGATGATCGTCTTGTCGGAAATGATCGAACGCAGGTTGAGCATGGTCGGAAACGTCTGCGGCAACAGAATAGAGAAAAGCAGGATCAGGAAGACCGTCAGGATGACGAGGCCATAGACAGGCAGCAGGCGTTGGATCTTCTGGCCGAAGCTCATGGCCGAAAGCTCGGCGCGGGTCGGCTCAAGCGCGTTGGATTCGATCGATTGCATAGTGTTCTCCTCCGATTCAGGCCGCTTCGGATGCAGATGCGGCGGCGATGACCGCCGGTGTTGTGAGGTCGGCACCGCTGAGTTCGCGCACGATCCTCCCGCGCGAAAACACAAGGGCACGATGGCAGATGTGAGCGATTTCCTCGAAATCCGTGGAGACGACGAGCACGGCAAGGCCTGCCTCGACCGCCTCGGCGATCAGGCGATAAATGTCGGCCTTGGCGCCGACATCGACGCCGGCAGTCGGATCCTCGGCGATCAGCAATTTGCGGCCCGTCGCCAGCCATCGTCCCACGACGACCTTCTGCTGATTGCCGCCGGATAGGGCTTCGATGGCAAGGCTCTGATCGTTGGGCCTGAGGCCGACACGGTTGCCGAGGGAATAGGCGGCTTCAGCTTCGCTGCGCGGAGACAGGAACGAAAACAGGCTTCTGCCGGAAGCACCGGGATTGAGGAAGGTATTTTCGCGCAGGCTGAGTGACATGGCGACGGATTCTTCGGTGCGGTCGCGGGCGATCAGTCCGATTCCCGAGGCCATTGCCGCAACAGTGCTGGAAAGATCGGGTGTCGCCTCATTCAAGCGAACGCTGCCGTGTGACGGCTCGCAGCCGAAGAGTGCGCGTCCGATCAGTTCCTGGCCGGCACCGCGCAGGCCAACGAGACCGAGCAGTTCGCCCTGTCTGATATCGAAGGACACGGGTCCTGCGCCGCGGCAAGAAAGCTCTTTTACGGAAACGATGACAGGGCCTGCGCTTCTTTCCGCCTTGACGAACAGCTGATCCGCTTTGCGCCCTACGATCATGCGGATGAGCTCATCCGGCGTCGTCTCGGAGACTGGCTTCTGGCCGACCAGCTGACCGTCACGCAAGACGGCAACGCGGTCGGCGATACGGAAGATCTCGTCGAGCCGGTGCGAGACGTAGATCATCGCCACGCCGCGCTCTTTCAGCGGGCGGATGGCGGCAAAAAGCTTCTCGACCTCATCGGCGGGCAGGCTGGCGGTGGGTTCATCAAGCACCAACACATCCGCTTCGACGGCCAGCGCGCGGGCGATGGCGACCAGCGACTTTTCCGTGCGGGTCAGCTCCTGGACGCGGGTCGACGGATCGAAATCGCAGCCGACGAGCTTCAGTGCCTCGGCGGTACGCCGCTCCGTGGCGCGCCAGTCGATCAATTTGCCGCGCAGGGAATAGCCCTGCGCAAGCCCGACATTCTCGCCCACCGTCATCCATTCGATCAGTCCGAGATCCTGATGGATGAAGGCGACCGGCTGGCGCTGGTTGGGTTGTGGCGGGCGGTGATGATAGGGCTTGCCGCGAAACAGGATCTGCCCGCCATCCGGCTTGTAGATGCCAGCCAATGTCTTGATGAGCGTCGATTTGCCCGCGCCATTCTCCCCGAGAAGCGCGAGAATTTCGCCGCGCTGCAGGTCGAGAGATACATTCGACAGCGCGCGTGTTCCGCCAAATTCCTTGGTGATATCGGAAAATTCGAGCAGCTTTCCGTCGTCCATCCTGCTCCTCCCAAAGCTTCGATAGGAGGAGGCTATGTTATCGATAACATTCCGTCAAGAGGCTCAAAGGTGCCTGAGGAATGCCGGGGGCACTTGGCGCCGACTTGTACCAAAGTTGACGTATTAACCGAGAAATTGGTTTATGTATAAAATATATTCCTGAAGGTCGGATCATATTATGAAATAATATAAGTATAATCAAAATGTATATAGCCATGATATGCTTATATATCCATATGGTTGCAATTGTAATATTTATTGTCTAGCGAATTGATTTTGTTTATCATCCGCGATTAGTTCAGGCGGGGATGTGAGCGGTGATTTACTTTCAGGGATATAATTGAAGTCTGAAAGATGATCCGCTGCTGCAGCACATAAGAGGATTATTTGACCTACGCGACGCTCTCGGCGTTCAAAGTCGATAAGGCCGATGCCGAGGAGATGACGGCGCATTATGCGAGAACCCTGTTTCCCGCCATTGTCGAGCCTCTCAATGGCCGCGGCACAATTTCGGTGGCGGATCGTCACTACACGATCGGTTCCTGCAGCATCTGGCGTGGCAAATGTCATTCCGGCATGAGCGTCAAATTGTCCGGCGGTCCCGATTCCTACGGCCTTTATCTGCCGACCGCTGGCAAGATGCTGATCGACACGGAGGGGCGGCAGCTGGAGTCGCTGCCGGGCAGGGGCCTGCTGGCCGATATGGCATCTTTTGACCATCTGACATTGTTCGAACAGCGCGGCCATATGGGTATCGCATTCGAAAAGCCGGCTATGGTCCGGCAGCTCAGCGAATTGCTTGACGCACCGGTTCGAGATGATCTGAAATTTACCAGCCCGGTCGATCTGATGTCGGGGCGAGGGATGCAGATCGCAGCGCTTGCAAATCTCATTTGGCAGGATCTCGCGGCAGGCGGCGCGGAACGATCCTCGGCCGCATTCATCGAAAGCCTCCTGCAGACGATGATGATCGCTTTGCTTGAAACCGTCCCCCACAACTATTCGGCACAATTGCTGCGACCGGCGTCACCGGCCATCCCGAGGCAGTTGAAACGCGCAATGGAATATATGCATGCCAACGCCGGCGCAGACATCAGGATGGCCGATATTGCTCGGGAGACCGGAACGAGCGTACGGTCCTTGCAGGCGGCGTTTCAGCAGTTCAAGAACACAACGCCTCTTGGCTACTTGCGGAACATACGGCTGCAAGGTGCACGCAAAAGCCTGATGGATTCGGGCCCTTCGCGGCTGGTTGCCGACGTCGCACGCGATTGGGGATTTTCTCATATGGGCCGCTTCGCAGCGCTTTACCATCAATCCTTCGGCGAGATGCCGTCCGAGACCGTCAGGCAACCTCGGCGCGGGAATGAATAGCGCTGTGATCGGTTTGCGCGAGGAAGCAAGGACCCGCAAAGGTAGAAGATTTCGACGAAAAAATTGTTATGCGCGCCTTATAGAAGTGGCGTCGGCGGAAGCAGGATGACACGCTCGAATTGCAATGAGGTTCGCGCGTTTTCTTTCTGTATTGCCTATCGATGCGGTCGTCCATGATTCGCGTCGGCGCTGATATTTCGGTGCAGGACAGCCTCTCAACCGCCATTGAAGAAGCCGCGTTTTGGCGCTCGGGACCGCAATCGGTTGCCATTTGGACACAATGGTAAACAACCGAACTGTCACAATTCATTATTTATTAGCTCCGCATATTGCCTCCCGCCTTATGGTTGATATTTCTCCCTGGCTTCTAACATCCGAAGGAGATTCCGGAATGCGGAAATGGGCGGCGATTTTACCCTTGGTTGTCCTCAGCGCCTGTGCAGGGCCGTCTGATGGGCCAAGCGCGCTCAATATCCGCAATGCGAGGATGCCCGATACGCAGCGGAAGATTCCGGTCGTGCCGCTCTCCGAAGCTCCGATGGGTGCACAGGTTGTTGCACCGTCCTATTCGCCCACCGATCAGGGGCTTACGAGCCTGCGCTCTGGCGGCTTTTCGGATGCCCGTCTGCGTCCGGGCGACGTATTCGACGTAACGGTGCTGGATACCGGCGAGGATGGATTGCTGTCTGCCACGCAGAGCAAATCGCTCAATCTCGGCCGCTTCACCGTGGATTCCCGCGGTTTCGTCACCATGCCCTATGTCGGCAAACAGCGCGTCATCGATTCGACCCCGGAAGGGTTGCAGTCGAAGATCGTCACGGCCCTCAAAGGCTCATCGGTCAACCCTCAGGCCGTCGTGACGGTCGTCGACAAGCCATCCAGCGCCGTAACGGTCGATGGCAAGGTTCGTTCTGCCGGCCGCTTCCCGTTGACGGCGCGCGGAGAGCGCGTGCTTGACGTCCTCGCCCTTGCCGGCGGTGCATCCTCCGCACCGGCCAACACGACCGTGACGCTGACCCGAGGATCGCAAAGGGCGAGCGCGCCGCTGGATCGCATCCTTCAGGATAGCAAGCAGAACGTGCGCCTCCTGCCGGGCGATCAGCTGTTCGTCAATGGTACGTCGCAGACCTTCACGGCACTTGGCGCCTTCAAGAGCGTCGGCGAGTTCCCGCTGGAACCCGGCCAGACCACCTTGGCGCAGGCGCTTGCCCGCGCTGGCGGCATGCTCGATGACCGCGCGGACTCCCGCAACTTCTATCTTTTCCGGAACCAGAAGATCTATTCGCAGGTTGCGTCGAGCCAAACCAAGAGTGCCGGTGCGCCGACTGTCGTTTCGGTCAAGCCGGTCATCTACAGCGTCAACCTTAAGCAAGTCTCAAATTTCGTGCTGATGCAGCAGTTCAAGATGCAGGATGGCGACACGATTTTCGCCAGCAATGCCGACACGGTCGATTTTGCCAAGCTGTTGACCGTCTATCAGAAGAGCGCGCCGACGGCTGCCGCCCCGCTGCCGGGCAGTTCATCGGCGAACTGACGGGGTTCGAACTAGACTGTTTCTATCAAAGCAAGGGCCGCCACTGTGTTTGGCGGCCTCCGGGAAGGAGCGGGCTCTGCCAGACGCCGGGCGGCTGCCTTTATCGCGGCAATCGATTGTCCGGTCTCGTGGCAATGTTCCAGAAGCAGGTTCATGACGCGTCCGGCCGAAAAGAGATCGGCGCTGAATTGCATGGCGGCATCGCCTGAGACTTCTGGCGCGGTGAAGCCTGGCGTTACCGCCTTGGCGATATCGAGATCGCTGTATCGGCCTCCGCACTCGACCGTCGTGCCGAAATCGGCGATTTTCAGCTGGTTGAGATCACCATTTCCAAGCAGAAGATTGGCCGGCGAAATATCTCCATGGACATAACCGGCCTGATGGATCGCACTCAGTCCGACGAGCATGGATTTCGCCGCCGCCCGGACATCCGCCGCCGACAGTGAACCTTCCGCCAATCGTTCCGACAAGGATGGCCCGACCCATTCCATGATGAACGCCGGGCGCCCATCGGACAGACGGATGGCGCACTGGGCAGAGGCAAGGTCGCTACAGCGAAGCGTCATGCCGATGCTTGCCTCACGCAGCAACAGGGCTTTGGCGGTTGCCTCGCTTGATCGATCCGCCGGGATGGTTTTCATGGCGTGGAGCGTGCCGAGATCGCGATGGCGCAATCGACTGATTTCCGTCCGTTCGCTATTGTGCGTAACCGCCTCGACGAGAAAGGTATTGGCGATGAAAGCCGGCTCACTATCGGGCAGGGAAGGCAGGCGCCGGTCCAATGCATCGCGCAATCGATCGATCAGCAAATCGCGCATTCCCTTCGGCCGTTCGACGTCGCCATCATGGGTGAGAAGATGCTGCAGCTCAGCAAAGCTGGCCGCAATCCTTTTCATACCCTCGTCGTTCGTATCGCCACTCATGTCGCGCCGATGACGATCGCGCTGACATTCTCGCGGCAGTTCGCGATGAGCGCTTCCTGGATCAGCGCCGCGGCCGCTTGTTCCAGCGGCGTCTCGATCAGGATTTCGGCGATGACGCGATCGGTAAGCGTGCGCGAAAGCGGACCGCTTGCAAGCAGGAGCCGGTCGCCGGTTTGAAGCCGGTCGCCAATGGCTTCCGAGACAAATTGATCCTTCAGCCCCAGGGCTCGGCCAAGCGTTCGCCGCAACCCTATGTCGATATGGTCATGGGTCAACAGCCGCATCATCCCATCGCGAAGCAGATAGCAGCGTGCATCTCCCGCCCATATCGCTGCAAACTCGCCATCCAGCACTATTGCGGTTACGACGCTGGCGACAGGAGGCTCGCGTTCGGCGGTGGCGGCCTTGGCGCGCAGGATCGCATGGGCATGGCTGAGCTTGCTCTTGATATCCTGTACCAGCAGCTGCAGCGCTTCACGCTGCGGAATGCCGGCGAGGATTCCCGTGGTGATTCGCGCCGCCTCGATGGCGCCGATGCCATCGCCGACGCCATCCGCAATAGCGTAGAGATGCGGTGCTGCACTTACAAGGAGTGCATCGGCATTCATTGATAGACGTGTTCCGGCGTGGCTGGCATGGCTGTGTGCTATCACAAATTCCAGCGACGCCGCCTTCGGTGTTTGCGGCGCCTCGATCGGAGTGGAGGCAACAACCGGGTGCGCTGGCGGTTCCGCAGTCTCAGCCGCCTTGTGAACGTCTGCCGTGACAAGCCTGACGAAATCCTGCGCCGTAGGGGCAGTTACGGTACGAAATCCCTTGCCGTGGCGGGTACCGGGATTGATGCGCCACCATAGAGACGCAGGCGCCGAGGTATTGCCGATGGTCGCGAGCTGTGTCGTCGTCGATTGCTTGTCGATGAATGGCGGGCGAAGCCGCTTGATGCCCTCGACGAAACGTTGCATCTCAAAATCGGCTTTGTCAGAGGTCTCCGCCAAGGCTTCGGCAGCGGTAAACCAGCTATCGTCTTCGCACAGATCACGCAGCTGTCCGGAGAAGCGCTGCAATTGAGCGGCGATAATCAGAGGAAAACTTCGGCCGACGCGGTCACGGCTCGGCAGAAGGACGCCTGCGACAGCAGACGGCGCCCAGACGCCCTTGCCGACGACGAAGCGCCAGGCGGTCGTCGCATGAAACAGCTGGCGCCAATCCGATCCCAATGTTGCTTCCAGTGCGATCAGGCCATTGTGAACCCATTGGTCGAGTTCGCTCTGGAGACGCGAGCCGAGCGCGGCGGAAACGAAATCTCCATGCGTCGGCAACTTTCCGAAAAAGCCGATCGTGTCGGCTTGCATCGGCGATTGAGTGCGGGCGAGCGGTTCGTTCATTGGCGGACCGTCAGAATTGCGCCGGGCAGCTGAAATCGGACAATGCCTGCAGCCGGAAGGGATTGAGCACCGAACCGAACTGCACGTCGAATTCGGCTTCTCGGCCTTGGTCTTCAAATCTCGCCCGGAAGAGATCGGGAGCCTGAACCGTCACCTCGGCGGCATCGAACAAGCGGAAAGGCGACCAGTCTCCGCTTTGGGCTATAGCCGGCTGGAAGTCTCCGGGAAAGAACCTGACTTCGGATTGGCTGTCCGTGGTGGCTGCCGGCCAGGCGATCGATTTCGGCACTACTCGGCTGCGATTATAGAAAACACGCTCGCCCGCGATGGCTATCATTACGGCATTGGCCGAATCCGATAGCGTTACGGGCTTAACATTGATCGATATCGCCGGCTTCTCACTGCCGGCCGGAAAGAAAGCGTGCTCGATCTTGCTGGCATTTTCAAACTGGGCGATAGCTTGACTGGGAATGCTGTCACCGCCGAACGTGCCTCGCCAGCCCCACGGTTGGGCGCTCGTGTCCACAAATGCGTCAAGCCGGTTTTTGAAGAAAGACTGAAACAGACCTTGCGGTCCGAACAATCGGACGAAATCCGCCATGGCGATATCCTGGCTGGATTTTCGGTCGAACGGGTAGCGACCGGTAACGATGCGAGCGCAGAGATCCGCACCCTCAGCAGCCCAAAGGTCGTTGATGCGAGCGCGGGCTGTCTTGACCGCCAGCGAGCCGATATCGGCGGCAACCGCCACCATCCATGCATCGGCAGGTGCCGGCAGCCCGCGGGCTTGCTGTAGCAAATCCTGATTGGCATTGGCGAGCTGGCCACCGGCGTCGAAGACGCGCGCCACTTCTGCCGTCGAGTTCGCTGCGCGTGACAACTGGCCATAGATATTCTGGAGGATCGGCTGGAGACTCTGAATCTGGGAGCGCGGCTTGTCGCTGCCATTGGCCTTACCGTCCTGGGACGTCGGTTGCGCATTGGCGGCATTCGCCTCGAGCGCGGCCCGCAACGGACCGTAAGGATCGGGCGCGCTGACCGCGCCTGTGGTGGCGGCAGTCAGTGCTGCATCCGGAATATCGTCAAGCGCGGCAATTTCGGCGCCTGCCGCAGGCCGCAGGTCGGTGGCGGCTGCTATGGATTTCAGCGCCATCTCCACGGGGCTTGGATTGGCCGCCAGGATGCGCGCCGTCTCGGTGGCATCGGCAAGATTGCTCGACGGGCGTACCTGAAGGTCGGCCAGCAACGAAGACCATTGCTGCTGGAATGCGTCGAAATAAAGCTGCAGTGTCGCCTGGGAAATCGCGTCCGCGGTCATTCCCGAAGGAGCCGCACCGCTGTCGCCGCGAACCCATTGCTCCTTGAGCGCTTCCGAGGCTGCGGTCGTGACCATCGGCAGCACCACGTCACGATAACCTTTGCCTGTGAAAATTCCCGGAATGCCCTCCCGCAGCGTTGATTTAGATTTGCGTTGGAAAATCTGGGCTCCGAGCGGACCCAATGCGTCGGTAGGGAGCCAGGGATCAAGCTGGCGAGCCTGCCGGGAATGGATGAGGATATCATAGGCTCGGGCTGCAAGACTTTGCGAGTGGATCGTTTCCCGTGCCTTGGCAATCAGGGCATTGTCAAGCTCGATTGCGGGCAGGCTGCCCGCTGCCATGGCCTCTACGTGGGCAGCCAGCGCTTTGCGCGTGGCCGAGCGCCCTTCACCGGGGTAAAGTGCTGCAAACATGTCTTCCGATTGCTGCGAGACGAAATCCCTGTCGGATGGCCCCAATCCACCCAGCATGCCGTACAGTTTCAAGGCGTCGAAAGTCTTCTGAACGTCTGATGTCTGCTTAAGCTCATTTTGAAGTGCCACGAGCATGCGAGGCAGAAGAAGCGCGTTCAAGGCGCGCTGATAGGCTCCGCGTTGACGGCTGGCGATCTTATCCCCCTGGTCGAGGCCGAAACTCGTCGGCCAGACGCGCGCCTCGTCGAAGCCGCTGGTGACTGCGCGCAGATTGTCGAGCGCCGGCAGGATCCGCAGGAAATCCGCATCGGTCACGTCGCGGACTTGAATGCCGCTTGCGAGTTTCTCGTAGTTGTCGATGCGCCGCTCGGCTGCGGCGATCGCGCGCGAGTTCTGAAAATAGGTTGCCGTCCAGCCGGTGAAGACGATCGCAAGAGCGATGGCGGCAGCGCCATAGGCGATCCGCCTGATCATGGCTTGCCTGCCGGACAGGCGCCTGTCACGAGCAACCAGCGACGCTTCGCCGAAGATCACCTCCTTGAACAGGCGCGACAGGAAATAGCTGCGCCGGGTGCGCGGAGTATCCGTCCCACGGCTCTGTGTGCCGGAGGCGAAATAGACGCCGCGAACGAGGGGGGATTCGATGAGGCTGGAAGATGCGCAGAGCTCGGTCAACAACTCCTGCAGACGCTCTCCCAAGGAGGCAAGCTCTGCCGGGAAACGGAAAATGCGGCCGCGAACCTCAACATTCGGCTCCTGCTGCAGGCGTTCGATCAGCATGGCATCGACCCGCTGCTGCAACAGCGCGAATTCTTCCATGAAACGCTCAGGCAGATTCTCGCCCTTATAGCTTTCGTCGAGATTAAAGGTCGTGCCCCAGACCTGCTCACGGTCGGTTTTGGCAAGACCATCGAAGAACTCGACAAAGCCGGTCAAGAGATCGGCCTTCGTCAGGACGACATAGACGGGCACGCGCGCATGCAGGAACTCGTCGAGCTCCGACAAGCGTTTGCGAATGGAACGCACTTCCTCAAGCTGTACCTCGTGATCACGGCCGAGAAGGTCGCCGATCGAGAGGGTGACGAGCGCGCCGTTGATCGGTTGCGAGCGGCGGTATTTGCGCAAGAGCCCGAGAAAGCCTTCCCATCCCGCCTTGGATGCACCGTTCAAATCGTCCTGCGTGGTGTATCGGCCGGCGGTGTCGATCAGGATCGCCTCGTCGGCAAACCACCAATTGCAGTTGCGGGTGCCGCCAGCGCCCTGCACGGAATTGCTTCCCATCGCATCGCCGAGCGGGAACTTCAGCCCCGAATTGGTCAGCGCCGTCGTCTTTCCCGATCCCGGCGCGCCGAAGATGACGTACCAGGGCAGTTCGTAGATATAGCCGAAACGCTTCTTGCTGATACGGCGCAGAAGGAGCAGGGCTTCTTTCAGACGGCTATGAATTTCGCCCACTTCCGCCTGTTGGCTGGCGGCATCGTCGGCAATGCCGTCCACCAGCGCCTTGTCGCGCCTGCGGGCGCGCAGCGTTGTTACCAGCAGATAGATTAGCCAGCCGGCAATGATAACGCCGATCGCGATCATCCGTGCAGTGGCGCTCGCCAGCGGCTTGAAGCTGCCATAGCCGGCCATATAGCCATAGAACCAGATAACGACGCAGATCGCCGCAACCCAGATCAATGATATGAAGCGCTGGCCGAGGAGGCCGGCATAGGCCGAAACGTACGAGCGAAGCGTATAAAACGCGCCAAGCGGATTCATCGGGCTCCTCCCGTCGTCGCAGATGTCGCCGGTGCATTCGCACTTGGCGTTTGCGGCGTTGCTTGCGGATTAAGGGCGGCATCGCCGAGGCGTTGTGTCGGATCGGTCAGCACCAGGATCTCCGTCCGGCGGTTAGCCTCGCGTCCTTCCGCCGTGTCGTTGCTTGCGAGCGGATCGCTGTCGGCGCGCCCCTCGGTCAGGATGGCATCTTTGCCGGTATAGGCAGCAAGGATATCGCCGACGGCGCGGGCCCGGGCCTCGGAAAGGTGCCAGTTCGACGGGAACTGAGCTGTGCGGATCGGCACATTATCGGTATAACCGACGACGACTGCGCGGAATTTTTCCGAAGCCAACGCTCCGCCGATACGCTGAAGGAGATCGCGGAATTTATCGCTGACTTCGGCGCTGCCCGTGTCGAACAGGCCGGAATTGTTGATGCGCACCAGCAGCCTGCCATTGGAATTCGATAGCGTGACCAGCTTGCGGTCGACTTCCGGCTGCAGGAAGGCGAGCAGATTGTCGAGCGGCGTCGGTTGCGCCTTGACCGGAGGCGGTGTCTCCGGCTGCTTCCTCACAGGCGGCGGCGTTTGTGCGACTTCTTTCGGCTTGGGCGCGTCGATCAGAACGCTCGGCATATCGCGCGGCGGCAGATTGGCCAGGCGCTCGAATGTTGCGTCGGAGGCGTTGTTGAGCGACAGCGTGAAGAACATGTAGCCGAGCGCAAACAGAAGCGCGAGGACGGAAAGGATCGTCCAAAGCGCAACAGCCGTGCGCAACGGTTTGTGGCGCGCCGAAACGCCGCGCCAATGCGGCGATAGCTCGCGTTCGAAAACCCCATATTGGCCCAACAAGGTCTTATAGAGGCTGTCACGGATGCGCCCGAGTTCCAGCGATCCACGCGGCGAAACGCGCGTGCGGCCTTCGAAGGCGAGCGACAGGCAGAGATAGATGAGAAGCAGCAGGTCCTTGTTGGTGCCCGGGCTCTGCTGGAAATGATCGAGTAGATCGAAAACCCGATCGCCGCCGGTTACGTCCATGTGGAAGGTCGAGACCAGGCCGGATCGCGCCCAGCCGGCGCGCACGCCCCAAGGCTTGCTTAAAACGACATCGTCGATCGTCGCACAGATGACATAGTGCGCCGCGCGTGCCCGTTCCGGGCTGATGCGCGCGCTTGCAAGATCGCGCTCGTAACGTCCGACCGCGTCGATCGTCACGCGCCTGAGTTCGGCAATGTCGGGCTGTTCTTCGGCGTTGCGCAGGCTGTGGGCGAGATTGAGCAATGGTGCGGCGGAACGCACGATGGTTGGAACATCATCACCGCCGAAACGAAAGCCGCGGATCAAGGCATCGACGGACCAGCCGCCGGCTGCATTGCCCGATTTGTCGTTTGGCTGCTTATCCAGCTCTTCATCGAGAATATCGGCCATCTTGCGGGCGGCTTCGTTCTTGCGCGCGCCGTCCTCGGTCAGCTCGATGATTGTTGGCAGCTCGTGCCAGGGTGTTGAGCGCGTTGTGTTCATTCTCTGAGAGCCCACAGTTCCATCTCAAGGCCAGGGAAGTCGCCCGCAAGATGCAGCGCGATCGCACCGGAGGTATCAAGCTGTTTCCAAAGCGGATTCTTCGTATCGAGTTCGAAGTAGATCGTGCCGGACCGGTACGGCAACTGCCGCGGCAATACGGGAAGCGGCCGGACGGGAATGCCGGGCAGCGCGACATTGACGAGCTCGGCAATCCGCTCCACAGGTCCGATCTTGATCTGCGCGGGCAGCTTGCGTCGCACATCCTCGGCCGACATCTCGGCGCGAACCGCAAGCACGAAGCCGGCATCCTTGAGCAACGAACGGTCGTTGATGGTCCCGACGCGCACGTCGTGACGGCGTTCGATGAGTTCGATTGCAACGGCTGCCTGCTCGAGCACTGCGGAAAGAGACGCGCGCAGATCGTTGAAAACAGCTGCAAATGTCGCTTTCAGATCATCATGGCGATAGGGCGGAAAGTCGCTGGCGCGCTTGCGGTCAGTGGTGAAAGTGGCAAGCTCGCCTGCGAGCTGGATGCATTCCTCATAAAAGCTTATCGGATGCATGCGCGAAGCATTTGCCGCAATGTGGCGTAGCATGGGGTCGGCGCGATTGAGAATATGCAGCAGAAAATAATCGCCCACTTCCGCAGTGCCGCGTACCGCGGGATCGCCGATGCGTTCGGCGATCGCCTCGGCCCGGTGGCGGACGATGCCGAGCAATTCGGTGATGAGTTCGTTCAGCCGCGCTTCGGCCGCACAATTCAGCGAAGGGGCGATGTAGTCCGGATCGAGAATGACCGCCCGGTCAGAGCGAACCTCGATGATGCGGGCAAGGCCGATAAGATCATAGCCGGCGAGTTCGTCACCGGTCTTGAGATAACGCAGGCTCAGGCGGCCAACATCGATCGGCGCCATGAAGTCGGTCTCCAGATTGGCATCCGGTGCCTCATATTGCGAGGCGGTGATGCGCACGCTGTTGCGCATGGCGCTGCCGTTCATGGCGACATCGGCTCTGCCAGGCTGACGGCTGGGCAGGGCCAGATAGACGATAGCGTTCTTCGTTGAATCGTCGAGTTCCAAAGGGGGCGGTAGATCCGCATCAACAGGCGCTTCGAAAGGCGTGCCGTCGGGCAGGATGCCGCGCAGGTTCGACAGTGCAAACTGGCCGATCGCGAGCGCGCTGCGATCGATGCCGATCTCTGCAATGCCCCAGGGGTAAGGCGCAAGCCCTCGCGCGGTCGTTCGGACCAGCCGCTCCGTCCAGCGGTCGGCCTGCTGAAAATGCTGCACGCGAAGGAACATACCCTCGCTCCAAGCCACGCGATTTTCGTTCTTCATCGGGTGTTGCCCGTCCTCTCTGCCAAACTGGTGGTATCGTCTTCATCGCGGCCATCGGCGGAGGCGCTGAACGCCTCGGCCAGCAGATCACGGACTGAAATGCTTTTGCCGCCCCTTTCGAATTGCGCGCGGTAGGCCTTCCAATAATCGCCGTCGCCGCGCCAAAGCGCCTTGCGTCGGGAAGCATCGACATGCGTCTCGACCATACGAGGCTCGAACATCCGGTTGGCCTCACGAACGAGGTTTTCAAGGCCGGCGTTAAGTGTGGATTGCCTCGAAATGAGCGACCGAAGGCGATCGGCGAGTTGCTCCGTCCGTTCGCGGCTGAACAGCGAAGCGGATGAGTGAGTCCGGCTGTCTTCAATTCCGAAGATGGACGCTTCGTCGTCGAGTGTCTGCTCCAGTGTCGAGACGAGCGCTTCAAGCTGTCGCAATGGATCGAATTGCAGCGCAAAGCTCGTATCGTCCGCGCCTTGATCCGCATCGTCGGCGACACGCATATCGTTGGCCGGGATGATCGCTTTGGCAGTCTCGGCCGCCTCCGATCCGGAACTGCGGGCAACGGCCACGGAAACATGTGTCGCTGCGCCGTGTTCCAGCTGGCTGCCCAGCTCGAATTCTGAGTTCCAATCGTCCGGAAGTACCGGCTTGATGCCGTTGACATCGGGCGGGCCATTCCAGCCGACATCGACGTTCCTGCTTGGCGACTTGCGCTTTTTTGACGATTGCGGCAGCGCTCCAATCCAGTCGTCGCCGCTGCGCTGGCCGAGCACGCCAGTTGCGGCGCTGCCGCCGGGCGCGACGTCGGCCAGGATGGACGAGATCGTCATGGTTTCATCGCTGAGACGGAGGTCGTCTGCCGGATCCTCGATATCGCGGTCGGCTTCCCCGGTGATGACGACGTTGAAGGCGATATTGCCGAATGCGATTTTGGATTTATCCGCAAGCCTTGCCGTCTCGCCTTCCAGAATGGTTATACCGTCCACACGAGTTCCATTGGCGCTCTGGTCGCGCAGGAGGAAGCCGGCACGATCGCGTTCGATCACGCAGTGAACCTTCGAGATCGACCGCTGTTGATCGGTAACCTGCCAGTCGCAATCCGGCGACCGCCCAAGCGTGCGCTTGCCACGCTCGAAGAACCATCCTTTGCTGGAACCTTCGCCAGATGTTTGCCGCAGTTCAAGCCGCATGCAGGCCTCCCTGGTCGGATTGCCCTTGCGCCTTACGTGGCTCTGCGACGATGGCATCGCCGCTGTCGCGGTCGGCCATGGCAACGCGTGCCCAGCTGTTCCATCCAAGCCTCGGCGGGTCACCGCTTTCGCCGAGCCGGCAGAAGGGGATATACTCCTTCTTCAGAACCACTTGAATGTCGAACTCGAGCGAGGGATCGACATAAAGCCGCGTCAGGGCAAACAGCGCATCGATATTGGCGCTGCCCGGGGACAGAGATCGGTAATCCTCATAGTCGACAGGCCCGATCACGACGCGAAAGCTGCCGCCGAAATCATGGATTGCAGCACCCGCCATTGAATTGATGCCGAGCTGCACACCTTGCGGCTGCCCCATGCGGCTGCGCTCGCTTTCGGGAATGGTAAGCCATCTGCCCTTGAACAATTCGATCGCGACCGGCAGCCCGCTGAACTCCTGCAGCATGGCCTGCAGGTTGACCGCATTGCGGGTCCGTGCCGCAAAGAAACCGGAAAATCTGAGGACCAGCTCGTCGTCGGGGCGAACCTTTTCCTTCAGCCGCGCCGTGCCGAAGCCCGCCAGCGAGAACAGCGTCTTGATGAAGGCATTGCCGTTCCTGTCCGGGCTCCATCGCAGCCGCCGGGCAAGGCGATATTTCTCGCTTGCATCGACGAAGAGCTCGGCGAGGCGGCTTGTGAAGAGATCGAAGAAGCTCGAGAGGCCATGAGCCCGATTGCGCTGTTCGCGGATGACCAGCTCGTTGTAACTTGGGGGCATTGCGCCAAGCGGGCCGAGCAAGCCAGCCATGCTGGCCTTGACCGATCCTGTCGCGCCCTTCCTCTTGAAATCGCTGACGGCAAGCGGAACCGGCGAAACGCCGACGGGTGAGGACACTGTCAAATGATCGCCAGCTGCGTGCTGGGCAACGCGAAACGCCGTCGACGGTTCGAAACGACCGGGGTCGCGTTCGAGCAGCGCAGCAAGCATTTCGCTATTACTTGGCCGGAACTGGTCCATCGCTTGCGATCACCTCTTCGTCACAACAAGGGCCGTTCAGCGGCGCGGGCCGGCCAGACAGCTATTGGTTTCGATTGCCCCTTCATCGAGATGGAAAGGCGGGTGAAACTGTTGATCGAGGTGTAAAGCCCGAAGAACCGGTCGAGGACACCGCCGAAGAGATAAGCCGAGGGCCTGTCGATGGCGGCCGGATCGAATTCCAGCCGGATATCTGTGCCCGTCACCATCCCGCCGCTGCCAAGTCGCGTCATCGAGCTTTTGGCTTCGACCTGAACGAGAGCGTCGGCAAGCAGCCTGGTTTCGCGGCTGTCTCTGAAGGCATAGAGCGCCAGAATATCCTTCAGCGCGGCACCATCATTGTCGAAGATGGAAAGATGATTGAGCTGGAGATGCGACATGAGCCGCCAGTTGCGTCCTTGCTGCTCATTCATCCGCACCGACGGCGTAGGCGCCATCAAGGCTTCGACCGAGCCGACGGCTTCGCTGCCAGAGGCCAGCTGCAGATAGGGGTGACCGCCGCCAAAAGGCAGTTGCTCCGGCAGTTCGCGGTTGAGGCACAGCGCGTCGATGCTGGCGATCTTGTCGAGGGGACCGCTTGCCCGGCGGGCACGGTCTACGAAGGTGATTTCCATATCCGAGGTATGGTCGTCGGCATCGAAACGGCGCGTGCACTGCCAGAAAAGCGATGAAGCTCCGCCTTTCAGGCTGCGGCCGAAGAAGGGTTGGCACTGTTCCTCCTCCCCGGTGCGCGCGGATACGACCACTTTCTCGATCGCATAGATCTCACGCGTCTTCTGCCGCCTGGCGTCCGGTAGCACGCGATATTCCGTGCGTGTGCCGTCGAGCGCAATCGGTTCGCAGTTTTGGCGAAACAGGTTGACGATCGGAGTGGCGTTCAAGACGAAATCACGGGCGGAAATGGCGCGCTCCAGCTTGGTGCTGGTTTCATCGAGATAGATGAAGATTTCCAGCGTTTCGCCGCGCCAGGCCTTCAGGCCAACGATATCGATGAACAGGAATTTCTGCGGCAAGGCAAAGAATTCCGTCAGCAGACGATAGCCGGTAAAGCTCGAGCTTGGATAGGGCAGGATCGCTTCATCCGGCTCGAAACCCACAGCCTGCAATGCCTTGGCCGGCAGCATGATCGGGGCACGGTCGTCGGCGTGGTGGGCAAGAGCAACGCCGAGCGTGTGATTGACGATAAGCTCGTGGATGGCGACGGCCTGCTGCCAGGACGAACCGATATGAAGCCGCAGCCTGTCGAGGCCGATCTCACTGAGAGGCTTGTTGGCATCCCGCGCCCGGATCGACAGGCGCAGACAACCGGCAGCACCTGTATAAGGAGACGGCGGCGCGCTGATCGGGTGGCCGGTCAGCGAAGCCGAGACGATCTCGATCGGCGCGACCTGCGTATCCTGTGTCGTACGGAAACGGCAGCTCTCGCCGCCGATCGGCTCTGCGAAGATTTCGGTGTGACGCGGCACGATCTGGACGGATGCCAATGTGCTGCTTGGCGTGAAGCGCACGATGCTCATCGAGGGCAGCGGCGCCAGATAATGCGGATAGAGCGTTTCCAGCAGCCCGTCCGTCAATTCCGGAAATTCGTCGTCGAGCTTCTGGCGCACGCGGGCCGCCGAATAGGCAAAGCTCTGGATGAGGCGCTCGACATGCGGATCGTCCGCGACCTCGCCGGTAACGCGCAGACGGCCGGCAATTTTTGGGAAGGCATCGGCAAAACGCGCGGCACGCCGACGGATCGCGGCCAGTTCGTCATTATACCGCTGCAGGAAGCCATCAGCCATTATTGGCCTCCACGAGGAAGCGCTGCGTCGAGGGATCGATCGTCGATTCAAAACTGATCGGCGGCATTCCCTCATGCACGCGGAATGTCGCGTGGATGCGTAGCCTCAGCGCGCGCTCGCCGCTCCCGCGGCTTCGGAGAATGCTCACCTGCACGTCGGAAAGCCGTGTTTCGAACAGCGCGATGCGTCGCTCGATCAAACGAGCGAGACGGCTCTTGGCTTCATCGGTGACGAGGTTTGCCGAGACCATGCCATCGACGCCGAAGGACACCAGCGCATCACCCAGTTCATCGTAGATCGCGGGCGGTGCGGTCGGGCGGCGGCGCGTGTTGAGCAGAGCCTCAAGATCGCGGCGAATGCATTCGCGCAGTTCGCGCAGCTGTTCGGCCGGTGTCAGCGGCGGATCCTGGAGGCGATCGGGATCCTCGTCGATCAGTCGATCGATAATCGACCTCGCGACGATCCTTTCCCGCGGCCTATAGCGCTCCAACGGATCAGCCATGCGCGGCACGCCTCGTCTCGGCAGAGGTTGGAGCGACTTCGAGCGACTTCAGATCGTGGAAGGAAACCAGATCGTCGCCCGCCAGGAAACATTTCTGGCCGCGGCCCGTCGTAATGCCTGTCGCCTCGTCGACCCATTCGGTCTCGCGGCCAAGCAGCAGCTTGGCGCCTGTCGTGCCGTGATAGATCGCAGGCAGGAGCACGGGGGCGCTTGCACCGTCCACGAGTTCGAGCTCGGCCCTGCGGAAGGCGAGATCGCGGGGGCGGGCGATCGGTTCGATACGGAGGGTCGCAATCCTGGAAAAGTCGATCCACAGATAGGAGCCGCCGGTCATGATGACTTCGAGAGCATGCGGAATGCGATCATCAAGATCGCGAAGGTCCGAAACGAGCTTGCCATTCCACCGCATCGACCGTTCGCCTCTGATCTCCTCCAGGGATTGCAATGCCGCGGCCGCATCCGAAGCATGGTCGCGGTGGGCGATCGCTATCTTCAGTGCCGCTTGGTCGAGGGCTGTCGGTCCATTCGGGAAGTCCGGAGCGGCCGCCGCGTCAAACCAGGCCGAACGCGCCGCCATCGCCCGCAGTTGATTGCGCAGCATGGCGAAGCCCATCATATCTTCCGGCGCGAATGTCGTCGCAAGGTTGCACTGCGCGTCGGCGCGAGCGTAGTCGCCGGCGAGGATCAAGAGATCGATCAGAATATGCCTGCCGTCCTTATCCGTCGGCGCTGCTTTGACATGTGCCTTCGCCTGCTCGATCGCATCATCGAGCGCGTTTTCGCTAAGAGCTTCGGCGATCTTGGCGGAGAGCGTCATGCAGACATCCTTTGCGGCGGATTGGCGGAGTGGGAGAACGCATAAGTCGCATTCGCTGTCTCCGCGATGAGATGAAAACTTGTCGAGACGTCGTCGAGCTGAAAATGCGGTTGCAGCCGCACATTGCAGGCGAACATGCCGGGCTTGCCGGGAATTTCATCGACGTTGATGCCAGCCGAACGCAGCGGGAAACGCGTGCGCAGCGACAGGTCGGCGTCGTCATTGCCGAGCGTATAGGTCGACAGCCAGTCATTCAATTTGCGTTCGATCGATGTTCTATCGGCCAATTTGCCGATGTCATCGCGCATGATGACCTTGAGGTAGTGCGAGAAGCGCGAGGCGCAGAGCACATACTGCAGCATCGCCGCGATGCGGGCATTCTGCCGGGCGTGCTCGCTTGAATAATGGGGCGGAGCATGCAGCGACTGATTGGAATTGAAGATCGCCGAGGAAGAGAGGTAGGTGGTCGCTACGGGCACGATACCGAGTTCACAGAGCTGCTGCTCTTGCCCGCTGGTCAGCCGTATCTCGACGGGAGCCTGCTGCGACAACCCGTTGCTTTCGATGCCGAGATCATAGGGCGCAAGTTCCTCCGTGCTCAGCATGCCGCCATCGATCGTATCCTGCGTCACGCCGCGAATATCGGCGAACCAGCCGGATTCGATGAAATTGCGGATGACGATCATCGCGAAGGCGAAGGCGCCATTGCCCCAAAGCAGGGTGCTGCCGTCGGCAGCGATGCTTTCGCGGAACGGGAACCGATCGTCGCGCCTACGGGAAAACGCCTGATAGGGCGCACGCATCAGGATGCGCGGGGCGACCAGGCCCAAAAAACGGGAATCCTCTCGGGCACGGAGCCCGTTCCAGCGGATGCGGGTGGGATCATAGGCAAGCCAGGAAAAATCCTGGACGCGATTGAGCTCGTCAAAATCTTGCAGGCCGATGGCCTGTGGTGCCGCGGCGGCTACGAACGGGCAGAAAGCAGCAGCGGCGGCCATGCCGATCTGCGTGAGCGCGCCGACCGTATCCCCGCCGGTCCGATCTTGTGGAGAAAGCTCGTAGTCGCCGATCAGCAGACCGAAGGGCTCTCCACCGGGCATGCCGAACTCGCGGCTGTAGATCAGCTCGAAGAGATGGCTCTGGTCGAAATCCGTCGTCCGCTCGAGATGCCGCGTCAATTGCGCCCAGCTGACGCTGAGGATCTTGACTTTCACTTCTTCCGATCGGCCGGTGTGGCGCATAAGCATGGCAAGCCCGCGCCACCGCGATTCCATTGCCTGGAACTCGGGGTGGTGCAGGATGGCATTGACCTGCCTGTTGAGCGCATCGTCGATCATGGCGATCACGCGATGCACCTGACGCGGCCAGGCTGCTCTCGGTTCCGTCGTTGTCGCGGTCATGGCGCTGACTAAAGGTGCGCGGCGAGGAGATCGCCGCGCTACCTCTCCTAGTTCTTGCTCGGAATACGGGCGACCATGCGGAGCGAAGTGGTCAGCTCTTCCATCTGCAGCCAGGGGCGCATCCAGGCGACGGCGTTGTAGGAGCCCGGCTTGCCCGGAACTTCCTGGACGGTCACCTTGGCATCGCGCAGCGGATATTTGGCGCGGGATTCCTCGCCGGCATCGTCATTGGCGTTGACGTAGTTGGCGATCCAGCGGTTGAGCCAGTTTTCGCAGTCCTGCGCTTCCATGAAGGAGCCGATCTTGTCGCGGCCCATGACCTTCAGATAATGGGCGAAACGCGAGGTAGCCATCATGTAGGGTAGGCGCGCGGATACCGCGGCGTTGGCCGTCGCTTCGGGCTTGTCGTAAAGCTTCGGCTTATGCGTCGTCTGTGCGCCGAAGAACACGGCATAGTCGGTGTTCTTGTAGTGGCAGAGCGGCAGGAAACCGAGCTTGCCGAGCTCGGCGTCGCGACGGTCGGTAATGCCGACTTCGGTCGGGCACTTGAGGTCGAGGTCGCCATCGTCGCTCGAGAAGATGTGCATCGGCAGGTTTTCGACCTTGCCGCCGTTTTCCGCGCCGCGGATCGCCGTGCACCAGCCGCTCTGGGCAAAGGCATCCGTCAGCCGTGTTCCCATCACGTAGGCTGCATTCATCCAGCAGTAGGCGTTGTGGTCGAGCTCGCCGGTCTTCGAATGATCGGTTTCGTCGAAAGCAAAGTCGTCGATGGGATTGGTCTTCGGGCCATAGGGCATTCGGGCAAGCACGCGGGGAAGGGCGAGCGTGACGAAGCGCGAATCCTCGCTTTCGCGCAGGCTGCGCCACTTGGCGTATTCGACCGTTTCGAAGATCTTTTCCAGGTCGCGCGGGCGGGCAAGCTCGCGATAGTCGTCAAAGCCGAACATGCGCGGGCTGGCAGCCGAAATGAACGGCGCGAAGGCCGCGGCCGCAATCGACGAAATCGACTGTAGCGTCTGCACGTCGTCGAAGGAATTGTCGAATTCATAGTCACCGATCAGCGCGCCCATGGGTTCGCCACCCGGCGTGCCGAACTCGTCTTCGTAGATCGACTTGAAGAGTCGCGACTGGTCGAACTCCACAGCCTTTGCGAGATCCTTGGAGATGTCGCGCTTGGAGGCGTTCAGCACACGGATCTTCAGATTGACGCTGGTTTCGCTGTTCTTGACGAGATATTGCAGGCCGCGCCAGCTGCCTTCCAGCTTGGCGAATTCAGGTGACTGCATGATCGCGGCAAGCTGACGCGAGATTTTCCGGTCAAGCTCGGCAATCGCCTTGTTGAGCGTGACGGTCAGGTTGCGGTCATAGGTGACCGTGCCCTTCAACGCCTGGTCGGTCAGCGTTCTCAAGAGATCCTGGGCACGATCGGGTTCGGTTTGCCGGGTTGCGGCCACGATCTGCGACAGCAGATTTTCCTCAGGCGCAAACTCGGCCTCTTTGGTCTTCAGTTGGCTTTCAGCGCTCATTTTTCGATCCTTGCGGAAAATGCGGGCGATATCGTTGGAGCTTGAAATCCGTCGCTACCGGCCGCTTGAAACGGGTTTGGGCGATCGGCAGTGGCTGATCGCCGACGACGATCAGCTTGCGGCGGGCTTTTCGGCCAATCCGAGCTCCGACATCAGCTTGGACAAATCGGCCTTGTTCTGTAGGACGTCTTCGAGCAGTCGCTCCAACTCTTCCGAGCGATCCGCCTTGCTCATGAGGTCGCGAAGCTGGTTGCGCGCATCGAGAAGCGCCTTGAGCGCCGGGACCTGGCTGACGACGGAGCCGGGCTCGAAATCTTGCATGCTTTCGAATTTCAGGGAGACGGGAAGCTGCGAGCCGTCGCCCTCGAGCGTGTTTTCGACCGAGATGTTCAGGCCCGGCGTCATGCGGCGCATCACGTCGTCGAAATTGTCGCGGTCGATCTGAACGAACTTGCGCTCGCCGAACGGTTTCAGCGGTTGTGTCGGATTGCCCGAGAAATCGCCGAGAACGCCGACGACGAACGGCAATTCCTTCACGACCATGGCGCCTTCGGTTTCCACTTCGTACTTGATGTGGACCCTGGGCTTGCGCACTCGCTCCAGCTTTTCGTGAACACTCGCCATAAAATCTCTCCTTCAATGCCAGCGGCAAATTCGCTCTTCACATGTGGCGCAACTCGACTTTGGAAAGGGCCGGTTGCAAAAAGTTCGAAAGATCGGTTGTATTTCTCACCCGCTCTTGTTCGATTTCAGCTGAATGCCGGCCGCCGTCAGCACGGCATTGCGCGCCTGCTGTTCGGGCAGTAATTCGGCCAGTAGTTCTGAAAAATCCATTCGGCCGCGCCTGACCATCGTCTCGATCGACATCGAGATCGGCGAGTGCGGTTCGGTGCGGCGGAAGTAACGCGCGACGGCAAGCAACAGCTCGAAGGCTTCCTCGCGCGAGCCGATCTGTTCGGCGCTCAAGGGCCGGGGACGGCCTTGCGTCTGCTCGCCCGCACCCTCCTGCTGTTGGGGCTCCGCCACGCTCTCAATTGTCTGCGATTCGATGCCAGCAAGAGTGCGCAGCGCCAAAACAGCCTCCTGCAGGACGTTGTGCGTATTGGAACTCGGCGGCGCCATCGGTCCGCACCGCTCGTTCAGAACGGACACGAGCCGGTCAAAAGCGGCAAGGCAACCATTGACCATTTCGAGATGCGAACTCATCGCGGCCATACCGGCTTCAAGGGCCGCCTGACTCAGCTCGTCACGCCGTTTCACCTCGTTGGGACGTTGCGACAATTGAAAATCCCAGAGGGAAAACTGGCCGAATTTCGCGCCCGGAACGAGTGGCGACAGCCTGATCGCCTGGATGATGGTTCCCTCGCCGCCTATGCCATTGAGACCGGAAAGCGGCGCGAGGCGCTCTTCGATATCGTCAGCGCCGACGGAATGAAATTTCTCCCAATGCTTGTCCAAAAGCGACGCGATTGCATAGTAGACATCCCGCAACCCTTCGAAACCGCGCAGACGTAATTCCGCCTCAGCCAGCCACGCTAATACTTCGAGATCCTTACTTTTCGAAGAAATAATCTGCAATCCGAGATTGCTAACATCTGTCCAAAGCGGAGAAAGGCCAATATTTTCGCCTGGCGATATACCTCGTTCTGCAGCGCGAGCCTGGTTTCTTGCATCCTTTATTCTATAGTATATTTCGCGCGTAGAAGTATTGTCGCGAACATTTTCTCCGCATGGCGCGTTTTCTTCGAGTGGAGTTTCTATGTCGCGAACGTTCAGCAGGGGATTAACTCCATATCATGAACTACATCATTAGAGGGCGTGATAGTTAGGTCGATATATTCCTTTGTCAACCATGTCTATTCTGCAACAGAATTATGACGATCCCAATTTTTGACCACATGAAAAAATCTTTGTAGTCCATCTGGACGTGTGGGAATAACCGCCCTAGTTGTTGCCGCGATTTGGAGGGTGTAGTTGAAATGAAACCACAAGGAGGAAACTTCTAGGTGTCGAACATCGATCTCAATCGTCTGATCAGAACGCTTGAGCCCGCATTGCGCGTCGGTCTCGAGGCTGCGGCGTCGCTCGCAGCACGTGATCGTCATGCAAATGTCGATGTCGCACATTGGATACTATCATTGCTGGATGTATCTGAAGTTTGCTCTTTGTTTGAAGAACTTAGCGTTCCCTCTGCGGCGCTCCGCACGGAGCTTGATAGCGCCATCGCAGACTTGCCGAGGGGCGATGGTGCCGCGTTGGTGCTCTCTCAAAACTTGCTTGCTCTGATGCGCGAGGCGTGGCTTGTCGCGTCGCTTCAATGTGGGCGGAACAGCATCACCCTCGCGGATCTTCTGACCGCGCTGAGCGATGACCAGTCGCTGCGAATCATGGCGCGAGGCATGGCACCTTCGCTGCGTAACATTGATCGCACCACGCTCGAAAAAAAGTTGAATGCGGTTTCCACTGCGAACGGCGCATCCTCGCCGTCACAGAATTCCGAAGCCGCTACCGCTGCCGGTGAGAATGAATTCCTGCGCCTGTACACGCGGGATATGACGGCGGATGCAAGGCTCGGTCGTGTTGATCCGGTCATCGGTCGTGATCGTGAGCTGCGCCAGGTCATCGATATCCTCATGCGCCGCCGTCAGAACAATCCGATGCTGGTCGGCGAGGCAGGTGTCGGCAAGACTGCCGTTGCCGAGGCGCTGGCACTGGAGATTGCCGCCGGCAACGTGCCGGATATGCTGAAGCCGGTACGGATTCTCCTTCTGGATCTCAGCCTGCTGCAGGCTGGCGCCGGTGTGAAAGGCGAATTCGAGCGTCGCTTGCACGGCGTTGTCGCGGCCGTGCGGGCCTCTGTGGAACCGATCATCCTGTTTATCGACGAGGCGCATGGTCTGATCGGTGCCGGCGGACAGGCTGGGCAGGGCGACGCCGCCAATATTTTGAAGCCGGCGCTGGCGCGCGGTGAGCTCAGGACGATCGCGGCGACAACCTGGAGCGAATACAAACGCTACATCGAGAAGGATGCGGCGCTAACCCGACGCTTCCAGGTCGTTCAGGTGCTCGAGCCCGACGAAGAAACGGCAATCCGCATGTTGCGCGGTGTGGTTGGCAGCTTCAAGGCACATCACAAGGTGCGCATTCGCGACGAGGCGCTGGCGGCCGCAGTTCGCCTTTCGGCTCGCTATATTCCGGCGCGGCAATTGCCCGACAAGGCAATCAGCCTCATTGATACCGCAGCAGCCGCTGTCTCTCTGGCGCGCCAGACCGTTCCTGAAGCGCTGAAAGGATTGCGCAACGAGCAGGAGATGCTGGAGGTCGAAGCCGCCGCACTTTCCGCCGAGCCGCCAACATCGGATATCCTCGAGCGCCTTGCCGTCATCAAGAGCGAAAAGCACGAAGTGGCAAGCGAGATCGAGCGGTTGCAGGCCAAGCTCGATGCTGAAATCAGGCTGTCGGCCGAAGCCGATCGCATCGAAGCCACGCTCGCCGATCCCAATGCTCCGCAAGCCGAAGATGGCGCTCGCCCGCGCGGTGACAATGTCGCTCTCTTCCCGCCCAACGGCTCGTCCGTTGACGTCGCTCGCGCAGCCCTCATGCAGGCCGAGCGCAGCCTTGCCGACGTTGCCGGTGAAACGCCGCTGGTGCCGCGCGTGGTCGACAAGGAAGTGATCGCCGGGATCGTTGCGCGCTGGACCGGCATTCCAGTCGGCAAACTGCTGTCCGATCAGGTCGAGACCGTCAAGACGCTCGATGCAAGGCTGAAGGAGCGTGTGCTCGGACAGGATAATGCAATCGCGCGGATTTCGGCCGCGATGCGGTCTGCACGCGCCGGCCTTTCCGATCCGCGCCGCCCGCCTGCCGTCTTCCTGCTCGTCGGCATGTCAGGAACCGGGAAGACCGAGACGGCGCTTTCGCTGGCCGATCTTCTTTATGGCGGCAGCCAGTATCTGACGACCATCAACATGTCCGAGTTCAAGGAGGAGCATAAGGTTTCGCTGCTGCTCGGATCGCCGCCCGGCTATGTCGGCTATGGCGAGGGGGGCGTGTTGACCGAGGCTGTCCGCCGTCGCCCCTATGGGGTGTTGCTACTGGATGAGATCGACAAGGCGCATCCGGGCGTCCAGGAAGTGTTTTACCAGGTTTTCGACAAGGGAACGCTGCGTGACGGCGAAGGCCGCGACATCGATTTCAAGAACACCACGATCGTGATGACCGCAAATACCGGCTCGGAACTCCTGGCAGCCCTGGCAGCCGATCCGGAAACCATGCCTGAGGGCGAGGCGCTGGAAGCACTGCTGCTTCCCGAATTGCAGAAGCACTTCAAGCCCGCCTTTGTCGGCCGCACGACCGTTCTGCCCTTCATGCCGTTGAATGGCGAGACGCTGAGCGGGATCGTCGACATTCAGATCGGCCGCATCCGTGATCGCGTCGCCGCCTCCTATGGCACGAGCGTTTCGCTTGCTTCCGAAGCCCGCGAGGCGCTGGTCGGCCGCGCCAAGGCGAGCGAGATGGGCGCGCGTGCCATCGAAACCATGATTGGCCGCGATCTTCTGCCAGAGCTTTCGACCTTTTTCCTCGATGCGGTTGCGACGGGGCGCAAGGTTGGCGGCATCACCATCAGCTTTCACGATCACCGCTTTCTCATCGAGGAGAATCCGGTGGGCGATCATGAATTCGCTGGCCCCGAGGAAGGCGGCACGGCGAATAAAGCAGCCCCGGACGAACACAGCGCCCGGATGCGGCATTAGACGGAAGGGTAACCCCGCCCTGCAGCGACAGGGCGAATTCAAATCTCAACAGGAGAGTTCAGAGCATGCCGATTTATCTGCAGATCGACGGAATTCAGGGCGATGCAACCCACGAGCAGCACAAGAAGTGGATGGATATCGAAGTCATCCACTGGAATGTTTCGCGTAACATGAAGACGTCAGCCGGTTCGGCTGCGAACCGCGAAGCTTCCGAGCCGACCGTTTCGGAAGTTATCCTGACCAAGGTCAGCGATTCCTCGTCGACGAAGCTGTTCCAGGAAGCATGCTCGGGCCGCACCGGCAAGCAGGCCGTGATTCATCTGGTAACGACCGGCAACCCGGGCGACACCTACATTGAGTACACGCTCACCAACACGCTGATCGCCAGCTACTCGGTCGATTCCAACGGCGACCGCCCGGTCGAAACGATCAAGCTCAACTTCACCAAGATGGAAGTGAAGTACACGCCTTACGACGACTCGCAGACCCCGCAGTCGCCGATGATTGCGTCTTACGATCTGGCAACCACCAAGGCTGCCTAACATTAGCATCGCATTCCGGCGCGTTGGCATCAGCGCGCCGGAATCGTGTCCGGTACCAGATCGCTGTGGTGGCAGCGATTGTCATGTGCCGGCAAACGCCCATTAATCGAGGTCGCCATGGTAGATTTTTCAGTTTCGTCGCCGGCGCTGCAGATGGAGCCGGTCAAGCAGGCCGATCTTCCGCCCGTTCGCCGTGCGGGCCGCGGCCCATCCTATGATTATTTTTCCTATCAGAGCGGTCCGCGCGAATTCGCGGCACGCGGCCAGGCCGTGGGTGCCGCCGCATCGCTTTTCCGGATGTTCTCCGAAAAAGCCAACGAGATGTCGCTGACGCATTGGCTCCAGAGATGGCTGCGCAACAATGAAGCGCACATCATCCGCGAAATGGATACCAACCATCATTCGGTGTTCGTTGCGCAATTCAATTATTCCGTCAGCGATGGCGAAACGCGCGTCCTGATGGCGCGCGGCGCCTATCTGCTCGGGACGGTGCCGAACCGCGCCGATATCGGCAAGATCCTGACCCCGCAGGTACTCTATGGCCCGGGCATGCACGAGACGTTGCCGAACGGCACCCTGTTCCAAATCGTCTATCTGGTTGGCGGTCGCAAACAGCAGATCGGCAGTACCGGCACCGTAGGGTCGGGAAGCTCACTGGTAGGATAAGCGCAGATGAACGATCAGCCCTCGGCCAATGATTTCATCCAGGCAACCCGAAATCTGAGGGTTTCCTCACCGCTTGGAACGGACCAGCTCCTGCCGGAGCGAGTGATGATCACGGAAGGCGTTTCGTCGCTTTTCGACATCCGACTCTCCGTCCGCGCCAAGCGTGAAGTCATCAAGCCGGAGGAGCTGATCGGTCGACTGATCGATATATCCCTGGAAGTCCAGCAGGATGAAGACGGTGGAGATGGCGTTCGCCGCCCGTTCAACGGCCTGGTCACCGCACTTCAGGAAGGACCGCCAATTACGCGCGGGCTGCGTTCCTACTCGATGGTGATTAAGCCGCAGATGTGGCTGCTGTCGCAGCGCTCGGACTGCCGCATCTGGATGGACAAGACCAGCATCGATATCGTCGAGACGCTGTTTTCCGAACACGGCATTCCGGCTCCGGATGTTTCCGGTGTCGTGACGCCACCGCCACCGCAGCATTATTCCGTGCAGTGGAACGAGACGGATCTGGATTACCTGACCCGCCGCTTCGAGGAAGATGGTCTCTTTTACTGGTTTTCGCATGAGGAGGGCAGCCACCGGCTGCATGTTGCCGACGGTGCCAACTCATGGGCCGGCCCGTCTCCTTCTGCGCAGGGAGAGGGGCGTGTGCGCCTTGCCCAAGGCTCGACAGACCGCAATCATATCAGCGATTGGACGAAGCATTACGCCTATGTTCCAGGCCAGCGCGCCGGCGCGGACTGGAATTTCGAGACGCCGCAGATGGTGCCGGGCACAACCACGCCTTCGCTGGTGCAGATGCCGGGGGCGATGAAGCGGGAGCTTTACGAGTATCCAGCCCGCATTTCCTCCGTGGCTGAGGCAGAGCGGGCGCAGAAGCTGCGCATGCAGGCAAGCGAGGCCGATCACAATCGTGTCTTGGGACGATCGTCATCGCGCATATTGGAGGCCGGCCGGCGGTTCACGCCCTATGAGGTGGCGCATCCCGAACATGTCTATGAAGAACATGTGATCATTCGCGCCACCCATTATGCGGTCGATCCCTCCTATGAAACCAATGCGGATCAGCCGGAATATATCAACGAATTCGAAGCCGTGCCGTCACGCGTCGCGATGACGCCGCATCGCAAGACCGAACGGCCACGCATCCGCGGCACGCAGGTGGCGATCGTTGCCGGCCCCTCCGGAGAAGAAATCCATCCGGACCAGTATGGCCGCATCAAGCTCTGGTATCCCTGGGACCGCCGCGCCAAGAAGGATGGATCTGATACCTGCTGGGTGCGCGTCGCCCAGAGCTGGGCTGGCGGCACATGGGGCGGCCAGGTCATCCCCCGCATCGGCATGGAAGTCATGGTCGCCTTCATCGACGGCGATCCGGACCGGCCGCTGGTGACGGGCGTGGTGCCGAACCCGAGCAACGGCGTGCCCTACGACCTTCCCGCCAACAAGACCCGCATGGTCCTGCGCTCCAATACGCATAAGGGCACCGGCTTCAACGAGATGACCTTCGAGGACGATGCCGGCCGCGAGAACATGTTCTTCCACGCGCAGAAGGACCAGACGACGCGCGTACGCAACGACCGCACCAAACGCGTCGACCGCCACGAGATCGCCTCCATCGGCGGCAATCGCGCCGTCGAGGTGAGCGGCAACCAGAAGCACGAGATCGGCGGCTCCGTGAATACGGTGGTCGGCGGTACGGGGCCGATGGCCATGGCGCTGATGGGTGCGGTGCAGGGACTTTCGGGGCAGACGGCCGGATTGCTTTCACAGGCAGGTCAGATCGCGGGCGGGGGTGGGGAGGGACTTGCTGCATTCGCCGGCACTATTGCCTCCTCCGCCTTGGGCTTCCTTGGATTGGGTGGGCTTGGCAGCCGAGACGGCGTGGTCTCGGGGCCAAATCCGAGGGCGGATGCAGGAACGAATCTATCTGGTTCCGGCAGTGGGTTGGGCGAAGCGGCAAGCAGCCTCTTTCCACTTCCGGGCATCATGAACACCGTCGTCGGGTCGTTCAAATCGGACACCATCGGCATTGCAAGAGCCGAGCAGATCGGCGTCAGCAAGGTTACGCATGTCGGTCAGACGTCACTCGAAAAGGTCGGAAAATTCAAGAAAGTGATCGTGGGCGACGAATTCGTCATAGAATGCGGCGCGTCCAAATTCATCATGCGCCAGGACGGCACAGTCATCATCCTGGGGACGCATTTCAACTTCACCGCATCCGGGCCGACGCAGATCAACGGCAAAGTCGTCGATCTCAACAAGCCCGGCGGCGGCTTCGCCGAAGCTTCGCCGACATCGTCTGATACGACAGCACAGGGCTGAGGCGCCATGTCGGTCGACAATCGCACACCTTTTCCGGCACTCGCTTTCCGGCAATATAATTTGGCGGGGGATTTGCTAGGGGTTGTTGTCGCCAGAGGCACGTTCAAACTGGCAAGTGACGGTCCGCTGGTCTTAGACGACAATCAGCAACCATTGGTCATGTCGGATGTCTATGACGGCGATCCGCATGAGACACCGCAGATGGCCTGCACCGATCTGGCGCCATTCAAGCCAGGTACGGATGTAACTTTTGTCGGAGCTGCCTTTGCGCCAGGCCGCGTCGAGGCGTCTTCCTGGACCTGCGGCCTGAAAGTTGGGTCCGTGCAGAAGCGCCTGCGCGTCCATGGGCCTCGTGTCTGGCGGGCGAAGACTCGCAAGACGTGGCGTGGACTGATCGACAAGGAGAAAGAGGATGCGCTTGACGGGTGGGATCTGACCACGGGAGAGCCTGTGACTTATGTGCCCATTGATTGGCGATTAGCGTTCGGCGGCAGGATCGAGAACGGCGAGATATTCGAACGGAACCCCCTTGGGATCGGGCTTGTCGATCAGGACCAATACCGTGAAAGATCGGAATGGCCGGCGCCGCAGATTGAGGATGCAAACGAACCGGTTCGCTCCGTCGACGATAGGCCGGCGCCGGCAGGTCTTGGTCCGCTTTCGCCATTCTGGGAGGATCGGATACGGAAAGCCGGAACCTATGACGAAGCCTGGCTAAACGAAAGGCATCCTCTGCTCCCCCATGACTTCGATTTCTCCTTCTGGCAGGCCGCGCATCCGGACTTGGTGGCAAATCCCTGGCTGCGGGGCGACGAAGCCTTTGAGCTGGATCACCTCCTGCCGGGATTAGAGATGTTCCATGGCCGCCTGCCTGGCGTTGGTCTTCAGATTGAAATCGATCGGGGTACAGGCCCGGCGCGTGGCCCCATGGTGCTCGACGGCGTCCATTTCGACATGAGGCCCGGTGTGGGGCGCGTTTTCCTGACCTGGCGGATCGGCTTTCCCTGGCCGGAGCGTCGCGGGCTGCCCAGGATGACTGCTGTCAATCTTTCTGAAGGTGTCAGCTAATGGCCGGCAATCAGCCTGCAGAAGCGCCCCCAGAGCCAGAGCCTCTGGAGTATGTACGGATCGATCCCAATAGTAGTTTGCTGTTGGACAACGGCAAGCAAGCCACGAAAGGCCCTCGAATAAGCCCTACGGCAGCCGTTCCACCGCCCCCGGAATTCATTCCCGATGACAGCTCCGCGATTGCGGTTTGCCTGTCGCCGGATGTTTGTCGTTCACCAACTGCACCCGTGCCCTACATGGTATGGGGCAAGGCCGACGATAAACAGAATTACTCCCCGGATGTGAAATCCAACGGGAAGGTTATCAAGCGCTCTAATTCACAATTCACAGCGACTTATGGAGATCAGCCTGGAACGGGACTGGGTGTAAAATCAGGCACCGTGGGAAATGTCGTAACGCCGGTGACCTCGTCTAACATCGTGCGAGCAAACGGCGTACCGGTACAGCGTCATACAGATCGTTGCACATTGAACAATGGCAACTGCCCTGGCGAGTATGTTTATGTTCAGTCGACCGAGACTGACAAGGCGCCGGATGCCACGGATAAACAGAACCAGAGCTCCGGGAAGACGCAGGACACACGTAGCACCGGCGAAAAATTTGCCGATGGTTTTACCGAAAACGCCAGCGAAACCTGGGACGGTGTCAAGAAAGTCAGCTCAAATCTCTGGGACGGTACGAAGAATCTGGCGTCCGACCTTTGGAATGATCCTGGCGGGACGGTCGCCGCGGGCGCTGAAAGTGTCAAGGATGGCGCAGTCGGGGCCGCTAATTGGACCGCCGAAGTTGGGCAGAACCTATATGACAACCCGGGTGCAACTCTGGCCCGAGGATGGGATAATACTACCAACACCGCGAGTTCAATATGGCATGGTGTGGCTGACCCTTACAGCGAAGCCTATGCAAAGGGTGGTCTGGCACAGGCCGCTGGTCATGGTACTTTTGACGTTGTAAAATTAGCTGTGGAAGCTCTCGCGACCAAAGGTGCTGTCACGGTTGCTGGCAAAACGGCTTCTGTTGGGGCTAGCGTTTTCGCGAAAGCTCATCGCGCGGAAGAAGTTGCGGAAACGGTAAATGATGCGCGGCGTATTGAGGGGAAGATTGAAGACGGCGCACAGGGTGCGAGGAGTACGAAGTTAGACCCAGAGAAATCGCCGAAAAAGAAGCTCTCGAAAGAAGAGTACGATAAACTTAGAAAGAAGACGCCATCTCAGGCTATGCGAGATAAGGTCAATGAGGGACAGCCCGTTGCCACGCCCGAGAATCCAGTTGATGATCCTTGGCTGCCGGGCAAACAACGTACTGGACCCTTGGAGGCAGATCATATTGTTTCCATGAAAAATATCACTGAGATGGACGGATTTGCAGATTTGAGCACTGAGAATCAGCTTAAAGTCCTAAATAATCCTGATAACTTCACAGGGCTTAGCAAATCGGCAAACTCCTCAAAGGGGGCGAAGTCCTTCGAAGACTGGATTTATTATGGGCAAGGCGACGATAGAATCGCGGTTAATTCGACTCTTCGGCAGCAAATGATCGAGCGCTCAAACCAAATTAGGCCTCAGTTGCAGCAGCAAATTAACGATCTATCTTCTGGAAGATAAGCACCATTCATGAGGTTTTGAATGAACGACACCTATCTTTCACGCTTTTGGGGGAGTGATTATCAGGTCATTCTCAATGTGGCAGATATCGGCCGTTCGCTGCCGCCTTTTTGGGTGGACATTGCGACTGCGGATCAAAGCCGGAGATTGGAGGCCTTTAGGGCGCTTGTGCGCCAAGTCTTCATTCATATGCCAGAAACGAGCAGTCTTCTTCTGGAGAGAACGACCGATGCCTATCTCGTCAAAGTACGAGACGATGTGGCGCTAGTTGCCGACCGGCAGGCGGACGATCAGGTCTTATCATACAGGGGATTTGCACCGACTGATAAATCCATGTTCGGAGGAAGCGTTGGGGCTTTCTACAAAGCGCTCGACGGCTTCTGCGACTTCCATTCTATGGGCGGTTTACTCCCAGAAAGAGAAATCCGTCCGATAGGCAAGGATGGCAACGAGTATTGGACGGAGCCTTCCTCGAAACTATTCGAGACGGTCAAATCGAAGGACTATTTTCACATATTCAACAGCGGTGGAAAGGGGCAGGGCTATATCAGCCTTCACAGCACCCTCGTTGATGACCCGGAGGGATTGCTTCTCTGGGTTGATGATGACGAGCCCATGACGAACATGGACTTCTGGGATCTTTTCGACAATTGGACCTCCATAGCAATGGAAGACAATTAATCGACGCGGTGTTTTCGAAGCAATCGGAATCAAGCCGCCTTGAGTGGAAGAATTTTACCCTGGAAGCGATAAATCAATTACGGGAGTGGATCAAAGAGAGGAGCAATAGCAGAAACACACAAGGCGAGGCGATCTTTGTCAGATGCACGCAGACTTATGATCCACCGGTTGACACCGATCCCGTGTCCGGGTCGCTGCGAAGCCAGCAAAGGCCAATTCAATTAGCCTTTGACGCTAGCTCCCCCGAAGGTCAGCAATTGCTGAAGCAATTTATGGCTGATGCGTTGAAGGAAGCGCCCCAAATACCAAAACCGCCAATCTCATCATCATCGAGAGCCGTCTCTGTCCTCGAGCGGCTTGGGATGTTTGGCAAGGTCGTCGGGAAAATTGCTGGTCCGCTTGCAATCGTCACTGGCGGAACCGATGAGTTGGACAATGCAATTCTCGCGAATAACGCCGCCGAGGCTGAGCTAAAGAACATTCATCCCATGGGAGCGGATGAAAACGCGCTTTATGATCAGACAAAGAAGCGCATTGCCGATCACATTTACAGCAGGTACGGCACCTTTGTCGGAGCCGATGAAGACTACATTGCCAAAGAACGCAATTATCTCAAAACCATTCTGAAGATCGAGAGATCGAAGAAGCTCGAATTGGCGATGAAGCAGGGCGTGCGGGTCGACACCTCGGATAAAGACGAGTGGCCCTGTGTCGTCGGCCCATACAAGTATGTCAATATGGTCTGCCCGGGTGAGGCGCACCATATCATTCGCGATATGGTCTATCGTCTTGGCTCGGCTCCAAATAGCGAGGCGGAAAAAAACTCCACCGAAGGGCGGATACCAAATTCGCCCGCTTATAATGAAGGACAGGCGATTTGCCTTTCGGAAGGGATGCACCGTACAGATGACGATGCAGTACACTCGTCTCTCAATCCGGCGCTTACGGCGCTGGGAAAGACTTACAATCCACAAGGGACCGCGCCACTTGGGAAAATCAGGGACGAGGCGCACAAGGCTTAGATCAGGTAGAAAGCCTTCCAGAAAAATGTAGGAAAATGGCGAAGCAAGCTGCTGACATGCAAGTAGCAGGCAAAAGGGAACAGCCTGGTCGCACGACAATGCGTCCGCCCAAAATGCCGCGAAATGAAGACGTGATCAAAGTCCTTAACGCAGGGAATATCCGTGATGAAGCCCTTCGACCCATATCGCCTCTATGCCGCCGTTGCCTTGGATCGGAGCACGTTCGCGATCAGCTTCAGCAACAAGGACTATGAGGACATGTACTCATACGTGCTCGTTTATGAGGGGCAATTCGAGCAACCGTGGACGCGATTCGATATGCCGCGCAATATTACCGGCCTGACGGCGCAGCGTGGTTCCGACGGACGACCAGTCGTCCACGCGCTCAGTGACGAGGGAGACGTCTATACCCTGCCTGCTGGCAATCAGAAGCCCTCGAAACTCAAGATCGGCGGTGCGGGCGTCTATTCTGAAGACGCGACCGACCTGGGATACGTCAATGCGATGACGCAGATTGACGATACGTTTCTCGTTACCGGTCATCACTCGCAACTCTACCGAATCGCCGACGACCGCTGGGACTGGTTCCATAAGGACAAGCTGCCTCGAGCGCCCGAAACCTATGACTATCTGAATTTCGGATGCCTGACAGGTACGACGGATACTGACCTATATATGAGCGTCAGCTATTATCCGAAGAATGAGAGGCGGAAGCTTACCGAGGAAGAAAATGCCCGCCATCAAGAACTCGTAAAACAGGGGCGTTACGAAGAGGCATTGGATCTGGAAGAGGCCGCTAAGAAAGCTCCAACACGCGTTATTGAGGGCCGGCTTTACCACTGGGATGGCCAGGATTGGCAGGTTGTCGCCATGCCTCGATCTGGAAAATTCTATCCAGAACCGGCAACGCTCGCCGATATCTTCATTGAGAGCAAAGACAAAGTCTGGGCCGTCGGCGACAATGGTGTGATTCTGGTCGGGAACGCCGACCGTGGATTTCAGGACGTTTCTTTCAAAGGAGATAGTGAAAAGCTCATTTCGATCACCAAGTTCAAAGACCGCATGGTGCTCGCCTCAGACTATGGCCTTCATTGGTTCGACGGACATCTTTTGTCTCCTCTCAAGCCAGTCCTTGATCCGACAGTCAACAAGAACATTCCGACGCCCATCAAAGTTCAGACCGTCGATGATATGCTTTATTACTTCGACGCAAAACACGGTGTGCATAGCTTCGATGGCGAGCGCTGGACCGAAATCGACATTCCATCGGAACTACTGCAGCGTGATTTCAAAGGTTTGTCATCGAAACCGTGAGAAAACTCTCTGTGTAGGTCCATGCGCTGGCGTAAAGGGAGGTACCCATGGGGACGCCTCATGTGACGAAATGGAGTTCCATAAATATCCGGCCGGTGTTTTCTCAAGCGACGGAAACTTTAACCAAGGCTGATATATTGGACGATGAGGACAACTTCGAAGAGCTTTATGGCGAATGGAATCCGAAGCTCTGCGGTGCAGCCATGGCCGACGATGGTCGCTATTTCGCGGCTCTTGTTGGCGGTCCGCGTTGGGACGATCCCTATACCATTATCCTAATGCGTGACGTTGTCGGACAAACCTTCTCTCGCTCAGACGTTCGACGGGAGCTCCGTGATATCCAAGTGCTGCCTGCGACGGATAAGGATGGCGCGCCGTCCTATGTGGCGATCAGCCTCAACGGCGACATATATGTTGTGGGTCCTCAAGGGTCGGAACATTCAGTCATTCCAGGCACCCGGGCCGAATCTGAGGCTGCGCCGGACATCGAATTCAACTCGATCCTTCCATTTGACAATCGTTGGTTAGTGGCAGGCAGTGACGGTTTTCTGAAGCTCGGCAAGGATGCGCTCTGGGAAGAGGCGGCCCCGCCCTTGAAATCGGAGTATCCCTACCGGGAGCCGAAATGGTCGATTCTTGGAGTCAGCGGCGAGGGCGATATTTTCGTGGCTGCAACTCAGGCCGCGGATACACGGTATTTTAATCTCTATCCCGGCCATCCCCTCTATCGCAAGGACATGACGGGAGATGAAGTGCTCGCGCTTCAGAGAAAGCTGTCGGCCGAGCGAAATGCCTTTCCGCAACTGACGACGCTCTTCAGCGGCAAACCTGATGCGTGGAAACAGCATAAATTGCCGCAGCGTATAGCCAGTGCAATATCCGACTACCCGTATGTCGCGAGTTTCGTAAGCGGAGTGAACGGTAGTGACTACGTCATAGGTTCGGACGGACTTGTAATGGAGGGTGTCCCTCCAAGAGGTCTTTCGGAGATTTCGTCAGTTCCCGATCGAGAAAAAAACTTTTTTGGCGGGGCGTTCTGGCAAGGCAACTTAGTTCTTATCGCTGATTCCGAAATATTCCAATTTGATGGTCATCTCGCGAAGACCTTCGCACCGAAGGTAAAGATCAAGCTAGGGTCTCAGAGAGTTCAGCCGTCTGCTGTCTTTTCCCGCAATGAAAGGCTCTATGTCTTCGACTACGGTCTTCGTTACTTCATTTTTGACGGCCAAGAATGGGTGCAACGCGATATACCGGCGGATCTGTCACAGCGACCTTTTAAAGGGAGTAGATAGAGGCAGCGGCGTCGGTGCCGGGGGAGCGAATTCAAAATAATGAGCGAGAAGCTAAAGATCGAATTTACCCGCGCCTGCGCTCGGTCCGAAAATATCGTGATTGTCAACGCAGTGCAGGAGATATCAGACACTTATGATCCCGATTGCCGAATTTACCGCTTTGAGCATGACGGTAAAGTTGGCGAACAATGGTATTATGACAGCTTTAATTTCCACATGCAGGACATAACGTTGTTCCGCAATCCGGATATCGATGATGCGACTGACTATCTGACCTACATGTCTTCGGAGGGCGACGTATACCACGCATGGTGGAAGGGCAATTTTCGCGAGAAAATAAAAGGGGCTGGGACTTGGGTCGATGACGCCAAGGGCTATGTCGCATGTTTGCTATCTCACAGATAGGAAATAGGCTTTATGCGGCGGGGGATGGCGGGCAATTCTACGTGCGCCATGGGCGAGACGGCTGGCGTTTTGTGACGGAGAGCTTGCTCTTCGATCCTGTGAAGTATCGAGAGCAACGCAAAAATCGTCCGAAGACGGATGATCCGGATTATTTGTCCTGGTTGATGGAATCCAAGAAAAGCAAGCCGCGCAACGTTTTATTTAATGGTGTCAAAGGTATCGACGAAGACGCGATCTATTTATGTGGAGAAGAGGGTACCAAACCAATTCTATGCTTCTGGGATGGCGATACGCTTCATGAACTGAATACCCACCTTTCGGAGGCAGCTCTCACCGGCATATATATAGAGAGCCCTGACAGCATCTGGATCTGTGGTCGAGAAGGCGTATTGCTGCACGGCAGCTATGCTCGCGGCTTTACGCCGGTTTCATTGCGATCGCAGCATAATCTTTTTCATATGACTGCACCCTATCGAGGCAAATTGGTCTTGCCATCGAGCACGCGTCCGGGCGGGCTCTTCGAGGTCGATCCGAAGACTTCTGACCTGAAAAGATTTTCTCCGTCGTTGCCGAAATTGCGTGGCGACTACATCTTTTACGCGGGCTGCATTGGCAATATTCTCTGGGTTGTCGGTCAGAAGGACATTTTCCGTTTCGATGGAGCCGAGTGGGAACGGATCGAACATCCAGATCTCTGGAGTATTTGCCGGAAACGGCGGCGCTACGGGGACACATTCGAAAGGCGAGCAATAGCGTGAGAATGTTATCCCGAGCGCGCGCAGCATCCGAGGATGTGCTTTCCATTGTCGCGGTGGTGGAGAATTCCGAAGTCTACCAACCAGACGCACGAGCTTATCAATATCGCCATCAAGCCGATCTTGGTGAATATTGGTATTACGAAAATTTCCCGCTTAGCGTTCAGGATGTCGTCTATTTTACCGACCACAATTCATCTCAGTCTTATTTTGTCCTATTATCAGCGGAAGGCGACGTTTATCACTTCGCATCGCCTGATAGATTCCAGGAGCGGATTGTCGGTGCAGGCACAACGGCGGACGATTCCAAATTCTACGGCAAGATGTTGAAAATCTCCCAGATTGGTGAGCGGCTTTACGCTTGCGGCGCCGGCGGGCAGGTTTACGTGCGTCACGGCCGCGATGACTGGCGAATGCTATCTGACGCGGTGCTGAATGATCCTGAAGCAAAGAAGCGGTTGTTGGAGAGTGGCCCTAGCTTGGGGCAGCCCGGCTGGAAAGAATGGATAATCCAGAAAGCTCTCAATCCAGGTACGCGAGAGGTAGTCTTCTACGATATCAAGGGGCTTTCAGAAGATGCCGTCTATGTGTGTGGAACCGAGCGAGCAAAGCCTGTCCTTTGCTTCTGGGACGGCAGTGAGCTGTATGAAATCAATATTCCGCTGGCTGAAGCTGCGCTGACCGGCATTTATATTGAAAACGCCGAAAGTGTCTGGGTCTGCGGTCGTGAGGGTGTTATTTTGCATGGCAGCCGCAATCGCGGCTTCGCTCCAGTAAACGCCGACACGCGATTGAATCTGTTTCATTCTATCACGCCCTATCGCGACAAGCTCGTCTTGCCAGCGAGCGTCAGGCCGGGCGGCCTTTACGAGCTTGATCCAAGCAGTGGCGAATTTCGCAGATTCCAGCCGCCCCTGCCGCGCCTTATGAGTCGCGACGATCCTGAATCCATTGATGATGGGCCGTTCTTTGCGCAATCTGTCGGAGATGTTTTATGGGTGGTGGCTTCAAAGGACATTTTTCGATTTGACGGTCAGGCTTGGGAGCGGATCAAGCATCCGGACATCTAATTGTTGCCTCGATAAGTCTGAAATCGGAACGACGAGAGTGGGCTAACCAATATCGGGCAGGCATTGACGAGCGCATTTTAGCGAGGTCATGTGTCAGTAGGCTGCTAGTCGCTCAACCATCCACATTACCCGCCTCAAACGTATCCCGCATCGCCCGCAGTATAATCACCGCCGAAGCCGCTCCCGGGTCGATATGCCCGAGCGACCTTTCCCCCAGCCGTGCCGCCCGGCCGCGGGCGGCCACCATGGAGCTGGTGGAATTTGCGCCGGTTTCAGCGGCTTCGAGGATGGCGTTCCACATGGCAGCAACATCGCGTGAACCTGCTTTCGCATCGATGGCGGCCTCGGCGGCGGGGATCCAGGCGTCGAGCATGGTCTTGTCGCCGCGCTGGCCTTTGCCGCGCTGCTGGATGCCAGCGCGCATCTCGTCGATGATCATGGCCTGGCATGCCGGAGAGAGGGATTCGTCCGCCTTCAGTGCCTGCGAGACGCGACGGAAGGCGGTGGCATAGAGCGGGCCAGTCGAGGCGCCGACGGCATCCAGGAAGGCGGACGCAGCGACGGAGAAGATCTCCGAGGGCATTGCCTGCGCAAGATCGAGTTTTGCTAGTTCGGCATTCACCGCCATGAAGCCGAGAGACATGGTGATGCCGTGATCGGCGTCGCCGATCGCGCCATCCAGCTCGGAGAGGCGGTCTTTTTCGGCATTGATCGCAATCGATATGCGCTGAAACATAGTGCCCAGGCATCGCGCGGCTTTTTCCGGCATCGTCTTCCTCCCGGTCCCGGCCATTTCTGTTGTCGCCGGGCACATTTTTATAGCTTCATCCGACCTTCAAGGCGAAGGTGTCGCATGGATGGTGCAGCATTTCGGTCAATTCCTGATCGAGATGCAGGACGGATATGGATGCACCAACCATGTCCAGCGACGTGCAATAATGCCCCACCCAGTTTGCCTCTATCTTGATGTCCTTGGCGCACAGCCTCTGTTCGACGCGGCGGAACAGAATGTAGAGTTCCATTAGCGGCGTCGCGCCGAAGGAGTTGATGAGCACGGCCACCCGATCGCCCGCAACCGGCTTCATTTCCGAGAATATACGGTCCATCACCCGGTCGGTGATCTCGTCGGCGCTCATCATCTTCTCGCGGGTCACGCCGCGTTCGCCGTGAATGCCCATGCCGAATTCGATATCGTCAGGCCCAATTTCGAAGTTGTGGCGTCGCGTCTGCGGCAGGGAGCAAGGCTCCAGCGCAACGCCCATCGTGAACGTCCGGTCATTGGCCTTGCGTGTCACTGCCTCGCATGCGTCGAGCGACAAGCCCTTGTCGCAGGCAGCACCCGCGATCTTGAAAATGAAGAAATTGCCGGCAACCCCACGCCGTCCTTCGCGATCCTCGATCGGCGAGGAGGAGATATCGTCCGTCGTCAGCACGGTGCGAACGTCGATCTGCTGCTCCTGCGCCATTTCGGCGGCCATCTCGAAGTTCATGACGTCGCCGGCGTAGTTGCCATAGACGAAGAGCACGCCTTCGCCGCCGGACGACGCCTTGGCGCATTCGAGGATCGGCGTCGGTGGCGGTGACGAAAAGATGTTGCCGATGGCAACGGCATCGGCGAGCCCCTTGCCGACATAGCCGAGGAAGCAGGGCTCGTGCCCGGTGCCGCCGCCGATCACCAAGCCGACCTTGCCCGGCCTTGGGCCGGTTCGCGCCATCAGTGCGCGGTTCGATCCCTTGATCGGCACGATATGCGAGGCATGTGCCTTGACGATGCCTTCGAGCATCTCGTCGACGACATCGTCGGGATTGTTGAGGAATTTCTTGATATGGGTTCTATAGCTGCTGGGCAGGGCGACGCTATTGTCCACGCGCGGACGCTGCTGGGCTTTCTGATCGAATTCGGTGACGCCATCCGCATTCAGAATGCCGCGCCCGGTGGCCGCGTCGGTTATCAGCACGTTGATATAGCCGCCGCGCAAGGCGGCAAGGATTGCAGGCACCTTGTCGAAGCCGCCCGCGACGGCGATGCGCAGCCCGATGGATCTCAGCATGTCGAGGGATATGCCGATGGTGCGATCATCGAGTGGCCCTGCAACGGGCTGGCCCTTGGCGTCGATGAAACGGCCGGCAAGAACGCCGACGGCATTCTTGGCCAGATAATCCTGCAGGGAGACGGACTCAAAGAAACCGCTGCTGTGAACCGTCGAGTTCGGTCGTAGCGACGCCACGCCGAAGATGGCCTTGTTGGCTTTGGCAAGGGTAGCAAACTGATCCTCGACCAGCGGTTCGCGCAACAAGATCCCGCGAACCTCGGGCGCCGAGACGATCGCAGGAGCGGTGATATTGATGAGCCTGCCGCCTGTCACATTGGCAAAGGCACTGGCACAGAGTTCCGGCGTGTAGGCAAAGAGTGCACGGGTGCCACCGGTTGCCTGGACGATGGTGACATCCTGCAAGTTCGGTACATTGGCCTGCTCCGCGACCGCGAGAACCGTTCGGCCCCAGGCGACGGCAAGCGTGTCGCCGGATTTCAGCAGGCGGGCAATAGCCTGGGCGCCGGCGGTTCCAAGGCGGTCGATCAGCGGTCGCGAACCGTCGTCGCTGGGCACCACGAGACAGTCGTGCAGGCCGAAATGGCGCTTGAGTTCTTGTGCAATGGAGAGCGAACTCAGGCGAGAGGGCTCGAGTGAGATATTGACGATGCCGCGGCTGCGGGCATCGGCGAGATAGCTGTTCACGGTCGCCCGCGAAATGCCCATAATCTCGGCGATGCCGCCTTGGGTCTTGCCATCTTCGTAATAGAGCCAGCAGGCCCAGACATAGGGGTCGTCGCCATAGCGCAAGGGCATGCTATCGGTCGCATCCGGCACGCCCGTCTTGCTTGCACTGTTCTTGCCGACCGAAGATGCTTTGCCTGTCATAATGATTCACTGTTTCCCGTTTTCGCCTGAAGATGAAAGCAATGACGCATGTTTGCAAATGCTTCTTCTTGGGGAAGGGCGGCGCGCGACCCCGTGGTGGAGCACGGGATCGCGCAGCCTTGGGAGAGCCCTGTTATTGCAGCCGTGCGCGCGCGCCTTCCGAAAGCTCCTTCAGGATGATGGCGCAGGAGGTGGCGCCGGCGTCCAAAACGCCAAGCGAACGTTCACCCAACCGGCTGGCGCGGCCGATCTTGGCAACGAGGTTAAGCGTCGAATCGCGACCAGCCTCGGCAGCTGCGACTAATGCATCGAGCGCCTCGGCAAAGGACTTGCCCACAGCATTGGCAGCATCGAACGCCTCGATTGCCGGAACCAGCGTGTCCAGAAGCGTCTTGTCGCCGACTTTGGCGGAACCGATCGACTGGATACCTTCGAGCCCGGCATGCAACGCCTTGCTATAGGCTGCGCTATCGATGGCCTCGATGCCGTCGAGCTTTTCGGCAATCTCGGTGAACATGACGCCGTAGAGCGGGCCCATGGAGCCGCCAATCTCGGTCATCAGTACCGTGCCCAGCGTATCGAGCGAGGCTGACAGCGACTGGTTCTTGCCCTTCAGGCGTTCCGCGGCCATGCCGAAGCCCTTGGCCATGTTGACGCCATGGTCGCCGTCGCCGATCTTGCCGTCGATCTCGCTGAGATAGGCGCGGTTCTCGACGATACGATCGGTCATCGCCAAGACGATATCACCCGATGTTGCATTGTTGAATGTCTGCATGCGTGCGTCCCCCTCAGAGCAGTGTCATGCACTCGACCTCGACGTCCAGAAGCTCTTTCAGCTCCTCGTCGAGTGCCATCACGGTCAGCGTCGCGCCGACCATTTCGAGCGACGTGAAGTAGTTGCCGATATAGGTCTTGTAGATCTTCAGCCCCCGCTCGGAGATCTTCGTCTCGATCGTGTCGTTCAGGATGTAGAGCTCGTTGACCGGTGTCGCGCCGAGGCCTGACACGAGGACGGCCACCTCCGTTCCGGCGGCCAGATTATGATCGTCGAGCACGATCTGGCACATGTCCTCGGCAATCTCCGCCGCCGTCTTCAGCGGCTCGACGCGAACGCCTGGCTCGCCGTGATGGCCGATGCCGACTTCCATCGTGCCGGGCTCGATCTGGAAATTCGGATGACCGACGGCGGGCAGGGTGCAGGGACCGAGGCCAATGCCGACGGAACGGCAATTGTCGATCGCTTTCTGCGCGGTTACGCGGACTTCCTCGAGACTTGCGCCCTTGGAGGCCTTGGCGCCACTGATCTTCCACATGAAGATTTCGCCGGCAACGCCGCGGCGCTTCTCGCGCTCCTCCGGGGGAGCAGAGCAGACATCATCGTTAGCGATGACAGTCGCGACTTCGATCCCGTCCTTGGCGGCAAGCTTCGTTGCCATCTTCACGTTCATATTGTCGCCGGCATAGTTGCCGTAAAGGCAGATAACACCACGGCCGCCATTGGCCTCGCGTATGGCGTCGTGGAAGCTCTTGGCCGTTGGAGACGAAAAAAGCTCGCCGACTGCGACCGCATCCAGCATGTTCTTGCCCGTATAGCCGATGAAGGCAGGCTCGTGACCGGAACCACCGCCGGTGATCACGCCGACCTTGCCGGCATGCGGAGCATCCTTGGCGACGACGACGCGCGGATTGTCTGCTAGACGGACGATATCCGAATGCGCCTTGATGAAGCCTTTTACAGTATCTTCAACGACTTCATCGGGATTGTTGATGAACCGCTGCATGGTCTCTCCTGTCGAAATTGTCGAGCGTTTGCGCTCAAAGAATGGTGTAGCCGCCGTCGATCAGCAGATCGGCGCCGTTGATCATGTCCGCGCCGGACGAGGAGAGGAAAACAGCGGCGGCTGCGATCTCCTGCGGGAAGGCGAAACGGCCTGTGGGGATGCGCTTCTTGGCGGCTTCGCCCTTCTCGCCGGCCCAGGCCTTCTTGCCGAGCTCGGTCAGCACGATGGTCGGCGAGATGGTGTTGACGTTGATGCCGTGTTTGCCCCATTCGGCGGCAAAGGTCTTGGACATGCCGATCACGCCGAACTTGGAGGCGCAGTATGCAACATGCTCTTCGATAGCGACGGTGCCGGCCTGCGAGGCGAGGTTGACGATCTTGCCACCCTTGCCGGCGGCTATCATGGCGCGACCGACGGCCTGCGTGACAAGGAACGTACCCTTGAGGTTGATATTGATCGTCTTGTCCCAGTAGTCGAGCGCAAGATCTTCGGCGGGGGCGAGGAAGACGACGCCGGCGCTGTTGACGGCGATATCGATGCCGCCGAAATGCGCGACGACATCGCTGACCGCCTTGTTGACCGAGGCCGGATCGGACACGTCACAGACGAATGCTTCAGCGCCGCCACCGATTTCGGATGCCTTGGCCTTTGCCATATCGACATTGATATCGAGAACCGCGACTTTCGCGCCCTTGGAGGCGAATGCCGCCGCAACAGCAGCGCCGATGCCGGAGCCGCCGCCCGTGACAAGCGCTGTCTTGCCTGAGAGCGGGAAATTCAAATCAATGTCTGGGGATGTCTCGGTCATCTTTTTCAAGCCTCTGTTTTCGGGGTGCGGCGAGGCGATAGTTCGCCCCGCCGCATTGATCTTACTTGCGGGTTTCAAGCAGCTTGTCGATGTTCTCAGCCGTTACCGGGGTCCACGGAACATTGTAATTCTTCTCCTTGCCGTCGTTGAACGGCATGGCGGGATACTGCTCCCAGATCTTGGATTCCGGCTTGTAGTCGCCCTTCTTGGCGGCAAAGATCGCGAGATCGAGTGCACCCTGAGCCTGCGCGCTGGCGTCCTGCAGGATCGAGGTCATCGTACCCTGCTTGACCGCGTGAAGCGCATCCGTGATGCCGTCGATGCCGGCAATAGCGAAGTCCTTGACGTTAAGCTTGGCAGCCTTGATCGCCTCGATCGCGCCGAGGGCCATCTCGTCGTTCTGACCGATGACGCCGTTGATCTGGCCAGGGTGGGAGGTCAGCCAGTTTTCCATCAGGGTTTGGGCTTCGGCGCGCGACCAGTTGGCGGTCTGGTCTTCCAGCACCTTCACATTCGGGCACTCGGCAAGCGCCTTCTTGTTGCCTTCGAGACGCGAAATCTGCGCCGACTGGCCGATGGGGCCTTCGAGGATGACGACATTGCCCTTGCAGCCGATCTTGTCGAGAACGGTCTTGGCTTCCATGTAGCCGGAGATCGTGTCGTCGGAACCGACATAGGCGGTCAGCAGATCGGAATTGACGCGGGTGTTCGAGCCAACGACCGGAATGCCGGCGTCGTGGGCGGCCTGTACGGCCGTCGCTGCAGCTTCGATATCGATCGGCACGAAGATGATCGCATCGAACTTCTGCGTGATCATCGTGTTGACCTGCTCCTGCTGCACGAGCGCATCATAGCGGCCGTCGAAGATGGTCAGATCGACATCGCCATTCTTGACGGCGGGATGTTCCTTCAGCGCAGCCGACCAGATCTGCATGAATTCGGCATTCAGGCCGTAGGGCGCCGCACCGATTTTCAGCTTCTTGTCTTGGGCGAGGGCAGGTGAGGCCAGAATTGCTGTCGCTGCAGCAAGAGCAATCAATAATTTCTTCATTATAAGTCTCCTCCGTTGAAAGTCCGGCCGTCGTCTTGACGTGCCGTTTGGTTTTCCGAGTGCCAACACTGGAATGTCTTCGGGCTCAACCGCCCAGGTTTCTCTTTTGGTCGAGCATGACGGCGCCGACGATGAGCGCGCCCTTGAGGACCTGCTGGTAGTAGGATTGGATGCCCATCAGATCGAGGCCGTTGTTCATGACGCCGATGATCAGCGCGCCGATCAGTGTGCCGGTGATGCGGCCGACGCCGCCGGAAAGGCTGGTGCCGCCGATGACGACAGCCGCGATCGCGTCGAGTTCGTAGGCGATGCCGGCCTGCGGCAGGGCGGAGCCGGTGCGGGCAGCAAGGATCATGCCTGCCAGACCGGAGAGGCCGCCGGAAATGACGTAAACGAGGAAGCGCAGCTTGCTGACATTGATGCCTGAGGTGATGGCAGCATGTGGATTGCCGCCGACGGCATAGATGTATCGGCCGAAGCGGGTGCGGTTCAGGACCCACCATGCGACGATGAAGACGATGGCAAGCAGGATGACCGGCATCGGGATCGAGAGCACGTTACCCGTGCCGATCCAGCGGAAATCGGGAGTCAGTGCCGGCACAGGCTTGCCGCCGCCATAGATCAGCGTCAGGCCGCGGGAAGCAGAGAGCATGCCGAGCGTCGCGACAAAAGCGGGAACGGCAAAGCGCGAGACGATGAGGCCGACCACGGCGCCACAGGCGACACCAACCAAGAGGCCGGCGGCGAGCGCCACATAGGGCGGATACGGCGCACCGACAATGCCGGCCGTCGCCGAGGTCGTTGCGAAGCTTGCGCTGACAATCCCTGTGAGCGCGACCACGGAGCCGACGGAGAGATCGATACCGCGCGTCAGGATGACGAATGTCATGCCGATCGCGAGCACGCCGTTGATCGAGGTCTGCAGCAAGACGTTGGAAATGTTGCCGGCCGTCAGGAAATACTCATTCGAGAATGAGAGGACGATGGCGAGCAGCAGGAAGGCGAGAAAAATCCCGTATTCCTGAATGATCAATCTGCGTCGGTCCGAGCCGAACCAGGAATTGGACTGATTGTTGTCAGTGGCGGACATTGCAAATACCTCTTATTGCCGGGCGCTTCATTCTTGTCTTCGTGTCCGGTCGTGTTCAGGTCGACAGATGCACGAGCGATTGCGCGTCGGCCTCCTCCCTCTTGAGAATTCCGGCAGATCGTCCCTGGCGCATCACCAGGATGCGGTCGGACATGCCGAGAACCTCGTCTATTTCGGATGAGATCATGATCACGGTGCCGCCTTCGGCGGCGAAGTCGCAGATGATGCGGTAGATTTCGCGCTTGGCGCCGACATCGACGCCGCGTGTCGGCTCATCGAGCAGCAGGACTTTCGGCTTGCGCAGGAACCACTTGCCGAGCACGACCTTCTGCTGATTGCCGCCGGAAAGGCCGGAGACGGGCATGCTGTCGCGTGCCGCCTTGATGCCGAAGCGCTGGATCATGTCCTGGCTGGCGCTGGCCTCGGCCCGGCGATCCATTGAAAAATTCGGGCTCATTTCGGGCAGGCTCGCAAGGCAGATATTGTTGCGAACGCTATCGATCAGGTTGAGGCCGGTCAGCTTGCGATCTTCGGTGACGAAGGCGATGCCGTGCTGCATGGCTTCGGCTGGTTTGCGCACGATGATGGGCTCGCCAGCAAGCTTGATCTGGCCGCCGCTGACGGCATCGACGCCGAATATGCAGTTGAAGATCTCGGTACGGCCGGACCCCATCAGGCCATAAATGCCGAAAATCTCGCCCTTGTGTGCGGTAAAGGAGATGTCGTTGACTTTGCCCTCTGCTGTAAGCCCGGCGACTTCTAGCCCTGGCGTTGCCGTCGGCACATTGGTCTTGATGTATTCCTCGCCAAGTTCGCGGCCGACGATCATGCGGATGAGGCCGGGCCGGTCGATATCGGCAAGCGCGCCGCTGCCGACATAGGACCCGTCGCGAAAGGCCGTGTAGGAATCGGCGATCTGGAAGATTTCGGACAGGCGGTGCGAGACGTAGACAACGCCTTTCCCTTCAGCCTTCAGCCGCTCGATGGTCGCAAACAGCTGCTGCGCTTCCTTCTCGCCGATCGCCGAGGTCGGCTCGTCCATGAAGATCACCTCGGCATCGTGGCTGAGCGCCTTGGCGATCTCGACAAGCTGAACTTGCGCGACCGAGAGGTTCATCATGAATTGCGTGGCGCGGATGTTGAACTGCAGCCGATCGAGGAGCGCCTGCGCGTTACGATTCATTGTCTTGAAATCGATGCCGCCAAGGCGCGCCGATGGCTCGCGGCCAAGATAGATATTCTCCGCAACCGTCATGTGCGGGATGGGACTGAGCTCCTGCTCGATGATGGCAATGCCGGCGGCGAGCGCTTCGGCAGGACTGGCGTAATCCACATCCTTGCCGCGGCGGCGAATGGAGCCGGCATCGCGCTTGTGAATGCCCATCAGGATCTTGAGGAACGTCGATTTGCCCGCACCGTTGCCGCCGCACAAGGCGTGGACGGAGCCGGGACGCAGCTGAAAGCGCCCGTCGCGCAATGCAGCGACGCCGCCAAAGGACTTTTTCAGCCCCTCTACTTCAAGCAGGAATTCCACTTTCCCCTCCGCATTCCGGATGCTGGAGCGAGCCACGACGTCGCCGTCGACTACTGCTCAGCATCGTTTGACAATATTCGAAGTGCTTTCGACAAATGTCAATACGATCGTGCGGAAATCATGGAATTGCGATGTCGCACCTTGCTGTCACAGAGAGAATTCGTTTGAGGATGTACCGATAAGGGTATGTAATTATTGCTGTTGAAAACAGATTATTTAGTGTGGAGGCGGTGAATGGGCCGGCTTCGGAAATGCGGTTTTGACAGGACGCGGCGTATGCGGCATCGATGGAATGCAGCGATTGCGCAGAAAAAAGTGCGTTGTAGACAGGGAGAATCCGCTTAATCCTAAGGTGCTGTGCGGTTTCATCTGATGCCGCTGACGACGGAGCAAAACAGAGATGCATCCATCGAAAATCACCATTCTGTCCTGCAGCATGGACCCGGAAAGCCGGAGCCGCCGCATGGCGCGTGAGGCGGAACACCTATTGCGGGAGAGAGGGGTTGGGGTTGAATTTATCGATCTTCAGGATCTCGAGCTGGCTGTTTTCGACAACTTGAACTGCTATGAGCATCCTTCATACGACAGGCTGTATCGCGCAATTCGCGATGCGGATGGTGTGCTGCTTGCTGTGCCCATTTACAATTGGTCGGTGGGCAGCGCTGCCAAGAGCCTGATCGAGCTTACCGGTGCGACCGGTGAGGGCGGACGAAAATCGGCCTGGTTCGATCAGATCGTCACGTTCGTCTGTTCCGGTGGGCTCCCGCATAGCTATATGGCATATGGAAGCCTCGCCATGTCGCTGATGCTCGATTTCAAATGCGTGATCAATCCCTATGTCGTCTATGCCACGGAGAGGGATTGGATCAATGGCGCCATCCTTTCCGATGCCCTTGCGGCGAGGCTGAAGAAAACGATCGAGGTCAAGCTGGAATTGTCATCGGGCTTAAGGGCCAGAGCATACACCTCCGACTGGGAAATCTAATTGCCTGCCTGCCCCGATTGCATTCGATGCGCCCCATGTTAAGACTATTCGTATTATGACTTAACGCTGACCATAAGAAGCGACTGCGGATGAACAGCGGGAATAGAATCGGGGATCGGGAATGACGACAAATGCCCGGGCGAGGCAAAGGCTGGCACAAAGGGTCATCGATGAATTGCGCACGCAGATCGAGTCCGGCAAGCTTCAGGCAGGCGACCAGCTTCCGACGGAACCGCAGCTCGAAGCGGCCTTCGATGTCAGCCGTACCGTGGTGCGCGAGGCGATTGCCGATCTTCGTGCCGCAGGTCTCGTCAAGCCCGTTCAGGGCAAAGGGGTATTCGTTTCCGAAACGTCGGCACGATCCGGCCTGCTGCTGACGCCTGTCGAAGTCAAAAGCATCCCCGAAACGCTGGAGTTGCTGGAATTCCGCATGGCTGCGGAAGGCGAGGCGGCGGCAATCGCCGCCTATCGCAGAACGGCCGAACAGGAGGCCGCAATTGCTGCCGCCAACCGCAAGATGGCGCTGCTGATAGAGCAGGGGCTCTCGACCGTCGAAGCGGATTATGAATTCCATATGGCGATTGCCGCTGCCACGAACAATCGCTTCTATGTCGATGTACTCCGGCATTTCGGCGCCCGAACCATCCCGCGCAGACAGTTTCCGACATTGCCTGAAGCGAATGATCGCGCCTATCTGGAGAAGGTGCATGCCGAGCATGCGGAAATACTGACGGCGATTGCCGACCAGGACCCTGAGCGGGCGCGTCAGGCGATGCGGGCTCATATGCTGGCGAGCCAGCGACGTTATCGTCTTCTGGCCGAGTTGCAGGCGCAATAATGCTCAACACATGCCATGGTCATATTATGTCATATGATATCAACCGATCGTCGGCGGTTACATCCGACGCTCGGACGAGGTGATTAGTGGTTCAGACGCCTTCCAATGTATCTCGCACATTCGTCTATGTCTCGGCGGCAGTTGCCGGAACGATCGATGCGTACAGGATGGATGCGGCGACGGGCGCGCTCACGCCAATATCCAGCGTTGATGTTGGCCCGATGGTCATGCCCATGGCCGTCAGTCCGGACCGGCGGCATCTCTATGCGGTCCTTCGCGAACAGCCTTACCGGGTATTGACGCTGGCGATCGACCCCGAAAGCGGCAAATTAAGGCAGGAGGCCGTCGCCGCTTTGCCCGACAGCATGGCCTACATCTCCCTCGATCCGACGGGTGGGCTTCTATTCGCTGCTTCCTATGGCGGCAGCAAAATCGCCGTGCTGCTGATCGGCAGGAACGGGTTGGTCACCGCGCAGGCTCAACAAGTGATCGCAACCGGACGCAACGCCCACTCGATCGTCAGTGACCGGACAGGAAAATATGTCTTTGCCACCAATCTCGGCTCTGATGCTGTGCAGCAATTCACTCTCGACGCCGAGACTGGAATACTGAAGCCGAACGATCCGACGCAGGTTGAGACCGGCGCTGGTTTTGGTCCGCGCCACATCGTCATTTCTCCCGACAATAAAGCAGTGTACGTCCTGACCGAACTGACCGGCCATGTCATCCACTATGCGCTCGATACCAATAAGGGCACTTTGAGCGAGATAGAAAGTGTTATTTCCGTTCCTGAGCTTGCCGGGCTGTCACCAGGCATCGCGCCGGCTGGTCCGGCGACATCCGGTGCGCCTGCACCGACCGTGGCTTCAGCAGACAACGACAAGCCGAAGGTCTGGGCCGCAGATATCGGCATTACACCGAACGGCAAATTTCTTTATACGACGGAGAGAACCACCAGCCGGATCGCACTCTTTCGCGTCGACGCAGGCAATGGAAGACTGACCTACGTCACAAACTATCCGACCGAGCAGCAGCCACGCGGCATCCGCATCGATCCATCGGGGCGGTTTCTTGTCGCATCCGGCGAGAAGTCAGACAGGCTGTCGGTCTATGCTATCGACCAAGCCGCCGGCGGTCTCGGCCTGATAGGGCGATATCCGGTCAATGCCGGTGCGAACTGGATAGAGATCGTGACATTTCCTTGAGACGCGTCCGCATGCGGCAAGCATCAAGCCGCTTTCGGGTGAATATCTACACCGCTTTCGCAGCGGTTCCGGCAATCAGGCTTTCGATCTCGGAGGAGGGAAGAGGCCGGGCGAAGAGATAGCCTTGAAGCAGTTCGCATCCGGCGCCCTCGAGAAAACGGGCCTGCGCCTCGGTCTCGACGCCTTCCGCCACGACTTCCAGATCGAGTGTTCTGCCAAGCGATACGATGGCGGAGGTAATGGCCATATCGCCGGGCTTTTCCGGAATATCGGCGATGAAAGATCTATCGATTTTCAACCGGGAAAGTGGAAAGCGCCTGAGGGTACTCAGGCTTGAATATCCGGTGCCGAAATCGTCCATCGCGAGGCTGACTCCCAACTTCTTCAGTTCTTGCATCCGCTCGATGGCTCCTTCGATGTCACGCATGATCAAGCTTTCCGTCAATTCGAGCTCGAGCCACTGTGGATCGAGATGAGCGGATTGCAATGCCGATGCGACCTGGTTCGTCAGCGAGCTCTCCAGGAATTGCCGGGCTGACACGTTGACGCCCATACGTAGTGCGGGCAGGCCGCGATCCTGCCACAGCCGCGCTTGCTGACAGGCTCTGCGCAGAACGATTTCGCCGAGCATGACGATGAGTCCCGTCTCCTCTGCGAGCGGAATGAAGGCGCCTGGAAGCAGCAAGCCTTCGGTAGGATGCTGCCACCGGACGAGGGCCTCGACGCCAATGATCTTGCCGCTGCGAACTTCCTTTTGCGGCTGATAATGGAGCACGAATTCGTCCTGCTCCACGGCACGCCGTAATTCTTCGATACGGATCAGCTTGTTGCGGGCGTCCTCCGCCATGGTCGGCGTGAACAGGCGAATGGCATTGCGTCCCGCTTCCTTGGCTCGATAGAGCGCCATATCGGCATTCGCGAAGAGCTCCGAAGTCGTCGTGCCATGCTCCATGGCGCAAGCCACACCGATGCTACAGCCTACCCGGATCTCGACGCCTTGTACGATCATTGGCTTGGATATGTCTGCCAGGACGGCCGCGAGCCTCTCATATATCGGCTCAGCGGGATCTTCCAGAACGATGATGAATTCGTCACCGCCGATCCTCGCTACGATGCCGCCATTGCCGACATGGGTCGATATGCGCCGCGCGACCACCGTCAGCAATTCATCGCCGGCCGCGTGGCCGAGTGTGTCATTCACCAGCTTGAAATTATCGAGGTCGATGAACGCTACGGCCAGAGACCTTTGTTTCCGTGATGCTTTTTCCAAGAGGGCGCTGAGCCTGCGATCGAGCAGCATGCGGTTCGGCAGGCCGGTGAGCGCGTCATGTTCGGCCAAGTATGCAATATGGGCGATGTCGCGATGGCGATCGATGGCTATGCCGACAGTCTGTGCTATGCCGGCGAAAAATTCCATAAGCCCGGCCTCGTCACCATCGGTTTGCACCGTTACTAGGGCTCCATGCCGGCCGCCGTCTCGCGAAAAAATGGGAAATTCCAGGATATCGCCGGCAAGCGGTTCGGCCTGCTCGCCATTGAGGATGAAGCTCACTCGTCTGCCGTTGAGCAATTCCTCAAGAAGGACCTGAGACTCCCTGAGAAATACGTCGAGATCAACGCCTCGGGCCACATCCTGTAGAAGCTTCGTCTGGGCACTCATCAGTTTTTCTGCCCGCTTTCGAGCGGAGATGTCGCGCGATGCGCCGACGACGCCGATGATATTGCCGTTTCTATCGCGCAGCGGCACCCGCGACATCATGAGCCAGCCTTCGCCCTTGAGGCGCCGCTCTTCGACACCAAGATCGGCCTCGCCGCTCTCCATCACCTGCTGTTCGACTTCTTCGATCTTGTGAGCATCGGCCATGGGGTGAATTTCGGCATCGGTAAGGCCGATCAGCTCATCGACATGCGTGAAGCCATTGTTGAGGACGATCGCCATGTTGGCGAAAAGGAACCGGCCATCCCTGTCCTTGGCATAGATATAGTCCGGCACATAGTTGATCATCGCTTCGAGCCATTCGTAACGCTCGGCGAGAGACAGATATCGAGCCTGAAGCAATTCAAACGGCTCGCGGACCTGCTCATCCTCACCGTCTTGATCTCGGTGCGTCGGCTCTGATGATCCATCCGGCGGTTGCATCATTTATGTTCTCTCACCCAGCAAGCGGACTATATCGGCAGGTAGTTCTGCAACAATGAAAGCGTATAGGCATGTGGACCGTCCTCGCTGGCGAGTTTGGTTTACCCGTTCACGTAAACGTTATCATATAACCGAATTTATAAACATCCGCTCAAGTTTTACAGAAAGAGCGCGCGCCACAATGAGTGCACAGGTGCTGGATTTTCCGGGATGAACCGTCGGTGATGAGTGCCATTGCGGGTAGGGGACAAAACCGGCTAAAGCGCAGGTAGTGGAAACGCGGATTCGCAAGGATAAAATAGTATGCGCGTGAGCAAAGCCGTAACAAGCGGCAATCTTGTGCTTGCCGGCATGCTGATGATGCTTCTCGGCGACTTCCTGTTTTCGCTGAACGATGCCATGGGCAAGTGGCTGGTTGCGAGCTTCTCCGTAGGCCAGATTCTGGTGATACGCTCGTTCGGTTCGTTCATTATCCTGGCGCCGATGATCGCTCGGCAGGGCAGCGACGCGCTTTTTCGCCTCGAACGGCCGCCGCTGCAGCTTCTGCGTGTTGTCATGACAACGCTCGACGTTGCTCTCTTTTACGCCGCTGTCGCTTATCTGCCGCTGGCCGATGTGATGACCTTCTATATGGCCGGGCCCATTTATGTAGCGGCGATCTCGCATTTCTTTCTCAATGAAAAGATCGGTTGGCGGCGCTGGCTGGCGGTATTCGTCGGCTTTATCGGCGTATTGATCGCTCTCCGACCTTCTGCGGCAATGTTTTCCTGGCCATCGCTTTTCGGCCTTGGCGGCAGCCTCTCATTCGCTTTGACCCTGGTGCTCGGGCGACGGCTGCGGCAGACGCGGGATGCGACTCTCGTCGCGTGGCAGACGGTCGGTGCGCTCATTGCCGGACTGGTACTCAGCATTGGCGACTGGCGTTCCGCCTCAGCGCTCGATCTTGGCGCCATGCTCGCCCTCGGCATCGTCGCCGGCAGCGCCCATATGCTGATAACCCGATCCCTGAAACTTGCTCCGGCATCGCTATTAGCTCCGCTGCAATACAGCCTGCTGGTCTGGGCAATCGTGCTAGGCTTCGTTTTCTTCGGCGATATTCCGGACACCCAGATTGTCATCGGCTCCGTCATCATCGTCCTTGCCGGGCTGTTCATCTTCCATCGGAAGAATTTGGTCGATACGGTCCCGAAAGATGCAGTTGCTCGGGATGGGCATTGAGGCAGTCGCATCGCATGGCAATCTGCCCGGTGGAGAAGCTAACCCAAGTGCACGCCTGTTTTGCAGGGTAGGGGATCACCCCTCTTCCTGCAAATGCGCCATGAACACTTCAGTCGGTGTCCTGTATCCGAGGCATTTGCGCGGTTGATCGTTGATATGGCGCGTGAGATGGAGAAGGTCGCGTTGTGACACAATTGCCAGGTCTGTGGTGCCTGGCAGGAAACGTCGAACGCGCTTGTTGGTGTTCTCGACGGCTCCTTTTTGCCACGGTGCACTTGGGTCGCAAAACCAGCTATGCGCGCCGATCCCTTCTTCCAAAGCCCTGAATCCGGCAAACTCGGTACCGCGATCAAACGTGAAGCTCTGACGCGCAAAGGCTGGCAAAGGCGAAAACGCTCTGATGATCTTGTCCATGATCGGGCGAGAATGCCGGCTTGGATTCTTGATGAGAACGGTGTAGCGGCTCTTTCGCTCGACCAGTGAGGTGACGTTGGCAAGGCCAAAGTCACGCTCGAAGATCAACAGGTCGCCCTCCCAGTGTCCGAACTGAGACCGATCACTAATAAAATCAGGCCGTTGTGATATCCTGTGACTGGCGGGGAATACGCTGTTTCGTGGCTTTCTGGAGCCACGAGGGCGACGCTTGCGGCGTGCCTCCGGTAAATAGCGATAAAGACCAAGCCCGTAATCTTCCTTGCCGTAGATGAAGCGATAGATCGTCTCGGCGCAGATGCGAACCATGCTGACGCTGTCTGCCAGGAGACGGCCGGCAATCTGTTCCGGCGACCAATAGGCCTCCAGTTTCTCAATGACCATGCGACGCAGATGCGGATGGCGTCGAAGCTTTCGCAAGCGCCGTCGGCGTTCTTTAGCAATGTCGTCAGCGACCGTCGAGAAGTAGCCGCTGTATTCGGGAAGCTCGCGGTCATGGAACGTGTTGCGTCTAATCTCACGATAGATGGTCGAACGATGGCGCCCGAGCTGACGGGCCATCTCGTTGATCGGCACCTTGCGCTCGACGAGGTAATGAAGGCGACGGCGGTCGGCGAGGGTCAATTGCGAATAGCAGCGGGACATGCGAAAATCTCCAAAGTGAAGCCATTGAAATCATTGGCATGTCGCACTTGAAAATAGAATGTACCCCTCTACAGCCGCAAATCAGATAATCTGTGTTATGGAACATAAGCCGATCCGGCGAGCCTTGTCTTTTAGGGCGAAACGGATTTCATCAAATGGCTATTCTTCGGGATAATGCGTGGCTCTCTGATGAGTTTCAGTGATCGGCTTCGCGAGCGTCGTCCGCGCTCACCAGCAGCTTGTCGATCCTGCGGCCGTCGAGATCGACGACCTCGAAGCGCCAGCCGCTCTTCGAGAAACTTTCGCCCACATCCGGAAGATGGCGCAGCTCTTGCAGCACGAAGCCTGCGACCGTCTGGTAGTCGCGATCGCCCTCGATTTGCAGGTTCATGAAGTCGGCGAACTCGTCTATGGGCATCCAGCCGGATACGAGATAGCTGCCGTCGTGGCGACGGACGAGAGCCTGCTCGCCGTCGGCATCGGTTTCCTCCTGAACAGCTCCCAGGATGGCTTCGAGGATATCGCCCGATGTGATGACACCTTCGAAGTGACCGTATTCGTCGTAGACGAGCACCATGTGTGAAGAAGAGCGACGCAGCGCCTTGACCACGTCAAGGGCGCTGGAAAGGTCCGAAACGATCGGCACCTGTTTGGCAAGCTTCAGGATGTCCGCCTGACCGCCAGAAGCCAGCGCATCGAAGAAATCCTTGGTGGTCAGCACGCCAATGATTTCATCGGAGCTATCCTTACGCAGCGGCAGCCGTGCCTTGTCGGTGCGGCGAAGCTGTTCGCGAACATCATCGAAACCGTCTTCGATATCGATGACCTCCACGTCGCGTCGCGGGGTCATCAATGCTCTTGCGGTGCGGTCGGCCAATCGCATGACACCCGAGATCATCGCCTGCTCTTCCGTAGCGATGACGCCGGCGCTCTGTGCCTCTGCAAGAACCGTTTTGATTTCCTCGTCGCTGACGCCATCGGCAGCCTTGCCGGATTGCCCAAGTGCCCTCAGAACCAGCCGTCCCGAGAGATCGAGCAACCAGACAAGCGGGGCCGCAGCCCGGGAAAGAAACACCATGGCCGGCGCAACCTTGCTGGCGACCGCTTCCGGCGCTCGCAGAGCAACCTGCTTCGGCACGAGCTCGCCGATGATCAGCGATAGATAGGTAATGGCGACCACGACGGAACCGACGCCGATGGCGTCGGCGGCTGCAACCGAAAGACCTTGCGCGGCAAGCCAGCTCGACAGCCGAGCGCCGAGTGTGGCGCCTGAGAACGCGCCGGACAGGACGCCGACGAGCGTGATGCCGATCTGCACCGTTGAAAGGAAGCGGCCCGGCTCTTCAGCCAGCCTCATCGCCATGCTCGCACCTCTGCTGCCTTGGTCGGAAAGCACTTTCAGGCGGGCAGGACGGGATGAGACGATCGCCAATTCCGACATGGCAAGCACGCCGTTCAGGAGTGTGAGGACAATGACGATAGAAATTTCGAGAAGCAAAATCAGCCCTTTTTGGTTGCAGCGGAAAGATAGGTGGCAAAGGCTGCAAAAGCCAGGGTCCCGCGAATATGATTTCCACGATGCCACTATTGAGGGCAGTTCGCGAAGCTACCGCATGGCCGGCAGAATCTCCGCTGCGATCTCTTCAATGACCTCGCCGGGCGGTCTGCCCTGGGTAACGAGGTTGAAGGCGACATGATGGATGCCGGCTTCACGCATCGCCGACAAAGCGTCGATCAGCCCTCGCCTGCCGGCTCTGACGCCGAGATTGATCTCCTCATAAGAGGCCTGAGGATTTTCGAGCAAATCCAGGACCATGGACTGACCGAAGCCGCGAAAATCAGCGGTGACCTTAGCCCGGGCATTGTGCCAAAGCGCCAACCGGTCTCTCTGAACGGGTAGCGGCCGGTAATAGGTCATCCAGGCTTTTGCGTGGCGGGCAATCCATTCGAGCGATTGCGACGATGAACCCACCGCCACCATGGGAATGGGCGGTTGTCGCAGCGCAGGCCTGATGGCGAACTCGTTTCGCACGCGACCGCCTTCATCAACGACCTTTTGATCCGGGCTAAGCGCAACGGCGAGGCGCTCCCAATGCGATTGAAAGAGCGCTTTGCGGTTCTCAATATCCTCTCCGAAAACGTCATATTCGCTCGGCCGGTCTCCCGAGCCGAGGCCGAGGACCAACCGACCTTTCGAAAGGGAGGCGACGGACAGTGCGGCCTTGGCGATATGGAGCGGATGCCGTAAAGGCAGCACGATTGCACCCGTCGCCAGGGCGATCCTGGATGTGGAAGCGGCTAGAGCTCCGAGGAGGACCCAGGGATCGGCATGCCCGATCGGATCAGGATAGCTTTCGCTGTTAAGAGGGACATCCCTCACCCACAGCGCATCGAAGCCTAGTTTATCGGCTTGGGCTGCGATGCCGAGCTGAGCATCGAACTCTATGTCGGCAGCAGTTCTCGTTTGCGCCGGCAGGACTATGCCGAATGAAAGCCTATCTGGATGGAAAAGCACGCCGCACCCCGAAATTTATATCCTTGCCGAGGAGATAAGGAGGCTTGCGCTTGAGGAAAAGGGGCGCGTGAAGCGTAGGGTGATTGTGCGAGGCAAGTAGTCCGCCCTGTGGAGCGGACTGTCATTGTGTGACGGGTCCAGTGCGGATCCGTGATCCCGGGCCGATGTTCAGCTCGCGGTGATGCATTGCTTGACGTAGTCGCGCAATGCTTTCTTCTCCAGACCTTTGGCGGTGCCTTCGTCATGGCAGGTCTTGCGTTTTGCCAGGACCGGATACTTCTGCTGCAGGCAGCTTTTGACTGCGTCCTTGCGCGCCTCGCCCTTGAGGCCCTGCCCCGTTGCATCCTGTCGGCAGGCTTGCCGTGCCGTCTTGATCTCGTCCCTCGACGGCATCGTCGATGATGGCGTCGATGTGGAAGGCGTCGTGGCGGGAGCTGGCGTTGCAGTCGTCGCAGGTGTCGTCGTCTGGGCGAAGACGACGGTTGCGGAAGATAGAGCGAAAAGAGCAGCGGCGGTCGCACTTAGCAGCTTGCTGGTCATGGGCATATCCTTTTGCCTGAAGGCTATTCATGTTCAAGCCGCCGACCCCATCACGAGGCCGGCGTCCTTCTTGAACGGTGGTCATCGGCTTATCCGTCGTTCGGACTGCCAAAAAACCTCCAGCAAGGTCCCTGCAACGTCAATACAGCACGACGCTGCGGATACTTTCGCCCGAATGCATGAGCTCGAAGCCCTTGTTGATGTCTTCGAGCGGCATGGTGTGGGTGATCATCGGATCGATCTCGATCTTGCCCTCCATGTACCAGTCGACGATCTTCGGGACATCGGTGCGGCCACGGGCGCCGCCGAAGGCCGTGCCCATCCACGAGCGGCCGGTGACGAGCTGGAACGGACGCGTGGAAATCTCTTGGCCGGCGCCGGCAACGCCGATGACGACCGACTTGCCCCAGCCGCGATGCGAGGCTTCCAGCGCCTGGCGCATCACC
>NZ_JBXSOO010000010.1:0-193129 GCF_057784515.1 Martinezella sp. CNPSo 3732
GCCGATGATCATGTCGGCACCGGCAAGCTTCAGGCCCTGGATAACGTTAAGCCCGATACCGCCGAGACCGAAGACGATGGCGGTTGCGCCGATCTCCACCTTGGCGGTGTTGATGACCGCACCGATGCCTGTGGTGACGCCGCAGCCGATGTAGCAGATCTTGTCGAAGGGGGCGTCGGGATTGACCTTGGCAACGGCAATCTCCGGCAGCACGGTATAATTGGCGAAGGTCGAGCAGCCCATGTAATGATGGATCTTGTCCTTGCCGATCGAGAAGCGCGAAGTGCCGTCCGGCATCAGACCCTGGCCCTGGGTCGAACGGATTGCGGTGCACAGATTGGTCTTGCGGCTGAGGCACGACGGACATTCGCGGCATTCGGGAGTATAGAGCGGAATGACGTGATCGCCCTTCCTGACCGAGGTGACGCCCGGACCGACATCGACGACAATGCCGGCACCCTCATGGCCGAGGATGGCCGGAAATAAGCCTTCCGGATCGGCACCGGACAAGGTGAAATCATCGGTGTGGCAGATGCCGGTCGCCTTGACCTCGATCAGCACTTCGCCGGCTCTCGGCCCCTCCAGCTGAACCGTCATCACCTCAAGCGGCTTGCCCGCCGCAACCGCGACCGCTGCTCTTACGTCCATAGAAAATCCTCCAAAATCAATAGCCTATGATCGATATCTAATTTGACTTCTTAGCCGGATACCTTCGCCCATAAATCGAGTATTTCTTGCCGCATCAGCAGCGATTCTTCCCAGCGGTCGGTCGTGTCTTCACCGTCCCTTCCGGTGATGGCATAGGGCTTCGGCCCTAGTTCGCAGGTGAAGGCAAGTGTGGCGTCTTTGTCGGCGCGCTTCCGCCAGCTTTTGAAGCCATATTCCCACCAGCCCAGGAACAGATCGACCCAGGGTCTGTGATGCGGGAAGGAAATTTCGATCTGAACCTGTTCGCGGGAGGCAATGCGGCCGTGGAAGGCCCAGGAGCTGTCCAATATCCGATGAATAAGGGCGTGATTTTCCTCGGATACCGGCCAGGCGAACTCCCGCCCGACAAGGAAATGGGAGATATCGCCGAGCAGCCGCAGGTCCGGCAGGCGATCGAGCAGGTCGAGCGTGAAGAAGAGATCCGTCGTCATGCGATCGCGATGCGTCTCGATCCAGACATCGATGCCGGCCTCTTCCGCCAGGCGTTGCCATCCCTCCAGCAGAGGAATGCAATCCTCAAGCCGCCGCAGGCGCACGTCCGGCTGCAGACAGATGTGATGGACATCATATTCGGCGGCGATCTCGAGCACTGGTTTCAGATCGTCGACGGTCTTCGGGAAGCATTGCCCTTCCGCCTGCAAGCCGTGCTGCTTGAGCAGACCCGCGACACGGGAGACAAAATTGCGATCGGACCAGTGGGCGCTGACGCCATCGAAGCCGGCAGCTGCTATCTTATCGATGCTTTCCTCCAGGGAAAGCTCTGGATATCTCGCACTACGCCGCTCCATAGACCAGAGCGACTGGAATATAAGCAAGTTCTGCATAGGTCCTCCCGTATGGGTGGCTTGCTCAGATCACGAATCCCGGGGCTTGGCCAGTGAGCGCGATGATGGATTTTGATCATCGGCGCTTTTCACCGCAAAGCGGATATATTCGCCTGGTCGAGAGCCTTGGCGTGATGGTTTTTCATCAAAATACTCCCGGACGCCGATCTGCCCCGTCGGTAACTCTTTCCAGGCGGTCAAGGTGGGCCGCCGTTTCCTGGGAGGAGAACATGTTGAAATTTCTGAGTGCAAGCGCGCTCGCGCTGGTGCTGTCGTCGCAAGCCTACGCCGCCGACAGAATCGGCGTTTCGATGGGCTATCTGACGACCAATTTCCAGACCCTGATCGCCAATGGCATGCAGGATTATGCCAGGACCAAGGGCCTTGATCTGCAGGTGGTGGATGCCGCCAACGACGTCAACAAGCAGCTCGATCAGGTGCGCAATTTCGCAGCCGGCGGTGTCTCGGCCATCATCGTCGATCCGGTGGATTCGGACGGCACGCCGGCGATCAGCAAGATTGCCGAAGATGCCGGCATTCCCCTGATCTACGTCAATATCCAGCCGACAGATCTCTCCACGCTCGGCAAGAAGCAGGCATTCGTCGGCTCGAATGAAACCGAATCCGGCACGTTTCAGACGAAGGAAGTCTGTCGCATGCTCGACGGCAAGGGTGAGGTCGTCATCATGGTCGGCGACCTCAGCAGCCAGGCGGCCCGCCAGCGGACGCAGGATGTGCATGACGTGCTCAAGACCGGTGATTGCAGCGGCATCAAGGTGGTGCGCGAGCAGGTCGGCAATTGGAGCCGCGTCGATGGCGCCGATCTCGTTTCGAACTGGCTGACCTCTGGCCTGTCGTTCGATGCCGTCATTGCCAACAACGACGAAATGGCACTTGGCGCGATCTCAGCGATCAAGAACGCCGGCGGTTCGACCGATAAGACGATCGTTGCGGGCATCGATGCGACGCCGGATGCGCTGCAGGCGATGAAGTCGGGCGACCTCAAGGTCACCGTGTTCCAGGACGCCAAGGCGCAGGGCCGCGGCGCCGTCGATACGGCCATCAAGGCCATCAAGGGCGAGCAGATCGACCGCGAGGTCTGGATCCCTTTCAAGCTTGTGACGAAGGAGAACATGGTTCAATTCGAGAGCCTCAACTGAGTGGAAAAGCGCCGGCAACGTAGAGCATGACTGCCGGTGTACGGGAAGGCGGGGCCGTGGCCTCCCCTTCCCCGATTGCGGCCCGGCGAATTTCCCGCCGCCGTGAGCAAATTTCATCAAATCAATGCTGTCGTTTCCAGCCGATGCCGCTGACACTGACCGCATCGTTTCATTCATCGGGAGGCACATCATGGACGACACGTTCTATGGCACGCGCGACAAGCGCGGCGACTGGAAGCCCAATAAGCTCTTGCAATATCCGCCTGTTTTCATCTGGCCGGCAAAACCGGTCGCGTTCCTGAAATGGTTCTTCGGATATCCCGGCTATCTGATGCCCTGGAATGTCGTCTATGCCGTCGTCGCAACGTTGCTCTGGCTTTACGCGACGCCCTCCATGGAGACCATGAAGACGCTGGCGCCAGGCTGGATAGCCTATCTCTTCCTGCGCAATGCCGCGCTGGTCTTCCTGTTCTTCGGCGCCTTTCACTTGCGTCTCTACATGCAGAAGAAGCAGGGCACGAGCTTCAAATACAACAGCAAATGGCCGTCGAAGGATAATTCGGCCTTCCTCTTCAGCAACCAGACCGTCGACAATGTGATCTGGACCTTTGCAAGCGCCGTACCCCTCTGGACAGCCTTTGAAGTGCTGACGCTATGGGCCTTTGCGAACGGCATCATTCCCTATGTCGACTTCGCCGAGCACCCGATCTATTGCGCCATCATCATGCTCTTGATCCCGGCGTTCCGCGATCTGCATTTCTATCTCGTGCATCGTCTGATCCACTGGCCGCCACTCTATCATGCGGTCCACAAGCTGCATCACAACAACGTCAATCCCGGTCCCTGGTCCGGCCTTGCCATGCACCCGGTCGAGCATCTCCTGTATTTCTCCGGCGTTCTCATCCATTGGATCGTACCGTCCAATCCGATCCATGCCCTGTTCCATCTGACCCATGCGGCACTTGCGCCGGCTCCGGGCCATGCCGGTTTCGACAAGATCGTGATCGGTGAGGAAGCCGGGATCGATACCCACGCCTATGATCACTATCTCCATCACAAATTCTTCGAGTGCAATTATGCCGATGGCGTGATCCCGCTCGACCAGTGGTTCGGCACCTTCCACGACGGCTCAAAAGAGGCCGAGGACCGCATGAACAAGCGCTTCATGGAGCGCGCCAAGAAATACGCGGAGAAGCAAGCGCGTCGCTCCGGCACGACGAGCTAGCAAAGAGCCGAAGCCCGGCCGGGTTTCTCCGGCCGGGCGATGATCTCAAGGACTTGCCAAAGGCGCTATATGCTCCATACGCGCGAATTGAGCTCCCCCCCGCCACCGGTTCAATCGGCCGTTGATGGCGGGAAATGCCGGAGCCTACGGCCCTCCTTCCGCAGGCTCCGGCCTTATCACTTATCGGTGAGTGGATGTGTGGCAATATTCTCCGCCGTATAGGTTAGGAATGGAACCGGCGTTTGGCTGACTGGCACGTCGATAATCCCCATTCGCGATAATATCGTATCCAGTGCGCGCCTTGCCTGGGTTTCGGGTGCCTGATCGAAAACGAGGGTCATCAGTCCCGAGGTGATGAAGCGGCGTGTTTCGTCATTGAGTTCGTGCCCTATCCAGATGCAATCCCTTCCCTGTCGTTCCTGAAAGCGCTGAAGCACCGAGCCGACCCCGAGATTGGCACCGCCGGCATTGTAGATGCCGACAATATCCGGACAGCGACGCAGCGCCTGCGTCATCACTTCCGCGGATTTCACGTCGTCATCCCAGCCGAATACGACTTCCGAAAACTGCAGTGCCGAACCACGCTGAGAACCGAGATAATCGGAGAAGCCACGAATGCGCTCCCGGTGAATCTGATAGGCCCAGCTATGACAGATGGCGACAATGCTTCCCGCCGTGTGCCGAAGCATCCGCGACATGTAGAAGCCGGCGGTTCGGCCCGCGGCATAGTTGTCGATCCCCACGAACACGTCGTCCCTTCCCGTGAGATATGAAACGATCTGGACGACTTCGATGCCGGCGGCACGCGCCTTTCGCAAGCTCTCGCGGATTGCCGGATGATCGACTGCCGCAACGATCAGGCCATGCCGGCGAATGCTGCTATTGGCCACATGCGCGGCAAACTTCTCAGGCTCGCTTTCTTCGACAAAGGTCCGTTGGACCGTGATCGAGCTATCCAGTGAGGCAGCGATCCGCTCGAAGGCATGGTTGAGCCTGCTGAAGAACGGCGACTCCGGCCTGACCAGGATGACTTCGATGCGGATCGTGCCACGATAGAGACTTGGGATGATCCCCTTATAGCCTAAGCGCTTTGCGGCCAGCACCACCTTCTCCGCCGTCTGTGGCCTGACGCTGCCGCGTTCGTTGAGAACGCGTTCAACGGTCGCAAGGCCGACACCAGCGACGGCCGCGATGTCCACGAGACGTGCCTTCTTCATTTCGCTCCTCCTGATGAAAAATGATCATAATCGGCGTGGAATGTGAAGGGTCATTTCGCGCATGCTTGAAACCAGCCGGGAGGAAAAACGATGCGCGATCAAAGCGCAACGGCAGCCTGCTCCCAGGATTGGGCGATGCCTTTCACGCCTGGCGGCGATTGCAATGAGGAGGAAGAAATGACGAACTGGGTTGATGCCTGCGCTGCTGATGAAATCGATCAGGAGGATGTTGTCCGCTTCGATCACGCCGGGCGAACCTTTGCGATCTATCGCAGCCCTGACGATGAGTATTTCGCCACGGATGGACTTTGCACCCATGAAAAAATCCATCTGGCAGACGGGCTCGTCATGGACGATACGATTGAGTGTCCGAAGCATAATGGCCGCTTCAGCTACAAGACGGGGGAAGCGCGCGGTGCTCCGGTCTGCATCAATCTGAAGACCTATCCGGTTAAAGTGGAAGGCGATCGCGTCATGATCGGGCTCGGCGCATGAGTGGCGATGCGGGCATCATCATCGTCGGTGCCGGCGAATGCGGCGCGCGCGCCGCCTTGAGCCTCAGGGAAAACGGCTACCGGCACGCAATCACCCTTATCGGCGACGAGGTCCATCTCCCCTATGAGCGGCCTCCCCTTTCTAAACAGATTTTGCTCGATGCGACAGAGCCAAAGCTGCCCGCTGTCCTCAGCGATCTTGTGCTGGCGGAGCAGGCAATCCGTCATATCGGCGGCACCTCGGCCGATGCCATCGACACGTCCGCAAAGCAATTGTTCCTCTCCGATGGCCGGGCGCTGCGCTACGACAAACTGTTGCTGGCGACCGGTGCGGTACCAAGGCGACTGCCGAACGCGCCCCTCAGCCGCCGGATAGTCTATCTGCGGACAATCGACGATGCGCTTGCGCTCCGTTCCCTTGTCCGAGCCGATATGCATATTGCAGTGCTTGGAGGCGGTTTCATCGGCCTGGAGGTCGCCGCTTCGGCGCGCGGCCGCGGAGCGAAGGTTACGGTCATCGAGTCGCAGGAGCGTATTCTCAAGCGCGGTGTCCCCGAACGGATCGCCGAAACGATCACTGCCCTGCACCAAGGCAATGGTGTCGTCGTGAAATGTGGCGTGGCGGTTCTCGGGCTCGAAGCGGATGAGCAGCGTGTCGATATTTCACTTTCCGATGGAGACGCGATTTCGGCCGATGTGCTCGTCGTCGGGATCGGCGCGCAGCCGCGCACCGAGCTTGCTGCTCGGGCCGGTATCGCGATCGATAACGGCATTGCGGTCAATGAGCATTTGGAAACATCGGAGCGCGATATCTACGCCGCCGGCGACTGCTGCTCGTTTCCGCATCTCTTGTATGGCGGGCGCTGCCTACGTCTCGAAGCCTGGCGCAATGCGCAGGATCAGGGCATTCTCGCCGCCGCCAATTTGATGGGGGCGGCGCGCAGCTATCAGGCAGTTCCCTATTTCTGGTCGGACCAGTTCGATCATACGCTGCAGATCGCCGGCCTTGCCGATGAGGGCCGCATGGTTGTGCGCAGAGACCTCGGGGACGGTGCCTTCATCCTGTTTCATCTCGACGACCAGCAGCGGCTGGTCGCCGCAAGCGGTGTCGGCCCCGGCAACAAGGTCGCCAAGGATATCAAGCTCAGCGAGATGCTGATTGCCGGACGCGTCACGCCCTCAATCGAGGCGCTGGCTGGCAACGCGAACCTGAAATCGATGCTGCCTCGAGCGGCCTGACAGGCTATCAAGATACGTTCCCTTGCGTCTTCGATCACGACAGCCTGCCGGCATTACCGGCAGGCTGCAGCAATGCATTCATGAGCAGGCGCCATAAGTGCTTTCAGCATTCAGGTGCTAATCCGGCATCCGGATCGTCCTACATTCCTTTTGCGATTCCCTAAGGTGTAGCAGCGGCCGCCATTCGTCCGGATCGCTGCGAAATCCGATGCGGATATCTGCCTTGCTCCGCAAAGACGTCGAGCCGGAGCCGAAAGCCCCATGAGTGACGTCGCAGGCTAGGTCAGATCGAAGAGAGGATAGCCATGAAACGCACCCTTCCGCAGCAAGCTTCATCCTCTCAGTGCTTTTCCTATGCGGACAAGCAAAGAGCATGGAGCTTGGTCCGGCGGAGACTTTTACCGGCCCGACAATCTCCGACAAACACAGGAATGACCCGATGCCCCATATTATTTTGAAAATGGCAGCAGGAAGAACCGACGCAATGAAGCATGCCGTGGCTGAAAATCTGGCCAAGGCGGTCATCGAAACACTCGGCGTTGACGAGAGTTCGGTTTCCGTCGCGATCGAGGATGTGGCGATGTCCGATTGGGCCGGGAAGGTCTATGTTCCCGACATCCAGGGCAAGTCAGACACGATCTATAAAAAGCCGGGCTACGATCCGTTTCGGTGAGGGGCCGGTCAATCGGGTCTGGCACAGAGACGCAGATGACCATTTGCATCGATGCTCGCGCTCACGCGATCATAGTCCTCAATAGTCGGATGCCGCGTGAATAACGGCGTCCGATGGGTCGCGCTGATCACGAGCACGGAAGCACCCGAGGTTTCTGCTGCCTCTATCCCCGCTGGTGCATCCTCAAAAATAAGACATTCTTCAATAGGTTGCGCCAACATCCTTGCAGCCAAGATGAAGCAGTCCGGCGCCGGCTTGCCATGTTGCACATCCTCGCCCGCGATCAGAATCTCCGGCCAGGGAATACCGGCTGCCGCAATGCGGACCTTGGCGAGTTCGCGTGGGGCGGAGGTGACGATCGCCCAGCGATCGGACGGCAGGCTTTTCAGAAAGCCGATAGCGCCCGCGATCGGTTCGACGCCGGCAACATCATCGATTTCGGCCTGTGTGAGTACCCTCACCTCTTCGGCGGGGTCGATCCCTGACAGGCCGAGGCGGGTGATCGTCTCGATCGCCTTGCGACCATGAACGGTCGCCAGCAGGGCGATAGCATCGACGCCGCGTTTTTCCGCCCACGCGGTCCAGACCCGTTCGGCGACCGCAATCGAATTCAGGACGGTTCCATCCATGTCGAACAGGAACGCGCCGAAGGAGCGGTCGTCAAAGGGCATCAGGATCGATCCTCGGCTTTCTGATGGGACGACAGACGATCGAGGATAGCCTGCGCTGTATTGGCATCGGTGACCAAAGCGTTGATCATTCCCGATCGCGCCGCGCCGATAATGCCGCTTGCCTTGCCGGGGGTAGCGGCAACCGCGATGCAGAGCGGCACCTTGCGCAATTGCGCGGGAGAGGCTGCAATCATGCCCTCCTCTCCATCCCAGTGCAGGATCTCGCCTTCTTCCGTGACGTAGTGGCGCAGCACGTCGCCGGTTGCTTGGCTCAGCGCCTTTTCACCCGGCAACGCCGTTTCCGAGGGGTTGGCCGCATGCGTCAGTCCGACCCCGACGATTGCCGCGTCCAGCCTGTCCCAGAGAGACGTCACCTGCTGGACTGTGGGATCTCCGAGAAATGCATCCCGGAGTTCGGTCGAAGAAATATAAGGCGCATGCAGGAAATGCGGCACGCCACCCATCTGGATCGCCGCCTGGCGTACGAATTCATTTATCTGAAAGTGAGGCGCTGCATGCTGCATGCCACCGTTCAGCGCGACCGTGACGATGCCGGGCAATTGCGGCAGGCCCGCCATTGTCACCTCGCGCACCGCCCGCCCCCAACCGATGCCGAGCGTCGAACCCGAACGCAGGCCCGCCTGTTGCAGAAGCGAGCCGACAGGCGCGGCAAGCGCGCTCAAGACATTTGATGACGGCGTATCGATCACCGCAGCGGTGCGCAGCTTCAGGCCGTCGATCAGTGCGGCACTCAGGTCCTCGGCAGGTGAAAGATCGATCACTTCAATCCGGACGATCCCGACTGCTCGGGCTCGCTGCAGCAACCGCGAAACCGTCGCCGTCGACAGGCCGAGCTTCCTGGCAATATCCACCTGCGCCATATCGGATTGGTAGTGCAGTTTGGCGACCGTGTGCAGCAACGCGCGATTTGCCGCAGCCTCCTGCGATTGAGATGAATTCAGCTTGAAATTCCTTTCTGCAATGTGTTACACATACGCCACTTGAGGAGTTATCGCTTAAAAAGCCCGGTTTCGCAACGTTTATACCGCGCATGAGAGTCCTCAATTTAAGGAGCACTGCCCTCTTCGAGGAGTGGGGAAGGCGTGCCCGTATGGGTGCCGTTTCGCAACGGCTGGAGGAAGGATCACATGACGAAATTGACGACAGCGGAGATGCGCGGCTACCAGCAGATTTGCGGCAGCGACGGCGCCATGATGGTGATTGCCTGTGACCAGCGCGGCGGCATGCGCAGCCTTCTGGCCAGGGATCCGGCCGAGCAGGCAGCGATCTCCGACAAGGTGCTGGGGGACACGAAGGCCGATATCGCCCGGTTCCTGGCAAGCAAGGCGTCCTGCGTGTTGGTCGATCCCATCTGCGCCGTGCCGGCGCTGGTCGATGATCGTGTCCTTCAGCGCGATACCGCACTGCTGATCGGCCTCGATGCTTCCGGCTGGGATACGTCGCCGGAGGGCTATCGTCTGTCGAAGCTGGTTCCCGGCATCTCCGCGCGCCGCGTGCGTCAGTTGGGGGCAACGGGCGGCAAGATCATGGTCTATCTGCGCTCGGATCGGGATGCGGCGAATGCCCACAATATTCAGATCTTGAAGCAATGCATCGAAGATTTCGCGCATGAGGATCTTCTGCTGGTCGTTGAATTCCTGACCTACAAGTTCGAAGACGAGGATGAGGCCGAGTACAAGGCGAAACTACCCTCTCTGATCGTCGGCGGCAGCAAGATCTGCCTCGATCTCGGCGCGAAGGTCTTGAAAATCCCTTATCCGGGCTCGTCGGAAGCCTGTGCCGAAGTCACGCGCCTTTCGGGCGACGTGCCCTGGGCGGTGCTGTCGGCCGGCGTCGACCATGCAACCTTTCTCACCCAGGTCGAGGATGCCATGCGCAACGGAGCTTCCGGCGTCATCGCCGGTCGCTCGCTCTGGAAAGACTGCATCTCGCTCGACCGTTCGGTAACGAAGGATCGGCTGGAGACGGTCGCGGTGCCAAGGCTTCGCGAAATCCAGGCCGTCATCGCGACGCACTTCAAGGGCAGAGGCTCGCACGGCGCTGATCAAAGGCAGCGCGCCCATGGCTGATATCGCCATCGGCGTCGATATTGGCGGCACGAATATTCGCGCTGCCCTCGTCTCTGCCCAGGGCGAGATCCTTGCAAAGCTGTCGGAAAGAACTCCGACCGATCCCCTGTTGGCATTGGAGCGCGTGATCGCGATGGCGCGCACTCTCGACACTCCTGAAGTTTTAGGGATTGGTGTCGGCATACCAGGGCGGGTCGATGTCGACAGTCGCGAAATTCTGTCTGGCGGCATCCTCAACCTCTCGAGCGTCGACTTCGTAAAGCGGCTTGAGACAGCGCTGCAAAAACCTGTTGTCATCGAGAATGATTGCAGCATGGCGCTGATCGCAGAAATGCGGATCGGTGGTGCCAAAGGCTATCAGAACGTCGCGATGCTAACGATCGGGACGGGCATTGGCGGTGCCGTCGCCCATGCCGGGCGCATCTATCATGGACACAAGGCGGCCGGACAACTCGGCCATATTTGTGTATCGCAGGATGGCCCGCCATGCCCTTGCGGCAGACGCGGCTGTGTCGAAACCTTCAGTTCGGGAACCGCTTTGCGCCGACACATCGCTGAAGCGGGATTGTCGGTGACGACAATCCGCGAAATCTTCGACATGGCGGCAGAAGGAAACGATACGGCAGTCCGCGTGCTGCGCCAATGGGCAACACCTTTGCGTGCTGCGCTTGACAATATCGCAGCGACCATGGACCCGGAGATTATCCTGCTCGGTGGCGGGCTCGGCTGTGATGCTGCGCGGGCTCTAGCCGACTTGCCGGCACCCGCCCCCTGGTTTTGCCCCGCCATATTGCCGGCGAAGCTTGCAGACGATGCCGGCGTGATCGGCTCGGGGCTTTTGATTTTCGGCGCTGATGTCCTACCGCAAGGAAAGCGGGTTGTCCTCGTCAACGGCGTGCCGGCTTCCGGCAAAAGCAGGCTGGCCAAGGCTTTGTCGCTGCGGACCGGCTGGCCGATCCTGTCTCTCGACGGCATCAAGAACCCGTTCCTGCAGCACATCGGTCCGGTCGACCGCGACTTCAATCGGACGCTGGGAAAGGCGAGCTACCAGGCGATCTGGTCTTTTATCGCGGAGGCGCCGACGGGTTCGACCTTCATCGTCGATGCATGGTTCGGCTTTCAGCCGAAGGCTCAACTGGAGAGTTATCTCAATGCTGCGCAAATAGACCATGTCGCCGAGCTTTGGTGCAAGGTGCCTGGATCGGTCGCGGGCGAGCGCTATGCCAGCCGGCTGAAGGAGCGGCTGCCGGGACATCCGGGTGCCGAATATGTGCCCGAACTGATAGCGCTTGCCGATCGGGCTGAACCCATGGGCTGTGGTGCCGTGATGACGGTCGACCAGACGGAGGAACCGGATATGGAGGCTGTCATGACCTGGCTTTCAAAGGTCTTCGAGCGCGAATGACAGGCGCCGCCGTCCGGGCAGACGGCATAAATGCGAAATAATCCTGAACCGTCGTGCGACGCTATGTCCCCCGCGGATGTGGGCATCGTGTGCATGGCAGAATTGTGTAGCTATATCAACAAGATAAAGGAAATTCCTTGCAGAAAAAAATTACTTGACGTGCCGCGGTAACCCACTGATTATCGCGTTGCCGGACAGGGGAGGTTCGGTTTCAAGAGGAGGAAAATTATGGAGCGCCGCTCATTTCTGAAGGCTTCGGCCGTGGCATCGCTCGCTACCGGTGTTGCCGCTATTGCCGGTACCACCAAAGCTGCAGACAAGAAATTTACGATTGCCCTTATACCGGGGCTGACGACCGATGCTTTTTACATCACCATGCGCAAGGGCGCCGAAGCCGCGGCCAAGGCCATCGGCGCGACGCTGGTGTTCCAAGGTGGCCCCGATTTCAACCCGGTGACACAAGTTCCGGTCCTTGATGCAGTGATTGCCAAGAAGCCCGATGCAATTCTCATCGCACCGACCGACAAGGACCAGCTGATCCAGCCGCTGAAAAAAGCCAATGATGCCGGCATCCCGGTCATCACCGTCGATACGTTCATCGGTACCGGTGTCTACCAGACCGGCAAAGGCGATGCCGATTTTCCGCTGGCCTACATCGCGTCCGACAATCTGCTCGGCGGCGCGATTGCCGCACGCGCGCTGGCGAAAGCCGTCGGCGAAAAGGGCAAGGTCTACGTTTCCAACGTCAAGCCCGGCATCTCGACCACGGATCAGCGCGAGCAGGGCTTCAAGGAGGAAATGAAAAAATATCCGAACATCACCGTTCTGGAGACGCAGTATAATGACGACGACGCCAACAAGGCGGCATCGCAGCTGCAGGCGGTCTTCGCCCGCAACTCCGATCTCGATGGTGTCTTCGGGGCCAATCTGTTCTCCGCTCTCGGTGCTGCCAACGGCGTGCAGCAGGCTGGCCAGACGGGCAAGATCCGCGTGGTCGCCTTCGATGCGCCGACGTCGATCGTCGACAACATCAACTCCGGCCTCGTCGATCTGGCGATCGCACAGCATCCGGCTGAAATCGGCTATTTCGGTGTGATGGCAGCCTATGCGCACCTGACCGGCAATTCGATCCCGACGGCGATCGGCACCGGCTTCACGGTCATCGACAAATCGAACGTCGCCGATAAGAATGTCGCGAAGTTCATCTACTCCGATTAATCCGGAGATAGTCTGTGCCTCGCCGAAAGGCGAGGCACATCATCCAACGATGATAGAGCGAACGGCGCCGTGATCTTCGCGCCTTCAACGCTTCAGTTTGGACCAGTCCATGACAATCGACAATGCAGAGGTCCGCAAGGCGGATCAGCACGTGGCGCCGCAGGCGGACCATGGCGACCAGGCAAAAACCATCCTAAACCGCATCGCGCAATTGCGTGCATGGCTCTTTCTTGCCGCGCTCATCGTGACTTTCGAGATCTGGGCGCGGATCGATTTCGGCGGCACGTTCATCGGCTCAAGCTTCAACTGGCAGTCCGTTGCCATCTTCGCGGTGGCACCGCTGCTGCTGGCGATCGGACAGACCTTCGTCATCATTTCCGGCGGCATCGATCTATCGACCGGCTTCATCATGGGGCTTGCCGCAGTCGTCGCGGCGCATATCGCCAATATCGCCGGGCTCTATATGCCGCTGCCGGTCGCGATGGTGTTTGGCATTCTCGTTGCCATGCTGGCCGCCGCCGTACCTGGCTTCATCAACGGTCTCCTGATCTCCCGTCTCAAGGTTCCGCCATTCATCGGCACGCTTGGCATGTTCGGCGTCGCCCGCGGCACGGCCTTCCTGATTGCCGGCGGCACCACCGTGCCGGTCAAGAATTCCTATTTTGCCGAACTCGGCAACGGGCGGTTCTATGGTGTTCCCTATCTCGTCATCGTCACGCTCGCCTTCGTGGTCATCATGCACTACCTGCTGAGCCAGACGCGCTTCGGCCAGCACAACTACGCCGTCGGCGCCAATGCCCAGGCCGCCCGCCGCGCCGGCATCGACATCAAGTCCCATCTCTTGCGGCTCTATATTCTCTCGGCCGTCTGCGCCGGCTTGGGCGGCGCGCTTTATGCAGCCCGCTTCACAGCGGGCGCGGCTCAGGCGGGGGAGCCCCTTCTGCTTGATAGCGTGGCTGCCGTCGTCATCGGTGGCGCCAGCCTGTTCGGCGGCTCCGGCACGATTATCGGCACGGTCGCCGGCGCTCTCGTCATCGCCGTCATCCAGTACGGTCTCGTCTTCATGAACGTGGAACCGTTCTGGCAATTCATCGCGGTCGGTATCGTCATCATCATTTCGGTGCTCATCGACCAGGCGCAGCGCCGGTTCAGCGGAGCAAAACAGGATGAATAGTGCAACTCCCCTCCTCGAGGTCCGCAATCTCTCGCGTTATTTCGGCGCGGTGCGTGCCCTCGACAATTGCTCCATGGTCGTCCGGCCCGGTGAAGTCGTAGCACTTGCGGGCGATAACGGCGCCGGCAAGACGACGATGATCAAGGCGATCTCCGGCGTCTATCCACCGACCGCCGGTGAAATCCTGATCGAAGGCAAGCCCGTCACCTTCTCATCGCCGCAGGATGCGCGAGAGAAAGGCATCGAGACGATCTACCAGGACCTTGCGCTTGCCGACAACCTGACGATCGGCTCCAACATCTTCCTTGGGCGCGAACCGATGAAAAAGCTCTTCGGTTTTCTGCCGGTTCTCGACCGGAAGGCTATGGCGGAGGCTGCGCGCAAGACGATGGCGGAGCTCGATTTCCATGTGAAGCGGCTCGATGCGCCGGTTAGCAACTTCTCCGGTGGTCAGCGCCAGGCGGTCGCGATCGGGCGTGCGGTTTACTGGAATGCCCGCATTCTCGTCATGGACGAACCGACCGCTGCACTCGGTGTGCCCGAACAGCGCAAGGTCGTGGCCCTTATCAAGTCGCTGAAGGCGCAGGGGCGCGGCGTCATCTTCATCTCGCACAATCTGCAGGATATTTTCGCCGTCTCCGACCGCATCGTCGTCCTGCGTCGAGGGATTGTCGCCGGTGAGCGTAACATCGCCGACACCAATCATGAGGAAGTCGTGAGGCTCATGATCGGCGGTTAGCAGGATCGCCAGCACATGATTTGTGCGAAGAGCGGCAATGGTGTTTCGTCGCCATTGCCGCTTCGGTATCGGCAATCAAAGGGGCTTATTTTGGAGTCGCCAAAACAAGCAGCAAAGACTGGGTGCCGGCAGTTCATGCTGGAGCGCAGTAAAATGCGGCCAAACGCGATTCCACTTGCTTTGCTTGATTGCAATCTTATATATTGCCATCAATGCACTCAAATATGAGAATGCGAAGCAATGGCATCAATCACAGTCCGTAATGTGCCGGATGAGGTGCATCGCGCGATCCGGGTGCGAGCTGCTATGCACGGTCGCAGCACTGAAGCCGAAATCCGCGACATTCTGGAAAAGGCGGCAAAGCCGGAAGGCCGTCTGAAGCTAGGTTCGCTGTTGACATCCATCGCTCGTGAAGCGGGGGGGCTAACCGAAGCCGAAGCCGAGGGTTTCAACCAGCTTCGCGACAAGACCCCGGTCGAGCCGATTAGTTTCGAATGATCGTTCTCGACACCAACGTCATTTCCGAGCTGTGGAAGGTCACGCCCGATCCGAATGTGTTGTCGTGGATCGATGCGCAGATGATCGAAACACTTTACCTCTCGATCATCAGCGTTGCCGAAATTCGCTTCGGCTTGGCTACGATGCCCGAGGGCAAGCGGCGCACGATTTATCAAGACCGATTGGAAAGAGAGGTTTTGCCGGCTTTTGCCAAGCGGGTTCTGCCTTTTGACTTGGACGCCTCGCAAGCCTATGCCGACCTGATGGCGTTAGCGAGGGCGGCAGGCAAATCCATTGGCACGGCGGACGGCTATATTGCCGCCACGGCTGCCTCACATGGCTTTGTGGTTGCCACGCGCGATACAGGCCCTTTTGAAGCTGCCGGTTTAAGCGTCATCAACCCATGGAACGTGAAATGACGGCGGTTAAGGCAGTCGCGTGACAAGTCCGCCGAACAATCCGAATATTCAAACGGCAACAGCTTGTTCATGCTGAGCATCGCCTGATGATCCGCGTTACCGCACCCGTTGATGTCTCCCTGCTCTCGCGGTCCCGAATGCATTCGATCGTTAATCGGGGAGCTGACAAGGAAATGTTCGTGATCTTCAAGCGAGAGGTGCGACTCCTTAGCCATCCGGCAACAAATGCAATCTGGGGGCTGGATCGAGAAAGAGCCACCGGCCTATAAGTGCTTTTCCTGGAGGCAAACAGGCGTGACCGAAGCCATACCCATCGTGCGTTTCACCAGTACCGCACCGAAGATAAGCGACATTACTTCCATCGCGCGCCGTAGCGCACGGATCGAGATTTCGCGTGACGTCGAAAACAAAATTAACGCTGCGCGCGCTGTCGTTGAACGCTATCTGGCGGCCGACCGGCCTGTTTATGGCTTGACCACAGCCTTGGGCGCCGGGGTCGACACCCGGCTCGCCACGGACGACCTGATCGCCTTTCAATTACGTGTACCGCAAGCCCGTGCCGTCGGAGTTGGGCCGGCGCTGCCACGCGAAACCGTCAGGGCGATGATGGCGGCTCGCATTGCCGGTATGGCGGCTGGCGGCTCCGGCGTATCGCTCCCGGTTTTCGCCGGTCTCGTCGCCGCACTGAATGCAGGCTTTCATCCGGTGGTTCCTTCGCTCGGTTCGATCGGTGCCGCCGATCTTGCGCCCTTGGCGCATATGGGACGCGCTTTGCTGGGGGATGGCGAGGCAGAACTCGATGGCGCGATCATGCCGGCGCGGGATGCCCTATCAAAGGCTGACCTAGCACCTTTGCCGATTGCGCCGAAGGATGGCCACGTGCTTGTGGTCGCCAACAGCCTTTCGGTTGGCAAGGCCTGCCTCTGCATCGAGGATATCAAGCGGCTGTTTGATTGGTCGCTTGCGGCAGTTGCGTTGAACTTCGAGGCTTTCCGGGCAAACGTCTCTGCCTTCGATGACCGGGCGCTGGCGGCCAGGCCAGCCTTCGGCCAGCGCGAGGTGGCGGCGAGACTTCGCGAGCTGCTTTCCGGGAGCTCTCTTTTTGTCGACGGTGCGGCACGGCGTCTGCAGGATCCTCTAAGCTATCGCTGTACCCCGCAGGTCTGGGGCGCCCTACTCCACGCGGTCGGTGAAGCGCGCGCAGCAACCGAGATCGAGCTTGCCAGCTCCGGTGACAATCCCGTCGTGCTCGCCGACGAGGGACTTATCCTGTCTCACGGCAATTTCGACATGACGGCCTTCGTTCTCGCATGGGAGCGGCTCGGTCAGGCCATCGCTCATTGTGCGGCGGCGACCGCCTATAGAGCGATGAAAATCATGTCTCCGGGCATGTCGGAGCTGCCGCGCTTCCTGACCTCGCTCGGGCAGAGCAGAACGGGTTTTGCCACGGTGCAGAAAACGGTCTCTGCGCTTGAGGCCGAGATACGACATCTGGCCAATCCCGTATCGCTCACACCGATCCCGGTCGCCGATGGTGTCGAAGATCAGGCGTCGATGGCGCCGAGCGTCCTGAGCAAGATCGAAGCAATGATCGAGCGAATGCGTTATCTCGTGGCAATCGAACTTGTCGCGTCGGCGCAGGCAGTCGAGCTGCGCGGCGTGGCGGGCGAGCTCGGCAGCGGGACGCTGGGCGCCTATCGACAGGTGCGCCAGCTGGTGGCACCGCTCGAGGAAGACCGTGCGCAAGGTCCTGATTTTCAGAGAGTTACGGAATTTATCGCAGAGACCGCCGCGAAGGCTGCTCCCTAATCGAAAAGGCGACAGGGTGGTTCGCCCCGCCGCCTCGCTTTCTCGCAGGCCGTCGGGCGGCCTGCATCATCCGATAGACCGGCACGGCCGGTGACATGCCTGGAGAACGGTAATGCAGGAAATCTGGATCGACTATCTCAACGCCATCGACGCCAAGGCGCTGGCACTTTCCAACGACGAAATACTCGACGCCGTGACCAAGGCGCTCGATGCGCAGGGGCGCGGCGAAACGGTTATCGAGCCTCGCGTTCATCTCGTGCCCGAGAGCTCCGACAAGGGTCATTTCAATGTGCTGCGTGGCTATGTGAAGCCGCTCGATTATGCCGGCGTCAAGGTCGTCGGCGATTTCGTCGACAACTACAAGCAGGGCCTGCCCTCGGAACTGGCGGTTCTCAATCTCTTCGATCCGCGCACGGGCGTACCGAAGGCGATCATCGATGCGACTGCCATCACCGACATGCGCACCGGTGCGGTCACCGCTATCGGCGCGCGCCATCTCGCCCGTAAGAACAGCAAGATCCTCGGCCATATCGGCGCGCGCGGCACTTCCTACTGGAACGTGCGGCTGCTCGATCACCTCTTCGATTTCGATGAAATCCGCGTGCATTCGCGCCGTCCGGAAAGCCGCGATGCCTTTGCCGCACGATTGGAAAAGGATCTCGGCAAGAAAATCATCGTGACGGACAATTGGGAGGATTGTCTGAAAGGCGCCGATATTATGATTGAGGCAAGCCGGCTGCCGGAGCCGACGCCTCTCTTCAAGACCGTCTGGGTCAAAAAAGGCGCCTTCGTCGTGCCTTACGGCACGATGAGCGCGCTCGAATTCGACCTGACCGATATCATGGACAAGGTGATTGTCGATGACTGGGGACAATGCGGACCGGGGCGTCCCTTTGGTGCCCTTCGCCGTCATGTCGATGAGGGTAAGGTGACGGCGGAGACGCTGCATGCCGAGATCGGCCAGATCGTGTGCGGTACGAAGCCGGGCCGCGAAAGCGACGACGAGACTATCCTCTTCTGGCATCGCGGCCTGAGCACTACCGACGTCGCACTCGGTGCAGCCATGGTCGAAAAGGCAAAGCGCATGAATCTCGGCCAGCGCCTCCGGTTTGCGTGACGCGCCATGACGATATCGCCTGCCGCGGCCATTGCCTGCTCACGAATGTACAATCTGAGCCCGAAAATATCCGGCCTCTGGAATCAGCTTTTTCATTGGCTTGCCGATCGGGCAGGCGTCGAGCTCGAAGTCATTGCCCATGCGGCTCCGGCACCTCTGTCCGAACTATGGGGACGTCCGGATATGGGCGCCGTCTTCATGTGCGGTTTTCCGTTCTCCCAGCTATCGCCGGCGGACCGCCCGCAGCCATTGGCAGCCCCAGTTTCTCTGGCGGACTGGGCAAACGGACAGCCAGTCTATGCGAGCTATATCGTCGCTGCTCCAGGCAAGTCGCTCACAGAAGCGGATCTTGCAACCGCACGCTGGGGCTGGACGGTGCGGGACTCTCAGTCCGGCTATAATGCGCCGAGGGAATTCTTTGCCACGCTTGCGAATGGGCCGGCAGCGGCACAAATCGTCGGTCCGCTTCTCAATCCGCGTGGCGTGGTCGACGCCATTCGTTCAGATACGATAGATGTCGGAGCCATCGACGCCTATGCCTTCCAGCTGATGGCAATGCACGAGCCGGACATGATCGCGCCATTGCGGATTGTTGCTACCACAAAACCGGCACCCTTCCCCTTGCTGGTGGCCGCAAGGCAGCAATCGCCGGATATTGTCGACGCCCTGCGCGCCGTTCTTCTCAAGGCGCACCACGATCCGGAAGGGAGCGATATTCTCGCATCGCTCGGACTGGCGGCCTTTGCCGAGCCGGATGTTGCCGCTTATGACCAGCTTCCCGCAAGAGCACGGGCGATCGATGCCGCTCTCGGAACATGGTGAAGTTCGGGCGCGCCAATCAATAGCCGGCGCATTATGCGCTGGTGACGTGCTTCAATAATTTCTTTGCCGCAAGGCTCAGGCACTCCTCGAAGGCCGTCAGATCCAGAAAGAGCTGATCCCGTGCGACCTGGCGCGTGACGATGACGCCATCACGTGCCGCTATGCCGCCGTCGAGCATCAGATTGTCGGCCATATCGAAATTCTCCAGCGCCATGCCGTCGGGACCACGGTGGCGTCCGTCCTCGCCGAGCTGAACTTCGCCGCCATAAAGCCTGTTCACACGCTCGAAGTGGTTATCGACGCAATTGGAAAAGGCAAATGCCGGGCAGCCGCGAGCGCACATGAAGCCGAGTTCGAAGGCCGTGCCGATATCGGCCGCTATGCCACGAAACGGGGTCAGATTGGCGATGATGAGATCGGCGCTCGCCATGAGTTTTTCATTGATGGCGCTGATGGCAAGGCCGCGCTGCCGGCGCGTCTCCGTCTCAGGCACGGCAAGATCACCGGGCGAAACCGGCGTAAAGCCATAGCTGCGCGCCAGCGCGATCTTGCGATCGAGGATTTCCCTCGCGTTCGGGAGAAAGACTTCCGGGCCTGCCAGATATGCTCTCAATGCCTCTCTCCTCTTCAATGGAATCTTGCACCGCAGCAGTTGCGGAACCATATGAAGCCTATGGCTGATTCAAGGCGCAGCCGCCATAGCTGGGCGCATAAATTACGAAATTGCGAAATCACGGCGATTGCCGTTCCCGGTCAACGACGAGACGCGTATAGTTCCTTTCGGACCGAATGGCGCTCTCTGTCCAGGACAGGTGACGGAATTTGTGGGGTATAGAAAATGCAATCTTCCATTGAGGCCGTTACCGCCTCGAACCAGGACGACCAGGGCAACTGGCCGACGAAACAAAGCAAGATCCTCGATTGGCTTATGAACGATGTCCGCGATCAGCGGTTCATCGACAATATCCTCGTGGAACTCTGCGAGAAAATGCGGGCAATCGGAGTTCCGGTCGCAAGAGCGACGATGCACTTCCGAACGCTGCATCCGCAATGGCTAGGGGCGAGAATTCTTTGGCGCACCGGCATGAAGGAGGCCGATATTGCGACCTTCAGCTACGGGGTCGAGAATACGCCGCAATTTCTGGCAAGCCCTATCAACGAGATCTTCAATGGCGCTACAGAAGTCCGGAAAAATCTCGAGGTCTGTGAAACGTCGGAGCTGAAATATCCGTTATATAAAGAAATGCAGGCGGAAGGACTGACCGACTATATCGCCTGGCCCATTTATCACACGCTCGGCAAGCGCCACATCGTGACCTTTGCCTCGGATGCTCCTGGCGGTTTTGCCGAACAGCACATCACCTTCTTGAAGGACCTGTTGCCGGCTCTGACAATGGTGACGGAGATCCGCTTGAAGAACATCATGGCCCGCACGCTGCTGCGGACCTATGTCGGGCCGCATGCCAGCGAGAAGATCCTGGCTGGCGCCACGACGCGGGGCAGCGGCACCACCGTCGGTGCAGCGATCCTCATTTGCGATTTGCGCGACTTCACCACCATCTCGGACATGTGGCCGCGCGACGATGTCATCGAGCTGCTAAATGGCTATTTCGACGCTATGGTCGACCCGATCGAAAAGCATGGCGGCGAGATCCTCAAATTCATGGGTGACGGCCTGTTGGCCATTTTCCCGTTGAGCGATCCGAATGCCTGTCACAATCTTCTTCTTGCCATCAGCGAGGCGCAGGCGAGCGTTGCCGTGCTCAATGAGGAAAACCGCAAGCATGGCCGTGAAGTGCTGCGCTACGGTGTCGGCGTGCATGTCGGCGATGTGATGTACGGCAATATCGGCTCGCGCACACGCCTTGATTTCACGGTCATCGGTCCAGCCGTCAATATCGCCTCACGGCTGGAGTCCTTGACTAAGGAGGTCAAGCGGCCGGTGCTTCTGTCCAAGGCCTTCGTCGACATGGCCGGCTGCCGGCGGGATATGGAAAGCCTCGGCGCCTTTCCTCTGAAAGGTCTCGGCGAACCCGTCGACGTCTTCGCTTTCGCTGCAAAAGACAAACTCCCGCAGAAAGCGGAGACGCAGGCCGGATGAACATTTGGTCCGAGAGGCCATCAATTCGGTACGGCGCGATTCAGTCGGTAGCAAAACGTGAAATGGCAAAGGGTGTCCCGGTATATAGATCCCCCTATATTATGAGGTGGATCATGACGATAGCCGCCTTAATTTTGGGATCGTTCTGCGCGTACGAACGTTAATTGAGGGTTGATTCTATCGGCTCGACCACGAGGGTGCCAGCCACCCATAATACTCTGACAAGGAGAAAACAGATGAGAAAAATCCTGACCCTGGCGTTTTCAGCGGCGTCGTTGATCGTTGCGGGCACCGCTGCGGTGCGCGCAGCCGACATGCCGGCGACCTATAGCGAGGAGCCGGATGATCGCAACGGCGTGAAGATCGGCTATCTCGAATGCGATATCGGAGGCGGCGTCGGCTATGTCCTTGGTTCCGCCAAGGAAATGGATTGCACCTTCCATTCGACGGTCGGGCATTCGCGTCGTGTCGATCATTACACCGGCGCGATCCGGAAGATGGGCGTCGATCTCGGCTTTACGACCCGCAGCCGGCTCGTTTGGCTCGTCTTCGCGCCGACAGCCGGCTATCATCGTGGTTCTTTGAGCGGCCTCTACCAGGGTGCGACCGTTGAAGCGACGGTAGGTGCCGGCGTGGGCACGAACATCCTTGTCGGTGGCACCGCCGGCTCCATCCACCTGCAGACGGTTAGCGTCACGGGTCAGCTCGGCTTGAACGTCGCGGCTACCGGTACGTCGGTGACCCTGACGTCGGTCGATTGAGTATTTCGCTCAAAGTTTTGACCATATGATATGGCCGCTCTCGCCTGGCGCTGGAGCGGCCTTTTCCGTAGAGGTGCGGCGCAGCCGCTTCGAATATCAACGTCTTAGCGCGAATTGGTTTATCCATGCACTCGCGCTGCGCTATAGCTGTGTAAACCCTGAGATTCTTTGGAGCCAGAGTCATGACCGATACCGTCACCGATCGCTTTCTTCGCTATGTCGTCGTCGATACGCAATCGGACCCGTCTTCGGTCACGCAGCCTTCCACCGCGAAACAGAAGAACCTCGGGCGCATCCTAGTTGAGGAGCTGCTGACGATCGGCCTTGGCGATGCACACCTGGATGAACATGGCTACGTCTATGCCACCATTCCATCGAATGTCGACAAGCCGGTTCCCGTTATCTGCTTCTGTTCCCATATGGACACAGCGCCCGATTTTACCGGTACGAACGTCAAGCCGCAGATCGTGCGCGACTATTCCGGCGGTGATATCCGCCTCACCGGCGATTCACAGCAGGTCATTCGCGTTGACGAGCACCCTGCCCTAAAAGATCAGATCGGCAACGACATCATCACGTCGGACGGGACGACGCTGCTTGGAGCCGATGACAAGGCTGGCCTCGCCGAAATCGTCGCGGCCGCCAAATATCTCGTCGACCATCCCGATATCCGCCACGGTACCATCAAGCTTCTGTTCACGACGGACGAAGAGATCGGGCGTGGTGTCGACAAGGTGGATTTGAAGAAGCTGGGAGCGCAATTTGCCTATACGGTCGATGGCGAAACGGCGGGGCATATAGAAGACGAGACTTTCTCGGCCGACAGTGTCGAGGTTGTCATCCATGGCGTCGCCATCCATCCAGGCTTCGCCAAAGGAAAAATGGAAAATGCCATCAGGATTGCGGGCGCGATCGTCGACAGGCTGCCGAAGAACATAGCTCCCGAAACGACGGATGGCCGCGACGGCTTCATCCACCCTACCGGCATCAGCGGCTCGATGGAAAAGGCTTCGCTCGGCTTCATCATCCGCGATTTCGACGAGCAAGGCCTTGTCGACAAGGAGACCATGCTGGAGGCGATCGTCAAGGACGTCATGAAAGCTTATCCCGGCTCCTCGCACACTTTCACCGTTCGGCATCAGTATCGCAACATGAAGACGATCCTCGATCGCCATCCGGAAATCGTCGAAAATGCTGTCGAGGCCATCCGGCGTGCCGGCATGACGCCAGTGCGCGGCAGCATTCGCGGCGGCACGGACGGTTCCAGGCTCTCCTTCATGGGTTTGCCTTGCGCCAATCTCTTTGCCGGCGGGCATGCCTTTCACTCGCCGCTGGAATGGGTGAGCCGGCAGGATATGGAACGAGCCGTAAAGACGCTTGTAGAGTTGGCTAAGGTGTGGGCGGAACGCTCCTGAACGCTTTCGAGAAAAAGCCTCGTTCATCCTATAGAAGCCTAGTAACCCTGTCGCGAAATAGGTCATTTTGGTCTGTTCGGAACCAATCTCCTTGTCATTATGCAAGCCATCCGTGAATTTTTATATTGAAGCATTACTAATTTAGATTGTCCTATAATGTAGTCTTGGGAGGAAAGGAGAATAAGTAAGCCCCTTCATTCCAACTCTACGGTGCGCGCGCTCCGGCAATCAGAACCAGACTGTCATAAAGTCTAAGCTGAAACGGAGTTTAGTCATGAGAGTACAATATTCACGGATGGCAATCGCTGCATCCGCTCTTCTTCTATTGGCCTCGACCAGTTATGCGGAGCCCGGCGGCGGTACGGATCACGGCGGTAGCCGGTCCGGAAGCGGCGGATTGGGCGCGGGTGTTGGCGTGTCGGTGGGCGGTATCAACGCTGGTTTGGGCGCCGGGCTCGGCTCCAATGGGCTTAATGCCGGCGTCGGAGCTTCCGTCGGCGGCACGAATGGCGTCAATGCCGGAGCGGGCGCTTCCGTATCCGGAACCAGTGGCGTCAATGCTGGCGTCGGCGCATCGGTTGGTGGCTCCAGCGGAGTGAATGCCGGCGTGGGCGCATCGGCCAACAGCAATGGTGTCAACGCTGGTCTCGGCGCTTCGGCCGGAGGCTCAAGCGGCGTCAATGCCGGCGCTGGCGTCTCCGTCGGCGGATCCGGGGTGGGCGTTGGAGTGGGTGTCGGTGTCGGAGGAAGCGGTTCAGGCGGCGGAAGCGGCGGTGGAACCGGTAGTGGGACTGGCGGCACCGGCTCCACGGGTGGTACCGGTTCCAGCGGAACCGGTATGGCAACCGGAGGGACCGGCGGCGCGAGCGGCTTCGGGCTGGGTTCGGGCAATTCCGGCACGGGATCGAGCACGCGCACGCTTGCCGCCTTCCGCACCATGTCGAGCGCTGAGCAGAAGCGTATGCTGATTGCCTGTCGTCAGGTGACGGCTTCCGGCAATTTCGATGCTGGTCTTGTCAGCCTTTGCCGGCTGCTGCGCAGCACGGCAAGCGCTGGTGGCCTATAGGCGGCTTGCCGCCCCTTCGCTTTAGAGCAAAAGTCTGCGCCCGTTGCCTTGATATCGGCAATGGGCGCGGACATGTGTGCCATTACCAGTCTGCGCGGGCCACATTGTCGATCATCTGCCGGCTGCGGCGCAACATCACCCCTGGGGCATCCACCGCTCTGTTCAAAAGGTTGCGTGCGCCGGCAAGCGGATGAAATCCCACCCTTTCCTCCAGCACGGGAGGCGGATCGTCGTTTGCAACAGGCGGAGTTGCCTCTGCATATTCCGAGCGACCTGTTATCAGCGGGTCTTGTGTTTCGCATTGCGGCAAGCAGCGGTCGAAATGTTCCGCGTCACCGGATGACGCGATCTTGGTCTTCGCTGCGTCGGAATGCGATGCAATGCGCTTTCCGGGCGGGCTGGTCTTGGCCATGACAGCAAGCGGCGAAGGCTGCGGAATTGGCACTGACATCTGCGGCTTTGCCGGGCTTGCGTCAACCGCTAACTGCAATTGGTTCATGGCAAGCTGCGGTGCGAGTGCCGCGCGATTGATCGCGATGCTGCCGCTGTCGTCGATGAACTGTATGGTGCGGTCGACGGGACCGGTTTGAACAATGACATAGAGAGCACCGACAACGGTGCCGCAAATAGCAAGTCCGGAACCCAGCCTTCGGGTCGTCTCGCTTTGACCATTCCACCATCTCATAGGCTGCGTATCCATCGACCGCTCCTTTTGACAAAAGCCCGGATAGCCATTTTCATGCGAACTATGGCGCGGCTTTTACCGAAACGTGGCCAATTGCAGACCTTTTGCAAAGAAATGTTGACGAATGCGTTTTGCGCATCCTGACGGTAAGGATGAACTGCCTTCGACGGCCGCCATTCCTCTTCATAATACTAGCGGAAGAACTGCGATGAAAAACCCCGCCCGCTCGACGGCCGACCTGAGTTCGCGGATAGCGAGTATAGGAAAGCTGTCGTGAACATACGGTAAGAATTGATGTTTCCGCCGCAGCCTTATGATCGAAACGCGAATCATTCGTGGCGGATGGCGCCTTCAAAATCGCTGATTCGCGTAAATTGAATCTCATATTCTCGCCGCGCTTATCATGGCAGCAGGTAAATTGTATCGAACATTATTAACCATATTTTTTAAAACTATTAATTATCTACTGGTATTCACAGAGTAAATCAAAACTCTACTTTGAGGGTATTCTTTCGATACTGTCGCAACCATCCCGGCGGTTTCCTGCCTGATTGCCAGCGAAGCATATATGTGCTTATTTTATTATATTCTGATATGTTTGAAGCATATGCGAGGGGGAATGTGAATGCTGAGAGTGCTCTGCGGTACCGTCCTGACTGGTATCGCAATGACCATGGCAGCATCGTCCGCGATGGCTGCCACTGCAACTGCCAATATGACGGTCACCATTACCATCCAGGCACAGTGCCTCGTCCAGAGTGCCAATAATCTGAACTTCGGCACCAACGGTGTCATCACCAGCAATATCGACCAGGCAACCACCATCGGCGTGCAATGCACATCCGGCCAGACCTACAATGTCGGCCTGAGTGCCGGCGCCGGCGCCGGAGCGACAACAGCCGTCCGCGTCATGACAGGCCCCGCAAGTGCGACGATCAACTACGCGATCTATAGCGATGCCAACCGGACACAGACCTGGGGTACGACCATAGGTACCGATACTGTCTCGGGCACGGGCAATGGTGCGGTCCAGAACATTAATGTCTATGGCCGGGTACCCCCGCAGACTACCCCGGCCGCGGGCGTCTACACCGATACCGTGGCGGTTACCGTCACCTACTGAAAACTCACAGATCCAGGAGACCGTCATGCAACGCATGTTGCCATGCATTGCCACGACTATGCTTTTGCTGCTCGGTGCTTACGGCTTGAACGCGGCATCCCTGCGAGTGGCACCTACAAGTCTCGAGCTCACAGCGCCGGCCGCCGCGACGGTCTTGAACCTCGCCAATGACGGAGATCATCCGATCAACGTCCAGATACGTGTCTTCAAGTGGAGCCAGGCGGGTGGCATAGAAACACTGGAACCGACCCGAGATGTCGTTGCCAGCCCACCCGCGACGAGGATGAACCCCAATGCTCAATATGTGGTCAGGGTGGTTCGCACCAGCAAGGCTCCCGTCAAGGAGGAAGAGACCTATCGCGTCATCGTCGACGAGCTGCCGGACCCTGCGCGCGCACGCGCCGGCACAGTTACCCTCATCATGCGTCAGTCTATTCCGGTCTTCTTCAAGCGGCCGGACGTAAAGCCTGCTGATATCGTCTGGAGCCTCAAACGACAGGGCAACAGCCTCTCTCTGACCGGCAAGAACAATGGCGGCAGCCGCTTCCGTCTGTCGAACGTAACCCTGGCGCAGGGGGCAACGAAGGTCGGCAGCCGTAACGGGCTGGTCGGATACGTGCTTGCGGGCGCAACGATGCAGTGGCCGATGGGAGCGGCGAAGTCTCTTTCCGGTGGTGTCGTGACACTTCATGGCCAGAGCGATCTTGGGCCGTTCGATGCTAAAGTCGCCGTTAATCAACGGTAGTGCCGGCGCCGTTTTCATATGCATGCTTTTCTCGGTCTCGGTGCTGCGTGCTCAGGAAGTACCCGATCTGCCGGCGAATACCGCCATGGCGGGCCAGCTGGCGGCGACGCTCGACGTCTACCTCGAAGTATTCATCAACAATGCGTCGATGAAGATGATAGGCAATTTCAAACAACGTCCGAACGGTTCTCTCGCGGCAACCGCAAAAGAGCTGCGCGAAGTCGGCGTCAAGCCGCCAGCCGGCGCAGCCGACGACAAGCTGATCGAGCTCAGCACCTTGCCCGGTCTGTCCTATCAGGTCGACGATGAGACGCAGCGCCTCTATGTCCAGACGACGGATAAAGGGCGCGCGCCTCGCGTCATCAATGTCAGGCAGCAGCAGGAGAATACAATCCCGGCACCCCAGGCCGGCTACGGCGCCGTCCTGAATTATTCCCTCTATGCAAGTTCCAACGGTCTCTTCCAAGGCAATTCGAACATGTTCCAGGGAATATCCGGATCGTTCGACGCACGTATCTTCAGCCCCTACGGCACGCTCAGCCAGTCCTTCCTCGCCGGATATTCAGAAGGCAGCCTTGACGGCATAACCCGGCTCAACACAACCTGGAGCTATTCCGATCCGAAGAACCTCGTTACCTATCGCGCGGGTGATCTAACCACCGGCGGCCTGTCATGGACACGGCCAGTCTATTTCGGCGGCATTCAGTTTCAGCGCAATTTTGCACTGCGTTCGGATCTGGTGACCGAACCGCTGCCCTCATTTACCGGGACGGCGGCCGTCCCTTCGACACTCGAAATCTACACCCAGAACGTTCGCACCTATTCCAGCGACGTGCCCGCCGGACCATTCGAGGTGACCAATCTCCCGGTCTTTTCAGGAAGTGGGCAAGCGACCGTCGTGCTGCGCGACAGCCTGGGGCGCGAAACCACGCAGACCTTGCCGTTCTATTCCTCCAATTGGCTTCTACGTCAGGGCCTTTTGGACTTTTCCGCCGAAATCGGCACTCCGCGTCTGAATTTCGGAACCGATTCCAACGACTATGACGGTCGTATCATGGGAGCCGCTACCGCAAGGTACGGCCTGACCGATTGGCTGACGCTGGAGGGTCACTTCGAGGGCGGCGCTGATCTTCTGAATGGCGGCGCGGGAGCCGCCTTTCCGGTCAGTTCATTCGGGGTAGCGTCAATAGCGGGCGCGGCAAGCAAAAGCGGGTCGCGTTCCGGCGCACTGATGAATGCCTCATTCGAGCTCAGTTACGACAGATGGGCTCTTTATGCCCGTGTGCAGCGAACCTTTGGCGATTATGACGACATAGCTTCGGTCTCCGCTCGGCCGACAACCAGTGTCGCCGGAGATGTGAGCATTCTCAGCGCCGGTGTGCCGCGCGCCATCGATCAGGTCACGCTGAGCGTGCCAACGCCGCTCGATCTTTCCAGTCTCAATCTCTCTTACACCAACCTCGAAAGTGCCGACGGCGCCAGGAGCAAGATCGCCGGTCTTTCCTACAGTCAGACCTTCAAGCGGGCGACAGTCTATGCGAGCGCCTTCACGGATCTCGACGACAGAAGCAATTTCGGATTCTTTGCCGGCCTCTCAATTCCCTTCGGCGGCAACGTCACGGCCAATACGGGCGTACAAGGCGGACCTAACGGCCTCGGCGTCGTTGCCGACGTTTCCAAGTCGATGCAGCAGGAGGACGGCAGCTTCGGCTGGCGCCTGCGCACCTCCGAAGGCGAAGACACCTATCGCGAGGCGGCAGTCAGCTATCGGGCTCCCTTCGCGCAGGTCGAGGCAGGCCTGCAACAGCAGGATCATCAGACCAATGCTGTGGCTCGCGTCGATGGTGCCATTGCTGTTGCAGGCGGTGGTGTCTTTGCCACAAACCGGATCGACGATGCGTTCGCCGTCGTCGATGTCGGTGCTCCCGATGTCGAGGTCCAGCAGCAGAACAGACCTGCCGGCAAGACCAATTCGAGCGGCCGCATCCTGGTGCCCAATCTGAATTCCTATGAACCGAATACCGTATCCATCGATCCCAAGAACCTACCCGTCGATGCCGATGTGCCGGCGACGAAGGAAATCGTCGTGCCAGCGGACCGCAGCGGCGTCGTCGTCAAGTTCGGCGTGTCGGAAGCACCGCAAGCCGCCCTCATTACGATCAGGGACAAGAACGGGGTGCCGCTGCGTGCCGGGCTCGGCGGTGCCTTGAAAGGATCGAGCGAGGAATTCGTCATCGGCTATGACGGACAGGCCTACATTCGCGGACTGCACGCAAGGAACACGATCGACATATCACTTGAAGATGGAACGAAGTGCCATGCCGAATTCGCCTACAAGCCGCAGCGGGGCGAACAGGTTGTCATCGATGACGTCAGGTGCCTTTGAAAGGGAGTTGAAAAGATGCTGCGTTCGCTCACTCTTTTGCTCGCACTGCTGTTGCCTTCGCTATGCGCGGCGCAAAGCTGCAGCTTCTCGGCAACCAATATGAACTTTGGCGCGGTCGATACCCTATCAGGCACCCCGGTCAATTCGACATCGACCATAAGTGTAACCTGTTCCGGCGGCGTCCTGGACCTAGGCAAGCGGCTCTTGATTTGCCCCGATATCGGCGCAGGCAGTGGCGGAGCTTCGTCGGCCGCGGCGCGCCAGATGTTGAACGGCAGCAGCTCTTTGAACTATCAGCTCTATTCCGACAATGGCCGAAGCGTGGTGTGGGGATCAAGCAGCTGGTCCTATCCGTCACGCGCACCGGTCTATGCGCTGACGATGGCCTTGCTGAATGGTTCGTTGATCGGCGCAACCGGCAGTATGACGGTCTATGGGGCTGCGCTCGGGTCTCCACCGACGGCAGTGCCGGGGGCGTTTACCTCCAGCTTCACATCGACCGACACCTCCTTCTATTACAGCTACAGTAGTGCAACGACCTGCTCTGCCCCCTCGGGAACGATTGGAACTGCGTCATTCAGCGTGAATGCAAGCGTCGCCGCCAATTGCCTCGTCAGTGTCCAAAACATCGATTTCGGGACACAGGGCGTATTGCGCACGAATGTCGATGCCACCGGTTCCGTCAGGGCAACCTGTACGCCGGGCACGACCTATACGATCTCCCTGGGTGGCGGCGGCGCGAATGCCCCACCGACGGCGCGAAAGATGGCGAAAGGGTCGGAGACGGTGACCTACGGCCTCTACAAGGATACCAGCCGGTCGCAACCCTGGGGCGATGCCAGTACGCCGGGCAGCACCGTCGCCGGAAGCGGAACAGGTACCGCTCAGCTTCTGACGGTCTACGGCCGAGTGCCACCGCAGACCACGCCATCCCCAGGCACTTACACCGATACCGTCGTGGTGACGCTCACCTTCTGAGCTCGAGTTTCCAACAAGCAGTTCGGATGATCTCGATATAGTGAAGTGTGTCAGGCCGCGCTTGCGCCGCTCTGGCCGCGTTTCGAGGCGGAGATTGCCGTCTGTCCACTCGCATTATCGGACGAGCAGACCAAATTGCGGCCGTCACGCTTGGCTTGATAGAGCCGGTTGTCCGCAACGACGACCAGCTCTTCCCAATTTTCGAACACGCATTGCGCCTGCCAATCGACGCCGAAGCTCGCCGTCACCTTCAAGCCATGCTCATCGCTGACGATGGCTTGCGCCAATGTTTCCCGCAATCGCTCGGCCGTTGAACGCGCCGACGCCTCGGTGACGTCGCCCATTACGACGATGAATTCCTCGCCGCCGTAGCGGGCGAATAGATCGGCGACGCGAAGGCACGGGCCTAGAATCTGCGCCGTTCTTTGCAGCACCATATCGCCGACAGCGTGACCGTACCGGTCGTTGATCGATTTGAAATAGTCGATATCGAGCATGATGATTGCGAAGCCTCGAGAGCCCGCTGTCGGAGTCGCGAGCAATTCCTCCACCGCATCCTCCAGCGCGCGCCGATTGAGAAGGCCGGTGAGCGCATCCGTCTGGGAGAGACGTCTCAACTCCTCCGTCATTGATTTGCGCTCCATTTCCAGGCGCCGCTTGAAGCGTTGCTGCTCGCGCAGAAGGTCAAGACGCAGGAACAGCTCCCGCATTTCACGTCCGGCGTGAGGTATCGGCGGTGGCGTCGTAAGATTGCCGACGGCAATCTCGTCGATCTGTCGCATGACGGCAAGCATCGGCCGGAAGAGCGAACGCCTGAGCACGTAGGCCAATCCAATCACGACCGATACCGCCATGCCGGCAAGCAGCGCGGAGATCAGCATGGCTCTCAGGGATTTCTGCTGTACTTTGTCAAGAGAGTTCAATGCCGCGGTTTCGATGAGTTCACGCAGGTTCTCGGTCGATTTCATTCCAGGCACGTATTTCGCTGTGAACTCGCCGGGTGTGAGCGCATTGCTCGCATTCGGATCAAAGGCAACGCGCTGAGCGTAAGGCAGCGCTCCGGCAAAGTAACTAACCGTCACCTGGTCCAACAGCCTTGCAAGGGCCCGGGATTGCAATGTAACGGGTGCGTAGGTTTTCAGCAGCGCATTCACTTCGAAAAGCCTGTTCAATTCGTTGTCGAACGCAGCTCTATAGTGGGAACGGGCCTGCCCCTGCGAGGCCAGCATCATGACGACATAAGAGCCCAGCCTTCCGGCACGCTCCCTAAGCGTTCCGGCCATCGAGGTCAGCATGACTTCGGCGCCTGTTTCGGGTGCCAGTGCAATGATCGATCGGCCGGCGACATCCCGGTAGTCCTGGGCGCGATCCGCTGCACGGAACATCGCCTGTATGGCGTCCGCGATCCTTGCGCCGCTGCGTTCGTCGCGTGGCAAGGCGGCCACTGCATCGACCGCCTGGCGACCGCTCTCCAGCTGAGCCCTAAGCGCCATGAATGCGCTGCGCATTTCCGCGGACTGGTCTATTTCCGTTTTAAAGAGCGCTTCGAGCTCGGCGATATCCTTGTCGGTCGCTTCGCGGCTTGTTTTCAGATCGGCGGCAAATTGTGCTTGCTCACGTTCCGAAGCGCCCATGAGACTGTTTGCAGGACCGCGTTCTCTCGATATCGTCGCGGCCGCATGCAGCGCCGTATGAAAACGGCCGAATTCGATTACCCCGCGCTTGTAGTTGAGGTAATCCGACAGGCTGAAGGCAATCGTCGAGCCGGCCATCATCAAGCAAACCATGATAACAGCTACCGCGCCGATCCATTGTAGCTGTTGAATTTTAAGCCGCGACAATAAATGCTCTCCAAAATCACCTTTTATTGCGGATTACATCAGGTTTGATGGAATCTTCACTTAACGAACAGGCTTAAATCTTTCTCATGTTCTTTAAGTCCGCATATCCGAAACAGCCGGCCTGGACATAACAGTCTTCAGCCCGCGGGATGACAGTTTTGTCGATCTTGCCTGCTGAATTATATTGCGGCTGGTTGCCGGCGGCATGCTTGGCGCGTGCGATAGAATAGTGCCGAAAATGAGTTCGCGGCCCGTATCGCAATTGCTTGATAGCGGACCCGCTTCATCACGCGATTCTTACCGGGAAAATCTAGTTTTGCAGAAAAATCGAAGGCATCAGGTTGGCGCGAGGCGAATAATGTGACTGGCCGACGACATGGGATATCACCAGCGCATAGACCAGGATAGAGCCGACGACGATGACGATGCCGCTAATGGGAAGTCCAATTTTTGATTTGGGAACGGTCGACCTATCCGGTGGATTCGCGCGGAGGCCCTTTCGGGTAGGTTGATCCGCCGTTGCAAGGGGGAGCTGCAGCTCCCTTTCCATGCGAGCTTGCGCATCAAGGTGCTTGCCGTATCTCGCTGCGGACCGAAACTGGATGACTTCGCCCATTTCTCACGCGGTCCCTTTTACCGCTTGCGGTTATTGGCCACTTTCCTGGCTGTTGTCATTGTTGCTATAGTCGACACGAACCACGACCTTCTCCGGCCGTTGCTCGCCATGCGGAACGATCACAGTCACGATACAACGATTCTCGCGTGGCTTGACGGATAAGAGGCGTCCCTTGGTCGTCGAAAGAACCTGATCCACCGCACTCGAGCAATCCTGAACATCGTAGGTGCTTTGAGTGACTTGACCTGCCATTGCGGAGCCTGCAATCGAAATTCCCGCAAGTATCGTTAGAACCCTGATCATGCTTCCACTATACCTCAACGAAGGCAAGGAAGCGACAGCAGTTCGCAATAAACCAAGTCTGTTTGCGCCATCTTTTCTTCTGTGCGGCAGAAATCACAGAGGCCAATATCGGCCGGGCAGCCGTGGACTTTTATAGCGAATTCATGGATGGAGATGCGGCGCATTCCGTCGATGGTTGTGTGACCTCCCCGCGACGAAGCCAACGCGCAGTTAGCCAACAGAGGTTTCGGCTTCCTGGCCGTTGAGCGGAAAGCTGATGGCGCGCTGATCGGCGGTGCTGGCCTTTCGCGACCCGGGCCGGAAGTTCCAGGCAATTTCCGGCTGGAGATCGGTTGGATTCTGGCGGCTTCCTATTGGCGGCAGGGCTACGCAGCGGAAATTAGCCGGCGTTGTCTGGAATTCGCCTGGCAGGAGCTGCAGGCTGATTGCGTGATCGGCATGATCCAACTCGAAGATGGCGATTTCGATGATATCACCGTGCCGCCAGGCAATATTCTCCGGCCGCACGTGCTCTATCGCGTCGATCGTCCCAAGCAAGAAATTCATGAATGAACAGGGAGTAAGTTGCGACGAAAGCCCCGCGGATCGGCAATCTTGGTTCTTGCCTTACCCGCGCTTTCACGCGAAAATTTGCCATGAGCATACCGACATCCCACCCCTTCGATTTCGATCCGACCTATGGCATGCAGCTTGCACAGTTGCAGGCGATAGAGACGCCGGAAGCCCCGACCGGCTTCGACGACTTCTGGCGGCAGCGCTACAGGGCGGCCCTAGCCATCGATCCGCAACCCAAGCTTCGCCACAGCAAGCAACGTCATGACAATTGGCACGTCTTCGATATCAGCTACATGTCGACAGGGTCGTTTCAGATCAATGGTTGGCTGCTCATTCCCCGCAGCGGACAGGTGCGGCGCGGCCTGGTCGTCGGACACGGATATGGCGGAAGAGACCAGCCGGAATTCGAATGGCCGGTAGAAGAGACGGCTATCCTTTTTCCCTGTTGCCGCGGGCTCTCCCTCAGCGCCAGCCCGAAAATCCCCTCGGATGCTTCTGGTCATGTTCTTTGCGGTATCGAAAACCGCGATACCTATGTCATCGGCGGCTGCGTGGAAGACATCTGGCTCGCCGTCTCGACTTTGGAGACGCTCTATCCGTGGCTTGCCGGCCATATCGGCTATAGCGGCATCAGTTTCGGGGGCGGCATCGGCGCCCTGGCAATTCCTTTCGATGCGCGGATCAGGCGCGGCCACCTCATCGTTCCGACTTTCGGCCACCGGCAGCTATGGGTGACACTGCCAACCGTCGGCAGCGCACAATCGGTTCAGGCCTATCAGGAAAAGCACGGTAGCGTTTTGGAGACGCTGCGCTTCTTCGATGCTGCGATCGCGGCAAGTCGTATCGCTGTGCCGATGCTTGTCGCACCCGCACTTTTCGATCCCGCCGTCGCGCCACCCTGCCAGTTCTCTGTCGCAAATGCGCTGCAGAAATTTAACGAAATCTTCATTCTGGATGCCGGTCATTTCGATTACACTGGCAGCGAGCAGCAGAACGCAATTCTGCGAGACAAGGTCGGGCAATTCTTCAAGGTGCTATGAACCGCGAATATCTATGCTGGTACAGCCCTCGGCTGCATCGTGACATGGAGTTGCTGGTGTTCGGCCATGCCGGCGCCAAGGTATTGGTATTTCCCACCCGCGACGGTCGTTTCTGGGAATATGAGCAGGTCGGCATCGTCGCCAGCCTCGCGGACAAGCTGAAAGCCGGGCAACTTCAGCTCTACTGCATCGAAGGGCTGGCGGCAGAAACCTTCTACGGCTTTCATCGCCACCCATCTGAGCGCATTCGCAGACACAACGCTTTTGAGGAATACATCCTCAACGAAGTCCTGCCTCTCATGGCGCAGAAGAACGGGCATGAGTGCACCATCGTTCACGGCTGCAGCCTCGGCGCCTTCCAGGCCGCAAGCCTGGTATTCCGCCACCCTCACCTCTTCCGCAAGCTGGTCGCCTTTTCCGGCCGCTACGATCTAACAATGAAGGTCGAATCCTTCACGGATCTGTTCGACGGCTATTACGACGACGACATCTATTTTCACACCCCGACACATTTTCTGCCGGGACTTGCCTGCGACTGGCGTTTGGACAGGCTGCGCCACATCGATATCGTCATGACGATCGGAGACGCCGATCCCTTCTTCGACAATAATCGTCATCTGAGCCAGCTGCTCGCCGACAAGCGGATCGATCATCGGCTGCATGTATGGGGCGGACGCGCGCATCGCGCTGGCGCTTGGCGCCGAATGGCGCCACTCTACATCTGACAAAGAAAGCGAGCTCCCAGGCCTTCAGGCCAGCCCGGCCGGTATCGGTCGAAGCGCCTTATGTGCGCCGTAATCGCGCTCGTGGGATTTGCGGTGTTGCCGCTCGGAGCTTGCGGAAAACTCGACCAGAATACGCTCCATCATGCCATCCGGATAGGTTCCGGTGTCGTTCGTTTCAACTTCCGACTGGGCGGTAACGATCTTCATATTCATCTCTAGTCCTCCGGCTCTGCACGGAAACCCTTGATTCCAATATCTGTTCCATTAGTATTCCTGAAAATTGTTAAAAAATTAACTACGTCCGTTAATCAAATCGGGCGCCACGGCATCGAGCTTGAATGGCTGGCCGGATTGGAACATTCTCGCAATCCTGGCGTTCAATCTCTGATTTGATGGGGGGCTTGATGTATCGATCCAAATCGCCCTGGGCGCAGTTCTTCTCGTTGCCGGCGAAGCAGCTGATATTGATTTAGACTTTAACCTCGAGGTTGAGATCCAAAAGGACCTCGCGGGAGTTCGCATGCCTTCGATCAATCACTGTCCAATCGGCGGATAGACTGGAGCAGATCATGGCCATCGTCATCACATCGATCATCCTCGCACTCATCGGTCTGGCACTCGGTGGCGGCGGCCTCTGGCTTGTGCTGCTTGGCGGAAGTCCCTTTTATCTTCTGGCCGGCATCGCCTTCCTCCTGACGGCGATCCTGCTTTATATGCGCAAGGCAGCCGCGCTTTGGCTCTATGCGATCTTCGTGCTGGCAGCGCTTGGATGGGCGATCTGGGAGGTCGGTTTCGACTGGTGGCAGCTCGGTCCGCGCGGCGGATTGATCATTCTGATCGGTCTGTGGCTGCTGACACCCTGGATCCGGCGACCGCTGGGCTTTCGCAGCCTGGACGGCGTTCACTACGGGGCCAATCCCTGGCCGCTTGCGATCCCCTTGATCATCGCCATCCTCGTTGCCGTCTATTCGATGACGACAGATCCACACGATCTCTCCGGCGATCTGCCGACGACAATAGCTGCGAATGCCCCGATGGGCGGCGATGTGCCGGATGGTGAATGGCATCAATATGGCAGAACTTCCTTCGGCCAACGTTACTCGCCTCTCGATCAGATCAATGCGCAGAACGTCGCAAACCTCAAGGAAGTCTGGCGATATCAGACCGGCGATGTGAAGCGTCCCGATGACATCGGCGAGACGACCTATCAGGTCACGCCACTGAAGATCGGCGATACGCTTTTTATCTGCACGCCGCATAGCCTGGCGATCGCCATCGGTGCGACAGACGGCAAGGAAAAATGGCGTTACGATGCCAATGCCGGCATGAACCCCAATCGACAGCATCAGACCTGCCGCGGCGTCTCCTATTATCACGACACGACCGTTGCAGCCGGTACGCCCTGTGCCGATCGCGTCTATCTGCCGACCTCGGATGCTCGGTTGATCGCACTCGATGCCGCCAACGGCAAGGTTTGCCCGAGCTTTGCCGACCAGGGCACCCTACATCTTGAAACTGGCATGAAATACAATCCGGCGGGCTACTATTATTCGACATCGCCGCCCGTCATCGTCGCCGACAAGATCATCATCGGCGGCGCGGTGAACGACAATTATTCCACCCAGGAACAGTCAGGCGTCATCCGCGCCTTCGATGCCCGGACCGGCGCACTGCTCTGGAACTGGGATTCGGGCAATCCGGATCAGACAGCGCCGTTGCTCGCAGGGCAGACCTACACGACCAATTCGCCGAATAGCTGGTCGGTTTCCAGCGCCGACGAGACGCTCGGCATGGTCTATGTTCCGCTTGGCAACCAGACGCCGGACCAGCTCGGCATGGGCCGCAGCGCCAATGTCGAACGCTTCTCATCCTCTGTGGTCGCGCTCGACATCAATACCGGGCAACTCAAATGGGTGCAGCAATTCGTCCATCACGATCTCTGGGATATGGATGTGCCCGCCCAGCCCGTACTTGTCGATCTGACGAAGCCCGACGGCAGCACGGTTCCCGCGCTGGTCGCTTCGACCAAGCAGGGCGACATCTATGTGCTCGATCGCCGTACGGGCGCGCCCATCATTCCTTTCAAGGAAATACCGGCGCCGAGCGGCACCATTCCCGAGGATCATGCCTCGCCGACACAGCCGATCTCCGATTTGACTTTCTCGCCGCCACCCTTGCAGGAAAAGGACATGTGGGGCGTCTCGCTGTTCGATCAGCTCGCCTGCCGCATCGCCTTCCATCGGCATCAGTATGAAGGCCGCTACACGCCACCATCGCTGCGCGGATCCATCATCTTCCCCGGCAATTTCGGCACCTTCAACTGGGGCAGCGTTGCCGTCGACCCCGAACGGCAGATCATGTTCGGCATGCCGACTTATCTGGCCTTCACCTCGCGGCTAGTGCCGCGCGCCGAGATCCCGCCAAAGGGCGCTGGCGACAAGGGCAGCGAACAGGGGCTCAACCGAAACGAAGGTTCGCCCTATGGCGTTTACATGGGGCCGTTCGTCAGCCCGCTCGGTATTCCCTGTCAGGCACCCCCTTGGGGCTATGTCGCCGGAGTCGATCTGAAGACCGGCAAGATCGCCTACAAGCACAAGAACGGCACCGTCCACGACATGACGCCCCTGCCCCTACCCTTCAAGGTCGGCGTTCCCGGCATCGGCGGCCCGATCGTGACCAAGGGCGGAGTAGCATTCCTGGGGGCAGCCGTGGACAATTATCTCAGGGCCTATGACGTGACGACCGGGAGGCAACTCTGGCAGGCACGCCTGCCGGCGGGTGGCCAGGCAACGCCGATGACCTATACCGCCAGCGACAACAAGCAATATGTCGTCATGGTGGCTGGAGGGCACGGCTCGGTCGGAACGAAGCCAGGCGACTATGTGATCGGTTATACGCTGCCCTGAATTGGTGACGGAGCGGCCAGACAAGCCGCTCCCTTCTGCCGTACGCAGTCTAGCTCTTTAAAGAACGGAGGTTACCCTCGGCGACGTTGCTTTCGGTATCCGTTGCAGGTTCCCAACCAAACACGCTGCGGCCGCCATAGGAGAAGGAGCGGTCGAACTCGCCGGCAACGATTTCCTTGAGATCGGGGCCGGTGACATAACGCTCCAGCATCCGCGATTGGTCATCCAGCCGCTTCAGCGCCGACAATTCCTCGTCACGACCGAGGCGTCCCTTCCTGACGGCGGATTTCATCACGCTGATCGTCTCATCATAGACCTTCAGCGGCACCGGAAACGGGTGCCGGTCCTTGCCGCCATGGGCGAGCGAGAAGCGCGCGGGGTCAGAGAATCGGCAGGGTGCGCCATGAACGACTTCGGCGACCATCGCCAAAGCTTTTACCGTTCTGGCGCCGACGCCAGGCGTCAGAAGTAGTTCTTCAAAATCCACCGGACCACGGTCGGCAGCCGCGGCGAGATTTCCGTGCAGGCGCCGCATGTTCACATCTTCCTGGCGCACATCATGATGTGCCGGCATGACGAGGTATGGCAGCATCGGCTGTGCTTCTTGTTTGTCAATTGCCGGAGATTTCCCTTCCAGGATATTGAATTCACGAATGATTTTATCTGGTCCCAATGAGGCAAGCAAATCCAATTGACCATTGCGGGAGCGGCTGGCACGTCGATCGGCGAGATTGACGATCTCGCCCTGCTCGCGCCCTTCGATAGCCGCGTGCGGTGAATCCAGAAAGCTCGTCAAACCCTCCGATAGCCAGTGATACCGCCGCGCCTGCCGCCGTTCATCGTTCATGCCCTGCTGGATGACGACCCACTTGCCGTCGTCGGCGACGATGAAGCCATGCAGGTAGAGGTCGAAGCCATCCTGCACGGCCGCGCTGTCCACCTTCGCGATCAGCCGGCTCTTCATGGCAAGGGACGCGCCGTCGATACCGACGCGATCGCCGATATCAAGCAGTTCGCCCGGCGTCTTGCGCGATTGCGCGCCGCGGCCGCCGCAGACATGGATGCCAAGTTCGCCGGATAGCGGCGTCAGGCCGCGCTTCAGAGCGCCAAGGACGCTCGTCGTGATCCCCGAGGAATGCCAATCCATGCCCATGACGGCGCCGAAGGACTGGAACCAGAAGGGATTGGCAAGGCGGCGAAACAGCTCGTCACGCCCGTAATGCTGCACGATCGCCTCGGTGATGACGGCGCCCAGGCGCGTCATGCGGTCGCCAAGCCACCGCGGTACGCGGCCGCCATGCAGGGGAAGATCAGCTTTGCCGGCTCTCTGTGCCAAATCCACGACTCTCGTTCTTTACCGTGGCATTGTAGCCCCGGGAGCCGAGATATGCCATTCGCAAGGTGTAGCGATCAGCAGGGCCGTGCATGTTGATTGCGATGAGATTAGGCCAATACCGCCGTCGGCGCAAAATCCTGCATTGCCCCCGAAAAAGGCTTTGGCAATGGGGAGGCAAAGGAACCGCGCTTGCTGGTGGAAAGGCCCAGCGACACCAAAGCTTCGGCCTGTTTGACCGCTGCGGCGACACCATCCACGACGGGAACGCCGTAGATCGATTGCAGCTCTCTTGCGAGATCCGTCATGCCGGCGCAGCCGAGGACAATGGCCTCCGCCCCGTCTTCTGCGAGGGCTCGCTCGATTTCCGCCCGCAGCTTTCCGATTGCACTCGAAGACGAATCTTCAAGCTCGAGCACGGGGATATCGGAGGCGCGAACCTTCGCCCGCGCGCCCATGCCATAACGATGGACAAGATTGTCGATGAGGATGCGCGAGCGTTCGAGCGTCGTCACCACGCTGAAGCGCTGCGCCAGGAAGCCGGCCGTTGCGACAGCCGCTTCACAGAGACCGACAACTGGCACGTCGCAGAACATGCGTGCGGCTTCCAGACCGGTGTCGTCGAAACAGCAGATGATCGCGGCGTCATAGCCTTCGGCTTGCCTCTCCTTCAATTCGCGCAGCATGCCGGGCACGGCGATAGCGCCGTCATAATAGCCCTCGATCGAAGCCGGCCCCATCTGCGAGGTGGCAGCGATGATCTCGGTGCCGGGGCCTGCTACGGCACGCGCGGCGATCGCCGCCTTTTCCGTCATGGAAGCGGTCGTATTCGGATTGATGAGCAGCAGGCGCATGATCTCAACTTTTCTTGGCTTGGCGGCGGCCGAGCATGGTCATGACCGCAAGTGCCAGCAGGATGATGGTAAAGGAAAAGAGCGTGGTCACCGTTCCGAGCGCGTAAAGCACCGGCGTCGTAACATTCGTCGTCATGCCGTAGATCTCGAGCGGCAGGGTATTGTAGGTGCCAGATGTCATCAGGGTGCGGGCGAACTCGTCATAGGACAGCGTGAAGCCGAAGAGGCCGACGCCGATCAGGCTGGGTGCGATCATCGGCAGCACGACATGGCGGAAGGTTTGCCAGGAGCTGGCGCCGAGATCGCGGGCTGCCTCCTCATAGGCCGGAGAAAACCGGTTGAAGACGGCAAACATGATCAGCACGCCGAACGGTAAGGTCCAGGTCAAATGTGCGCCGAAAGCGGATGAATACCACGCCGGCGCGATGCCGCCCTGCTGAAAGACGACGCCGATCCCAAGCGAAATGATGATGGACGGAACGACGAGGCTGGCAACGGTCGCATAGAACAGAAATGTCGAACCGCGAAAGCGGCGGCGAAAGGCAAGGCCTGCCAGCAGCGATACGACAACGGTCACGATCATGACCATTACGCCGAGGATCAGGGAGCGCTGGAAGGAGGCGCCGAAGTCTCCGACTGCCTGTTTTTCGAAAAGATTGGCGAACCAATGCAGCGAGACACCATTCAACGGGAAGGTCAGGCCGCCGTCCGGCCCCTGGAAAGACAGGATGATGACCGCCGAGAGCGGACCATAGAGAAACAGCACGAAAATAGTGAAGAAGATCGCGAGAACATAAAATTCCAGGCTGCGCTTTTCACGGTTCATCCTAGAGCTCCTTGCGGATATCGACGATGCGCAGGATGGCGGCGACCATCAGCAGCACGACGATCAGCAGCACGACCGCATTGGCGGCGGCTGCCGGGTATTGCAGCAGCGACATCTGGTTCTTCATCATCAACGCGATGGATGCGCTCTGACCGCCAGACATCACCTGCACGGTGGAAAAATCCGCCATGACGAGCGTGACGACGAAGATGCTGCCGATCGCCATTCCCGGCTTGGCAAGGGGGATGACGACATTCCACAGCACCTGCCATCCGCTGGCGCCGGCATCCCGCGCGGCTTCGAACAGAGAGCGGTCGATACGCATCAGCGTATTGAAGATCGGCGTCACCATGAAGAGCGTGTAGAGGTGCACCATGGCGAGCACGACGGCGAAATCGGAATAAAGCAGCCATTCGATCGGCTGGGGGATGAGGCCCATCTCGATCAGCGTCGAATTGACCAGTCCGTTACGCCCGAGAACGGGTATCCACGAGATCATGCGGATGATGTTGGAGGTCATGAAGGGCACGGTGCAGACGAGGAAAAGGATCATCTGCGTCGAGGTGCGGCGAATATGGAAAGCCAGAAAATAGGCGACCCAGAAGCCGATGAAGAGGGTCAGTACCCAGACAATTGCTGTGAATTTCAATGTGTTGAGGTAGGTTTTCCATGTAACCCACGAACCGAGCGTATCGGTGTAATTCGTGGTCAGGAATGCCGGATAGAGGCCGGCGAAATCATAATCCCAGAAACTGACGATGCCGATCATGGCGATCGGCAACAGGAAGAAGAAGCCGAGAATGAGAAAGAGCGGCGTTGCCTGCAGATAGGCCACGGCCCAGCCGGGTACGGCAAATGCGCGTCCGGCTTTCTGAGTTTCCTGCTCGGCATCCGAGGAAGCGATTGTCGCCATGGTCCGGCCTCTCCATTGGTAGGATCCTCCCCCGTTTTTGAAGCGGGAGAGGAGATGACGGATATGCAGCTTAGGCAGCGATGAATTCGTTCCAGCGACGGACCATGTAGCGGTCCTCGTCCATGACCGAATTCCAGCAGGCGACTGCGCCCATGCGGGTTTCGAAGGAACCGCCGTCGCGAACGGCGCCGGCCTTCTCCATCACCTTGCCTTCGGGAGACAGGATATCGCCCTGCGCCGGCTTGCCTTCGATCCAGTAACCCCATTCGTCGGCCGACATGAAGTTCTTGGCCGTTTCCATGCAGGCGGAGTAGTAGCCCTGGCGGTTGAGGTAGCCGCCGACCCAGCCGGAGGTGTACCAGTTGATATATTCATAAGCCGCGTCGAGCTCGGCGCCCTTGAGATGCGAGGCAAGGCCAAGGCCGCCGCCCCAGGCGCGATAGCCTTCCTTGAGCGGCTGGAAGGTGCAGGCAATGCCCTTGGAGCGGACGGCGGCAACCGCCGGCGACCACATGGACTGGATGACTACTTCGCCCGACGCCATCAGGTTGACGCTTTCGTCGAAGGACTTCCAGAAGGCACGGAACTGGCCGTCGCCCTTGGTCTTGATCAGGAATTCGATCGTCTTGTCGATTTCGGCCTTCGTCATGTTGCCCTTGTCGGCATATTTGATCTTGCCGGCGGCTTCCATGATCATCGCGGCGTCCATGATACCGATGGACGGGATATTGAGGATCGCGGTCTTGCCCTTGAAGGCCGGATCGAGAATGTCGGCCCAGCTGGTGATCGGACGACCCGTAAGATCGGGGCGAATGCCGAGCGTATCGGCATTGTAGATGGTCGGAACCATCGTCATCCACTGCGTCGGCTCCTTGGCGAATTTCTTCGAGCCCTGCCCTTCGACGAAGCCCACCGTGTGCGGCGCCGTGCCCTGTGCGATGACGCTGTCGGGCTTCAGCTTGCCGTTGATGAAGAGCGGCACGATCTTGTCGTAATATTTGAGCTTCTTCACGTCCATCGGCTGCAGTACGCCGGCCGGGAATACCTTCTTGGCGATCCAGTATTCGATGTCGGCGATATCGTAGCTGTTGGGCTGGGTGACGGCGCGCTGCGCGGCAGCGTCTGAATCGGTTGCCGTCATCTCCAGTGTGATACCGAGATCGGCCTTGCACTTCTCGGCAATGGCATTGATGTTCGAAACACCGGTGCCGAACTGGCGCAGCGTGATGTTGGTTTTGGCCCAGATGGTCGGAAAGCCAGTGATGACACCGGAGCCGGCCATGGCGCCGAAAGCGGCGGCGCCGGTCTTCAGCAGCGAGCGGCGGGAAATGCCTTTCGCGGTCTTGGTAGTCTTGGTTTCAGTGGTCATTGTCAGTTCCCCTTTTTTAATGCTTGAGATTTTCATGCGGACATACGGCCAAGAAGGATTGCATCCTCCTGAGCCCAACTCAGCGAGACGGTGTCGCCGACTGCCATGGATCTGGCGGCAGCATCGTCGTTGCTTGCGATCACGGTGAAATCATCGCTACCGGCACCAATGACGGTGATCTTCAGCGTTGCGCCGCGATATTCGACATTGGAGACCACACCGTTGAAGCCCAGCCCTTTGTCCGATGGCTGCGAAAGCCGAACGCGGTCGGTGCGCACGGCGATGTCGACGGCTTCGCCGACGGCGCGACCTGCCCCTCTCACCGAGAAGCCCTGCCCTTCCGGCGCGGTCATGGTGATCATGCCATCTTCGCTCGACGTTATCCGACCGGACAAGACGTTATGGTCACCCATGAAGCGGGCAACGAAGGCCGTCGCGGGATGTTCGAAAACCTCCCGCGGCGATCCTGCCTGCTCGATCCGGCCGTCATTCATGATGACCATGATATCGGCAAGCGCCATCGCCTCTTCCTGGCTATGCGTGACATGAACGAAAGTGATACCGAGTGACTTCTGCAGCTTCTTCAGTTCTGCGCGCATGCGGATCTTCAGGAAGGGATCGAGCGCCGATAGTGGTTCGTCCAGCAGTAATGCTTCCGGATCGGTGATCAGGGCGCGAGCAAGCGCGACACGCTGCTGCTGTCCGCCCGAAAGCTGAGCCGGACGGCGGGTGGCGTAGGCTTCCATCTGCATCAGCTTCAGCATGTCGAGCGCCTTGGCGCGGCGTTCGGCCTTGTCGACACCTTTCATCTTCAGGCTGAAGGCGACATTGTCGATAAGGTCGAGATGGGGAAACAGCGCATAGGATTGGAACATCATCGCCGTGCCGCGTCGGGCGGGCGGAAAATCCGTAACGACAGTATTTCCGAGCCTGATGTCGCCCGAGGAAATGCCTTCGTGGCCGGCGATCATGCGCAAGGTCGATGTCTTGCCGCAACCGGATGGGCCGAGGAAACAGCAATAGGAGCCTGCCGGTATTTTCAGGCTGATCGCATGGACTGCCGTGGTCGTACCGTAGACCTTCGAAACGGACACTATATCGATTTCTGCCGCTTTCGACATCATCTTCCCCTTTGGTTTGGGAAAGACATTGCATCAATCGTGCCAGTTCTGCTGCGGCGCGCTAACTGGCTGTAATTTCTATACTTTCTATTGGGTGAGAAATTTTTCCACTTTATGGGCAATTGTGAATGTGCACAGGAAATAGGCTATTGTGCGCGATTTATGCAAAATATTGTATACACTTTCGATCGTAATCCGCATCAGATTTCGTTTAACTTCCGCGCGAAACCTGTCTATCATTGCAGTCAGTTACTCAGGCTACCAATCATGAATTCTTCAACAGATGCGCTTTTGACGCCCGGCGATGCTACCGACAGCAGTGCGCAACAGATTCGCGAGGCCATTCGCGACGCAATCGTCGAGCGCCGGCTAGCACCGGGCACGAAATTATCCGAGAGCGATGTCGGCGCTCTCTTTAACGTTAGCCGGACATTGGCACGTGCCGCCCTACAGGCTCTTTCCTATGAGGGACTCGTCAGCGTGGAGAAGAATAGGGGCGCTTTCGTCGCCTATCCTTCGCCCGAGGAGGCGCGGCAGATATTCGCTGCGCGTCGTCTGGTCGAGCCGGGCATAGTGCGATCGGCAGCCGAGCATATCACCGCGCCTCAGCTCGCACAGCTCCGGCAACTCCTCGTGGAAGAAGGCCGCTTGATGGGAGAGCGCGGTCAACCCGCGCGCCGCGCCGAGATCAAGGCTTCGGGCGACTTCCATCTGATGCTGGCATCGATATCGGGCAATCTCATCATGCAGCGCTTCATGGAGGAGCTTGTCGCGCGCTCGTCGCTGGTAATTGCACTCTACGGACAATCAAGCGCCTCCAGTTGCGGCCATGCCGAGCATGGCGATATCATCACCGCTCTGGAGCGCAAGGATGTCGACACAGCCTGTGACCTGATGCTTCATCATATCGCGCATATCGAAGCCGATCTCGACCTACGCGAGCGCAAGAGTTTCGGTCTTAAAGAGGCGTTCGAGCGGTAAGACATCCGTCACCCAGGCGGTTCGCGCGAGACCGGTAGCCATGGATTCAAGGAGAAAAAATTGAGCACGATCGAAACGCTCTTTACCCGGGCCAAGCTTGCCGACGGCTCCATCAAGGATATCGGCGTCACGGGCGGGCGGATCGTGTCGATCACGGAGACTGGAGCGCCGACTTCTGCCTCCGAGCTTATCGACCTCGAAGGCATCCTCGTGGTGCCGGGCTTTGTCGAAGGGCACATTCATCTCGACACCAGCTTTTACGGTGACGCCTGGATTCCGCACAAGCCCTGCACCAACGGCTTCGATGTCCATGAGCGCGTCGCCTTCCAGGCGCAAAACATGGCGCAGGCCGCACCGATGGACGAAAGGGCCAGAAACCAGCTCGACCTCTGCATCGCCAATGGCAGCACATATATGCGCAGCCACGTTATGGTGGACGGTTCCGTTGGATTGAAGTCGCTGGAGACCGTACTTGCCGTACGCGAAGAATACCGCGGATTGATCGACATCCAGCTCGTTGCCTTTCCGCAAAGCGGCATTCTGAAAAGCCCCGGCACGCCTGAGCTTCTGGATCAGGCAATCGCCATGGGTGCCGATCTCGTCGGCGGGCTCGATCCGGCAAGCTTCGATCGCGATGTCGAAAAACATCTCGATGTGGTTTTCGGAGACGCCGAGAAGCATGGCGTCGATGTCGATATCCATCTTCATGACGGCGGCACGCTCGGCCTCTTCACCATCGAGCAGATCTGCGCCCGCGCGCGCAGTCTTTCCATGGGTGGGCACGTCACGATCAGCCACGCCTATGGACTTGGCGATCTCTCGTTCGAGGCGGCCAAGCGCGCCGCGGCCCTCATCGCCGAGAGCGGTGTCTCCATTATGACGAATGCACCGGGTGCCCACTCTTTCCCGCCAGTCGCCTTGCTTCGTACCGCTGGCGTCACAGTCTTCAGCGGCAGCGACAATATCCGCGATTCCTGGTGGCCCTATGGCGATGGCGACATGCTGGGCCGCGCAATGATGATCGGCTATCGGTCGGGCTTCTATACGGACGACGAATTGAAGGTCGCCTTCGATGTCGTGACCGAGAGCGGCGCCAAAGCTCTGCGGCTGGAGGGCTACGGCTTGCAGATCGGGGCAAAAGCCGATTTCGTTACCTTGAAGGCGGAGCATGTTCCCGAGGCGGTCGTTGCAGTGCCGAAAGGACGCGCAGTCTACAAGGCGGGCAAACTCGTCGCCAAGGATGGGGCCGTCCTGCGGCGCTGATCAAGCACCGGGACTTACGAACTGGCAGGCCTGCTAGCGCTTCAACTCCCGCTCGAATTTTTCGATCTGCTGCAGAACCCATGGGTCATCGGCGGAGTGTTGGATCGTTTCCTGTTCTGGCCGCCGCTTGCGGCGAATCCAATCGATGAAGGCGCGAAGCAACCGCATGTGGGGTATCCGATTTTTTCAGTATCTGCGAGGCCCGGCGACTAGGCTCGAAAACCAATGGAAGCCGGGCCTCGACGACCGCAAGGCGTTGCGGTGATTGCCCTTTTGCCCGCGCGAAAATGAACGCTGGCTGAACATATTGCACGGCACGATGGTTTCCTCGCATCTTTGCAGCCACTGAGAGAAAGCCTGCAAACCAATCTCATTTCACGAATGAAGAGCTTTTTTACTTGAGCGTACCGCTATCGGCAAAACTGACCTAGCCGGAAGAGAAGACGACCGTTAGACAATGCCGCGTCGCTTCCGATTTCCCCGGAGCGGCACAAGCTTAGCCTCGCCTGTGCGGGGCTTTTTTCTTTTCGGCCTATGCTTTTCTGCGCCGCGGCTCGCCGCCTGGTGCGTAGATCGTGTCCTGCTCGAAAGGAAACACCGAACCGCACCTGCAGCGCACCATATGCTTGCGCGGATCGGTCGACGGCCGTTCCGTGGAAAAGCCGCGCGGCATCTCGTCTATCTTGAAATCGCGGCTCATCGCCCGACGATCGTCAGTTTCGGAAACTTCGGCAAAGCCGGTGTGGTCGCATTTCGCGCATTCCAGCTTCCGTGAATATCGATCTCTAGCGGCCATTCTCTTCCAGCCCGGGACTCACAACACGTTCCTTCTATCAGCGCTGTCGGCACTCTTGAAGGCCGCAAACAACCTTCATTGCTGCTCGCTTTGTGCCCTTAAAAATTTAAGGGCCACAAAAAATGTCCGAGCCAAGAAAAAGAGATTGACCTGATGGCAGATGTCAGACCAATTTACCATTTATGACAAAACCCATGCTTACCCCTCTTCCTTCCATCGACCGGACGCAGCAAGTCATCGAGGCGCTGTCGATCTTCATCGAATCGTCGAAGCTGCGGGCGGGCGACCGGCTTCCGACCGAACGTGAGCTGATGGCAGCGCTTTCGGTGGGACGCTCCACCATTCGCGAGGTGATCACCTATTTCCAGGCGCTCGGCGTCATGGAGACGCGCAAAGGCAGCGGCACCTACCTGCTGAAGCCGGTTTCGAAGGCGACGATCCATATGCCGCTTTCCTTCAACCCGTCACACCTGCGCGATGCGCTGTTGCAGACGCTGGAGGTCCGCCGCGGCATCGAATGCGAGGCCGGCATGGTGGCCGCGAGAAAGCGAACCGACGAAGATCTCGTCATCATCGAAGAGAAGCTCAACGAGATGGAACGCGTGCACATGGCCAAGGGCACATCCGGGCCCGAGGACCTCGCCTTCCATCTTGCCGTCTACGATGCCACCCACAATCCGCTGTTCCGGCAGCTTCTCGAACAGATGCGCGAAACCTTCGAGCGCTTCTGGGAGCATCCTTTCGATCGGCAGGATTTTGCCCGCCGGTCCTTCCCCTATCACCGCACGCTGTTCAACGCGATCGTCGACCAGGATCCCGAGGCAGCGCGCGCCGAAACACTGAAAATTCTCGACGTCGTCGAGGAAGACATCAAGGAAATGTCCCAATGACTGACGGGCTAGAGCCGTTCGAACTCGCATCCCTTATTACAGCTCACGACGACGGCAATTTTGCCGAAGCCGTCGTGCCGCCGATCTTCCAGACCTCGCTGTTCACCTTCTCGAACTATGACGAGATGATTGCCTCCTATCGCGGCGAAAAGGTGCGGCCGATCTATACGCGCGGCCTTAACCCGACGGTGCGCATGTTCGAAGAGATGCTGGCGAAGCTGGAGGGCGGCGAGGATGCGCTCGGTTTTGCGAGCGGCATGGCGGCGATCTCATCTGCAGTGCTGAGTTTTGTCGAGCCAGGCGACAGGATCGTTGCGGTCAAACATGTCTATCCCGACGCCTTCCGCCTCTTCGGCACGGTTCTAAAGCGCATGAAGGTGGACGTGACCTATGTCGATGGTCGCGACGAAGAAGCCGTTGCGAGGGCGCTTCCCGGCGCCAAGGTTTTCTACATGGAAAGTCCGACGAGTTGGGTTATGGAAGCGCATGATGTCGGCGCACTGGCCGCCCTTGCGAAGCAGCATGGCGTCGTTTCGATGATCGATAACAGCTGGGCCACTCCCTACTTCCAGCAGCCTTTGAAACTCGGCGTCGATCTCGTCATCCATTCCGCCTCCAAGTATCTAGGCGGCCACAGCGACGTCGTCGCCGGCGTCGTTACCGGCTCGAAGGAGATGATCGCGCGCATCAAGGCCGAAGCCTACCCTTATCTCGGCGGCAAGCTTTCGCCCTTCGACGCATGGCTCCTGATCCGCGGCCTGCGCACCTTGCCGATTCGCATGAAGGCGCATGAGGCGGCTGCAATGACGATCGCCAAGCGCCTGCAGGAGCTCGATGTCGTCGAGCAAGTCTGCCACCCGGGCCTGGCCAACCGGCTGCCATCCGGACTGAATGGCACCTCGGGCCTGTTTTCTTTCATCTTCCGCGAGGGCGTCGATATCCGCGCCTTTGCCGATCGCCTCACGCTCTTCAAGCTGGGTGTGAGCTGGGGCGGACATGAGAGCCTGATCGTGCCGGGCGAAGTCGTGCTGCAGCAGAAGGCGCAGCCGAATTCAGCGCATACCTTCGGCATCAATCCGCGCTCCGTACGTCTCCATATCGGCCTCGAAGGAACCGAGGCCCTGTGGAAGGAACTCGAGGAGGCAATCGCCGCCGCCTCGTGACATCGTCAATCTGAGAGGAAAATCCAAAAAGGGGAACCAACATGAAAAGACTGATAACAGCAGCACTCTTTACCGCGTTGATGGGCGGCACCGCCTTTGCCGACACGACGCTGAAACTCGTGGAAGTCATCACGAGCCCGGAGCGCACCGAGACGCTGAAGTCGATCGTCGCGAAGTTCGAAGCCGCCAACCCGGGCACCAAGGTCGATATTATCTCCCTGCCCTGGAACGAGGCCTTCCAGAAATTCGCCACCATGGTCTCGGCCGGCGATACGCCCGACGTAATGGAAATGCCTGATACCTGGCTGTCGCTCTACGGCAATAACGGCATGCTCGAAAGCCTCGAGCCCTACCTCGCGAAGTGGGAACATACGAGTGAACTGACGCCGCGCGCGCTTCAGCTCGGCCGCGATGTCAAGAACACCGCCTATATGCTGCCCTACGGCTTCTATCTGCGTGCCATGTTCTACAACAAGAAGATCCTGAAGGACGCCGGCATCGCCGAGCCGCCGAAGACGATGGACGAATTCGTCAAGGCATCCGAGGCCATCTCGAAGCTACCGGGCAAATACGGTTACTGCATGCGCGGCGGTCCGGGCGGTCTCAACGGCTGGATGATCTTTGCCGCCTCCATGGCCGGCGACAACAAATACTTCAAGGATGACGGCACCTCGACGATGAACAGCCCCGGCTGGGCGAAGGGCATCGAGTGGATGGTCGATCTCTACAAGAAGGGCTATGCGCCAAAAGATAGCGTCAACTGGGGCTTCAACGAAGTCGTCGCCGGCTTCTATTCCGGCACCTGTGCCTTCCTCGACCAGGATCCGGATGCGCTGATCGCCGTTGCCGAACGCATGAAGAAGGATGATTTCGGCGTCGCACCGCTGCCGAAGGGTCCGGATGGCAAATCCTTCCCGACCATTGGCTATGCCGGCTGGTCGATGTTCTCGACCAGTCAGAACAAGGATCTGTCCTGGAAGCTGATTGCAACCCTTGAAGGCAAGGAAGGCAATCTGGAATGGAACAAGAAGATCGGCGCCTTGCCGGCCTATACGGCTGCGGAAAAGGACCCTTTCTATGCTGGCGATCAGTTCAAGGGCTGGTTCCAGGAACTAGCCGACAAGGATACCGTTCCCACTGTCATGCCGACCTATCTTGAGGAATTCGCCTTCTTCAAGGATTCCCTCGCCATCAAGACCTCGCAGCAGGCGTTGCTCGGCGATATCTCGGCGAAGGATCTGGCCGACCAATGGGCCGATTATCTGACCAAGGCCCAGCAGAAATTCCTAGCCAAGAAATAGAACTTACATGCGGCGGCGGAGCGATCCGCCGCCATCTCTGTGCAATTGAAACAGACGGCGTTCGAACGCCGCGAATGGGAACTCTTGCAGATGACTTCGATCACCGACACGCTCGACAGGCGTCACGACCGCAGGCCGTGGCTGAAGCGCCTCGCCGACGCCTCGGAACCCTATCTCTACAGCGCTCCTGCTCTGATCCTCATCATCGCCGTGATGCTGGTGCCGCTGGCGATCGGCATATCCTATGCGTTTCGCGATATTCAGCTGCTCAGTCCGTTTTCCGGCGGCTTCATCGGCCTGGAGCACTTTCGCGATCTCTCCAAAGATAACGCCTTCTACTGGGCGCTGAAGAATACGCTTTGGTGGACCGGTGCTTCCGTGGTGCTGCAGTTCATCTTTGGGCTAATCCTGGCACTTCTGCTGGACAAACCCTTCTTCGGCAGATCGATCGTCCAGGCACTGGTATTCCTGCCCTGGGCCGTTCCCTCCTTCCTCGCCGGCCTCAACTGGTCCTGGCTGTTCAACCCGGTCATCGGCCCGATCCCGCATTGGCTCTATGGCATGGGCCTGATGAGCGAGCCGGGCAATATCCTCTCCGATCCGAACTATGCGATGTGGGGGCCGATCATCGCCAATGTCTGGTGGGGCATCCCTTTTTTCGCGATCACGCTTCTGGCCGCGCTTCAGGCGATCCCGCGCGATCTCTATGAGGCGGCTTCTATCGACGGCGCCGGCTGGTTCGAGCGCTTCCGCTCGATCACCCTTCCCTTCCTGGCGCCGACCATCGCCATCACGGTGCTGCTGCGTACGGTCTGGATCTCCAATTTCGCCGATCTGATTGTCGTCATGACGGGCGGCGGGCCGGCGGACCGCACGCAGATCGTCGCCAGCTACATCTTCACGCAAGCCTTCAAACGGCTGGATTTCGGCTACGCCTCGGCCATCGCTCTGGTGCTGCTGGTTCTCCTTCTCACCTATTCCATGCTGATCATCCTGCTGCGGCAGACCCTGCTGAACAAGGATTGAACCATGAGACGATCCGTCCTTCCCACCATCGCGCATCGACTGGCAATTCTCTGCTACGTCGCCTTCGCGCTCTTCCCGCTCTTTTGGCTGTTGAAGGTCTCGGTAACGCCGAACGATCTGCTCTATACCGAAGGCGTGCGCATGTGGCCCTCGCGCACGACCTGGGAACACTATGCCTTCGTGCTGCAGCACAGCGATTTCCCGACCTTCTTCAAGAACAGCCTGATCGTCTCCGCCTCGACGGCGATTGCGGTGACCATCTGCGCATCCCTCTCCGGCTACGCGCTCTCGCGCTTCACCTTCCGCGCCAAATACTGGATCGTGGCGCTGATGCTGCTGACGCAGATGTTTCCGCTGGTCATGCTCGTCGCACCGATTTTCAAGATCCTGACACCGTTGCATCTGACCAATAGCCTGACCGGGCTTGTCATCGTCTACACGGCCTTCAATGTGCCCTTTGCCACCTTCCTGATGCAGTCCTTCTTCGACGGCATCCCGAAGGATCTGGAAGAAGCAGCCATGATCGACGGCGCGACGCAGTTTACCGCCTTCAGGCAAATCATTCTGCCGCTGACCTTACCCGGCATCGCAGCGACGCTCGGCTTCGTCTTCACGGCCGCATGGAGCGAACTGCTTTTCGCGCTCATGCTCATCAATGGCAACCAAGCCGCGACCTTCCCGGTCGGGCTTCTCACCTTCGTCTCGAAATTCTCCGTGGATTTTGGGCAGATGATGGCGGCGGGCGTCATGGCGCTCATTCCGGCCGCGCTCTTTTTCCTGCTCATCCAACGCTATCTCGTGCAGGGCCTGACGGCCGGCGCGGTCAAGGGTTAGTCATATGGCATCGATCGATATTCAGAACGTCAAGAAAGCCTACGGCCATGTGCAGGTGCTGCACGACATCGACCTCAGGATCAAGGATGGCGAGTTTGTCGTTCTTGTCGGGCCGTCCGGATGCGGCAAGTCCACGCTGCTCCGGATGATCGCCGGGCTCGAGGATATCAGCGGCGGCGAAATCCGCATTGCCGACAATCGTGTCAACGAGCTGCATCCGAAAGACCGCGACATCGCCATGGTCTTCCAGTCCTATGCGCTTTATCCGCATATGGACGTGGCGGGCAATATGAGCTACAGCCTGCGGCTGCGGAAAGTGGCCAAAGACGGCATCGCCAAGGCTGTCGCCGGCGCGGCATCCAAGCTCGGTCTCGATCCGCTGCTGGAGCGACGGCCGAAGGCCCTCTCGGGTGGCCAGCGCCAGCGCGTCGCCATGGGCCGCGCCATCGTGCGGCAGCCGAAAGCGTTTCTCTTCGACGAGCCCCTATCGAATCTCGATGCCCGTTTGCGCGAGCAGATGCGGGCAGAAATCAAGAAGTTGCACGGCGATCTTAAAGCGACGTCGATCTATGTCACTCACGACCAGATCGAGGCGATGACGCTGGCGGACCGCATCGTTGCCATGCATGGCGGGGTGGTTCAGCAGGTCGGCAGCCCGCTCGAACTCTACGACCGCCCCGCCAATCTTTTCGTGGCCGGCTTCATTGGTTCACCCGGCATGAACTTCCTTGATGCGACTTATGAGGGCAATGCCGTCAAGCTCAAGGATGGCACGCTCGTTTCGCTTCCGGAGCCGCTAAAATTGGCAACCGCTGCGAAGGTCACGCTCGGCATTCGCCCAGAGCATGTCGTGCTGTCGTCCAATCCGTCCGACATGACGGCCAATGTCGAACTGATCGAACCCACGGGTTTCGGCATCATCCTGCATCTTTCGCTGCACGGCCTGCCGTTCAAGGTGTTCACCCTGGATCGCACCGCTCTGAGCGCGGGGACGCAGGTCCATGTCGCCTTCCCCGCGCAGCATCTGCATGTCTTCGATGAGGATGGCAAAAGGGCGGCTTGACGGCCGCCCCGACTAAAACTCTCAGCTCGCAAACGGCTTCGTCGGTCCGCTGGACGGCTGCGTGAACCAACGCGGACCATCCGTCGTCATATAGATGTGATCCTCGAGCCGAATGCCGAATTTCTGGGGAAAGACGATCATCGGCTCGTTTGAGAAGCACATGCCGGGCGCGAGTTCCGTCGCGTTACCGCGTACGATATAAGGCTCCTCGTGAATTTCGAGGCCAAGGCCGTGACCGGCGCGGTGCGGCAGTCCCGGCAGCTTGTAATCGGGGCCAAGCGAATGTCTGGCAAGTACCGCGCGAGCCGCATCATCCAAGCTGGAGCAAGGCGCCCCCGGCTTTGCCGCGTCGAAAACGGCCTGCTGCGCCTCGCGTTCGATCGCCCAGGCATCCTCGAAAGCACTGTCGCCGCTCTTTAGCTTGTATGTCCGCGTCAGGTCCGAATGATAGCCGTCGATGCGGGCGCCCGTATCCACCAGAATGACATCGTCTTCGCCAAGCATCTGATCGCCGTCTGCGCCGTGCGGCAGGGACGTCGCTTCACCGAAGGACACGATGCAGAAGGTCGAGCCGCCATCGGCGCCGGCCTCACGATGACGCCGGTCAATGAATTCGACGACTTCCGATGCGAGAATCCCAGGCTTGAGCAGGGCATGCGCCTGCTTGTGCACGTCCAGTGTCAGGTTCATGGCATATTGAATGAGCGCGATTTCGGCTGGGGACTTGATCCGGCGCAGGCCATTGATGATCGGCCCGCCATTCACAAGCCTTTCAGCCCCAAGCTCGGCGGCCAACGCGTTGTAGAAGTAAAGCGGCATGCTGTCGTCGAGTGCCAAGACGCCCTTATCTCCCAGCACGCGGGCGATGAGTGCCGCGCTGCTCTCTTCCTCCTGCCACTCCAGGATTTCGGCCGGCAGATGCGGCAGGGTCTCAACCCTGCTCCGCTCGAAGCTCGGCACGATGTAGTGGAGATCTGTCGGCGTCACCAATGCGCCGAGAAACCGCTCGCTTGCATGCCAGACGAGCCCGGTGAAGTAGCGCAGGCTTTCGGTCGGACCGAGCAACATGCCGGCCCATCCATTTGCATCAAGCAGCTTTCGAAGCCTTGAAAGGCGCTGTTGTCTCTCCTCCGCGGTGATCCGGGGTACTGGATGTTGCCACGACATTCCTGCTCTCCTCAATAGTTTTCGCCCTGCCTACCTTTATCGTTGCCGTATGCCGAGCGGTGCCGACACTACCGCTGCCGCAGGCGTTATGTCGACAAGGAAAATACAAATACATCGCTTTCCCAAAGGCCGCTGCCGCGTTCGATAGCTAAATTATTTGACAGCGCGAATACGGCTCCGGTGGTTCACTGCTCTCATCGAAGCAACCGATGGAGTATCGCCATGCAAGCCACAAGCATCATCACATCTTCCGAACAGGCCCGCCCCTTCCGCAAGGCTCGACGCTCGTCTTTCTCGACCGTGCTGGACCTTGTACGTATGCTCGTACGCAAGATGGTCGAGCGCAGGAACCGCAATGCGCTTCTGGGACTGTCGGACGATCAGCTGAAAGATATTGGCCTTTCCCGCGGTCAGAATGGAAGCGATGTCCATATTTATAGCCGCTACTAAAAAGATGGCGCAGGATGTGTTAGGCTTCACTGGTATGGCGGGCGTCAACGCCGGGGTGGGGAGTTCGGCATGTCAGAAATTACGACCGCCTTGCTGCTGAAGACGAAAACTGTCCTCATCCGCGATATCGTCTGCAATGGCGAATGCCGGCATAAGAGTGGTGAGGAATGCGCCCACAAGACGAGTCTTGTCTATCCCTATCGCGGCGTTTTCAAGCGCCACGTCGACCAGAGTGATGCCGTTGCGGAAGCAAATCAGGTGCTGTTCTTCAATAAGGGACAGGGATATCGAATCAGTCATCCTGTTGACGGCGGTGATTCCTGTCTCGATCTCAGTATAGATGAGAGCGTCCTTCACGAGCTTGCGCCGAAAGAACAGGTTCAGTCCGGCGAAAGCGTCATCTTCCGCCGGCAGCACCGACGCATAGATCCGCGCGCGCAGGCGCTCGTGGCGATGCTTCGCCACGGGCTTAGCCGCAATATAGCCGAGAGCCTTGAAGGCGAAACGCTGGCATTAACCCTGGTGCGCCGCTCTCTCGGCGAGCGGACATCGCATGCGGCCGGCGCAAGTTCCGGCCGGCAGAAGCTCGTCGATCGGGCAAAGCTCGTTCTGTCCTCCGATCTCGCACGACGCTGGACGCTCGCGGAGATCGCGAAAGAAGTGGGAGTCTCGCCCGTTTATCTGACGCAAGTCTTCCAGCAGGTGGAAGCCATCCCTCTTTACCGCTATCAGCTGCGGCTTCGGCTGGCACGCGCGCTCGATCTCCTCGCTTCCTATGACGACCTGACCATGCTCGGGCTCGATCTCGGTTTCTCCAGCCATAGCCATTTCAGCGCCGCGTTCAAACAGACCTACGGGCAGACACCGGCGGAATTTCAGCGTTCGGCGCAATTGAAGCCGAAGCGCTACGCGGTTCGCTAAAGATTCCGACAGCGCCGACATGATGATCAGTGCTCTTATGATCCTACCCCGGCAAGGGGATCGATCAAGAAAGGATCACGAGATGAAGAGAACCACATGTGCCGCTTGCGATTGCGAACTCGGCGCCGAGACCATCAAGGTCAATCTCGGCGGCAAATCGGTGGAGGTGTGCTGCGAGGAATGTGCGTCCGCCTTGAAGGAGGCGGATCAATCGACATCCGCTGCTTCCGCAAGCAGGGAATAGCAAACACCGTGGAGAGAACTGTCGCCAAGCGACAGCTCTCTCCATCTACGACCTGAGATTAGCCCCACACGCCGCTTGTTGTTAGGCCAGAGACGAACTTTAAGGCGACAATAGAGGAAATTGTAATGAAGCATTGCTGTCAGGCTATCGGCAAACTTCGTTCGCAATATTCCCCTCGCGGGAAAAGTTAAGAAACATATCGACGTATTGCATTCATAAGGCCCCATTAGCTTTTGCTGCAGTTACTCGTAGCGAAGGCATTGATTATGAAGAAACGACTTATCGTCGCGGCTTTATTGGCAGCAGCAATTGGCGGCGCAACCGCTTCGGCTTATGCAGCCGGTGCAGAAATCGCATCCGACCAGCAAAAGCCCGCAGGCGCCGAGACCGCGCAGCCGGGTCCGGTCGGCCCACCATCGGACGGCTGGTATTTCCAGGACCGTCATCCCGAAGGGCCGATGATGGCCTTTGGCGGCGGCATGCCCATGCCGCCGGGACCTCCGCACAGACCGAACCCGGCCCTAATGATCGCGGAAAAATTATCGGCGCTCGAAACCTTGATCGGTGTCCGCAGTAACCAGCTCGATGCTTGGCGGGATTATACCAGCGCCCTGGTCGATCTCCTGACGCCTGCGAAGAATGAGCTGCCAGACCCGCCGCCCATCGATGACGCCGCCGCGCCCCAGGCCGCCCGTCAGGGCGACGGGCAAGCTCAGCTTTTCGGAGAGCGCCTGGCCGATCGCCTGCTGGATCGCGCCGCCAAGGCCAAGGCTCTCAAGGACAGGGCCGTCGCTCTGCACAACGTGCTGAACGCCGATCAACTCACCAAACTGGCGGACGCGGAGCGATCGCTCGTTCCCGGCCCGCATCCGTTCCACTGATCACCACGACAGACCATTTCCCCTCCGCTTCCAACCAACCGAGATCCCCCCGGACGCCCCTGTTGGTTGGAAGGAGCGGCCCTTCGCCGGGCCGAATGGTCCGGGAACGCCCCGCCCGGCGCTCCCGGACCGATGGCGTGTGCGCAGCGTCATCCTTCTTCGCAGAGGAAAAGCGATGGTCTTCCTCATGCTCCATGCCTTCCTGGCCTCAATCGAGGCCAGCCCATAGGATCAACAAGCCAGGGATGGAAATCTTGCCGATATGTTTGCGCTCAAACACGGGACCGTCGAATATTGCCATTGCCGCCATAGTCGTCGGAACATTGACAGGCTGCGTCGTAGGACCGGATTATAATACGCCCGACCTTGCCGTGCCGGCGCATTGGGGCAGTAAGACGTCGAAGGAAATACAGCCGCCGCAATTGTCGCAATGGTGGAAACGGCTTCGTGATCCCACGCTGGATGCTTTGATTGAGGAGGCCGTCGCAGGCAATCTCGATGTTGCAACAGCGAAAGCAAAGATACGCGAAGCTCGCGCGACCTATCGCGAGCAAAGAGGCGCACTTCTTCCGACCGTTGAGGGGACAGCATCAGCAACGCGCACCCGAACGGCTGCCTCTGACGGCACCCCTGCCAGCGTCTACAATGAGTACGAGCCGGGATTCGATGCAAGCTGGGAACTCGACCTGTTCGGCGGCAACAAACGTGCCGCCGAAGCTGCGAAATACGGCGTCGATGCCGCGGAAGAGGATTTACGCGATACGCTGGTAACGCTCGTCGGGGATGTTGCTTCCTATTATGTTCAGGCCCGTGAGTATCAGGCCCTGCGTGACCTGGCGCAGCGCACCGGCGTCTCACAGCGAAGGACGGCGGAATTGACGCAAGCTGAATTCAAGGCCGGGACAGCGACAGCCATTGACGCTGCGAAAGCAGCAGGCGAGGCGGCCAGCACTGAGGCGGATATTCCAACCTATGAAACCTCCTATGCGCAGGCAGTTCATAAGCTTGCCGTACTCCTTGGTAAACCGCCAGCAGCCCTCGACGAACGTCTAAAGACCGGCGGTGCCATTCCACGACCGAAGCTTGATGTCTCGACAGGTATTCCCGCCGATATCCTCTTGTCCCGTCCTGACGTTCGCAGTGCCGAGCGCCAACTCGCACAATATACCGCCAAGATCGGTCAGGCCGAGGCGGATCGCTATCCTTCAGTCTCGTTGACGGGCAGCATCTCATCATCTGCCACAAGCATTTCGGACCTTGGCAAGAAGTCAACGATCGGCTGGTCGTTCGGCCCATCGCTCACCGTACCGATATTCCAGGGTGATCAGCTCAAGGCTGCGGTGGATGTCGCCAAGGCACAACGCGACCAATATTATATCGCCTACCAGTCGGCGGTCTTGACGGCTATGCAGGATGTCGAAGATGGCATTGTGTCACTGACGCAAGAGAGACTGAAAAACGCCAAGCTTGTCGTTTCCGCCGCATCTTATCGCAAGGCGGCAGACTTGTCCCACGAGCTAAATCAGGCCGGCGCAGTCGATTACCTTAACGTGCTTGATGCGGATCGCTCAGTCTACAGCGCCGAAAGTTCGCTTATCCAAAGCACCGCAAATATTGCTTCAAATTACATTTCCCTCAACAAGGCGCTGGGCGGAGGTTGGGACGGACAGGTCGATGTCTCCGCGCCTGTCGTCGTTGACGCCGATACGGGTCCACATCTGGCCAAGGCCAAATAATCTCATGTCGAACACACTCGAACATAAGGCACCGCCGACCGTCAGCCCGAAACGAGCCAAGGATGCAAGCTCTCTTCCCACCAAAGTGCTCCCAAAGCGGAGCATCAGACCGCGGCACATGCTCTATGCAGGTCTTCTTGCCTTTGCCGCAATCGGCATTCTCTCTTTCCAATACGGCTATTTCGACCGGCAGGCGACATCGGCCATCACGGCGCCGGTGACGCGAGGCAATGTCGAGGAAGCCGTGCTCGCATCCGGCACCTTCAGGCCGATCAAGCTGGTCGCGGTCGGCGCACAGGTCTCCGGTCGGATCACAGCTGTTCATGTCAAGCTTGGCGATACCGTCAAGAAGGACAGCCTTGTTGCCGAAATCGACTCGACCACACAGAGCAACGACCTGAAGACCGCTCAGGCCTCCCTGGCGAACGTTAGGGCACAGCGCCAGGAAAGCGAGGCCGATCTTGAAAACGCGCAGACGACGCTCGTCCGCCAGCAGACGACATTCCGCAACCAGGCAGGCTCCAAGGCGGACCTCGACAGTGCGGAAGCGAACGTTAAGAAGATTACCGCCCAAATTGCAGCTCTCGACGCGCAAATCACATCGGCCGAAGTCGCGGTGGAAACAGCGCGCGCCAATCTTTCCTACACGCACATCACGGCGCCGATGGACGGCACGGTGCTCGCCATCGTCAACCAGCAGGGCCAAACGGTGAACGCAGCGCAATCGGCGCCGACGATCGTCATCCTCGGACAAGTCGATACGATGATCGTTCGCACCGAGATCTCCGAAGCCGATGTCGTCAAGGTCAAGGTGGGGCAACCGATTTATTTCACCATCCTTGGCGATCCGAATAGCCGGTATGAGGCCACATTGCAGTCGATCGAGCCGGCACCTGAATCGATCACCAGCGACAGCAGCATCACCTCGTCGTCGACCACAGCGTCATCGAGCAGCAGCACGACATCGTCATCTTCGACCTCGGCGATCTACTACAACGGTGTGTTTGCAGTGCCGAACCCCGATAATTATTTCCGCACCTACATGTCGGCGGAGGTTCACATCGTTCTCGGACAGGCCAAGAATGTGCTCACCATCCCTTCCTCTGCATTGGGCGCCAAATTGGCCGAAGGATCTCGCATCGTTGAGGTCGTAAACGACAACGGCAAGAGGATCCGACGTAATGTCATGGTCGGCCTCAACAACAACGTCTCTGCGGAAATCCTGTCCGGCCTCTCTGAGGGAGAGAATGTCTTGGTCGGCGAGGCAAGCAATGCAGCCAGTAAGAGCAGCAGTGGCGGCCCTCCCCCTCCAATGGGGTTCTGATGCATGCCTTCTCCGATTATCGAATTGAAGCGCGTGCGCCGCGAATATCAATCCGGGGATCGCACGATCGCGGTCTTGCAGGATGTCGATCTATCCATCGCCGAAGGCGAAATGGTCGCGATCGTCGGACCTTCCGGCTCGGGGAAATCCACGCTGATGAACATCATCGGTCTATTGGACCGTCCGACTGCCGGCACGTATGCGATCGCTGGCGAAGAGACGCATCGCCTAGACAGCGATGCGCTATCCAAACTGCGCAGAGAGCATTTCGGCTTCATCTTTCAGCGCTATCATCTGCTTTCCGAGCTGACGGCGATCGGCAATGTCGAGGTACCGGCCATCTATGCCGGGCAACCGAGTGAAACAAGACGAGCGCGCGCGGCAGCGCTTCTTGAGCGGCTCGGCATGAGCGAACGAAACAGCCATCGCCCGGGCCAGCTTTCGGGCGGCCAGCAGCAGCGAGTTTCGATCGCTCGCGCCCTGATGAACAATGGCAACGTCATTCTTGCCGACGAGCCCACGGGCGCCCTAGACCGGCAGAGCGGTGAGGAAGTCCTGCGTATTCTGGGCGAGCTCCATGGCGAGGGCCACACGGTCGTGATCGTCACTCACGACATGAACGTCGCCGCGCGCGCCGATCGCATCATCGAGATCTCCGACGGACGGATCGTCGACGATCGACGTACGCGCAACGAAGTTCCAGCATCGCGGGCCTCCGCTACTGCGGCCGGGTTCGGCAAATTCGGCTGGCGAGAGATAGCCGGCCGGCTGACGGAGGCCTTCCGGATGGCACTCCTTGCACTCAAGGCTCATCGGCTGCGCACCTTCCTGACCATGCTCGGCATCATCATCGGCATAGCCTCGGTCGTCAGCGTCATCGCGCTCGGCGAGGGATCGCAGCGCAAGGTTCTGGAAAATATCAATAGCCTCGGCACCAACACGCTCGAAATCTTTCCCGGCAAGAGCTTCGGCGATACGCGCTCGGGTCGCATCAAGACCCTGGTGGTCGCCGACGCCGATGCATTGGCGAAATTGACCTATGTCGCCGCCGTTACACCGACCGTCTCGACGAGTAGCACCGTGCGGGTCGGCTCGACGGAGGCGAACGCCCTCATCAATGGCGTGGGAGATGCGTATTTTTCCGTGAAAGGATCGAAACTTATCACAGGGAGATTCTTCGATGCGGATAGCGTGACGCGCTTGTCGCAGGATGCGGTAATCGATCAGAACACTGCGACGACCTTGTTCGCCGACCGCGGGCTCGATCCGCTCGGGCAAACCATTCTCGTCGGCAAGGTTCCCGTGCGCATCATCGGCGTCATCGCCTCCCAGCAAGGCGGCTTCGGCTCAAGTGACAATCTTTCCGTCTATCTGCCCTATACTGGCGTCCAAGCCCGCCTGCTGGGCGACATGTCGTTGCGCAGCATTACGGTACGGGTCGCCGACAATACCGAAAGTTCTGCGGCGGAGGCGGCCGTCACGCAGTTTCTGGAGCGCCGCCATGGCACCAAGGATTTCTTTATCCTCAATACAGACGATATTCGCCAAACCATTACCAGCACGACCCGAACGATGACCCTGCTCGTCTCGGCAATCGCCGTCATATCGCTGCTGGTCGGAGGTATCGGCGTCATGAACATCATGCTCGTCTCGGTGTCAGAGCGTATCGCCGAGATCGGCGTGCGCATGGCAGTCGGCGCGAGACGCCAAGACATCCTCCAGCAGTTCCTGATCGAAGCCGTCCTCGTATGTCTGCTGGGTGGTGCATTCGGCATCGCGACCGCGCTCGGCTTCGGCTTCGCTTTCAACTATTTCGGATCGAACTTCACGCTCGTTTATTCCGCAAGTTCGATCATCCTGGCCTTCGCATGCTCCTGCGCGATCGGCCTGACCTTCGGCTACCTGCCGGCCCGCAACGCATCGTTGCTGGACCCTGTCGCGGCATTATCAAGAGACTGATATTTCTGGGAAAAAATCAACGGCGGAGCCGGAAAGCAATCCGGCTTCGCCATTCGTGTTGGGGGCGTCATGGCGAAGCCGGGTATGCGGGGCGACCAAAGCCTGCTCGAGCCAAGCTACTGATCGATCACGATTTTACATCAGTTGCCAGCACTGACATTTCTGAATGTTGCTGAAACAAGGCATTTTGGGGAAATTTAATGTCTCGGCTTTTCCGCCGGCGCGAATTATTTGGTAAGTTCTGTAACCTTACTTTCAATATTGGTTTATGTAGAATTTTCGAGAGTTCTACGTAAGTAAAGCCTGTTTGATCGCGCGGATGTTCCGTCAACAGATCCCGTCCCTGCCAGGGACGTCCAAGCTGCGATACCACGATGGTTTGGGTCGCGTCGCTCGTGCTAGCTTGCGACCTTGACCCCGGCGCTCTTGAACGACACGACCTGCTCCAATCCGTGCGGCTGACGGTTACGCACAGTGATCTCGCCCTCGAATCGGGTGACGATCTCACGCGCAATGGCCATGCCAAGGCCGGCTCCCGGAAAAGACCTTTGCCTTGCGATGTCGATCCGGAAGAAGGGTTCGAAGACCTGATTGAGCCGATCCTCCGGAATGCCTGGTCCGGTATCGACAATTCGCACAACGGCTCTATTGCCAAGGTGCGTCACCGTCACCATCGCAGACTGGCCGTGCGTTGCCGCATTGATGAGCAGATTTCGAAGGGCTCGGGTGACGGCGAGAGGGCCTGCACTGATCGTTGCCTGCTCCAGTTCGCCGCTCGTGACGTTCATATCGATCGCTTTCAACTCGGTGACGATATTGCCGACGATCTTGTCAAGCCTGACCTGCTCCAGACTGTCCTTGGAAATCTCTTCCCGAACCAGCCCTATCGCGCTGTCGGCGATCCTGTCGAGCTCCTCGAGGTCGGCAAACCACTTGCGCCGCTCTTCATCATCCCGGATGAACTCGGCCCGCAGACGCATCCGGGTCATCGGCGTTCGCAGATCGTGTCCGGCGGCAGCAACGAGCCGCATACGGCTTTCCGTGGCGGCCTTCACCCGGGCCGACAGGCCATTGAGCGCCTGCGCGGTCGCCCGAATTTCTCCCGGTCCGCTTTCCGCTATGTGCGGCAGGGTGCCGTCGGGATTGATCGCCGCCGCCGCCTCCTCCAGCAGACGCAGCGGCTTCATGATCTTCGAGGCGGCAAAGATGGAGACGAGTACGCTGCCGATGATGATGAGACCGAGCCACCCCACAAGGATTTTCCACCCGCCCGGCGGCGGGCCATGGTCCGGCATCGGCATGATCAGCCAGCTGCCGTCGGAGAGCTTCAGTGACGCGATCATCTCGCCCGTCGACTGGCGTACTATGGCGGCCTCGCGCATGCCTGATCTTCGAAGCAGGGCTTCCATCAGGAAGCGCGACAATTCTTCGTCACGTTGGCCTTCAGCAGGCCCAGGGGTAACCACCAATCCCGCCGATGCCGCGGTGGTTCTGTCCTTCTCTGCGAAAGTGGCAAGAATGGAAAGCTGGTGGGCCATCCGTTCGATCGTCATGTCCGGCCGCGGTCCGCGCATGACAAGGCTTGCCACGAAAGACGAGGAAATGACGACCAGAACGATGGCGGTCATCAAAAGTAACGCCAAGCGCGCGCCAAGCGACCTCATGAATCGCCCTTGATGGCCGTCACCGGAACGACGAGCTGATAGCCTCCATTGCGGATCGTCCTGAAGATGGGCTCCTCTACCGTTTCTCCAAGCTTGCGGCGCAGCCGGCTCATCAGGACGTCGATCGAGCGATCAGCCGGATCGCGGTCGCGCCCCTGGGTCAGATCGAGCAGCTGATCACGCGACAGGAGCCGACCGGCACGTTCCAAGAACGCCTTCAGAAGGTCGAATTCAGCGCCCGTCAGCGAAATCACCTCGCCACTGTCTCTGCTGACCCGACGAAGCTGTGGGTCGAGCATCATGCTCGCGAACTGATAGCGCCTCTGCTCGGGCTCCAACGAGGAATCCTCGTTCGTGCGGCGCAGGACCGCACGGATGCGCGCGGCCAATTCACGCGGGTTGAACGGCTTGCCGAGGTAGTCGTCGGCGCCGATCTCGAGACCGAGAATGCGATCTATGTCTTCTTTCAGGGCAGTCAGCAGAATGACCGGCACACGAGGGCGGCGGTTTCGCAGATCGCGGCAAAGATCGAGGCCCGACCCATCGGGAAGCATGACATCCAGGACGAGGAGATCCGGATGACGCCGGTTGAGCGCATCGTTACATCCGCGCAGGTCGCTTGCCGTCGACACGCGGAAACCCTGTTCCTCGAGATATCTGCTCAGAAGAGAGCGTATTTCGTGGTCGTCATCGACTATCAGAATATCGGGTGCGGCGCTCGCGTTCATGGGATTCATTCCGTTTTCTCAATTCTTATACAAACTATAGTTTGCCTGAAAAGAAGGGTTTTGCGGCGCCAATACGGAAAAATCCGACCGGGAAACATTCATTTACAAAATTCCCGACGCTGGAAATGTTGGGTAACAAAATAATGCGCAGAAAATGGAATCCGCTGCCGATGACGTGTCAACGCGTCGAAGGGCGTTGCTCACCCGTGGTCATCAGAGCCAGTCCGTCACCCGGCTATCAAGCCGCTCGCAGCCATTCGACGCTCCAGGCGGAAAGCCGCCCTTCAATGGCACCGCTGTCCATCATCAGCCGAATTTCGATCGGCGCACGTGGGTCGATAATATTGACCGGTACTGCCGCCTCGAAAGAGCCGGTGCCTTCGGGGCAGACACGCAGGCTCCCTAGCAATTCGGCAGCATGCACCTCCAGGGTGAATATCTGCCCCTGACAATCTTCGTCGACATCGAAGGCAAATTTCGCATTCCACCGACCTGGCGGCAAGTGAAGATAAGGACCATAGATCAGGCACCGGGCTCCCCCGGTGAGGTCGACAAGATCGTCCAGGGCCTGCCCCAGGCTGTCGCCTGACAGAAATGTCTCCTGCGGCCAGAAAATCGTGGCGCGCGGGCTTTCCCGACGGTCGAATTCCAGAGGACGAAGAACCTTCCTTGCCGTATCGCGCAGTGCCTCGCTAACCTCCGGGACAGCCTCCTGCGGCATCAGATATCCTGCGATCACCGCCGCTGCAGCCTCCTCCAGTTTCGGCGGCTCGGCATGCGACGGCTGTCCGGCCGGCGCCATTCCCACATGAAGAAGCGCATTCGCGATTTGCTCAAATTTGAGATCAGTGCTGAAATGCCGGTCTATCGTCTTCAGAAGCAGATCTATGCTGCCCTTTTGAGCGATGTCGTTGCGACGTAAGACCAGCGCTCCGGAAGCGCCCGCCAGCGGCTCGAGGCAGGCAAGGCTGGCCGAGACGGCCCTGACCAAGCCGATATCCCGCTGCTCGGTCGCCCGAGCCAGATATGAGACCGCATCGAGCGGATCCTCGAGAAACAACAGAAACGGCACATTGACCCTGAGGATCAATTCCGAAAGCCGGGCTTCCGGAAATTGCGAGACAAGAACGGCATGCATGCCCTTTCGCGCCACGACATGCTGCTTGAGGTCCTCCACCGTATCGGTTGCAATGACCGCATAATCGCCGAAGGCTTCGCGGGCCAGGGCATGCACCGCGGCAACGCCCCAGGAGGACATGACGCCCGGCATCCCGAATGCAAAGAGAATGGTCATGATCCGCCCTTTCTGCGGTTATCCGTTGAAGAGGCTGTCATAAAGCGCGCTCACCTTCTGTTGATATCGATCCGTCGAAAAACGGGCGGCCTGCCTGGGGCCAGACTTGGCAAACGAGGTGCACAGCCCGTCGTCCTGATCCAGACTGACGATCGCCTTGCGCATCTCCTCCGTGTCATAAGGATCGACCAGCAGCGCGGCATCTCCGGCTATTTCGGGGATCGATCCCTCCGTGGAGCTCAGGACAGGCGTTCCAAGCTGCATGGATTCCAGCACCGGCAGCCCGAAGCCTTCATAAAGCGAAGGAAACAGCACCGCCCGCGCGCCCCTGATCAGGCTGATCAGCAAGGGATAGGATACGAAATCGAAGCGCTGGATCTGCCGCTGCGGCAGGATGCGGTCTTCCGCGCGAAGATAGAAGCGAAACCGGTCGTCATCAATGAGCTGCTGCGTTTCCGCTCCCTTCCATCCCGGAGCACCCACGATGATAAGCGGCTTGGAAGTCTTTGCGGCAAGATAGGCCTCGATCAGACGTGAGATGTTCTTCTTCGGCTCGAAAGCACCGAAAAAGAGGAAATAGCCCTTCCAATCGAGATGGAAGATGCCGGCAACCTCATCGGCGACCACATCGGCCGGCTTCTCGCGAAGTCGCTCCGGCACGTGAACGGCCTGGTAGGTATTGCTCACGCGCGCCTCATCGGCACCGAGAACCCTGATGATATCGGCCCTCGACGTTTCGGATACCGTGACGATGTGATCCGCTCGCCGGACCAGGGAGCGCAGCATCTTGTAGTGATAGCGCTTGTCGTCCTCGGTCAGATAGGGCAGCCGCAAGGGAACAAGGTCATGGATCGTGTAGATATTCAGCGCCTTCCCAACCGCAATCGGCATCGGATAGGTGCAATGGAGAAGATCCGGCTGTGCCTCGAACTTCATTGTGAGATTATTGCCGTAGCGCTTGAAATGATGGCGCGCGAGATGGAACAGGTCGCTGGAAGCATAGGCCAGGGCTGCATCGCCGAGCTGCACCTGAAGAGATTTGAGAATAACCGTTCCGCTGAGTGGAATCGGAACCGGCTTCACACCAAAGGGCGCGGCGATGCGACGACGCAGCCAATGCCGAACTTCGGATAATGCTCCGCGCGGGCGGGCGCCGGATGCATCGAAGAGAACAACCTCCCGCAATACCGGGTCCTTCGGAACCTTCCCCGGAATTCCGTAAACAACTCCGGTCTGATAACCAAGCGAACGGGCCGCCGACATCAGACTGCGGGTGTAGGTCGCAACACCCGTGCCCTTTTGCAGAGAAAGATTGAGGCCGTCGTAAAGGATCGTCTGGCTCACTCCCATCTCTCCTTCAGCATCTGGAAATCCCTCGTCGCTATCAAGCCGGCTTGTCGCGCGACAAGACGAGCAGCGAATCATCGGCCGCATATTTCGAAAGCAGGTCTTCGCTGGTGATGGGAACCGCCTCGCCGCTGAAATCGAGGCGCCGCATTGCCCCGTAGATGCCGACGAGCCGTTCGAGAAAACCGGATGCGTCGGCATAGCGGGCAGGATTGAATTCGACCACGAGCATCGGCTTATGGCGGGCAATGGTCTCGGCCATTCCTTCGAGTATCACCTCCTCCGCCCCCTCCGCGTCGATCTTTATGAAGTCGACGCGCGAGCAGGAGGCGCTCATCCCGTCGAGGGTCGTCACGGGGACCTTTATGACGACACCGTCCTGTGGGCGAGGTTGAAACACGTCCGAAACGATCTGCGCGTTCTTCGGTTCGCTATGGGGAACATATAAAGACGCTTCTCCCGATATCGTTGCACCAAGCGCTGATGTTTCGATCCGCGTCCGTCCGAGCAACCCGTTGAGCTCGACGCTGCGACGCAGGAAATCGGCGGCATGGGGATTGGGCTCGACGGCGATCAATTCGCCCCTGATACCGACGAGTTCGGCAAGCAGAAGGGAGTAATAGCCAAAATTCGCACCGACATCGATCGCGGTCATTCCGCGCTTGACGTTGCGCGCGCAGAACAGCGTCAGCCAGATTTCCCAAAAGCCGTCCAGAAGAACATGGGATCCGAAACCTCTATCTCGGGTGTCTACATAAAGCTTGTAGCGACCGAGTACACGCACCAAGGCCGTGTGGTTTCCGAGGTAGGCGCTGTTCACGCGCTGCAAGATGGCGGTTTCGGCCTGATGCCGATCGAACGCCATCAATTCATGAAGATGTAGCAGTGCCGAAGAACTCATTGTACCTCTCTCGTTCCAGCATGCCCGTAACGCATTCCGCAGGCCGGGCAACATCAGGAAACTCCCTCGATCGCCGCGAGATTATCCGCCTCCGGCCTGTCCCTCGCCTTTGCTCCGCCGTTTTCAGTTTGCCGCCGACGCGGAGATGCCGACCGACGCCGCCGACAGAGCCGTCCCGGTAACCCCCTGGAAGAGGCCCATGAACTTCTGGATATCGATCGACGAGGCATTGGAGATATAAATTATATCTCGCGGCTGAACCTCGAAGTTCTGCATCGCAAGCAGCGTCGAGCCGTTTTTCAGGTTGAACCGATAGACGATCGGGACAGGTCCGCCACGGCGCAGCAACGGATTGCTCGGCGCAACAATGCGGCGGGCGACCTCAAGCGGTTCGTATCGGAAAAGGAAGACGCCCGAAGCATCGGCGCGGCTATCCTGCAAGCCTCCCGCCCGTGCAACGGCGTTCGCCATGGTCAAATGCTGAACGCTGAAGGGGACCTCGCCGCTCTGACCTGAGGCGCCAAGAATCGTATAGGTAACCGGCTCGCGCACCACAGTGACCACGTCTTCGGGCCGCAATCTCACGTTTTCGCGCGGATTTTGAACAATCGCGGTAAAAGGCAGATGCATCGTTCGCCCGCCACGCGTCAGGTAGACGACGCTGTCGTTGACGCCGGCGCGCAATCCTCCCGCCGCGGCAATAGCATCGAGTATTCGGCTGCCGGCGGGCGAAAGTGCGACGCGTGCACCACCGGCCACCTCGCCTGTAACCGTGACGGTGTTCGACGAGCTTTGCTGGACGGTCACCAACGCCTGCGGCTGCACCGCCTTGCCCGTCAGGCCGGAAACCACCGCCTTTTCGACCGACGCCGGAGTGCGGCCGGCAGCCGTAATCCGGCCCACATAGGGAATACTGATCGTGCCATCGCTGTTGATGGTTTGCGGCGGGATCATCACCGAACTACCGGTCGCCTGTTGCTGCCCCGAAACGCTCGAGGCCATCCCGAACAGACTGCCGGGAGGCGCCTCCCAAAGGCTGACGGAAACGACATCGCCAACCGCGATCCTGAGGCCGGGATCCCGTGCGCCCTCACCGAAATATGCCGCAAAGCTGGCTTCCGGTCGCGCGACGCTCCTGACCAACGCCGTCGATGTCACATCGACCACCGCGAATGGCGGCATGGCGCGCGCGGCCGCTTCCTCTAATATGCGGGAGGCCTTGGGGCCGGCCTCCGGTAATCCACAACCAGTAAGAACGCAGGCAAGAACGCACAGTAGTCCGAACTTCAACGGCATCGATGATCCTGATTGGCATGGAGGCAGTTTTGACGAGGCAACATCGTGCCAAGCAGGCTAGGCCGTTCCGGCATCGTCGCTACGCTCCCGGGAAAAACGAAGGATCGACGATGGGCTGGAGCCGTAGGCATGTTTGTAGAGAACGGAGAATCGCCCGGGATTAGAGAATTGCAGGCTCATGGCAAGATCGGTGATGCTTTCGGCCTGACCGCCCTTGATGGCGCCATGTGCTGCGGCCAGCCGGTAATTGCAAAGGATTCCCATCGGCGTATCGCCGCGATAGGTCTTGAACATACGTTGCAGCGCGCGCGGGCTGCAGCTCGCCGCATGTGCGAGATCCTCCAGCATGATGGCATTATGCAGATTGTCGCGCATGAATGCCTCCGCCCGCAGGAGCTGCCGCGGCGCGTTATCCAAGGTGCCTCGATTGAAGGCGTCGGACAGATTGTGCGGCAGCTTGGCAAACAGCTTGACCAGCAGAAGCTCGCTGTAAGCCTTGGCGAGCATCATCCGCTCGGTTTGGCGAGCTGTCGTCAAATCTTTCTCGGCCTGGCGCAGTGTCTGATAGAGCCCTTGTGCGCCGCCTTGACGAAAGCTCACCGGTGCAAGCGCAAATTCCTGCACATAGGGTTTCCCGGTCAGCTCCTCGAAATGCTGGCGGATTACCGATTCTGGGATCTGAAACAGCAGCCAGGAACTGCGCGGCTTGATCTCCAGCCGCTTTCCCGCCCGGTCGCTGATGCTGGCGACGTAGTTGGCAGGAATGCGCAAGGATTTGCGCATTCGCCGATGATTGATCTCTATTTCACCTGCGAGGACGAATACGATGCTGACGCGCGGCAAATCCTGCTTCGCGATCCCCTCGAGGCTGGCCGAATGCTCGGCGCTTATGATCGAGGCCGACTGAAGCGGTTGCTTGCTGAATTTGAAGGAATAATCGCCTGATGTTTCCGAGGGAACCGCCCATTTCCAGTTTGGTTCAAGCATGTCAAGGTTGCGAATGATTGCATCCCGGGAATATACCTCGAAAGTGCCAACGCATTGCTCGACAACTCTTTCCAACATCGCCATCCGCTAATCCTACTCAAAATCTCAGGTTGTATATTAGCCATCGCTAACGCTCGATTTCTATCTAGGCTACATTTTTCTAGCGTTCGTTTTTGACGACTCCATTACTTTGCTCCCGTGCCCACTTCGGGATGCAAGACGTTCATCGTAAGTTGCATTACCTATATTTAAATTAGCACGACGAATTTTAGCACGACAGTACAGATAGTGACGATGTTATACAGAATCCTACCTCTTCGTAGCGCGGCCACAGGTTGAGTATCCCCAGCGACGATATCGGACAAAATAATCGCTGCCGGCAAATATATTCGACATGCTTACGGGCAAAGGTTGCAAAAGTAGTTACTAATTTATCTTGATCGAATTATCGGAGGTTCGTTGCGTGCACAAGGCTCGCTGGTAAAATTGAGAAGTCATGCGACTACCCGGGCTTGTGGCTGAAACAATCTGCGCGCTACGTTCATTTTAATTATTCTAATACATGATGAGGCTTAGGTAGGAGCCTGCGTCAGCACCCGGAATGCCGCTGTCCGTATATAGCCGGGTCCCGCAAAGCACAGAGACGCGGTGCATTCTATCGTTCTATATTGTGCCAATTTGCAAATACAGCGTGCACTATTGTTGCCTATCTACACGACAAACAGACGGCGGCTTTACAATGTGGAGTAGATACGAAACGCCGTTTCTATGTCGTCGAAGACGCGGCCGCGACCATTCTTCAATACGAGCGCCGACTTGCACAGATCCCCGATCATATTGAGATTATGTCCCACAATGATCATCGAGCGATCCTTGCGCTTGACGAAAAGCTCTTCGAAACAACGGGATTGGAAGCGTTTGTCGCCAACGGCCAATACCTCGTCGATAAGATAGCAATCGAAATCGATGGCAAGCGACATGCCGAAGGCCAGCCGCGCCCGCATGCCCGAGGAATAAGTCCTGAGAGGCATGCGCAGATAGCGGCCAAGCTCACTGAAATCCTCTACCACATAGCGAATTTCATCGAATGGCTTGTCATAAATGCGCGATAGGAAGCGCATGCAGTCGTAGCCAGTCATCGAACCGCCGAAGCCACCGCTCAAGGCAATGGGCCACGACATCGACATGTTGCGTACGACCTTGCCCGACGTTGGCTCCTCTATCCCTGCGATCATGCGCACAAGCGTTGACTTGCCGGCCCCGTTGTGCCCGAGGACGGCAATCTTTTCACCGCGACCGATCTTGAATGTCACGCCATCGACCACGCGACGCATCCGGCCATGCACCTCATATTCCTTGACGAGATCGAACACGCCGACAATGCCATCCTCATGCCAGGGTATTTCGCTCTTCGGCGCCAGCGTCCCCGGGGAGGCAATCTGCATGAGACTGGAAGGGAGACCCGTCATTGCTGAGCCGCGTGCTCATATACCTGGATCGTGAAGAAGCGCACGATCCAGAATGTCGCGAAGCAAATCGCAAGCAGCATCAGAAACGAACCAAGGCGTTTCGGGTACAACGCATGATCGGGCAAATTCGGATCGGCGATTCGTTCCAGATACAATTGTTGCCGCTGCGCATCGATCCTGGCATTTTCCAGGGAGGTGGTCGCCGATGTCAGCATCTTCGCTGCCATTTCCCTCTCCAGAAGCAGCTGCTCATATTGCGCGATACGGGGCGCCATCGAGCCGTCATCGCCGACGATACGAGCCCGTTCATCGCTGATCTGCCGTTCCATCGCCGCCACGCGCGCTCTCAACGCCTCCCCTTGCGGACTTTGCGGCGCCTGTTCTTGCAGGGCCGAAAGACGCGCCTTGCTGTCGGCCAGATCATCCGAAAGCCGGGCAATCATGTCCAAGGCGGCAGACGATTGCTTGCTCGGGTCGACAAGCGCTTCCCGATTGCGAAAATCGGTCAGGCTTGTCTGCATCTTGGACAGTCTCGTCTGGCTGTCATTTACCTCGATCTGAGCATAGCGAATGGCATCCTCACGGGCGCGATCGTTGAGCCGGTTGATGAGCTCTTCCGCATGCTGCACCAGGGCATTGGCCAAGCGATAAGCATCATCGGCGCGAAATGCACGCACATCCAGCGTGGTCACGCCGCTGCCGCTATCGGTATGCACATTGATGGAACGGAGATAGTGCTGATACAGCTCCTCATTATTGGCTTCGGCCCAGGGTAGCGGATAGCGGCTGAGGAAGTCGCCTTCCGGCCGGGAAAGAATAGCTTTCAGATCGTCCCTGCTCACCAGCGCGTCGACAGCTGCGCGCGACTTGATGAACTCGGTGACGATGTAGCTATCATCCTGTGCGCGGACGAATCCGGTGCTCTGAAGGAAACCGCTGAGCAAGCCGGCTGCATTTCTATTAGGGCTGCGCACGACAAATTGCGTTTCGGAAGCATACTGATCGGAGCAGATGAAACCGTAATAGATCGCCCCGAACAGGCCAGGAACGACGACGATCAGCAATAGCAGCAGTTGAGATCGAGTCCATCGCGCGACAGAACGCGGCCAGGAAACGGGTTGACCTATGACGACACCGGATGAGCGTGCACTCACCAGCCTAACGAAATCAGTGAATTCCTTATTATTCTCGATGCGGCTCATTTGGGACCATCAAATCTCTCTTGGAATGGTCAGAACCACCCCACAGCTGCCCTTCCGGAGCTCCGATCAAGCAACCCCAGTCAGCCGGCCTCCATCGTTTGGGCTCGTCGTTCCGAACAACGCACAGGACGATTTCGACGGCAATTTATTTTGCAAGAGATTCCCATATATCCTTTGAAAGTCAAATATATTTCTGGGATTTCGAAATTTTTACATACGGAAACAAGAATAATTTGCCTTATGTCGCAATTAATACTTTGGCGACGCGATCCGTATGGCGAGGCCGAATTGCGGCGGCAATAACTGCCATTCGGTTAGCCGTTTCACCCTCATTGCTGGTTCAAGGAATTCGGTATGGGAAAGTTCGGGGGTATCTTGAAGCACGTCGGCAGTAACTTTGCCTCGGATGGTCGTGCAGACCTGTTCATCGGCCGTTTTTGCCGAAGCCTCTTGAAATTTCTCCTGAGTAGGCGTCGCAACCTCCCATTTTCGATACCGGAAGATGTCATCCAGCTACCGTTGCCCTTCATGCCCCAAAAGGCGGTTCCGCTCATGCAGCCAGCCGTGAGCGGGCATGGCAGGCAGTTTCGTTCAGGCGCTGGTCATCGCTCCTAGCGGACATCTTTTTGGGGGACTTATATGCACATAGATTCGACGATCTTTCCCCCGGAGGCGCGGTCCTCGGCAAAGACAGACGAGCAGCCATCCTGGTTGCCCCCGACCAACGCGCGGCTGCTTGCTTTTCTTCCGACACGTCAGCGCTTTCCCCTCATCGGCCCCGCCTTCTCCGCGTCCCTCAAGCCGATCGAATTGACGATGGGGGCCGCAGATGGTGTGGTCAGTTGGGGAGACGGGCCGCTTGCCCGACTGGCACGCCTCTATGCGCAAGTGCTGCGTCTGCCGTTCTGGACGGTGGCGGGCGGCTTCCTGCAATCGGCCGGTCAGGACGCCACATCGCCGATCTCCATCGTTGCCGACGATCTCGGTATTCATTCTTCTGCCCGCCAGCCATCGCGGCTGGAGGCGCTGCTTCAAAATGTGCCATCCGACACGGAGATTCAGCGCGCCCGCGACCTGCGGCGATGGATCATCCGCGAGCGATTGTCCCAAGACAATCAGCTGCGGGACGAGGCAGTTTCGCTTCGCCGAAGCCGTCGCAGGCGCATCCTGCTTGTCGACGAGGTGATGGGAAATCACACTGTGCAAAGCGCCGGTGCCGATGCAGCGACCTTCGCAAGAATGTGGACGGCGGCTCTTGCCGAGGAAAATGCCGATGTCATCGTCAAATGCCATCCCGACGTTATCGCAGGCCAGGCCCGGGGCTTTCTTCAACCCTTCGCCCGAACGGCTGGCGTGCAACTTGTGGACCGCGCTGTTTCGACACATTCCCTGCTGGACATGGTGGATGAGGTCTGGACCGTGTCAAGCCAACTCGGGCTGGAAGCGTTGCTGCGGGAAATACCCGTCGTCACCTTCGGCATGCCCGCCTATGCCGGCTGGGGACTGACTGCAGACCGCGCCGTGGGCACGGTCGCAACGACCGCACGCTCGCGTCGTGGACGCCGTGTCAGCATAGACGAGTTTGCTGCTGCTGCGCTCTTTCAATATTCCCGTTACGTCGATCCTGTCTCGCGTAGCCCGATCACGGCCGAGCAGGCGGTCGAACGGCTGCTCGAATGGCGCACGCACGCCCGTGCGCTCTCCGGCCGTTACCTTTGCGTCAATTTCTCGCTTCACAAACGCGCGGTCATGCGCCGCTATCTGAGCAGCCCCCGGTCGCAGGTGCAGTTCGCCACCAATCCGAGCGCGTCAGAGATCCAGGGTGCCGACACCATCGTCCTTTGGGGGAACACCACTGCTCCCGATGAATCCATTCTGTGGAAGCAGGGCAAGAGATTGCCGATCATTCGGGTTGAAGATGGCTTCATTCGCTCCTCCGGCCTCGGCAGCTCGCTGGTGCCGCCATCTTCGCTCTGCTTCGATGACCAAGGCATCTATTTCGATGCCTCCGCTCCAAGCCGGCTGGAGACGATCCTGAACGGGACGAATTTCGACGATGCACTTCTTGCGCGTGCAAAGCGCCTGCGGCAAGCCATCGTCTCGATGGGCATCACCAAATACAATCTGCCGCCGCAGCCGGCGCCGGATTATCGCGCTCTCGCCGAAGGCCGCGATATCGTCCTCGTGGCCGGACAGGTGCCAAACGACGCTTCGCTGCGGTTCGGCATGGCAAGTCATTCATCCGATATCGAACTGCTCAAGGCCGTACGGCGCGCGAGACCGACAGCCTTCATCATCTACAAGCAGCATCCCGATCTTCTGGCGAAGGCGGCCGGTCGTCATCCGCCTCCATTGCCACCGGCGGAGGCTGCAGATCTCGTCATCGGCAATGTCGATCTGGATAATCTCCTCGACGCTGTCGACGAGGTTCACGTCGCAACATCCCAGATCGGGTTCGAAGCGCTGCTGCGAGAAAAGCCGGTATGGTGTCATGGTCTCCCCTTCTATGCCGGCTGGGGCCTCACGCAGGATTCAGTCGTTTCGTTGCGGCGAAAGCGCGCTTTAACGCTAGACGCACTCGTCGCCGGCACGCTCATCCTCTACCCCCGATACTGGTCGAACATCACCAATCTTCCGTGCGAAGCGGAAGACGTGGTCGCCGAACTCTATCGCTCCCGTCTGGGCACGGCTCCCAATCCATCACGGAGGCGCTGGCTGGCACAGGCCATCCACATGCTCGAGGCTAGAAAATTATGACCAAGCCCATCATTATGGATATTTCCAGATTGATGGAACGGGCGCATTGCCCGACGCCCACCGGTATCGATCGCTATGAGCTTCATTATGCGAACTGGTTGAACGAGCGTCGCAAACGGACTACCTTGACCGATCTCGATGCGTTTCCGCCACCGTCGTGGTTTGTCGAAACTGGCCATAACGGCGCCGTCGCCATTCCGTCCGAGCGGGCGGACAAGTTGGTCTCCATGCTCAACAGCCGCTGGTCGGCAACAGAAATCTCGCCCGCACAGGCCGCCCTTCTCGAGCGGATTTTCGCCGCCATCGATGGCAAGATCAGGTGGCAGGCTGCAGCGGAAGTGAAGGCAGGCGAAGCACATACGCAAAAACTGCGCAAGATCGTACATGCTGTTGCCAATCGCTTCGCGCACGGTCTGATGCTGCCGCCCAAGGCTTCCTTCGTCCACGTATCACACAGCCGCCTTGATCGGACTTCGGCTTTTTCGTGGCTGGGAGAAACCGGCCGGAACGGCGTCTTTTATGTTCACGATCTCATCCCACTATCGCATCCGGAATTCGTCCGGCCGGAGGAGCCGGAGCGGCATCGCCGCAGGATGGAGACGGTGCTGAAACACGCATCGCTGGTGCTTTGCAATTCGCAGGTAACCGCACGTGCCCTGCGCACGTTTGCCCAGCAGAGCGACAGGACACCCCCCTCGATCGCCGTGCTGCCTCCAGGCATCGAGCGCTGCTTCCTGTCTCCGCCAAACGACATGCCACGCCCGCGAATGCCCTACTTCGTGACGCTCGGAACAATCGAACCGCGCAAAAACCACATGTTGCTGCTGCACCTGTGGCAACATCTGGCCGAACGCGATGGGGCGACGGCTCCGCGGCTCGTCATCGTCGGCAAGAGGGGGTGGGAAAACAGCCACATCCTGGCAATGCTGGAGCGATGCCCTGCCCTGCCGGGACTTGTCATCGAGGTGCCGGGGCTGGAGGATGCGGCTTTAGCGCAGCTGGTCGCTGGCGCAGCTGGTCTTCTGGCCCCATCCTTCACCGAGGGTTACGGCATGCCTGTCGCCGAGGCCATCGCGCTCGGCACGCCCGTCATCGCCTCCAACATCAGTGCCCATCGCGAAGCCGCCGCCGGACAGCCCGCTATCTTTCTCGACCCGCTTGATGGGCTGAGCTGGAGAGCCGCGTTGGACATGATCACCGCAACGCCGCAACGCCGAATGAAGCCCGGCCTATCGAGCGGGTGGGATACGCATTTCGATGATTTGGAGGCGTTGATCGAGGCCGATTTTTCGGCCCGACGCCATGCTGCCCAGAGGGCTCCGAGGCGCATCGGGAGAATGTCGACCTTGCCGGTTTTGCAGTGAGACGCAGCAGTGCAGGCACAACAAATAACAAAGTTGGCCAGCAGGACGTGGGAGCAGCGATGTGACAAGCTTTTACGACATCGAGAATTGCTACAAATTCATTCTCGGCCGTCCGATCAACGACGATGAGCGAAATGTCATCGGCCACCATCTCCTGCAAATCACCGACCTTCCGCTGGACGACCACCGCAGACGCTTTCTGACTTCCAACGAATTTCACCAACGTCATAGCGAATTGCTGTTTAACAATTTCGTGCCGAGATCGATCGTCGTGCTTTTTGAAACTGCATACAATTTCAAATTGTATCTGGACCTTCGCCAATATCATATTTCTTTTGGCATCATGAACGGTGAGTATGAGAAGTTCGACATCGAGCTCGTGAAGGCCATCGTGCCCGATAACGGGCAATTCATCGATGTCGGCGGCAATGTGGGGTACTATTCCCTCTCTGTCGCAGCCCATCATTCCCCATTTAGAGGAACGGTTCTCGCCTTCGAGCCTTTGCCGAAGTTCTGCGAGCTGTTCGCCCGATCGATCGTGGAGAACGGATTTGGAGACCGAGTGAGCGTTCACCAGCTCGCTCTTGCCGAAGTTCCGGGAGAATTGCCGCTTAATGACGCGGGCGAAACGGTCAACGCGGGAGCCACGCGACTGATTACTACCCGCGCTGAAGCCAAGGCCGATCGCATGACCAAAGTCGAAACACTGGATCGTGTTATCGGCAATCTGCGGCCTGATGTCATGAAAGTGGACATACAGGGAGCGGAAGGCTTGTTCCTGAAGGGGGCGCAAAGAACCATCGCCAGATGTAAGCCTTCTCTATTGATGGAGATCAATCACGATATGCTCTCCATTGTCTCCAAAACCGCTCCAGGCGCGATCCACCGTCAGCTCGCAGATTTCGGCTACCACATCTGGACAAGTTCCGGGCATCGCCTGACGCGAATGGCGACATCCGAGGAATTCAACTCAAACTTCTCGGCCGGCACCGTGGCAAACATATTTGCGGTTCATGAAGATCGTGCAGAGGACGTCGACCGGCGGCTTCAGCAGCTGGAGTTACAACGCTCCCACGCTCCTTGGAATTCCAGAGCCAGGTGACAAACTATGCCAAACGTTAGCGCGCCCGCCGCAGCGTCATTCGAACTTGATGTGATTGCGTGCCACGTTGATCAGGAAGAGCCCGACAGCCGTCGTAAACAGGCAGCACTTCGCAAGGTAATCAATGTCATAGAAGGTTTGCACCGAATCGCCGAAGACGCCGGCGCGAAAAAGCTCGAAGCAATGAACGAGAGGGACATAGAGCGCCAGCTTCTGGGCGCCACTGGGAAGCCAGGCCACCATGAAGAACATGCCACAGATCGGCAATGTGAGATATTGAAATGGCGGCACCAGCTTCTCAACAAACTCGAACCGTTCCGAACCGGCGGCAAAGATGAGCGCCACCGCGAAAGAGAGCCAGGCCATGAACAACCAGCCCGCCAGCACCAGAGCGAGATTCTGATAGGGCGGAATGATGTTTGCCAAACGCGCAACCGTGTAGACGAGGATGAGAGCGGCGGTCGTGCCGGCGGTCTCCAGAAGCGCACGGGCAATCATGGCGTCAGCCAGGCGGATCTGGCGATGATACATCAAGGGCATATTCTGGCGCAGGCAAGAAACCGCGTGACCGGTTATGTGGCGCCAGAGCGTCAGCGGCATGTAGCCGCTCAAAACGAAGGCCGCGACCGTCAATCCGTGCGCCTCGTGATTGAGCAGCGTCCACATGATCATGACACCCGTGGTCAAGATCATCGGCTCCAGCGCAAGCCACAGGAAGCCGATGTTTTCCCGCCCGTAGCGTATGAGCATTTCGCGCATGATCAGCGCACCAAGGACGCGACCCTGAATCTTCAATCCGGTGATGAACTGGGGACCCCCGCGCGCGTTTGCCGATACCTGATGCACCCGAAGCCCTCCTGGTTGCTATCCCATCTCCATCGGACGGTCGGTCAACGATACCGACGAAGGGCAACCGCTCAATCTTCATTGCGTCGGGCTCGGACAATTAGCGTCCGTGACGTCCGCTCGCAGATCTGCAACGACAGACGATCACCAGAAAGGGCATGATCATGGCTCTGATCAACTCCGAGACCCAAAACAAGAAAGTCGATGCAGACCAGCGGCCGCAGCCTTTCCGCCGCATGATTGCCACTTCGGTTGCCGGACCTGCAAAAGCCCGAAAGCGTCGCAAGCATTACGGCCGTCTAAGCGTTTATCTGCTGGCGGTTATTGCCCCTACCTTGGCGGTCAGCGCCTATTACGCATTCATCGCCGCTCCGATCTATGTGTCCGAATCCTCCTTCGTCGTCCGCATGGCCGCCCCGCCATCCTCCAATGTCTTCGGCTCTCTGCTGCAGAACAGCGGGATAACGCGCTCGCAGGACGATACTTTTTCCGTGCAGGAATATATCCGCTCCCGCCAGGCACTGAAGGAACTTGCCGAACGGCTTCCCGTGCGTGCTATTTTCGGCAGTCCACAGGCGGACTGGCTGACGCGCTTTCCGCGCTTCTGGGAAAACAACAGCGAGGAACAGCTCTATAATTACTATTCGGACCGTGTCTCCGTCATTCACAACGACACCACAGGCATCACCGTCCTGCGGACAACAGCCTTTCACGCGCAGGATGCCGCGGACTTGAACACTTCATTGCTGGCACTCGGCGGCGATCTTCTTGACCGGCTCAACAACCGCGCCCGCGGCGATGCGGTTCGCTTTGCCGATGGCGAGGTGCAGCAGGCGCAGCAGCGGGTCATCGACGCGCAGAGAAACATAACGAACTTCAGAAACAAGGAGCTGATGGTCGATCCGAATGCCAGCTCCATGTCGATGATCGATCTCATCAGCAATCTGACGTCCACTCTCGCCAATAGCCGGGCGCGGCTTGCGGAAACGCGCAAGACTGCGCCGGATAGCAGTTCCATTCCGTTTCTGACGAGCCAGATCGCTGCACTGGAGCAGCAGATCGAGAACGAACGAGCTAAGATGGTCGGATCGGATAAATCCGTCGCGCCCAGAATTGCGGATTACGAAAGTCTCGTCCTGATGCGGGAATTTTCCAACAAGGCGCTCGTTTCCGCTCTTGATTCGCTCGAAGCGGCCCGAGCCGATGCCCGCCGCCAACAGCTTTATCTTGAGGTCGTCGTTCCACCGCAGATGCCCGACGAGGCAGAGATGCCTTATGCGCTCAAGAACATTACAGTCGTTTTCCTGTCCTTGAGCCTTTGTTATCTGTTGGGCTGGCTCATGGTCACCGCCTTCAGGGATCATGAAAGCGGCTGACCTTGCCGGAGCTATGATCGAACCCGAATATGCCGACCTCGATATTAGTGCCTCTGAGAGGGTTGTCTAATCGCAGTTAGGCGTGCCGCATCGCTTTTGCAACCCATGCATTTATTGAAGTTCACTATCACATAGAAACGGAAATGGAGCACATTGTGATCGAAGAGCAATCGAAAACAAGCAATGCAAAGGACGTCATCATCGCGGCATATAGAGGCCTTCTAGGAAGAGATCCTGACAAGAACGGCATGAGTTCTTATCTCGATTTGCTGGAGAAGAACTCAATTTCATATGAAGATCTTATACGGCAAATCAGTGGTTCTGATGAATTTAAGACCATACATGGATACATTCACACATATGGTTCCTCCAGAAGAGAGGCAATGGATGTATTTCGGCAATTCAGAAAGTATGAGGGTCCGGGCCGAGCAGGCTTTGTGACCAACTTTCTCGGTTGCGTTTCCAACGTGAACCATGTCGGTCTTGCAAGCCATTCGGGACTGGTTGAATCATTTCCGTTTCCCGGTAATTTTCATGGGGCCGCCTTGGAATGGATCGCGGTATTGCGTTCAGTTCTCGACGCTCGGGAGCGATTCAGCATGATCGAGCTCGGCGCCGGATGGGCACCTTGGTCGGCAATCGGCTATGCGGCCGCCAAACAGAAAGGCTTAAGCGCTCACGTGATCCCGATCGAAGGGGATCGCGGTCATATCGATTATATTCACCATTCGTTTCGTGAAAACTCCATCCTCGATAGCGATGCCGACGTTATCCATGGGGTCATCGGCGTTGAGGACGGGATAGCCAGGTTCCCTCGGGCAGCGCAGGCCGGGCATGTCTATGGCGCCGCCGCTGCTTTTTCTGGCGAGGGCAATGATGGCGATGCATTCGGGACATTCGTGAGGCACCATGGCGGCCTTGTCGCGGAAATTGAAGAGGTTACATGTTATAGTCTCGCAACGATCCTGAACGGCAAAGGGACCATTGATCTCATCCATTGCGATATTCAAGGTGCCGAGGGCGACCTCTTTGAACACCATATCGATGTGGTGACGAAGCAGGTGAAGCGCGTATTCATTGGCACGCATTCCGCTGACTTGGATCGACGCCTCATCAGCTTGTTTCCCAAGCATGGCTGGGTCTGCGAAGGCATCGTTGCCGCAAAGATGAGGGACGATTCGCACGGAGATCCGATGCTTGTTGCGGATGGTGATCAGGTATGGCGCAATCCGGCGTTTTTCTGATCCAGGTCCTGGGACGGTGTTTCGAAGCCTACCTCGTGTCGGCGTTTTCGCAAGGATGCTTGATCATTCGGCATGCAGGCAGACGATCAGTGACCTGGCACAGCGAATTGATCTTCATCCATCATCACGACCGCTTTTGCGGCGAGGACACCACGTCGCCGCCAGGCGACAAGCTCACCTAAAATCGAAAATACATCGTAATGCTAGAGACCGATAACATTCACCCAGGCTACTGAGCTTTATTGCACTCAACGTCGAACTGAATTTGAGAGCTTGTGGTGAAATTGGCATCCGTTAGGACAACTTGACCAACGCTTGCATACTGGGTCAAGACGACGGTCGAGTCCGAGAGCATCTGCGCCTGTACACTGCTCACCAGCCCAGACATGTTGAGCAGGACCATCGGCGTGCCGCCACCTGGATCTCCTACGCCGGAGGTGCTGCACAGGTATGGGGAGCCGGACACATTGAAGCTCCCCGTCGCCGCGCCTCCTGCTTTTGCTGAGAAGGTGATCTCGCCATGCAACTTGAAGCCGCCGTTTGGCAACCTCGCCGCAAATCCGCTCGATGTATAGGTCCAGCCCGTGCTACTGCCGCCGCTTCCGCCAAACTTCACGACGGGAGTCCAGGCAATTTGCCCAAAACCGGATGCACTGATGTTCCCCGTCGCAGTGTCTGCTAGTCCGCCTACCATGTTGTCGGAGTTGACCAGATTGCCCCACGTCCCACTCAGCGTGAGTTTGCCGATGTCCGTGTTTTGATTGAGGAAAAGCGATGTGCTCGATCCTCCGGCCCACGAGACCGTTCCGCACCAAGTGTTATGCGTGAAGAAATTTGCCTCACCATAACTGGTCGATGCAGAGAAATCGATGCTTGTCCCGCTGCAGTTCCATGTGGTGTCCTTCATATGGAATTCTTGCAATGCGGTCGCTGAGTTGAAATTGAAGAGTCCCCCGGTCAAGCCGTTATCACCATCGACATTGTCAATCCAAAGCGCACGAATGGTGGGAACTGTATTATCGGAGCAGAAAAAGCCCTTCGCGTTCGATCCCGTGTAGGTGTGATATTCGACATGCGAGTTCGTGATCTTGAAAACTTGTTGCGCGCCGCCGGAGCCTGTATATCCGCCCCATTTGAAGGCGCAGCCGACGCCACCCACGCCCGGATTGAACTGAATGCCGTCTAGAATGACCGTATTTGGGCCGCCACCAGCACCGACAACCGTCGTCCGCGTGAACAGAACAAAATCGTCAGAGTTCGTAAAATCCCCAGCATTATTCATCCCCCAGCGGCCGCCATAAACATAGACCTCGGGAAAACCGTCAACGACCGAATAATGCGTCCGGCATCGGCCTTGGTTTAGGTTGTAGACATGCGCCGCAATGCCAGCAATGGTCGGACCCCATTTTGTGCAGGTATCGAAGTTAAAGACACTAAGATCTCTGATGGTTATGTTGTAGCCGTCCGTCATCTGATAACCGACCGCACCGGAATTCGGCACCGATGGCGAACCGACGATCGTGATCCGCTCAATTATTCCGGGGCTATGAGAGCCATCGGAAGCAGCCGACAGGACGCAAGTCGAGTTAGCAACAGCTACGCATTTTATCCATGACGTGCCGGCATATCCCGCGTTATAATTTCCAGGCGCGGTAGCGGAGCCTCGTAAGCATCTGCCCTGGGGGATCGTCAAAGCATCCACATAAAATCCGTTTGTCGAGGGCGGTACGAGGACACAGATATTTCCGGCAGCAAACGCGGCGTTGAATGCGGATGTAGCAAGGGTAGATCCGTCGGCTTTCGCCCCCCATTCTCGAATATCTGCGCCTTCTGCCGGAAATGTAGCGACCCAGCATTTCCCATCGGCACTCGGTACTTGCGCACCACCATCGCCGGAACCGGAATTCATCGAGCAGGGTGAAGATGATGCTATGTAAAGAAGGGCGGAGCATCACCTGCCGCTGCATAGCCGAGACGCATGACAGCAGGAGGCCCATCCGACACACTCATCGCCGACAGAGCAGCGGTATTCGTTGCTGTCTGCACGTTGTCGGCCTGCGCTGCGGTGGCAATCAGCAGAAATGCAATTACGTGTAAGATATATCCATGGATGCGGTTTCGCATTTTATAGTCTCCATTGACCAATAGAGATGACGCCGCCGCTGTTCCGTAGGGTTTATAGTTTTGTGATAATAAGAAGAACGGATGTGGCAACAAACCCTTGCATATAGAGTTTGATGTGATCGCGATTATGCATTCCGTACGGCGGATAATCGAACAAGCGATCTTCGTCGTCGTCTCCTAGCCTTAAATCCAATGGCGCAACATCAAATCCATTTTCTTCCAGCGTCTTCTTTAGGCGCCGCAGATCTTGGCCTCGATAAATCACGTCGACTGCATTATCGATCGTGATCTCGTCAGACAAGCAATTGAACTCCGTTGTATGAACGGCAACGCCGCCTTTTCGAAGCAACTTTGACGATTCTTCTACGAAGTTAATTCCAAGCGCCAAGTTCCCTAGATGCTCAAACGAGCAAGAGCTCCAAATAAAGTCGTAACTATCCGGAGTGAACCCCGACAGATCCCGCATATCTGCCGGGTGGAAAGATACTCTGCGTTGGAATAGTTCTTTGCTTAGCAAATAATCTTTATAAAGAGCGTCGAGACCGCTCGCATGCTGATTGGTTCCGGTCCAGTGATCGGCCTCCTCTCCGACAAAAAGATCGGTTGCCTCGATGGTTGCTCCTTGGCTGGCAAAAAGCGAGGATAGAGGTTCAGTTCCGACAGCGAAGCCGAGGCCCTTGGAGCCCTCAATGAGCTTCTTCCTCTCTTGGAGAGCCTGTATTATCGCACACCATTCCCAGAGCTTTCTGTGATGCTTCAGCTCGTAACTCCAGTTGGGGTCAATCGCCTTCGCCCATCTTTCGAACCAATCTTCATGGAAGTGCTCATGTCGACAAACCACAGAAGACGGAAGCTGGAATTGATAGAACGTTTCTGTGTCTCCACCCATAAAAACTCTCCATACACAGCATTAATCTCCGAGATCGAGATACTGATCAATTTCGGAATTGAAGCGGACCAAGCCGCCTAACGGGACGGCATCGATCAGTTTCGGCCTAGCTGCGATTGGAGCATGACTTTCTCCAACAAACCCACTCGTTCCAGTGGATCCGCCCCATCGCAGTACGCAACGGCTGAGAGCCCGAGATGGCATGACCGATCGCCGGTATCACCAAATCTGCCCCGCGTCAGCAGATTGACCGTAACTCTCCCGCGTGGCCCGACGATGCCCTCGAACGAAATATAGGTCGACCGATCGACGAGCTGGAAAGAACACGTTTCTCCCCCGGCATCGGCGATAACGGCGATATTCTCGCTGAGAGGCGGACATTTCACCTCAAGATAGACGCGCACGCTCTCGCCCTCGGCGAGTTCGCTATCGAACACAAGCCGCGAGCGGCGTTGGCTTGCCCAAACGCCCCAATCCTCCATAGCGAACCAGCCTGAATCCCGCGCTGCGCGAAACGTGAGAATCCGCCGGCCTTCGGCAGCGATGCGCAACAGTGCCTTGTCGCCACCTTCGATGATCGTGTTGCGAGGCAAGCGGCAATTCAAAAGCCCAGGCTGGTCTCCCAGACCAACGCTCATGTCGATCGCCGTCGAGAACAGCTCGGAGCAGAACGAATCCCATGATTTTGGCACGAAATTCTCTTTGATATCGCGCTGCCAGTCGGCCAGCTCATTGCGATCAACAATGACCTGTTTAAAGACGTTATAGCCGTCCTCGACGTTGTACGGATTGATGTAACGCACGAAATGCCCCCCAACCTCTGGCATCGAGGTGGCGTTGGAGGCGATGCAGGGCTTGCCGTAGTTCAGGCTCTCGCCAATGGGCAGGCCAAAGCCTTCGGCAAAGCTTGTATAGGTCGTAAACAGAGAATGCCGGTACAGATATTCCAGCTCGTCATCCGAAATGTCGTTGAAAATGTAGAGCCAGTCCCCGACATAGCCGTGAGTGGCCAGATGGTGGCGCAATTCGTCGATCTGCCAACCCCATTTGCCCACCCAGACGAGTTTCGGTGCCTTCTCCCCCAGTTCGCGGATCAGGCGTTCCCAGATGCGGATCTGGTACATATGATTCTTGCGAACCTCGATCGTTGCAACACAGAGGACATATTCCTCCTCTGCCATGCCGAGGATGTTGGTATTAAGGATCCTGCTCTTCTTCTGTGTCTTCCGCAGCTCCGTAGCAAGCGGAATTGCCTTGACGGGCAGCTCGAAGTTGAGACGCTCCTTGAAATAGGCCCTGATTTCGGATGCGACGAACTCCGAATTCGCCAGAACGAAATCGCAAACCGACAATACGTCGATCAGCTGTCTTTGAAACTTGTCGACGGCGGCCTGCTGGACATATTCCGGATTCCGGATCTGAATGAGATCGTGAATGAATACGCAGAAGCGCATGCCCTTTTCACGAAGCTTCCGCATGACATCGTAGTGCGGATAGATCCAGAAAGCGCCCGCAACGACGAATATATCATCCTGCGTGGGCCAAACTTCGAAGCGGGCGTCGAACACGGCTGCAATTGCCTTATCGACCATGCTGCGATCGACGATCGGGACATCGAACTGACGAACAAGCGTTGCAAGTGCCGCGGGGCTCGCGGCGAGAATACGATGGCGATCATATTCGGGGATTACCGGGATAACGCGGTAATCCTTGAAAATACCGGACTCGATATGAAGGACGAGGTTGGCAACGACGCGTTGAATTCCACTCAGGCTCTTGTTGTGCTGAGCATATTCCATGAGGTCGGTAACATCGAGCCAAATGGTCTTCACCGCTTTTTCGCTCTCGGCGCTGAAATCGGAAAAGACATCACCGGCGGCACCCGCTGCCACGAGTTCTATGACGGCATCGTGGTTGCCGGGGTTGCATTCTACCGAGCGCTTGTAGCTTTCGATTGCTTCGCCCGTGCGACCCATGACCTTCAGCAGGTGCCCGCGCTGCAGGTGAATGTCGGAATCATCCGGGCTGAGCTCGAGCGCCTTCTGGTAGCGCTTGGCTGCCTCACGGTAGTTACCCGCCTCCTTGAGGCAGTTTCCCGCCTGAACCCAGATCCCCGTGTCCTCGGGATTGGTCTGCAGATGCTCGTCATACAAGTCGGCCGCTTTCTGCCACAGTCTCGCATCCCGCGCCACGTCGGCCTCACGGACGACATTTCTCATTTCTTCCTTGCTGCGAAAAATGTTCATGAAATCTCGCCCGGTTTGTTGGGTCAGGTTGATCGCGATGGCTAAGGGGATTTCGGCGATGGTTCGTCGGCGCTCGCAACTCCGCCGGTTCCTGCCGGAGACGGATAGGTCTATCCCATCCGTCTCCGGCTGCTGAACAGCGCCTCACTCAGTCGGCGGCCCAAAGGTGGGCCGCCGCAAGGTGGGCTTTCCTCAAGCGGCGCGGAGCCCCGCGACGTCTGTTTCTTCCGGCGCCACCCAAGGTTGGCCGGCTTCCGCATAACCGGTCAGGCGCAGGATCACATGACCCTTGCAATCGGCCCACAGCGTGGCCGGCAGCTCGAGGTGACCATTGGTCCAGGACCAGTTGCAACCTGCGGCGAGCTCTTCCGGATGAAGGCCGATGAGGCCGTCCAAGGCAACGACATGATCGGTCTTGAGGCCATCCAAGATGCGCAGGCTCTCAAGCCGCACGCCGAGCGCACGAACCTCGCGGCCGGGAGAGAAGGTCCGCGACACCAGGCTCGCCGTCTTGGCGGAAGCGGGGAAGATGAACCGGGCGAGGTCGCCGTCGATTTGCCCCTCCACGCGTTTGCCGTCGACCAGCATGTGCAGGTCCATATCCGCAGCCCGGCTCCAGCCGAGTGCCTCCGCCCGCGCGATCAACCGCTCGCGGATCGCCTCGACGAGGACACCGCGGTCGACGAAGGGGCGGGAATAACGGGTCAGGCTCTCGGCAACACGCTGGGCGGCGTCGACCTCGACAAGGCGACCATAGGCTCTGCCGAAGAAGGCGCGATTGCCCACTTCCATGTAGCTCTCGCAGCCCATGCCCTCGGCCATCAGCACATCATGGCTTTCCAGCTCCACGTGCCAATATGTGACCTCGGGCCACTCCTCGCGCACGATCGTCGCGCCATTGGCCAACTCGCCGACCGGCACGAACACTTCGCCCATCAGGTCCACGCATACCGCATGGCCGCCGGACAGAAGCAGATCGCGAGCGGGCAGGTTATCGCCGAAAGCGCCCGCACGAACCCGGACCGGCCATTCGTTGCGCACCGGCCGTTCGACCTGTTTGCTGCCGATCCAAATGATTGGCCGAGCTTCGCCGGTCGCCGTGATCGCCAGGTCGCCAACTCTCAGATCTTCGACGGCGACCTCGCCGCGGGCGGTGAGGATACGCGTTCCGGAAACGAAGCAGGGTGTTGCCACCGGAGTAATGTCTATCGCCGCACCATTCGCAGTGATTGTCAGCGGACCTGCCTGGCCGGCTGTGAAAGTGCCGGTCGTGAAACTAGTGCCGGCAACGGTGACATTTCCGAGCGGATTGTTGCCGCTGTCGAAAAGGCTGATCGTCTGGGAGCCGCCGCTCGAAGTGATGGTGTAGTGATCGATCGATCCGACCAGCCCCTGGAATTCAATCTTGTCCGTCGCGGCATCGAAACTATTGATGGTCGTCGACGAAAGATCGAGAACAGCCCCACCGGCGTTCGCGACGAAGGTGCCCCCACCGGCTCCGAAGTTGATGGTCGTGCCGTTCAGCGCGCTTATCAAGGCCGTTCCGTTGGTGAACGTGCCGCCATTCTCGATATCGACAGTCAAGCCACTCAGCGCTCCGAGGACCGAGCCGCCGGCAGCGGTGGCGGTGCCGCCGTCAACGATGACGGTCATGCTGCTCAGGGCGCTAATACCGGAATTGATGGTAGCGTTGCCGCCCACATAGACCGTGGACGAGCCTGCTAGCGCAGCGGTAATGTTGACGGTTGCCGTTGCGCCGGGGGCGACCACATAGTTGGTGTTCCCGAGAACCGAGAGGATGGACAGCGAACTGGTGCCATTAACCGGCGTCGCGACATTGCCTGGCGCGATATTGGTTACCGTTGTTGTCGTAGCATCCGGGTTGGTGATGGTGAGGTTGTAATTTGCACCTATCCCACCTATGCCACCAGGGTTGTAGGTCAGATTATATTGTACGCCACTCGCTGTGGTGGCGCTATAATTGCCTTCCGCCATGTTTCTTGCTCCGTTGAAGTAAACGAGTTCAGAACTAGTCTATGCTGACCCTCATCGCGTAGGACGATGGAGCTTCGGTTCGCCCTTCGCACATCTCCTTCAACGCCGTAGCACGAGGAACTCCAGAGCATGCAAAGACCATCAGCACTCTTGTCCAGGCAATCCCGCCCCTGCCACACCATTCCCGTCACAACAGTATAAAACGCGACAAAATCTTTATGATCATAGTTTAACAGAGATTTTTTCTGATTTTCTCCGAAGCGTAATTGACTTTCCAAAGCGGAATCACACTGGTTGTGAGATGGGTGCAGCGTCCGCCGTGATGGAGATTCGGGGCGCCTCGCTTACCGTCTAAAGGCCGCCGATCGATCGTTCGCCAGCTTTTCTCAGCAAGATTTTGAGGTTTGAGAATGGGGTTCGCTCGGATTGAAATCGGCTACGCAGCGCGAGGTATTCTTGCTCTGCAGCAATGCTCGATTATTTCGCCATCGCCGAGCCGCGCACCATCAGGGTACTCGCGGAGATTGTCGTTTCCGATAGTGGGATGGACGTCCCTGAAGGCACCGATGTGCCGAAGTTGTGGCGTTGAGAACCACTGAAGGAAGGCATAGATTTGGCTATTTAACAATCTTAACGTGCATAAGCAGTGAAGATCTTGTGAGCGCATTATAGCCCTAAGATCGACACCTATCGTTATGCCGTCAGGTCGATGGGGAGTTGATGTGTATCCCCTTTGTAAAACAACAGGTAAGGATGAGTAGTCGTGACAATCGGCAGATACTCAAAACAGGGAGAACGCGGGATGGAAAAGGACCCGCGTGTTTTCGAGGCGACCGGTAGCTCTCTCGAAGCTCGTCCATTGACCGGATCCACATCCAGTAAATAGGACGAAACCGTCAGGATGCTTCAGCCTCGCGGACTCGATAGCCCATTTCCTCCGCCCGCCTTTCGATAGACATACGGGCCTGCTGGAGCACTCTGCCGGCATAGACTGGCGGATAGCACCAGTCGTTCCAGGTGCGCGTTGCCGTGCTTGCAAAGGAACCGAACCGCAATACACCAGGCTCAAGGAAAGACATACGACCACCAAGAGCGAGATATGTCTCGGTCTGTGCGCCTTCGGCAAGAATGATCGAATGCTGTTCGAGCTCGATATGGTAATACTCGAACGGCACTAAAGTCGTCTCCTGCGTGATCGTCGTCCCGTTGAGGAGGAACTTTGCTGGAATCAACGATTCCTCCAGAAACATGCAACGGTCCGGCGAAACGTAAAGATCCCGGGACGGGACGTTTTCGGCAAGGGCGCCCGCCTGTATGCGAACCGGAAGGGTATCGCGTGGCTTATCGATCGCCTTCGGATCAATCCGGCGCCGTCCGACCCATCTGATTTCCGCAACGCCTTTGTGGGTGACCACAAGATCGCCAGCCCGCAAATCCTCGACCGGAGTATCTCCCTCGGGTGTGCGGATGAGTGTGCCACGCAGGAAGCAGCTCGTAAAAGTCAGGCTATCCGTGTTGGCATCATAGGTGTAGGTGACACCCATGGGTATAGTATAGGAGCCGAACGGTATCGCATTCAGCAAACCGCCGAAGAAGGTGATGGTATTCCCTGCTTGAGAGACGACGTTCGAGCCTACCACCTCTATCCTGTCTCCTGATTGAACGTTTACGACGTTCGGCGGGGCCGAGAGGCTCAAATTGATGCCGCCTGGATCGTAGGCGAAAAGCCCACTGCCATTTGCATCGGCAAAATCCACGGTAGCTCCGTTCAAAAGATCAACGGTAAGCAGGCCCACATCCGCCGTAATACTCGAATTGGCACCTATCGCATAAGTATAGGTCGAAGCGGCCCCGACATTTGCGAGACCGGCATTGATTGTCACATTCGCACCACCAATCGCTTTGATCGTTGTATTTGAAGCCGCGCCGATGCCGACGATGCTACTGATCTCGACATCAACGCTGTCAACAATCACTGTGCCTTTGGCAACAAGATTGAGTTGGATGCTATCCGAGGGAGTGCCGGCATTGCTACTATCAATCCTGGTCGTGCCGTTGTTGATTAGGTTGATGCCAATCAAAGCCATGTTGTTATCCCCTCCGACAGATTGACATGTTGTATTTTAGGGCAAAGCTGCCGTCAGAACTTGTAGTTCAGACCCACCCGAACGGCATGGAAATCAAGGCTGGCTTTGGAGTTGAGCGCATCCCCGCCCATGTTGCTGCTGCCGAAATCGACATACTGATATTCGAGTTTTGCCGTCACATGGTCAGTGAAAGCATGTTCGACGCCCGCACCTATGGTCCAGCCAGTCTTGGTCTTGTCATCGTCGAAACTTACGCCGGCCAATGCACCCTTGTAATCGACATGCCCATAGGCGAGACCGCCGGTGCCATAGAACAAAGTATTGTCATAGGCATAACCGATGCGAGGACGGACGGTGCCGTACCAGTCGATCTTGGAAGATGCGCTTGCGGTGCCGTTTCTGAAGGAGTCACTGATGTCAGCACCCTGAAAATCGGCTTCGAGGCCGACTACCCAGTTGGGGTCGAACTGATAATTGTAACCGATTTGACCGCCACCGAGAAAACCGGACCCTTCGAGCTTGCCGTATCTGCCGAGGTAATTTCCGAAGGAATGGAAACCAACATCATCGCTGCCGCCAAAACCGCCGCCGGCGTTCACACCCACATAGAAGCCGGTCCATGAAAATACCGGCGCAGCTTCAATAGGAGCTTGAGGCGGCGTGGAAACCGCAAGGTCTGCTGCATAAACGGTACTCCCCGCAACCGCCGCCATCAGGAAAACGGTGGATCCCAAAAACTTGCGCATTCGAAAATTCTCCTTAAAGGAATTCACGAGATTCAACATGTAACTTGTGAAAGTTCACGTTGAGGCCATAATATCGACGCGATTATAGCTGTAAATACGTAATTGCTAATAAATATTTTTATAAACTATACATTATTTGTATGATGCTGTCGCAATATGTATTGAGGTAATTCTGATTCTATACTTTAGCGAGCATCCAAATTCCGGAATTTGCCATTGACGATCAACGCGATTTAGAATCAGGCGGAGCGCTCCGCGTTGCTGCATGCGGACAACTCGCTCCGCCGACGAAAGACCGCCGTCAATTCCGATGACGCAATCGGATGCAACCTGTCGTTTTCGATATAGACAGTCCACGCGCTGTTCTGCAGGTTTCGAGCGCTACCGCAGATACCAATCTGCTGCGCCGGGAGGCCTGACGGGGCGGACCCTTTGAAGGAACGTCTGGCCTCCCAACTGCGCTCAACGCCCTGAGCCATCAATCTTTTCGGAAAGAACCCGGTCCGCAAAGCATGCGCTGAAGCAGACGCATATGGGCTGTGCTCGCGCTGCATTCACACGGGGAAGAACTCGGCATATCGAGCTGTAGCATTGCGGGACAAGTTGCGTGCCGGCGTTAGGCAACGGCTTACTTTGAAACCTGCTTTCCAACGTCAGGCGCAATCAGACCTCTGCTGTCGCTTTGCGTATGGACGACAGGGCAGTGGCAAGCCACATCTTCGTAGCTGTCGCAACCGCCAATTTGCGATGGACGGGAGGCCCGGCCGCCTTGCTTCAAGAACCGGTTGGGCCTCCTCGGTTATACCATGCGCAGTTCGCCATGCGCTTGCGTCTTTCTCGCACGCTGCAAAGGTTCTGTGAGTCCATGGGACAGGAAGCTTTGGCAGACTGGCGGCTTAATCGCCGGACGGAATGACGCGTATACTGGCCGCACCTGCTGCTTTGAGGAAGGCAGAGCGAACCTGTTCAGGCGAGGCTCTACCTTTGACGCCGTCGATACAGGCTTGTAACGCTTCTTCGAAGGCATCTCCGCTACGGATCGGCCATTGCGTCGTAAGATACTCTACGGCTTGACTGATCGAACCGATGAATTGAATCTCGTCACCATCACGCGGTGCGATGCCGATAGGCGCGAATGCCAATTCTTCTGGATCGTTGGAGGCGTCACTTAGCGGCGCCTGATCTTGATCCTCGGTGCTTTCGGATTTGGCGTGTCGCCGTCTCGTCACGAGTGTGGCGAGCAATGTCATATCCCGAGCGATCCGGTCTAGGGCTGCCAGTTTGTCCTCTTCAGCTGGCGCACGACCCAAACTGCTCTCTTCGGCTTGTGTTCGCTCCGGGGGTAAAGCCAGGCGATAATCCGCGTTCGTTTGACGACTGGGAACTTCAACAGGAATCGAATTAACGAGCTGCTCGCCATGATCGAGGTCGGCGCCGCCATTCTTATCATTCCGCCCCATGCCTGTATGTCCCACTGAGCATTATCGAATACATCTCATCTACGGCAGGCACTGCCGCATTATGCTGTTTCGATAAAAGTACGACTAATAAAACGTATTTGATTGGCACAGGTTAAAGCTTTGAAACGATTTTGACCAGTATCGCTACAGGAGAAAGAGCGATTACCTACAAAATCACTCGGATACTGGCTTATTTTCGATGTATAATTACAGAAGTTTTCGCTTAAAAAGCCGATAGACATCCGCGGCCGAAACGGACTCTCTTCGGCATGGAGATCTCTCCTCGTGAGCGCATAGCTCTCTTTGAGAGCCATCATGCCAAACCGGAGCATGTCGCGCCAAAATCTGCAGTGTTTTGCGACGAAAAACCCGTCGGAACGTTGAAGGGGCGCACCGAAGTGCGCCGCCTGCTCAGACGATGAAGAAAGTCGATGGAGGAACCTGCAATGCGGTAGCAATGCGGCGAAGCTTCGCTGGATCGGCCTCTGCACCAGCCTCGATTTCTGTGATTTCCTCACTGGTGAGGCCACAGGTCTCCGAGAGGTCGTCAATCGTGTAACCGATGGCTTCACGCGCCTGCCGCACCGCAGCAGCAATCTCACCATCAGGAACGGTAGAAACCTTTGAACTATCGATATTATTCGGAGTAATGGACATGAAATTTCTCCTTCCAAAGTCCGCCGGCCAATTCGTTGCCGGGTGAAGGCAGCTATTGCAGCCATGAGGCATATCGACCTAAACAGACACGGCCGAACGCTGCGTCAATATAGGCATCAATACGGCGAGGGCAAGCACGGAAGCGCATAGCTGCCAATCGCCTGGCTCTCGGCTAATGTCGCGATTTAATATTCTGTGATAGCGACAACACGTCACGGTTACAGAGGAATGAACGCTGGTGCGCACCGTCTTCCGACGACGGCCGCCGACCGGCCGACTGCGAACCACCCTGTAACGATGGCGATCACCTCCTGCCCTTTGCCTTGCGCGCCTTCCGCTCGGCCGCCAGCAGGAGCCCCTTGAGTTCCGGTTCACGCACACGATTGGCTGCCTCGATGAAGGAGACCCACTCGACGCGGCGTTGGCCTCGCTCCGGGAAGTCCTGCAAGGTCTGATCAACCTCAAGCAGATGCAGTCCGACAATGCAGGGGACGCGATTGCCGTCGGCAAGCTGTTTCAGATAGGTGAAATAGCCGAAAGGCTTTTTCTTCACTTTGCCGCGCACTCCGGCTTCTTCATAAGCCTCGATGGCAGCAACCTCGTATGGTTTCTTGCCCTTGATCGGCCAACCCTTGGGAACAACCCATCGGCCGCTTTCACGACTGGTGACGAGGAGCATCTCGGCATCCTCGCATTCGGATACCTTCCTGTAGCAAATGGCCGCATATTGCTCATGGACCTGGCCGTGCAGCAACTCCTCCGCATGAGAGGCAAGCTCGGACAGAAAGCTCCCCGACCGTCGCAAGGCTTTTTGCTGTGCTGAGAGTGAGGAGGCCATGTGCGCTACTCGCGATATGGCCGATCGACGCACACGCCTCTCGAAACTGGCTGGCTGGCGTTCACAAAAGTCGTCTGTGACACGCTGCCCTCCTGTCCGCTCGGGTTTCGTCGAAATTCACAATTGTCGGTATGATGCTGTGAGCCGTTGCGGTGACAGTTTTATGAAGGCGGCTGTTGATGACACTGGAGGGATCAGCCGTCTGGCGGTGGTACACGAAACTGTGATCGAACGGCACGAAAGCGAAAAAACGGCCCCCGAAGAGGCCGTTTCATCCCTGGGAGGATGATGCGAAGTTTACTCGGCGGCCTGCAGGGCAGGCACCTCGATTTCTTCGCTCAATTGCCCCGCCATGGCGGCGGCAAACTTGGTCTGGTCGAGCTCGTTTTCCCAACGGGCGACGACGACCGTGGCTACCGCATTGCCAACGAAATTGGTCAGGGCGCGGCATTCCGACATGAAGCGATCGATGCCGAGGATCAGCGCCATGCCCGCGATCGGAACCGACGGTACGACTGCGAGGGTCGCAGCAAGCGTGATGAAGCCTGCACCCGTGATGCCGGCAGCACCCTTGGAGCTCAACATGGCGACGAGCAGCAGCAGGATCTGGTCGCCGAAAGTCAGCGGCGTATCGGTCGCCTGCGCAATGAACAGCGCCGCCAGCGTCATGTAGATATTGGTGCCGTCCAGATTGAAGGAGTAACCCGTTGGAATGACGAGGCCGACGACGGAGCGCTTGCAGCCGGCACGCTCCATCTTGTTCATCAGGCCCGGCAATGCGGCTTCGGACGATGAGGTGCCGAGCACCAGCAGCAGCTCTTCCTTGATGTAGCGGATCAGCGCCAGGATCGAGAAGCCGTTATAGCGGGCGACGGCCCCGAGCACGACGAGAACAAACAGCAGCGATGTGGCATAGAAGGTGCCGATCAGGAAGGCCAGATTGGCGATCGTGCCGATACCATATTTGCCGATGGTAAACGCCATCGCGCCGAAGGCACCGATAGGAGCGAACTTCATCAGCAGGGCAACCATGCGGAAAATCGGCGTGGTCAATGCCTGCAGGAAATCGGTCACCGGGCGGCCGCGTTCGCCGGCAGCGCCAAGCGCAATACCGAAGACTACCGAGAAGAACAGCACCTGGAGAATATCACCCTTGGCGAAAGCGCCGACGATCGTATCCGGAATGATGTTCATCAGGAAGCCGACAACCGACGCGTCATGGGCCTGCGCCGCATAGTTGTTGACGGCCTTCGTATCTAGCGTCGCCGGATTGATGTGCATGCCGGCACCCGGCTGCACGACGTTGGCAATGATGAGACCGACGATCAGCGCCAAAGTCGAGAAGGTCAGGAAGTAGATGAACGACTTGCCGACCACACGACCGAATTTCTTCAGGTCCGACATGCCAGCGATGCCTGTCGTGACCGTCAGGAAGATGACGGGCGCGATGACCATGCGCACGAGCTTGATGAAGGCATCACCGAGTGGCTGCAACGACGTGCCGAGCTGCGGATAGTAGTGACCAAGCAGGATGCCGGCGGCGATGGCGGTGAGAACCTGCACGTAGAGATGCCGGTAGAAGGGAACTTTGGCGCGCGTTTGCGCGGCAGCGATGGGAGCAATCATGATGTCCTCCGTTAAGCCCAACCGATCTCTCGGCCCTCCGGGCGACGACTAGAATTCAACAGCCTCCGACTGTTTCGTCATCCTTTGCAATGACCGTGCCAAATGCCCGCCATGATTTTAACGTATTGCTTTTGTTGACTTTTAATTTCCTGAGCCGATCGAAGATCATCGACCTGTGCGACTATCCGCACAGATCGAATTGCGGTGCGCGCGAAATCATGCACAATACAGCAATGCTGCAGCGCCCGGCCAACGAACGATTTCTAACGCCCGAGCAACTGGGCCGGCGCTCCCGCCGGGTCTGGCTCGTGTTCGCGTTTCTAAGTGCGGCGGTCATTGCGGCTGGTCTTTATGGTGCGAATTTCTATGGTCGGCTTTCGGCAATAGAAGCGCTAAAGCGACAGGGGCACACGGATGCGAACCTCAAGGTTGCCCTGCTGCGTGCAGTCCTCGAACGTCCGCGCGCCTTGCCCCTCTTGCTCGCTGATGATCAGCAGGTGCGAGATGCGCTCGCCGAGAAGCACATCGACGATGTTGTCGCTCTCGACCGCAAGCTGGAAAGCCTTGTCTCGGGCACCAGCGCATCCGTCCTTTACGTCACCGGTAAAGACGGCGTTGCCATGGCCTCCAGCAACTGGCGCGAGCCCTTGAGCTTCGTGGGCAATGACTATTCCTTCCGTGACTACTTCCGCAAAGCCATGGAAACGGGAACCGCGGAACATTATGCGCTCGGCACGGTCAGCAATCGCCCCGGCCTCTACATTTCCCGGCGCGTCGGCGATGTCGGCTCCGCGCTCGGTGTCGTTGTCGTGAAGATGGAGTTTGATCAGCTGGAGGCTGACTGGAGCGAGACCGGCCGCCCCGCTTACGTGACCGACGAACGCGGTGTCGTGCTCATCACCAGCCTGCCCTCATGGCGCTTCATGACGACTGCCCCCCTTGCGCGCGAGGAAGCCGACGCGATTCGAAAAAGCCTGCAATTCGGCGCAGCACCCCTTTCGCCGCTTCCAGTCAGCCATCCCGAAGAAGTTGGCCCGGATGCAACCATCGTGCGCGCCATTCTGCCCGGAAGCAGCGCTGCGGAATATTTGCAGCTGACAGTCGCGGTTCCATCGACGCCCTGGCGGCTTGGCTACCTGATACCGACCGATCAGGCGATCGCCTCATCCGTGCGCGAGACGCGCTTCCTTACCTTGACCGTCCTTCTGCCGATCCTTGCATTCGCCGCTTTCCTGCTGCGCCGCCGCGATGTATCGGCTATGCAGATCGCCGTCAGCAGGATCGCGCGTGAGGAGTTGGAACGCCGGGTTCTCGAGCGCACGGAGGATCTCAGCCAGGCCCGCGACCGGCTGGAGGCGGAAATTGCCGACCACCGTGCGACGGAAGCCAAGCTGCAAGGTGTGCAGCAGGATCTCGTGCAAGCCAATCGCCTTGCCATCCTGGGTCAGGTCGCCGCCGGCGTCGCTCATGAAATCAACCAGCCGGTCGCGACGATCCGTGCCTATGCGGACAATGCCAATGTCTTCCTTGATCGGCGGCTGACAGAGCCGGTGAAGGAAAACCTTTCGGCAATCGCGGCGCTGACCGAGCGTATCGGCACAATCACCGAAGAACTGAAGGCCTTCGCCCGCAAGGGAAGGACTGCACCCGAGCCGGTTGACCTCAGAAGCGTGATCGAGGGAGCCGTCGTCCTGCTCAGAAGCCGCTTTGCCGGCCGCCTGGATGCGCTCAAGATCGAGCTGCCACCAACGGGGCTCGGTGTTGTCGGCACCCGCATCCGGCTGGAACAGGTGCTGATCAACCTCTTTCAGAATGCTCTGGAAGCCCTGGAAGGTCGTGACGAAGCCAAGGTAGAGGTATCGGTGCGCGAAACTCCGGATGAAGTCGAGATCGTGGTTTCGGATAACGGTCCCGGTATTCCCGCGGCAATCCTCGACTCGCTGTTTACACCCTTCAACACGTCCAAGGAAAAGGGCCTCGGTCTTGGTCTCGTCATTTCGAAGGATATCGTCGTCGATTATGGCGGCCGGATCGACGTCGAGAGCAATGGCAGCGGCACCCACTTCACCGTCCATCTGCGCAAGGCTACACCATGAGTGAGAGTTCCCCGGTTTTCCTGATCGACGACGATAGGGATCTGTTGAGGGCGACAAAGCAGACGCTTGAACTGGCTGGCTTTGCCGTTTCCGCCTTCTCTGCTGCTGCCGAAGCGCTCCATGCTCTCGGGGCCGATTTTGCCGGTGTCGTCGTTTCCGATATTCGCATGCCGCAAATGGACGGGCAGCAGCTCTTTGCCCGCATCAAGGCGCTCGACGCCGATCTGCCGGTCATTCTGGTGACTGGTCATGGCGATATTCCGATGGCGGTGCAGGCGATCCAGGATGGCGCTTATGATTTCATCGCGAAGCCCTTCGCCACGGATCGGCTTGTGCAGAGCGTGCGGCGCGCGGCCGAGAAGCGACGCCTTGTGCTCGAAAATCGGGCGCTGCGGCAGGCAGCGGAGCAGGCCCAGAGCGATCTGCCGCTAATCGGCCAGACCCCCGCAATTGAACGGCTGCGGCATACGCTGCGGCAGATCGCCGATACGGATGTCGATGTGCTTGTCACGGGCGAGACCGGCAGCGGCAAGGAAGTGGTGGCAAGCCTGCTGCATCGCTGGAGCCGTCGCGCAAACGGTAATTTCGTTGCGCTGAACTGCGGTGCACTGCCCGAAACCGTGATCGAGAGTGAGCTTTTCGGCCATGAGCCGGGCGCTTTTACGGGCGCCCAGAAGAAGCGCGTCGGGCGCATCGAGCATTCAAGCGCTGGCACCCTGTTTCTCGACGAGATCGAAAGCATGCCGCCGGCAATCCAGGTGCAGATGCTGCGCGTGTTGGAAATGCGCGAGGTGACACCGCTCGGCACCAATGAGGTCCGCCCCGTCGATCTTCGCGTCGTCGCGGCAGCGAAAGTCGATCTCGGCGATCCCCGCCAGCGGGGCGATTTCCGCGAAGATCTCTACTATCGCCTCAACGTCGTCACGCTCTCCATTCCGCCATTGCGTGAGCGGCGCGACGACATTCCCCTGCTCTTCGGCCATTTCGCCGATCGCGCCGCCGGCCGCTTCAAGCGCGAGGTGCCGGCCATATCCACAACGGTGCGCCGCCATCTGCGAGAACATGACTGGCCGGGCAATGTTCGTGAACTCTCGCATTTTGCCGAGCGCTTCGTGCTCGGTCTCGAATCGGCAACAACGGTAAAATCCGACGAAGCGCCGGCGGCGGATGAAGGCTTGCCTTTGCCCCTTCGAGTAGAGCGCTACGAAGCCGAACTCATCCGCGAAACCCTGTCGCAGAACAATGGCGACGTACGCCGCACCATCGAAGCGCTCGGCATTCCCAGGAAGACCTTTTATGACAAGCTTCAGCGACACGGCATCGTCAGAGGCGATTTTGCCGGCTTTGACGGAGATGATCGCCGAGGCTCATGATCCCATTGCCGATGAGCCACCACGCCAGCTGAAGCGCGTTTCCGTGATGCGCTTCAGGCGCTGCGGCGCATCTCCCTGGCATTGGGACCGTCGCTTAGTCGGGCTGCTGTCTCGGCGGTGCGATCCAGAACCAGCATCGCTTGCGCGACCACCGCCCCAAAGGCTTCATCGCTTCTGGAAGCGGCCACGACCAGCGGCGCGCTCAGGCAAATTCTAAGGGCACTCGCCGGCACATCACCAAAATCGGCGCAGCGAACGGGCTGCCCGAGACGCACCAACGCAACTCCATTGCCGCCGGCAGCCAAATCCTTGTAAACGGCAGCCATTTCCGTCGCCGTCAGCACCGCGCCATTCGTGCAATTGCGCAGGTAGAACGAAAAGATGGAGGGAATCTCGTCCCAGCGAAGAGCCGATGATGCGCCCCACAGCGCACGCCGGTCCAATGGCCGGCTCTGCAAAGGCTCGAAAGCCGGATCGTTCGCAAGACGATCAGAGACGGCGTCGGCAAAAGCGGACAAGACGGCAATCATGCGATCTTCGGCTACGCCGACGAGGCGTTCGAGCTCGAACAGCGCGGCTTTCCAGCGCAGCAGCAGGCCGAGATTGGCACGCTCCGGCAAAAGGTCGCGAGCGGCCCAGTCTTCTGGCCACTCCGCTTTCCCGCAGTAATCCGCCAGAGCGGCGGGCAGCATACGCGACTTGAAGCGCGCCGACATTTGCGGCGGGCACAGAAGCGCGCCGCTGAAAATCGGCCCTGCAAGGAATTTCGAACCCGTGAGCGCGACCATGAAACCATGTGCGAGATAGGCCCGGATCGTTGCCGCCGACAGACGAAACTGGCAGGCGTCGATCATGATATCCAGCACCGTCCCGAAGCGCTCCTTCAGACGCAGAACGGTCTCGAGACCTGGCGCTAGGAGGCTGGTCTTCGATACATCGGTTACCACAAGCAGGCATCTGAGGCCGGCTGCGCGAGCAAGCTCGATAAGGCCGCGCAACTCCTCCTCCACCTCGCTATCGGCACGAAGAGAACCATCCTTGTTGCGCACGGCGATCGTGGCGTTGCGCGTGGCATTCCCCGGTCGCAATTCCTCGCCCTTGGCAACGGTCCGTGCGCTACTGACACGGCTCATGAAATGCCGCCCGGCCGACGCCATCATGACGCCGCTGCCCGTTTCGTTCCCCATCAGCGTGATGGTCATCAGGGCACGTTCATCCTCGCCCGCCAGCAGCGCGGCCGAAAAAAGGTGGATGTCTGTGCCCGATGTGGCCAGGATCGCATCGATTCGGGCGGCCGAGTTTTGACTCAAGCCAAGTAAGCGCAGCAGATCGTCACGCACGTGCTTGATTTCGCGATCGTAGACAGCCGCCGACGATCCCGCTTCCATCGCCCTCATCAGATCCGCGTAATAGGATTCGACCGCGGCGAAGGCGGCGGCGGAGATGGTGGATGCCGTCGACGAGCCGAAAGCGAGATCTTCGGGCCGCGGTGCCGGACCATAGCCATACATGTTGAGCCCGCTGACCGGATCGCAATCCAGCCGCTCATCGCCTCCCGACACCAGGTACTTCAGGAGCGTATCCCTCGCCTCGCCTCGCTGCTGCGACGCCGCACCCGCGGTCATGTTTTCATCCAGGGCACAATCGTCAGCAATTTGCTGCATGGAGAAGCATTCCTCTTTCGCCAATGTCGACACGCTTTGCAGAATCGCGCTGCGGTCTATGCCGAGCGGGGGAGCCTCGGCAGCCGAACATTACGCTTCACAAGATGGAGCGAGGCTGACTTGCCAAGGCCGGCAGCACCCGCAGTAAGCAAAATAAAAAAGCTCGCGATCCGGAGGGTCGCGAGCTCATTTCTGCAAAGCGAATTGGCATATCAGCCGGCTGCTTCCAGCTTATCCTGCGTCTTCGTATCGAAGTCGCTGGCATCGTGGCGCTCACGCAGCTGCTCGGATGGATCGCCCGACATGCGGTTGACCATGCGGCCGCGCTTGACGGCAGGACGCGAGTAGATTTGCTCGGCCCAGCGCTGCACGTTCTTGTAGTCCTGCACCTGCAGGAACTCGGCCGCGCCATACTGCCACCCCTTGGCCAAACCGCCGTACCACGGCCAGATGGCGATATCGGCAATCGTGTAGTCGCTGCCGGCTATATATTCGCTTTCGGCCAGGCGGCGATCGAGAACATCGAGCTGACGCTTCACCTCCATGGCAAAACGGTCGATCGCATATTCGATCTTCGTCGGCGCATAGGCGTAGAAGTGACCGAAGCCGCCGCCGAGATAGGGAGCGCTGCCCATCTGCCAGAACAGCCAGGAGATGCATTCGGCACGAGCCGGCTGCTCGGTCGGCAGGAAGGCGCCGAACTTTTCGGCGAGGTACATCAAAATCGAGGCCGATTCGAAAACGCGGACCGGCTTAGGCCCGCTGCGGTCGAGCAAGGCCGGAATCTTGGAGTTCGGATTGACGTCGACGAAACCGCTGCCGAACTGATCGCCCTCACCGATCTTGATCAGCCAGGCATCATATTCCGCGCCGCTGTGACCAAGCGCCAGCAGCTCTTCGAGCATGATGGTGACTTTCACGCCGTTCGGCGTTCCAAGCGAATAGAGCTGAAGGGGATGGCGTCCCACAGGCAGTTCCTTCTCGTGGGTAGGGCCGGCGATCGGGCGATTGATATTGGCGAACTGGCCGCCATTGGCCTTGTTCCAGGTCCAGATTTTCGGCGGCGTATATTCGGCAGAACCGGTCATGGGCATCCTCCTTTTTCGGGAATCGAATTTGGGCGATCTTCGATGTAGCGCGCTACATAGGTCGCACATAGGGGCCGCTCTTCATTTTTGCGAGAGGAGAATGCGCACTCTTTAACTCGGAAGCGCTCTTGCCGCCCCGGTTAGGGCGCGGACTCTTCGACCACGTTAGGCCATTGGAAATGTCTGGAGGTTCATGAAACGAAAAAGCCTGCCGCGGGAGGAGGAGCGGCAGGCTTTTTACAAGAACCGAACAGCGGATGGGAGGAGGAGTTCCGCTATTCCTGCAGCCGTCCCTGGGAGGAGGATAAGGACGTCTGCCAAGCGAAGGGATGCGGGAGGAGGTGCATCGCTTCGATAAAGACAAACATACCAGTCTTTTGCTCAGTTCATAGGCATTTCTTTGCAAGGCAGTTATGCGCCATGCGAAAACCGGGCAGCTAGATCGAACGCAATCTTCAACCAGCACGGCGAAGAATGAGCGGGATGCCCACAAAGCAAAAGCGCCTGCTCGGGGGAACAGGCGCTGGCATAATGCAGCTTTTATAAGGAGCCGTTGCGGCCGTTAGCGAGCGATCGCTGCGCGGGCAACGTTGCGGATTTCGCCGCGATCGATACCCAGATCATGCAGTTCGCGCGTGGACATACGGCCCAGTTCGGCGACCGTCTGACGATACTTGCGCCAGTTATTGAAAGAGCGTGCTACGTTCATGATGATCCCCTTTCCTTGGGCTTTCGAAGCTGAGCTGCCGTGCTTGGCGCTCCCGTCGCTTCGATGAGAAATATATAGTCGAAACCCTCGGCTTTTTGCAGAGCTAAGGAATCACTGCACCTATGCAAATTCTGCATATGTCGCCCGAAAAGCAGGCGGTCGTCATCCTGTCGATCACGCCTGCCTTTGCGATTTGCTGATGACAGCGCCTCCTTTGTCTGCGAAAAGAAGAGAGATGAGAGACAGGGGCGTCCGCCATTCGGCGGGCTGAGAAGCACCCTTCGAACCTGAACCAGATCATGCTGGCGGAGGGAGTCGCTCGGGACCTCGCGAAACACTGCACGTCGTCCCCACGCGTCTCGCCCGCCCGAAAGAAGGGGCGATATGCAGAACCAAATCACAGCAGGCAATCAGCTTCGCACCATGCGGGCCAATCCTCCGCTGGTGCAATGCATCACCAATTTCGTCGCCATGAATATCGCGGCCAATGTGATGCTTGCCGCCGGGGCATCGCCGGCAATGGTACATGCCGAAGAGGAAGCCGGCGAGTTTGCCGCTATCTCCGGCGCACTGACAATCAATATCGGCACGCTCTCGTCCGGCTGGCTTGCCGGCATGTTGAAGGCCGCGCAGTCGGCAAACGAGGTGGGCAAACCCTGGGTCCTCGATCCCGTCGCCCATTATGCGACTGCGTTTCGTCGCGGTGCCATCGCGCGCTTGCTGGAATTAAAGCCGACAATCATTCGCGGCAACGCATCCGAGATCATCGCGCTTGCCGGCGGCACGAGCCGCGGCCAGGGCGTCGATAGCAGGGATGCCGTCGAGCAGGCGGAAGATTCCGCCCGTCAGCTTGCGGAAAAGCACAGCTGCGTGGTGGCAGTCACCGGCGTTACGGATTTTGTGACGGATGGGCAGAAGGCGAAGCGCATCGCAGGTGGTTCGCCATTGATGCCGCAAGTAACCGCACTTGGATGCTCGCTAACATGCCTCGTCGGTGCGTTTGCGGCGGCAGCTTCGGATGATCCATTCGACGCGACGGTAGCGGCGCTTGCCGTCTTTGCCGTTGCCGGCGAACAGGCGGGAGCAATTGCAGATGGCCCAGGCTCCTTCTCCTGGCGCTTCCTCGATGCCCTTGCCGCCCTCACCCCGGAAACGCTGGATCGCGACGCAAGGATATCGGCAGCATGAAGAAAGACTTCAATCTCTCGCTCTATCTCGTCCTCGATCCGCTGCTATGCCGTGATCTCGGCATGGTGGAGACAACGCGGGCGGCAGTGGCCGGTGGCGCCACCATCATCCAGCTTCGCGACAAGGAGGCTTCGACCGCTGCCATGATCGAGACGGGCCGCGCCCTCAAGCAAATCCTGCACGGAACGAATGTCCGGCTGATCGTCAACGACAATGTCGAGGCCGCCATCGCCATCGGCGCGGACGGCCTTCACATCGGCCAGGAAGATATGAATGCCGCCGACGCCCGCCGCATGATCGGACCGGACATGATCCTCGGCCTCTCGGTGGAAACGGAAGCGCTTGCCTCCTCCATAGATGCCCGCATCGTCGACTATGCCGGGATCGGCCCGGTCTTTGCCACGCCCACCAAGCCCGACCACAAGCGGCCGATCGGCTTCGACGGGCTTGCCCGCATCGTCAGGCTTTGCCCAGTTCCATCAGTCGCGATCGGCGGCCTGAAAGCAGAGCATGCCGCAAGCGTTTACTCGGCCGGAGCCGATGGTCTCGCGGTTGTCTCGGCCATTTGCGGCCAACCGGACCCGCAAGCCGCGACAACCATCATCGCGAAAGCCATCAAGGAGGCTCGCCAATGATCCGCAATGTCTTATCCATCGCTGGCTCCGATCCCTCCGGCGGCGCTGGCATTCAGGCCGACCTAAAGGCTTTCTCCGCCCGCGGCGTTTATGGAATGGCAGCTCTGACCGCATTGACCGCGCAGAACACGCAGGGCGTCTCAGGCGTCCATCCCGTGCCTCCACATTTTGTGGCAGACCAGATCAATGCGATCTTTGCCGACATCCGCGTGGATGCCGTCAAGATCGGCATGATCGCCAATGCCGCCATCGCCGATGCCGTCGCGGACATTCTGGCGCGACATCGTGATGTGCCCGTCGTCCTCGACCCAGTCATGATTGCCAAGGGTGGCGCTGCCCTGCTCGCCGCCGATGCCATTGACGTGCTGACCACACGATTGCTGCCGCTTGCGACCGTCGTTACCCCGAACCTGCCCGAGGCGGCTGCGCTGTTGCATGACGCCGAGGCGAAAAGCCGCAAAGACATGGCGCGCCAGGCGCTTGCGTTGGCAGCGCTCGGACCTTCGGCTGTCCTCGTCAAGGGTGGTCATCTCGAAGGGGATGAAAGCCCGGATGTGCTCGCAAGCGGCGGTCATCTTACCTGGTTCGAAGCCGAGCGGCTGCCGACCAAGAATACGCATGGAACGGGTTGCACGCTTTCCAGCGCCATTGCCGCCGAGATCGCCAAAGGCCTGTCGCTCGCCGAAGCCGTTGCATCCGCCAAAGCCTATCTCGCCGCCGCGGTTGCTGCCGCAGGCCAGCTTTCCGTAGGAAGCGGTCATGGACCTGTGCAGCATTTCCATGCGCTCTGGCAGAAAAACAAGGAGTAGAGAAATGAGCCTGTTACTCAAGGATCAGATCGTGATCGTTTCAGGCGCTGGGCGCGGTCTCGGCGCCGCCATCGCGACGGCCTTTGCCCGGGAGGGAGCAAAGGTTGCCATCAACTATCGCGCAAGCCGCGAGCGGGCAGAAGCGCTCTCAGCGGGCCTCGGCGGTCATGCGAAAACCTTCCAGGCCGATATCCGCGATCTCGGAGAAACGAAGCGGCTTGTCGCGGAGGTGACCGAGCATTTTGGCGCACCCACGACCGTCGTCCACAACGCGCTTGCCGATTTCAGTTTCAATGGCGATGCGCGCTCGAAATTGGACACCCTGAGCTGGGCCGAGATGGCGATACAGCTGGAAACCGCACTGCAAGGCGCCTTGAACCTGATACAAGCGGCGCGCCCGGCGATGGCGCAGGCAGGCTTTGGGCGAATCGTGACGATTGGCACCAACCTCTTCCAGAACCCGGTGGTGCCCTATCACGATTATACCGCCGCCAAGGCGGCGTTGCTGTCATTGACTCGCACGGCCGCATCCGAACTCGGTCCGCTTGGGATCACCGTCAACATGGTCTCCGGCGGTCTTTTGCGCACGACGGATGCGAGCAGCGCCACGCCGGAAGCCGTTTTCGACATCATTGCCGCGAATACGCCGCTGCGCCGCGTCACCACGCCCGAAGAGGTTGCCGATGCGGTTCTTTTCTTTGCAAGCCCCTGGGCACGGGCCGTTACAGGACAGAACCTGATCGTCGATGGCGGTCTCGTCTTCGGATAGCGGCTCGAGAACAAAAAAGGCGCTGCCCGGAGAGGCAGCGCCAATTAAGCTTTCGCAGCCGATTAGGACTGTCTGTTCATGCCCAGCCCATGGTCAGCACACCAAAGAGGATGACGGCGCCGAGCACAATACGATAGATGACGAAAGGCCAGGTCGAGAAACGCTCCAGGAAGCGCATCAGTCCCCAGATGGTAATGAAGGACGATATGCTGCCGACGATCAGGCCGACGAGCAAAACCGACCAGGCTTCCATCGGAATATGCGCCTTATGGAGCTCATACAGTTCCTTCAAGCCGGCGAGCGCAATGGCAGGCAAGCCGAGCAGGAAGGAGAATCGGGCGGCTTCCTCGCGCTTCAATCCGAGGAAGAGCGCGCCGGTCAGCGTCGAACCCGAGCGCGAGACACCGGGGATAAGAGCACCGACCTGCGTGATGCCGACAAAAAGGGCATCAATCAGCGTCATCTGCTCGATGTCTTTCCGATGGCGGCTATAGAGTTCCGCAATCGCCAGCAGCAAGCCCATGACCAGGCAGGCGATGCCGATCACCCAGAGGCTGCGCAACGACGTGCCGCAGGCATTCAGGGAGGACGACAGTAGCAGGCCGGCGATCACGATCGGTACAGTCGCGATCACGATGGCGATCGCAAGGCGGATGGAAGGGGAGCTCCAGTCCCTTTGCCTGACGGCATCGAGCGAGCCGAAGGTGACGTAGCGAACGTCGCTCCAGAAATAGGAAATGATCGCGGCTAGGGCGGCAAGCTGCATCGTAGCCGAGAAGGCGGAACCTGGGTCCTGCCAGCCGAGCAAGGCCGGCACCAGGCGCATATGGGCCGTGGACGAAACCGGCAGCAGCTCCGTCAATCCCTGCACGACGCCTAGAATTGCGATCTTGGCATAGCCCAGGGCGACAAAGCCCGTGTCCACGCCTTGCGTACAAACATCAGCCACGTTTTGATATCCTCAGTTGTTCATGGGGGCTTGCACCGGAGTGGTGCGACGAACTAGCTGTGAAACTGGTTCCCAGTTTGAAATCGGCAACACCTGGTGAAGGTGTCACCGATTTCGCATCGGGACAGGGCGAGGATATAGCCGCGCAGGCTGAACTCTATCTGAAATTGCCGGCTCGAATTTCGGAGTTTGGCGTATTTCTAGCCTTCGTCATCGGGCAACGCCTGCATGTAGCGGATCATGGTGTAGAAGCCGGCGAGAAGGACCAGGGCGCCTGTCGCATGATGCAGATCGTGCAGCATCGTGTGGTGATGCCTGAGCAGAAGGCAGCTCAGATTGTAGAGGGTTATGGCCACCGCCGTCATGAGAGCGGCCAGGAAAAGCGCCATGTTTCGCTGAAAGAAATCAATCATCACGCACACCTCGTTTGAGTGCCAACAGATTCCGTAAGGATTGGGGAGGAATTACGACAAAGGCGGTGGGTATTGTGCCGTCGCAGGGCGAATACTAAGGGGTTCACTTCGTATAGAGCGCGCGTGATCTTTCCAGATGCTTGAGCATTGCCTGCTCGGCGCCATCGGCATCGTTTTCAGCCAGGCGTGCAAGGATTTCCTCATGTTCGACCAGCGTGAACTTTTCCTTGCCCGTCCAGATCAGCATGTCGGTGTGATAGGCTTTCAGCCATGCGAGCATCGCTTCGCTGACAGCGGCGAAGATCGGATTACCGGAAATCTGCGCAATGCGCGTGTGGAACTGCATATCGGCAGAAATGAAGTCCTCGGCATGACCGAGGGATGCGCGCTGCCGCTCGATGATCTCATTAAGGTCGGCGACATCCTTCTTGCTCGCGCGCTGGGCTGCTTCGCGTGCCATGCCGCGCTCGAAGAAGATGCGCGCGCTCTTCAGCTGCTCAAGGGAGTCGGAGGATTGCGACAACATGATCTTTGCGGTGAGGTCGACCTGCCGGAAGATCGACTTCGCCGTCAACTGAAGCACTTTGGCGCGTTCGCCGTGGGAAATGTTGACCAGCCCCATATTGGCAAGTGCCTGCATGGCTTCGCGGATCGCCGGACGCCCGACACCGAAGCGCTCCATGAGAACGCGCTCGGACGGCATCTCGTCCCCGGGCTTGAGCTCTCCCGACGTGATCAACCGTTCCAGTCGGTCGAATACTTCATCGGATAGTTTTCGACGTACAATTTGTTCGACTGGCTGGCTCATGGAATCCCGCTTTCCCAAAGCTTTTCCTCCCTTATGCATTTTTGGCCGCCAGGGCGGAAGCCCATACGAGTCGCGTTATCGGCAACCGGACAAAAAAATCGTTGCAGAAGTTGGAATACTCATTATACCAGATCACCAGTTTGCGCCACGCGAAAAATCGTCGGCGAGAGGAGCATTCATCCACTCATGACCATCACCATCACCTACCGTATCGAAACGCCGGGCAGCATCGAGGCGATGGCTCGCAAGATCGCCAGCGATCAGTCGACAGGCACCTTCGTCGCTGTGCCGGGCGAGACGGAAGAGCTCAAGGCGCGCGTGGCCGCGCGTGTCGTCGCGATCCGCCCGCTTGCCGACGCGGAGCGTCCGACCTGGACCGAGGTGGCTGAAGGCCATGGCCCGATCCGTCGCGCCGATGTCGACATCGCCTTCCCTTTGGATGCGATCGGCACCGATCTTGCGGCGCTGATGACGATCGCGATCGCCGGCGTCTTCTCGATCAAAGGCATGACCGGCATCCGCATCGTCGACATGAAGCTGCCGGAGGCCTTCCGCGATGCGCATCCCGGCCCGCAATTCGGCGTTGCCGGCAGCTTGCGCCTGACCGGCGTCAGCGGCCGCCCGATCATCGGCACGATCGTCAAGCCGGCGCTCGGCCTTCGGCCAAAGGAAACGGCGGCACTGGTCGGCGAGCTGATCGGCTCGGGCGTCGATTTCATCAAGGACGACGAGAAGCTCATGAGCCCGGCCTATTCGCCGCTAAAAGAGCGCGTCGAAGCCATCATGCCGTTGATCCTCAATCACGAGCAGAAGACGGGCAAGAAGGTCATGTATGCCTTTGGCATTTCGCATGCCGATCCCGATGAGATGATGCGCAACCACGATCTCGTGCTGAAGGCTGGCGGCAATTGCGCTGTTGTCAATATCAACTCCATCGGCTTCGGCGGCATGAGCTTCCTGCGCAAGCGCTCCGGGCTGGTGCTGCATGCGCACCGCAATGGCTGGGATATCCTGACCCGCCATCCCGGCGCCGGCATGGATTTCAAGGTATATCAGCAGTTCTGGCGCTTGCTCGGCGTCGATCAGTTCCAGATCAACGGCATCAGGGTCAAATATTGGGAACCGGACGACAGCTTCGTCGAATCCTTCAAGGCGATCCGAACGCCGCTTTTCGACCCATCCGACTGTCCGCTCCCCGTTGCCGGTTCCGGTCAATGGGGTGGCCAGGCGCCCGAAACCTACCAGCGCACCGGCCGGACGACGGACCTTCTCTATCTCTGCGGCGGGGGCATCGTCAGCCACCCCTTCGGACCAGCCGCTGGAGTGCGAGCGATCCAGCAGGCCTGGCAGGCGGCGGTTTCGGACATACCGCTTGTTGATTATGCGAGGGATCATCCGGAGCTTGCCGCCTCGATCGCAAAATTCAGTGACGGCAAGGACGCCTAACAGCAATGTCCAATCTTCTTCTCAGCTATTACGGCGATGACTTCACCGGCTCCACCGACGTCATGGAGGCTCTCGCCTCGAACGGTGTGCCGACAGCCCTCTTCCTTGGCGTTCCGAGCGAAATAGAGCGGTTCAAGGACTGCCGCGCCATCGGCATTGCCGGCACCAGCCGCAGCGAAACGCCGCAATGGATGGACGAGCATCTGACGCCTGTCTTCACATGGCTGAAGAGCCTCGATGCCGCCATATGCCACTACAAGGTCTGCTCAACCTTTGATTCCAGTCCGAAGGTCGGCAACATCGGCAGGGCGATCGAGATCGGCAAAGCACTCTTTGCGCAGTCCGTCGTGCCGGTCGTGGTCGGTGCGCCGCAGCTGAAACGCTACACCGCTTTCGGTCATCTTTTTGCGGCCTATCAGGGCCAGGTCTTCCGCATCGACCGCCATCCTGTCATGAGCCGGCATCCCGTTACGCCAATGGATGAGGCCGATCTCACCTTGCATCTGAGCAAGCAGACGCCCCTCCCCGTCAGCGTCGTGGACCTCGCCACGATCCGAACAGCCGATGCCGACGCGCGGATCGATGCGCTGACGGGAGGCAAGGAGGGTATCCTACTGCTAGACGTCGATAGTGCAGAAACCCAGGCCGCCGCAGGACATCAGCTATGGCGTCTCGCAAGCAAGGGCAACGCCTTCGTCGCAGGCTCATCCGGTGTCGAATATGCCCTTCTCGATGCCTGGCGCAACGAAGGTCTGATCGACGAGAAGCCGGAGTTCGCTCCTCCCGGCAAGGTCGATCGCCTCGCGGTCGTTTCCGGCAGCGTATCGCCGACGACCGAACGGCAAATCCGCCGCGCCACAGCCGATAGTTTTGACGGCATCGATCTCGACCCCTTGTCGCTTGTCGGCGAGAGCGCCGAGCGTGCTCTGGACGCAGCGGTCGCTGCGGGCGTGGCCAGCCTCAAGGCCGGCCGCAGCGTCATTCTTCATACGGCGCTCGGCCCATCCGCCGACCGCGGCGGCGATATCGACCGCATTCCTGGCGCCCGGCATCGTCTCGGCCAAGCCCTCGGCACGATCCTGCGACGGTTGATCGAGCAGGAAAATCTCGGTCGCGCTGTCATCGCCGGCGGTGACACATCGAGCCACGCGCTCAAGGAATTGCGGGTCGAGGCGCTGACGACACTTCTCCCATTACCGCAAACGCCGGGATCACCGCTTTGCACCGCCCATGGCAGCTACGCGCTCACCAATGGCCTGCAGATCGCGCTGAAAGGCGGACAGGTGGGCACCGACGATTACTTCGCGCAGATCCGCGACGGTAGGGGATCCTAGCCTCGCCATTTTCCGCTATGCCATTGGCATGCTCATTGACTCATTATACCACTTGCGATACCACATTCTGAAAGTGAACGAGGTACTAACATGACTGCAATTGCTCTTTTCGGCGCCGGCGGCAAAATGGGCTACCGGCTCGCCAAGAACCTGAAAGGCTCGCGCTTCGATGTGCGCCATGTCGAGGTCAGCGATGCCGGCAAGGCCCGCCTGAAGAATGACCTTTCCATCGATTGCGTCCCCGTCGATACCGCGCTGGATGGCGCAGACGTCGTGATCCTCGCAGTACCGGATACCGCGATCGGCAAGGTTGCCGCCGGCATCGTCGACAAGCTGAAGCCCGGCACGATGGTTGTTGCTCTCGACGCCGCCGCACCCTTTGCGGGCCATCTGCCGAACCGCGACGATCTTACCTATTTCGTCACCCATCCCTGCCATCCGCCGATCTTCAACGACGAGACCGACATGCAGGCCAAAAAGGACCATTTCGGTGGCCTCTTTGCCAAGCAGCATATCGTTTCGGCGCTGATGCAGGGTCCGGAAAGTGCCTATGCTCTCGGCGAGGAAATCGCCAAGGTCATCTGGGCGCCCGTCATGCGTTCGCACCGCGTCACCGTCGAGCAGATGGCGATGCTGGAGCCGGGCCTTTCCGAAACGGTTTGCGCCTCGCTGCTCGTCGTCATGCGCCAGGCCATGGATGAATGTGTCGCCCGCGGCGTTCCGGCGGAAGCCGCCCGCGACTTCCTGCTCGGCCATATGAACGTGCTTGGCGCCGTCATCTTCAAGGAAGTCGACGGCGTATTCTCCGATGCCTGCAACAAGGCGATCGAATTCGGCATCCCTGCCCTCATGCGCGACGACTGGAAGAAGGTTTTCGAGCCGCAGGAGATCGCAGACAGCATCCGTCGCATCACCTGATCGATGTCCCCGGGAGGGCAGAGCCCTCCCCTTGCCGCCCTGCCGGGAACAGGGCTTGTTTCATAACTGGGAGGAGACCATGAAACTGACACGCAGACTGACACTTGCAGCCTTTACCGCTGCACTGGCTCTGGGCACGGCAATGCCGGCTTTCGCGGCCGATCTGATCGCCATCATCACGCCGGCCTTCGACAATCCATTCTTCAAGGCAGAGGCCGTCGGCGCAGAAGCCAAGGCAAAAGAGCTGGGTTACGAGACGCTCGTCATGACGCATGACGACGATGCCAACAAGCAATCGGAAGTCATCGACACCGCGATCGGACGTGGCGCCAAAGCCATCATCCTCGACAATGCCGGCGCGGACGCAACCGTCGCTGCCCTGAAGAAGGCCAAGGATGCGGGCATCCCTTCCTTCCTCATCGACCGCGAAATCAACGTCACCGGCATTGCCGTCGCCCAGATCGTTTCCAACAACTACCAGGGCGCCCAGCTCGGCGCGCAGGAATTCGTCAAGCTTATGGGCGAGAAGGGCAATTATGCCGAACTCGTCGGCCGCGAAGCCGATACCAATGCCGGCATCCGCTCGCAGGGCTACCACGACGTCATCGACGACTATCCGGACCTGAAGCTGGTCGCCAAGCAGTCGGCGAACTGGAGCCAGACTGAGGCCTATGCCAAGATGGAAACCATCCTGCAGGCAAATCCCGATATCAAGGGCGTGATTTCGGGCAACGACACCATGGCGATGGGTGCGATTGCCGCACTGCAGGCCGCCGGCCGCAAGGACGTGATCGTCGTCGGCTTCGATGGCTCCAACGATGTCCGCGACTCCATCAAGGCGGGCGGCATCAAGGCGACGGTCATGCAGCCGGCTTACGCCCAGGCCCAGAAGGCGGTCGAACAAGCCGACGCCTATATCAAAAACAAGACGGCGCCGAAGGATGAGAAGCAATTGATGGATTGCGTCCTCATCAACGCCGACAACGCCGACAAGCTTGAGACCTTCGCACTGAAGAACTGATGGCGGACCACTAGGTAGGAGGGCGCGGAAAAACCGCGCTCTCTGAATGTCTTTCCTGCGAGATCGAGGTGCATTGCATGTTGAAGACCAGAGGCGCGCTCGTGGCCCTTGTTTTGGCCGCGGCATTGCCCGGCTGCAAGATTATCAAGACACCGACGCCCGAAGAGAAAGCTGCGGCGGCAGCAAAGAGTGCCTTCGATCCCGCGACAAAGGTCGATGCCATCTGGCAATCTCAGGTACAGCCGGGTATCGAGAAGCGCGCGGGCGACCTCAAGACGGTGTTGCAGGCCATAGCCGCTAATCCGGACGATGCCGGCGCGAAATACGGAAACCCGCGAAAACAGGCTTCATCGCCCTGGACTTACGCCGTCAAGCTGAGCGGCAAGATCGTGGCTGCCGATACCGCCTCTCGCGCCGGAAGCCTCGATGTCGATGTGGATGGCGACGGCAAGGCGGATGCGAAGGTGCAGATCGGCCCGGCGATCCGCGGCACGGCGTTGCGTGACGCGCTGGATTTTCTTGACTTCAACGAATTCAGGAACCAGATCGAATGGGCTCAGTTCGGCAAGGCCTTCAATGAAAAGGCAAACTCATCCTTTCTTGCAGCCCTGCCTCGCGACGGGCTAGTTGGAAAGACGGTCACCGTGACGGGTGCGTTTCCACTGCCCCCTTCCGGTCAGCTGCCTTTGATCACCCCTTCGGCCCTGACATTGGGGCAATGACCATGAGCGAAACGTCAAGCAACGACATCATCCTGCGCCTGGAGGACGTTTCCAAGGTCTATTCCGGCATCGTTGCCGTCAAGCACGCCAACCTCGAGCTGCACCGCGGGGCGGTCAATGTGCTCGTCGGCGAAAACGGCGCCGGCAAATCTACCCTGATGAAGATCATCGCCGGTGTCGAACGGCCGACCTCGGGCCGCATCCTGCTCGAGGGTGAGGAAGTCTCCTTCAGCAGCCCGGCCGACGCGCAGGCTCGCGGAATCGGCATGATCTTCCAGGAGCTCAATCTTTTCGCCAACATGACGGTGGCCGAGAACATCTTTGCCACGCGTGAAATCACCCGCGGCATTTTCGGTATCGATCACAAGGCACAGATCGCAAGGGCCAACGAGTTTCTGGATCGGCTCGATGCGGGCATAAGCGCCGAAACCATGGTGGAGGATCTACCGATCGGGCAGCAGCAGCTTGTCGAGATCGCCAAGGCCATCTCGCTTAATGCCCGCATTCTGATCATGGATGAGCCGACATCGGCGCTATCTGCGGCAGAAGTCGATATTCTGTTCAAGGTCATTGCAGAGCTGAAGGCTCAAGGTGTCGCGATCGTCTATATCTCGCACCGGCTGGAGGAGCTGATGCGCATCGGTGACCATATCACCGTGCTGCGCGACGGGCAGATCACCGGCCAGGCCATGGTTCGCGATATCGATACAAAATGGATCGTCCGGTCGATGATCGGATCGGATGCCAAGGATTTCGCCAGGGACGGCGGCCATGCGATCGGCAAGGAAGCCTTCCGCGCCGAGGAGATCAGCCTGCCGAGACGTACGGGCGGCCTTGCCGTCGATCACGTCTCTCTATCGGTGCGCGCCGGCGAAATCCTCGGCATCTACGGCCTGATGGGTGCCGGGCGCAGCGAATTCTTCGAATGCGTGATGGGCCGGCATATGCATTCGACCGGGCGGATCTATATCGATGGCGTGGAGGTTCGCGCCCGCGACACCACCCGGCGCATCCGGCACGGCCTCGCCTTGATCCCCGAGGACCGTCAGCGCGAAGGACTGGTGCAGGTCCTGTCCATCGCCAGCAATTTGACGCTTGCGAGCCTCGGCCGCTTCGCCCGGCTGTTTTTCCATATCGATCCGGGTGCCGAAAAGGACGCCATTCGCGACATGATCCGCGATCTCTCCATCAAGGCCCCCAATCCCGATTTCGAGGTTACCTCCATGTCCGGCGGCAACCAGCAGAAGGTCGTCATCGGCAAGGCTCTGATGACGGACCCGAAGGTGCTTTTGATGGATGAGCCGAGCCGCGGCATCGATGTCGGCGCCAAGGCCGATGTCTTTCGCACTATGCGCAGGCTCGCCGGCAAGGGCCTAGCAATCTTGTTTTCAACATCGGACCTTGAAGAGGTCATGGCACTTTCGGACCACATCGCAGTGCTCAGCAACGGCAAGCTCGTGACCGTTCTCGACCGAAGCGAAGCGACGGAAGAGGCCATCATCGCGGCATCCGCCAAGGGACACGGACATACAGGGAAACTCGCGTCATGACCGCAGATACGTCCTCCGCCTTTGCGACCAATCGTTCGAACGGCTCCATTCTCCTGACGCTGATGAAGCTCAGGACCTTCATCGCGCTGTTTGCCGTCGTTATCTTCTTTGCGATCTTTGCACCGAACTTCACCTCGACCGCCAACATCATCCTGATGTCGAAGCACGTCGCGCTCAACGCCTTTCTCGCCATGGGCATGACCTTCGTGATCGTCACCGGCGGCATCGACCTTTCGGTCGGTTCGATCGTCGGCCTTTGCGGCATGGTCGCCGGCGCCCTCATCCTCAATGGCGTCGAACTGCCGATCGGCTATACCGTCTACTTCAACATCTACGAGATCATCCTCATTACACTGGCCGTCGGCCTAGGGATTGGGCTGATCAACGGCCTGCTCATCACCAAGCTCAACGTCGCGCCCTTCATTGCCACGCTGGGAACGCTCTATATCGCCCGCGGCCTCGCGCTCCTGTCGTCCGACGGACAGACCTTCCCGAACCTTGTGGGCCGGCCGGAATACGATACCACGGGCTTCGACGTCTTTGGTGCGGGCCGTATGCTTGGTCTGCCCGTTTCCATCTGGATCCTGATCGTGCTGGCGCTACTTGCCGCCTATGTCGCCCGCTCGACGCCGATCGGCCGGCATATCTTCGCCGTCGGCGGAAACGAGCGCGCGGCGCGCATGTCCGGCATTCGCGTCGATGTGGTCAAGATCTTCGTCTATATGTTCTCGGGGCTCTGCGCGGCCATCGTCGGCATCGTCATTTCGTCGGAACTGATGGCGGCGCATCCGGCGACCGGCGAAAGCTTCGAGCTGAACGCGATCGCGGCAGCGGTGCTCGGCGGCACTTCCATGTCTGGCGGCCGCGGCACCATAGGCGGTACGATCATCGGCGCCTTCGTCATCGGCATCCTTTCGGACGGCCTCGTGATGATGGGCGTCTCATCCTTCTGGCAGATGGTGATCAAGGGATGTGTCATCATCATCGCTGTCGTCGTGGATCAGGCACAACGGCGCCTCCAGCAGCGCGTAATTCTCATGCAAATGGCAAAGGCAGGCTGAAATGGCAGAACTCAAGGGCGCATTGATCGGTTGCGGCTTTTTCGCGATCAATCAGATGCACGCGTGGCAAGACGTCGAAGGCGCCAGCATCGTCGCGATCTGCGACCGCGATCCGGAGCGGCTGAAACTCGTCGGCGACCAGTTCGGCATCGAACGCCGCTACACGGACGCGGCCGCCATGTTTGCCGATGGGGGCTTCGATTTCGTCGATATAGCAACGACGGTGCAAAGCCATCGCGCCCTGGTGGAGATGGCGGCCTCTTACAAGATACCGGCGATCTGCCAGAAGCCCTTCGCAAAGACGCTGAGCGATGCCAAGGCGATGGTCGCAGCCTGTGCGCAAGCCGGCGTGCCGCTGATGGTGCATGAGAACTTCCGGTGGCAAACGCCTATTCAGGCGGTCAAGCGTGCCCTCCAGTCCGGCGCGATCGGCGAACCTTTCTGGGGGCGTTTCTCCTTCCGCTCCGGCTACGACGTGTTTTCGGGCCAGCCTTACTTGGCCGAAGGCGAACGGTTCATCATCGAGGATCTCGGCATCCATACGCTCGACATCGCCCGCTTCATCCTCGGCGACGTTTCTTCACTGACGGCCCGCACCAAGCGGGTCAATCCGAAGATCAAGGGTGAGGATGTCGCCACCATCCTGCTCGACCATGAGAACGGCGCGACGTCGATCGTCGATGTCAGCTACGCTTCCAAGCTTGCGACCGAGCACTTTCCGGAGACGCTGATCGAGCTCGACGGCACGCGGGGTAGCATTCGGCTGTCGCAAGGCTATCGCCTTGAGGTCTGCGGCCCCGATGGCGTGACCATATCCGATGCGTCGCCCCCGCTTCTGTCCTGGGCCTCGCGCCCCTGGCACAATATCCAGGAGAGCGTTCTCGCAATCCAGCAGCATTGGACCGACCGTCTTGCCAATGGCGGCGAGACTTCCACGTCAGGCGCGGACAATCTCAAGACGCTGGCGCTTGTCGAAGCCGCCTACGAGAGTGCGGCCAACGGGAAGCGCGTCGACATCGGAGCGCTGCTGCGATGACGACCGAGATCGATCCGTTCCAGCTTTACGGCACGCGCGAGCTCGAAACGCCGCCGGTGCGACTGACTTCGGGCAGGCTGGACGTCGATTTCAAGGACGGCAATCTCCGGTCCATCCGCTATGATGGCGTCGAGGTTTTGCGGGCCGTTTCCTATCTGATCCGCGATCGTGATTGGGGTACCTGTGCGCCCGATATCGACGATCTTCAGATTGAGCAGCACCACGATGGTTTTTTCGTCAGCTATCTAGCGCGCTGTGCCGGCCCCGAGAACACCGAACTGACAATCGACGTGCGGATAACGGCTCAAGTCGATGAAGCCCTGATCTTCGAAGCGACGGCACTCTCGACGACTGGCTTTGAAACCAACCGCTGCGGCTTCTGCATCCTGCACCCGATCGTCGGCGTTGCCGGCACGTCAGTATCGGTCGAGCATGTCGACGGCAGCCGAGAAAACACACATTTTCCTGATCTCATCGAACCCTGGCAACCCTTCAAGGAGATGCGGGCAATTACGCATAGCGTAACGTCGAACGTCACGGCCGAGTGCCGTATGGAGGGGGATACCTTCGAGATGGAAGACCAGCGCAACTGGTCCGACGCCTCCTACAAAACCTATGTTCGCCCGCTTGCCCTGCCCTGGCCCTATCGAATTCCGGCTGGCGAGCCGATGCGGCAGCGTATCATTCTTTCAATAGGTGACATGCGGCGTGCGACCGCCGCGCCGGCGATGGTCGCGGATGGACGCCCGATCACGTTGAGCCTGAGAGAAACATCCGGCACCATGCCTGCGATAGGGCTCGTCATTACGCCCGAAGAAGCCGAAGCAACGCTCGCTGCTCGTGAGCGGCTTGCCGAAATCGCGCTGCAGGAATTGCTCTTCCACTTCGACCCCGACGCCGGCCACGGCATTGACGCTCTCAAATCCTTTGCGGCCATCGCAGCGCTTCATGCCGGGCGATCGACGCTCGAAATCGCATTGCCCTGCCGGAAGGCTCCGCTTACCGAAGCGCAGCAGATCGCGACCTTGATGCACGACGCCGGCTTCAAACCCGACGCTATCGCCGTATCGCCTTCGGTCGATCGACAATCGACGCCGCCGGGCAGCAAATGGCCTGAATGCCCGCCTCTTGAAGAGGTTTATGCCGCAGCTCACGTCGCCTTCCCCGATATGCGCATTGGCGGCGGCATGCTGAGCTATTTCACCGAACTCAATCGCAAACGGGTGCCCGCCGAAACGCTCGGCTTCATCACCCACTGCACCAATCCCATCGTGCATGCGGCGGACGACCTCAGCGTCATGCAGACGCTGGAAGCACTGCCCTTCATCACGCGCTCGGTGCGCGCCATCTACGGCGACAAACCCTATCGTATCGGCCCATCCACCATACCGATGCGCCAGAACCCCTATGGCAGCCGGACGATGGACAATCCCCATGGCGCACGCATCGCCATGGCCAACACCGATCCGCGGCACAATGCCCGCTTTGGGGAAGCCTTTGCATGGGGTTACGCTGCCCGTGTTCTCGATGCCGCATTGGAATGCCTGACGCTTTCGGCGCTGACGGGGTCCTTCGGACTGATCGCCGGAGAGAACGAACCGTCGGCGGCAGGCGCTAAACGACCGTTATTCAATACGATTGCGACACTGTCACGCCTCGCCGGCCAGCAATGGCAAGAATGCCTGTCGTCCGATCCGAGCGCCGTGCTCAGCTTCATCACGGCACGATCCGACGGATCGCGGTCGCTCCATCTGGTCAATATCACACCCATTCCGCAACTGGTGGAGCTGGGGGAGTTTCGGCTTAAGGAACAGAGCGGAAGCAAGAGGCTCATGCTTGATGCCTACAGCACTCTTTCGGCTGACTTGATGGATTGACCTTCAATCGTAGACGCGCATGTTAGTCCCAACAATCGCAATGATTTGGAGGACTGCGTGAAGACGAAGAAGCTGATCAACGACGGCGCGGCCGCCGTGGATGAAATGCTAGCCGGGATCTTAGCGGCTCATCCGCGCCATCTCCGCGCCGTTGAAGGATCGCCGCGCTCGATCGTGGCGAACTATGGGCCGCGAGCCGGCAAGGTCGGCCTGGTGATCGGGGGCGGGTCCGGGCATGAGCCGACATTTCTCGGCTTTGTCGGCAAGGGGCTGGCGGATGCCGCCGCTATCGGTAATGTTTTCGCCTCGCCGCCGCCCGATCCGATCATCGAATGCGCCAAGGCCGTCGATGGGGGTGCCGGCGTGTTGTTCATGTATGGCAACTATGCCGGCGACGTCATGAATTTCGACATGGCTGCGGAAATGCTAGCCATGGACGATATCGAGGTGCGTACCGTGCTGACGACGGATGACATCGCCTCTGCGCCGGTCGATCAGAAGGAGCGCCGCCGCGGGGTTGCCGGCAACGTTTTCATCTTCAAGGCGGCCGGTGCCGCCTGCGATCTGATGTATGGTTTCGACGATGTGGAACGGGTGGCACGCTGGGCGAATGAGCGTACCTATACGATGGGCGTGGCGCTTTCGCCCTGTTCGCTGCCACAGACACGCAAGCCGAACTTCGAGATCGGTGCCGATGAAATGGAAATCGGCATGGGCATCCATGGCGAGCCCGGTGTCGCTCGCGGGCCGATGCGGTCGGCTGACGAAGTGACGAATGAACTCGTCGGCAAGATCCTCGACGAAATGAAGCCGGCGCCCGGCGACCGGGTTGCCGTGCTTGTCAATTCGCTTGGCTCGACGCCACTGATGGAACTCTACATCATGATGCACAAAGTCAAGTCGATACTCGACGATGCGGGCCTCGTCATTCACCTGTCGCTGGTCGGTAATTACTGCACGTCGCTCGAAATGGCCGGTGCCTCGATCACCCTCATGCATCTGGACGACGAGCTGCAGCGGCTGATCGACCATCCCTGCGATTGCGCCATGTTCCGCTCCGGCGAGGTGCTGTCATGACGGCGATTACAACGGAAGACCTGAAGTCGCTGTTCGTGCGGATTGCTGATGCGATGGCACGCGAAAAGGATCGCCTCTGCGAGCTGGATGGCGTCATCGGCGATGCCGATCATGGCATCGCCATGGAACTCGGCTTTACTGCCGCAGCCAAAGCGGTTTCGGAGCTGGACACATCGACATCCGATCCGACGCAGGTCTTCAACGCGGCGGCAAAGTCCTTCCTCAACGCCGTTGGCGCCTCATCCGGACCGCTCTATGCGACGGCCCTGATGCGTGCGGGGGCTTTCGCCAAGGGGAAGGCCTTGCTCAACGACGACGATATGGTCGAGATATTTTCGGCTTTCGCCAAGGGCATTCAGGATCGGGGCAAGGCGGAGGTCGGTGAAAAGACCATGGTCGATGCCTGGGCGCCTGCCGCCAAGGCCTGCCGCGCTGCCCGGGATCGAGGGCTTTCGCTTGACGATTGTTTCGCCGCCGCTCTCAAAGCCGGTGAAGCGGGTGCAGAAGCCACCAAAAGCATGATCGCCGCAAAAGGCCGGTCGTCGCGCCTCGGCGATCGATCCTTGGGACACATGGATCCCGGCGCGGCGTCGGCCGTCGTCATCATGGCCTGCTTTCACGATCACTTCATATGATACTGCTGATAAGCTCATCATACCAGTTGACATGTTGACAACGATTTGTCAAAACCGCCCTCAGCTTTGCTCAGAGGAGGAATGGGAGATGGCTGGCAACTTCAAATATGCGCGTTGGTTCGGCGCTGCTGCGATGGCAGCGGCTGCCTTTTCGGCAACCAATGTTGCCGCGGAAGACCTGACGCTGTGGACGCTGAACTTTGACAATGGCGCAGCAAACGGCGCGCTGAAGAAGGTCGCGAAAGACTTCGAGGCCGCCAATCCCGGCACCCATGTCGAAATCGTCCAGCGCGGCGTCGATGAACACAAGACCGCACTCCGCGTGGCCGCTGGCTCCAGCAAAGGTCCGGATATCTATTTCAGCTGGGCCGGGCTCGGCCTCGGCGGCGAATACGTGAAGGCAGGCCTCTCGCTGCCGCTCGACAAATACTACACCCAGTACAAGTGGAACGACGAGCTGCTTCCCTCTGCTGCCGCCTTTGCCGATCTTTATCCGGGCGGCAAGCACGGTGTCCCCTTCACCTTCAAGGGCGAAGCGATCTACTACAACAAGAAGCTCTTCCAGAAGGCTGGCATCACCGAGGAGCCGAAGACCTACGAAGACCTTCTCGCCGCGGCAGAAAAGCTGAAAGCTGCCAAAATCCCGGCCTTCACCTTTGGCGGCTCGGTCAACTGGCACGTCATGCGCCTGATGGACGTGCTCTTGGAAACCAAATGTGGCGCCGACAAGCATGACGCGCTGATGGCCATGAAGACCGACTGGACCAAGGAACCCTGCGCGACCGACGCCTTTACCGAATTTGCCAAGTGGACGAAGGATTACACGCTGAAGCCCTTCATGGGCATCAGCAACCAGCAGTCCTATACGCTGTTCGTCGCCGGCCGCGCCGCGATGATGCTCGAGGGCGACTGGCTGGTCAGCCAGCTCACCGGCAGCAAGGCCAATCTCGACGATTACGGCATCGTGCCGTTCCCGACGAACACCAATCGCCTCTATGGCTTTGCCGAGTACAATTACGTCAGCACCAAGAGCAAGAGCCCGGATCTTGCGGCAAAATTCCTCGACTACTTCCTGTCGACGAAGGTGCAGCAGGATCTCGTCGGCCAGATCAGCTCTATCTCGGTTAACAAGAATGTCCAATACACCGACCAGAAGCCGCTCGAGGCGAAGTGGCTGGATATCTTCAAGACCTACAGCAAGGTCTATATGAATGGCGATCAGGCCTTCCCGCTCGACGTCACCACCGAATATTTCCGGGTGATCAACGACCTCGCCTCCGGCAACATCCAGCCGGCCGATGCCGCCAAGCAGCTGCAGACCTTCATTTCCGGCCGCACCTGATCGACTGAGGGAGGCTGCCGCGCCGATCGTCATCGCGGCGAACGGCCTCCTTCACTCTTATGCCCACGCGCCAGCTGCCGCCGGGAGCAAGCAGAATGTCATTCCGCAATCGTACTCATGATCCCCGCGTCCAGGCAGCAATCCTGCTTGCCCCGGCCATGCTGATCTATGTGATTTTCGCGCTCTATCCGATGCTGAACGTGGTGGTGCTGAGCTTCCAGAAATGGAACGGCCTCGATCCGGAGCGCCCCTTCGTCGGCCTGGCGAACTATCAATATATCTTCACGCAGGATCCCGTCTTCTGGGTCGCCTTCCGCAACACCGTAATCTGGACGATCATGTGCGTGATCTTTCCCCCCATGATCGGCCTCTTGCTCGCGCTGAGCCTCAATCAGAAGCTCTTTGCCCGCAATACCTTCCGCGCCATCTTCTATCTGCCCGTCATCATCGCCCCGATCGCGGTCGCAACCATGTGGAAGTGGATGTACGATCCCTTCTTCGGTCTCTTCACCGAAATCCTGACTTCCATGGGCCTGCAGGACTGGATCCAGGACTGGCTCGGCGACAAGGATATCGCGCTCTATTCCGTCTTCATCGCCTATCTCTGGCAATCCGTCGGCTTCTCCATGGTCCTGTTTCTCGCCGGCCTGCAAAATGTCTCGCAGACGCTGGTGGAAGCCGCCCGCATCGACGGCGCCGGACGCTGGAACATCTTCCGTTACGTCACCCTGCCCGCGCTACGTACGACGCTGACCATCGTGCTGGTGCTGTCGGTCATTTCCTCACTGAAGGCCTTCGACATCGTCTACGGCCTGACCGGCGGGGGGCCTGCGCAATCCACGCAGATGCTGGCGCTCTGGGCCTTCACGCAGGCCATGCAGATCTTCGATTTCGGCCGTGGCGCTGCAATCTCGGTCGTCCTGCTGCTCATCACCATCGTCGTCGTCATTCCCTACCTGCGCTGGACGCAGAAGCATGAGGAGGCCGAGCAATGACGGCAGCATCGGCCACATCCACGTCGGACGACTTCGAAACGATTGCACCGGCAAAGCGCAAGCGCGACCCTGTTCTGATCGGCCTATGGATCGCGCTTCTCATCGTCGCTGCGATCTGGCTTGCGCCATTCATCTTCATCGTCTTCACCTCTTTGAAGACGCAAGCCGACGTGACATCGACCGGCGCCTTCATGCCGCCGCTCGATCCGGCCTTCGAGAATTATTCAAGCGCCTGGGGCCGCGGCAATTTCGCCAATGCCTTCCTGAACAGCGCCATCATCACCGTGATCAAGGTGCCGCTCGGGCTCATCCTCTCGGCGATGGCCGCCTATGCGCTCGCCAAGATCCGGCTGCGGTTCAGCAAGTTGCTGCTGCTCCTCGTCGTTTTCGGCACGATGATCCCCTTTCAGGTCATGCTGGCGCCGCTCTTCACGCTGGTCAATTCGCTCGGTCTGATCGACACCTACCCCGGCGTGATCCTGCCTTACATCGCCTTCGGCGTGCCCTACCAGGTCTTCATCCTTCACGGTTTCTTCAAAGGCATTCCGAAGGAATTGTCGGAGGCCGCACTGATCGACGGTGCAAGCCACTTCACCATCTTCCGCCGGATATTCCTGCCCGTCTGCCTGCCAGTGCTCGCCGCGCTGCTGATCCTGGATTTCGTTTCGACATGGAACGAGTTCGCCATGGCGCTCGTGCTGCTGCAGGATCAGCACATGTGGACGCTGCCGCTGGGGCTCATGTCCTTCCAGGGCCAGTTTTCCAATGATTACGGGCAATTGAACGCGGCGATCGTCATGACCGTGCTGCCGGCCACCATCGTCTATCTGATCTTCCAGCGCTACTTCGTTTCCGGTCTCACCTCCGGCGCGGTCAAGGGCTGAGCGGTCGGACCATCCATACATCTTCCGAGGAGAATATCATGTCCAACGCGTCCGTCGAAAAATGGGGAGTCTTCGAAGCGGCCTTCAACGGTCCTTCGAGCGGCAATCCCTATCTCGATGTGGCATTCGATGCCGTCTTCAGCCAGAACTGCCGCGAGACCCGCGTGCCCGGCTTCTATGACGGCGACGGCGTCTATCGCGTTCGCTTCATGCCGGACAATGAAGGCGATTGGTCGTTTCGCACGCGCTCGAAGACATCGGAACTGGACGGCAAGACCGGTTCTTTCGTCGCGACCAAGTCATCCGAGGGTAACCACGGCCCCGTACATGTCCATAACAAGTTCCACTTCGCCTATGCCGACGGCAAGCCGTTCCTGTCGTTCGGCACGACCTGCTATGCCTGGACGCATCAGCCGCTCGAGATGCAGGCGCAGACGCTCGAGACGTTGAAGAAATCGCGCTTCAACAAGATCCGCATGGGCGTCTTCCCCAAGGATTATCCTTATAACGTCAACGAGCCGCTCTACGACTGCTTCGAAAAGGGTGCCGACGGCAAGGAGGATTTCGACCGGCCGAACCCTGTCCTCTTCCGCCATTTCGAGGGCCAAGTCGCAGCCCTTTGCGATCTCGGCATCGAAGCCGATATTATCATGTTCCATCCTTACGACCGCTGGGGCTATGCCGATATGTCGGCCGAGCAGGATTTCCGCTACGTCGCCTATCTCGCGGCGCGCCTTGCCGCCTATCGCAATGTCTGGTGGGCACTTGCCAACGAGTACGACTTTCTTCTCGACACTAAGCCGCTGCAGCAGTGGGACCGCTATTTCCACATTCTCGAAGAGAACGATCCCTACGGCCATCTGAAGTCGATCCACAACGGCGAGCCGACGATGAACTTCGATCATCGCAAGCCATGGGTGACGCATACCTGCATCCAGAACTGGGATGTGAAGCGCACGCAGGAATGGCGCGAGGCCTATGGCAAGCCTGTTGTCAACGACGAGCCGGAATATGAAGGCAATATCATCCAGTCTTGGGGCAACCTGACGGCGCAGGAGCTGGTGCATCGCTTCTGGATCACGGTGATGCGCGGCGGCTATGCCGGCCACGGCGAAACCTATTCGCATCCGGAAGACCTGATCTGGTGGGCAAAGGGCGGCGAACTGCGCGGCGAAGCCTGGAAGCGCATCGGCTTCCTGCGCGACCTGCTGGAGCAGGATGTCGTCAACGGCCTCGAACCCATGTCCTCTTATGGCGAATGGCCATGGACGCGCGTTTCCGGCGCGCGCGACGGTGATGTCAGCTACATCTATCTCGGCGAGCACCAGCCGGTCATCTGGTCCACCGGTCTGCCGAAAGACGGAACCGACTATGACGTCGACATCATCGACACATGGGAGATGACGATCACGCCTGCCAAGAAGGTGGAAGCGCCGGTCCCGCATCCGACGCGTCATGGCGCCATCGTGCGCGGCGGCAAGGCGGATGCCGCCTTCGGCGTGGAACTGCCGGGCAAGCCATACCAGGCGTTGCGCATCCGCAAGAAGCATTGATCCAAGGGAAGAATGTCATGTCCGGATTGACCATCAAGAACGTCAGGAAGTCCTACGGCGCGGTAAACATCATCCATGGCGTCGATGTCGAGATCTCGGACGGCGAATTCGTCATTCTCGTCGGCCCTTCGGGTTGCGGCAAGTCAACACTGCTGCGGATGATTGCAGGGCTGGAAGACATCACCGGCGGTGAGATTTCCATCGCCGGACGGGTCGTCAACGATCTGCCACCGAAAGATCGCGACATTGCCATGGTGTTCCAGAACTACGCGCTCTATCCGCAAATGACGGTAGCGCAGAATATGGGCTTTGCGCTGCAGCTTGCCGGCGCGAAGCGCACCGAAATCGATCAGAAGGTCGGCGAAGCCGCCAAGATCTTGGGCTTGCAGCCATTATTGGATCGCAAGCCCGCTCAGCTTTCCGGCGGCCAGCGCCAGCGCGTCGCCATGGGCCGCGCCATCGTGCGCGACCCCAAGGTCTTCCTCTTCGATGAACCGCTTTCCAATCTCGATGCCAAGCTGCGCGTCAAGATGCGCGCCGAAATCAAGGCGCTGCATCAGCGCCTGAAGACGACGATCGTTTACGTGACCCACGATCAGATCGAGGCCATGACCATGGCCGACAAGATCGTCGTACTGCAGGGCGGAAAGGTCGAACAGGTCGGCTCGCCGCTCGAGCTTTACGACCGCCCGAGAAATGTCTTTGTCGCGGGCTTCCTCGGCTCTCCGGCTATGAATTTTCTCGAAGGCAAGCTTACCGGCGGTGCCTCACCGGAATTGGTACTGTCAACCGGCACACGCATCCAACTCGCCAGCGCTCCGGCTCAATCGGAGGGTCGAGAGGTTGTTCTCGGCATACGTCCGGAAGATATTTCCTTCGCATCGGAGGCCGGCGTTACCGCAACCGTGACCGTCGTCGAACCCACCGGCTCGGAAACGCATGTGGCGCTTGACCTCGAAGGCAAGGAATTGACCTGGGTGATGAGAGAGCGAGCCGAACTCGTGCCGGGCCAGACAATTCAGATCTCGCTCAAGACGCCGAACCTGCACTTCTTCGACAAGGCCAGCCAGCAACGACTATAGAAGACGGCTCTGCTGACTTAAATCACTCAGCGGCGCGCCTTTGGGTACCATTCATGACCGAGAAAACGCGCTTGACGAAAGCCTCGCCGTCGAAGTGCCGCGCAGCTCCCTCGGTTACGTGATCGGGGCGATCGAATATGAAAGTCTCGATGTTGACGACCGGCAAGTTCAGCCGCCTCCGCACGTCCCCAATCATCGCGGTATGAGTCACCACCAGGTGACAGCCGGTTGGATCGAACTGTTCCTGAAGACCGGTCGTCGGCATCGCTGCGACCGTCAATCCCTGTTGCGACAGAAGCGAACTGATGCGCGAGGCAATTTGCTGATTATCCAGACAGATCAGCACATCGGTCTGCGAAGGGGGCGGCGCATGGTTAGCCAGCATCAAACAACCTCTCGTTCACTCAGATGCCCAAATATAATGATTCGGCGGGTAACGGGGTGTTATAAGTTGTTACATTTTGTTTCAAAATTAAGGCGGCGCTGACAGCCTACGTCGTGGCAGTCGCAGAACTTCATTTATCACTTAAGATTTCTATTATATCACATTGATGTAAATAAAATTTATGATGAAATCCGGCAAAGGCCAATGGTCGCCGGCTCATAGAAGCGAGCAATAACGCAACGCGTCGTAAATCGCTGCGTGGATATTACGGCTCGCGATCGCGTCACCGATACGGATCAAATCGAAGGAACTAGTTTCGTTCCTGACCGGCAGCGGCGATCGACGTGCGATCAATGCAGGATAATCGACCGCACCGAGATTGCGCGATGAGGCCTTTAGCTCAAGATAGAGCTCATCATTCGCGACGGTGCCGTGTTCGACGACCACCTGGGACACCCGCCGCTCCCATTGCGTCTCCTCCGAGAAATCGGACCCTAGAACCGCAACTAATGCATTGCCATCGCGCCGCACTGATTTGAGCCTCGTATTGATCGTGACACGGACATTCTTCTCGGCGAAGGTCTTGGCATAGGGCACATGGTTCATGCCGCCCATCTCGGGCGCAAAAAAACGTTCCGGCGAGACGAGTTCCAGTTCGGCACCGCCATTGGCAATGACTTCGGCCGCCGACATGCCCGGATGTCCGCCATTATCGTCGTAAAGTAGCACCTGGCCCTCGGCCTTAACGGCACCGGCCAGAATATCCCAAGAGGAGGTGACGAGGCTATCGCCGCTCTCCAACTCGGGAGATTGCGCGATGCCACCCGTCGCCACGATGACGAGATCAGGCTCGAACGCCATAACATCGTCAGCTCCCGCGTAGACGTCGTAGTGGATCGTGACGCCCAACCGCTCCAGCTCCGCCAGCCGCCAGTCGATGATGCCGATCATCTCCTTGCGGCGCGGGTTGCGGGTAAGCAGATTCACCTGTCCGCCGGCCTTGCTGCTCGCCTCCAACACGTCGACCTTATGGCCGCGCTCGGCCAGCACGCGCGCGGCCTCAAGGCCCGCAGGCCCAGCACCGATGACGACAGCCTTGCGCGACGCCGCCGCACGCTCGATCCGATGCGGCATCTCGGCCTCGCGGCCGGTTGCCGCATTATGAATACAGAGCGCCTCGCCGCCCTCATAGATGCGGTCGAGACAGTAGGTTGCGCCGACGCAGGGACGGATATTGGCCTCCTGCCCGGACATTACCTTGTTGACGATATGCGGGTCGGCGATATGGGCGCGCGTCATGCCGACCATATCGAGCTTGCCTTCCGCGATCGCATGGCGCGCCGTCGCGACATCGCTGATGCGGGCCGCATGGAAGACGGGGAATTTCGTCGCGGCCCTCACCTCGCCCGCAAAATCGAGATGCGGCGCCGAGGCCATGCCCTGTATCGGAATGACATTGTTGAGCGCCGCGTCGCTGTCGATATGACCACGGATGATATTGAGGAAATCGATGTTCCCCGACGCAACCAGCCGCCTGGCGATCTCGACGCCTTCTTCCCGCGAAAGCCCCTTCTCCCAGTCCTCGTCCGCCACCATGCGCATGCCGACGATGAACTCCGGGCCGACCGCCTTGCGGATGGCCTCTGTCATCATCATCGAAAACCGCATGCGGTTTTCGATGGAACCGCCGAATTCGTCATCGCGCCGGTTGGTTGCCGGTGACCAGAAGCCGTCGGTCAGATGGCCGTAGGCCTCGATCTCGATACCGTCGAGGCCGGCCGCCTGCATGCGTTGTGCCGCTGCCGCAAAGTCGCCAATGATCCGTTCGATATCCCAATCTTCAGCCGCCTTCGGAAAGGCGCGATGCGCCGGCTCGCGGATTGGCGATGGCGCCAGCACGGGCAGCCAGTCGCCTTTGTTCCAGCCGGTGCGACGACCGAGATGGGTCAGCTGGATCATGACAGCAGCCCCGAACTCGTGACAGTCGTCGGCAAGCTTCTTCAGCCAGGGCACAATCTCATCGCGATAGGCATGCAGATTGCCGAAGGCCGGCGGCGAATCCGCCGACACGATCGCCGAGCCCGCCGTCATCGTCAGCGCGATGCCTCCCTTTGCCTTCTCACGATGATAGAGCCTGTAGCGATCCGTCGGCATGCCGCCTTCCGAATAGGCCGGCTCATGCGCCGTCGACATGATACGGTTCTTCAGTGTCAGGTGCTTGAGCTGATAGGGCTGGAGCAAGGGATCGTTGGAGGTCATGTCGCTTTCATCGCTTTTATGAAGTCGAGGCTCGAACCGCTATCTTTGCTGAGACAAGAAGTTATGGCTATAGCCGATTGACGGGAGTCCGACGGCGGCGGCTATGCCGGAGGTCGATGGCCGTGTGCCAGACGATCGTTGCGAAGATGATCGCCCCCCCGATAAAGGTGGCAACCGGCGGCATCTCCGAGAAGAAGAGCCAGACCCAGAATGGCGTCAGCACGATCTCCATCGAGCTGATAAGCGCAGCGTCGGCAGCCGGCATTTTTCTCGAACCGAACAGGAAGAGGACAAAAGCGAGCGCGAAATTCGTCGCCCCGAAAGCGGCAAGCAGAAGCCAGTTGTGAACATCCACCGAGCTTGTCGAGGCAAAGGGCACGAAGACGACGAATGTCAAAAGCCCGCTGACGACACTCGATGGCAGGATCGGAATGCTCGGATCCATGCGTGGGATGACGATGATGAGGGCGAAGGTGACTGTCATGCCGAGCGCCAGCAGATCGCCGATGCCCGTGCCGCCGCCGATCGATGAGGCAACGATGACCGCCACGCCGACGAGGCAGATGCCGCCAGCGATCAAGGTCCGATTCGCGACCCGCTCCTTCAGCATGGCCCAGCTGAGAAACGCGGCGATGAACGGCGCGGTCGCGTAGATCATGGTCACATTGGCGACCGTCGTCATATAGAGCGCGCCGATGAAGCAGGCCTGGCTGATGGTCTGGCAGACCAGCATCGCCAGCCCGGCGGGATGAAAGATCGATGCCCATTGCCGCCGCGAAAACCCGCCTTCGAGGAAAAAGCTGGGTATCAGCAGAAACAAGCCGCCGAACAGCGACCGCCAGGCGATCGCCGTCCATATATCCGTGGTCAACAGGCGGGCATAGATGCCGCTGCAGCTCCACGCAAGCATTGCCGTTGCCACGAGTATAACGCCCCTCTCGTAGTCGCTGGCAAAAGCGGAGCGGGTTGGAAGCTGGAATGTCATGTACGGACTCGAGGAACGAAGCAGAAGGAACGCCCTTGTGTGCGCCGATATTTGACATCAGGCAAACGAATAGTAGAGATAGTAGCTATCAGAAATATTTGTAACGTGTCATGCGCGACCCCATCGAAAGCGACCTGCTGCGGACGTTCCTCGTCATCACCGAGACGTCCAATTTTTCCACGGCCGCTCACAGGATCGGCCGTACCCAATCGGCCGTCAGCGCTCAGATCAAGCGGCTTGAGGATACGATCGGTGAAACGCTCTTCGAAAGAAGTGCCCGTGGGGCCGTTCTCACCCGAGCCGGTACTCAATTGCTTCCCTACGCGCAGCGCGTGATCGAACTCCTGAACGAGGCGGCGGCGAATATCCGCACGAAGCCGCTCGACGGGCCGGTCCGGATCGGCATTCCGGAGGAATATAGCCAGACTGTGTTGCCGGCGGCACTGGCCGCTTTCGCTGTGAGGCATCCGGCGGTCGAAGTCACCGTCTCCTGCGATTATACGGCGCATAACCTGGCCGCTTTGGAAAAAGACGAACTGGATCTCGCCGTCGTCTTCGATTGGAGCAACCAGAACAAGGGCGAAGTTCTCTGCATCGATCCCACGGTCTGGGTGACATCCATGGTGCATCGCCTGCATGATGGCGTGCCGCTGCCTGTTGCCACCTATCGCAACTCGACATGGGCGCGCGACTTCGCCTTGCGCTCGCTGGAGCAGCAGGGCCGCGCCTATCGCATCGCCTTCATCGCCGATACGAGTTCGGGCTTGAAGAACGCCGTCTCCGCCGGGCTTGCCGTGACCACCCTGTCGCGCAGTAACATTCCGCATGGGTGCCGCGAGCTGACCAGTGACGATGGTTTCCCACCTGTGGATTCATCGCGCGTCGTGCTTCGACGCAATCCCTATCATTCGAGCGAGGCGATCCGGGAACTGGCAGAGATGGTGCGCGAGGCCTTTCGTCCTATGTCGGCCCTGCTTCAGCCATAATGTGCCGGCGCAGCCTGCGGCGCGTGCCGGACGGACTTTCCGAAAAGCTGGCACGGTAACTGCGGGAAAAGGCCGATGCCGAATTGAAGCCTGTCATGGCGGCAATCTCGGCAAAGGAAGCTTTCGTCTCGATGACCTTGCGCCGCGCCGCATTGAGCCTCAGCGCCAGATAATGCACATGCGGCGGAGCACCGATGCTCTCCTGGAAAAGCGCCTGCAGATGGCGGGCGCTGACACCGACGCGGCGGGCGAGACGTGTCAGCACCAACGGCTGCTCGATATGGTCCTCCATCAGACGGATTGCTTGAGCAACTCGCGGATCGCGCATGCGCAGGCCGGCCGTCGATGGCGAAAGTTCCGCCGCGCTTTGCGTGCTTGCCGGCTCGTAGATGAACAGCCGGCTGACTTCCAGCGCCAGCGAATAGCCCTGCCGCCGCCGGATGATTTCGAGCATGAGATCGACCGTCGGCAGGGAGCCTGCGGTGGTGATCCGCTTGCCGTCGATCACATAGCGATCCTTGACCGCGTGCACCTGAGGATAGGCGAGCGCGAAATCGTCGTAGTCCTCCCAGTGGACGGCAGCGGAGACATTATCCAGCAAACTTGCTTCGGCCAGCAGCCAAGTGCCGGATTCAATGCCGGCGACCAGCGATCTATGGCGTGCGGTCTGTGACAGCTGCATCTTCAGCGCCTGCGTGGCGCTGCGCCGCCAATTGTAGCTGGCGAGCACGAAAAGCGGTGTCGCGTCCGATGTCGGGCGAAAGCCGGAGCAGGCGGGTACCGGGATAAGGCTCGTCGTCTCAGCGGGAGAGCCATCCGGAGTGAGGAGCCGCCAGCGATAAAGCTCCGCCCCGGAGATGCGGTTGGCCCCACGCAACGGTTCGATCACCGAAGCGATCAGGATCAGGTTCGTTTCCGGAAGGATCAGGAGGTCGATATCGAGTGTCTCGTTTGCCGCTGTCAGCATCACGCATTCCTCCAAGCGTTCCGAAACTGTATCGAATACTTCCGACAATGCAAAGCATGAAGGCACGTCATAGCTCGTAATGTCCTCAATACGAGGGAGAACAAAAGATGCCTCTTGCGATGAATCGCGATGTCTTCATCACCTGTGCCGTCACCGGCGCCGGCGACACGGTTTCCAAATCCAGCCATGTTCCGATCACTCCCAAGCAGATCGCGGAATCCGCGATCGACGCCGCCAAGGCTGGGGCGGCCGTGGTTCACTGCCATGTCCGCGATCCGGAAACGGGCGCTGCCAGCCGCTGCAACGAGCTTTACAGGGAAGTGACCGACCGCATTCGTTCGGCCGACGTCGATGTCGTCTTGAACCTGACCGCTGGCATGGGCGGCGACCTGATTTTCGGCGATGTCGAGAGCCCCCTGCCCCTAAATGCCAAAGGTACCGACATGGCCGGCGCCTCCGAGCGCGTCAGCCACGTGGCCGAATGCCTGCCGGAAATCTGCACGCTCGATTGCGGCACAATGAACTTCAATCTTGGCGACTATGTCATGACCAACACGCCCTCGATGCTGAGGGCCATGGCAAAGAAGATGACCGATCTCGGCGTCCGTCCCGAAATCGAAGCCTTCGATACCGGTCATCTCTGGTTTGCCAAGCAGCTTGCCGAGGAGGGCTTGATCGAGGATCCGGTCCTCATCCAGCTCTGCATGGGCATCCCCTGGGGGGCGCCCGATGACCTCAACACCTTTATGGCGATGGTCAATAACGTTCCCAAAAGCTGGACCTTCTCGGCCTTTTCCATCGGTCGCAACGCCATGGCCTATCCGGCGGCCGCGATCCTTGCCGGCGGCAATGTCCGCGTCGGGCTGGAAGACAATCTCTACGCTGGCAAGGGCATGCTGGCGACCAACGCGCAGCTCGTCGAAAAGGCGGTGCAGGTGGTCGAAGGCATGGGCGCGCGCATCATCGGCCCCGAAGATGTCCGCAAGAAGCTGAAACTGACGAAGCGCTGAGGCCCCGATGACCAAGATCAACAAGGCGGCCTGCATCGGCGGCGGTGTCATCGGCGGCGGATGGATCGCTCGCTTCCTGCTGGCTGGCATCGATGTCGATGTCTACGACCCGCATCCGGAGGCAACCCGCATCGTCGGCGAAGTTCTTGATAATGCCGAAAAGGCCTATGCAATGCTGACCGGCGCGCCGCTTCCGCCGCGCGGCAAGCTCACATTCAGGGACACGCTACAAGCCGCCGTCGCTGGTGCCGACTGGATCCAGGAAAGCGTGCCCGAGCGACTGGATCTGAAGCGCAACGTGCTGACGCAGATCGATGCAGCCGCAAAGCCCGATGCCCTGATCGGCTCATCCACCTCCGGCCTTCTGCCGACCGATCTGCAGCGCGACATGCGCCATCCCGAGCGTCTCTTCGTCGCCCATCCCTATAATCCGGTCTATCTCTTGCCGCTCGTCGAAATCGTCGGTGGCGAAAAGACCAGCGCCGCGACGATCCAGGCGGCGATGGAACGACTGCCGCCGATCGGCATGAAGGGCGTGCATATCGCCAAGGAGATCGAGGCCTTCGTCGGCGATCGCCTGCTGGAGGCGCTCTGGCGCGAGGCGCTGTGGCTGATCAAGGACGATATCTGCACCGTCGAGACATTGGACGATGTCATCCGTTACTCCTTTGGCCTGCGCTGGGCACAGATGGGCCTGTTCCAGACCTATCGCATCGCCGGCGGTGAAGCGGGCATGCGTCACTTCCTGGCGCAGTTCGGCCCTGCCCTGCAGTGGAACTGGACGAAACTGATGGATGTCGTCGATCTCGACGATGCCCTCGTCGAAAAGATCGGTCAGCAGTCGGACGACCAGGCAGACGGCCTGTCGATCCGCGAACTCGAACGCATCCGCGATGAAAATCTCGTTGGTATCCTCCAGAGCCTTAAAGGAAGCCATGGCGGCAAGGGCTGGGGCGCCGGCAAGCTGCTGAAGGATTTCGAGCACCAGCTTTGGGCCGAGGGTGGCGGCGAGAAGCAAGGCGTGGACATCTCAAAGCCGCTGCGCCTGATCGACACCAAGGTCAGCCCCGCTTGGGTCGATTATAACGGCCACATGACCGAGCATCGCTATCTGCAGGTGTTCGGCGACACATCGGATGCGCTGCTGCGGCTGATCGGCGTCGATCTCGATTATGTCGAGCGTGGCCACAGCTACTACACGGTGGAAACCCATATCCGCCATCTTGGCGAAGCCAAGCTCGGACAGGCCATCCATTCGACGGCGCAGATCCTCGCATCGGATGAAAAGCGACTGCATGTCTTCCATGCGCTGCACGACAGCGCGAGCGGCGAAGTGATCGCCACCGCAGAACAAATGCTGCTGCATGTCGACGCGAAAGCAGGCAAAGCCGTCGCCGCACCGGAGGAGGTGTTGGCGAAGCTCAGGCCGATTTCCGCCGCACACGCAGCCTTGGCTACGCCGGAAGGAGCCGGCCGTCATGTGGGACAAAAACGCTAGGAGGAGGCGATCGTGAATTTCGGGCTCAGCGAAGAACAGGAGATGATCGTTAGGACGGTCCGGGACTTCGTGGAGACGGAGATCTATCCGCACGAGAACGAAGTCGAACGCACCGGCTTTGTGTCGCCTGAAATCGGAGACGAGATCCGGCGCAAATGTATCGAGCTCGGCTTCTATGCCTGCAATTTTCCTGAGGAAATCGGTGGCGCCGGGCTCGACCACGTCACCTTCACCCTTGTCGAGCGTGAACTCGGCCGTGGCTCGATGGGTCTCACCGTCTTCTTCGGCCGCCCCTCCGGCATCCTGATGGCCTGCGAAGGCGAGCAGCGCGAGCGCTATCTTCGGCCGGCGGTACGCGGCGAGAAAATCGATGCGCTCGCGATCACCGAGCCGGATGCCGGCTCCGACATGCGCGGCATGAAATGCGCGGCACGGCAGGATGGCGACGATTTCGTGCTCAACGGCACGAAGCATTTCATTTCGCACGCCGATGTCGCCGATTTCGTCATCGTCTTTGCCGCCACTGGCGAGGAGGACACGCATCGGGGCGTCAAGAAGAAGATCACAGCCTTCTTGGTCGATCGCGGCACGCCGGGCTTCGAGATCCTTAGGGGTTACGACTCGGTTTCCCATCGCGGCTACCACAATTCCATTCTGAATTTCACCGATTGCCGCCTGCCGAAGTCGCAGGTGCTCGGCGAAGTCCATCGCGGCTTCGATCTTGCCAATCAGTGGCTCTACGGGACTCGCCTGACGGTCGCCGCAACCTGCGTCGGCCGGGCACGCCGTGTCTTCGATCTCGCCCTGCCCTATGCGGCCGAGCGCAAGCAGTTCGGCAAGCCGATCGGCGCCAATCAGGGCGTATCCTTCAAGCTCGCCGACATGATTACCGAGATCGACGCGGCCGATCTGCTCACGCTATCGGCCGCCTGGAAGCTCGATGCCGGCATCCCGGCCAATCGCGAGATCGCCTCAGCCAAGCTTTATGCCTCGGAAATGCTCGCTCGCGTCACCGACGAGGCAATCCAGATCTTTGGCGGCATGGGTCTGATGGACGACCTGCCGCTCGCCCGCTTCTGGCGCGACGCCCGCGTCGAGCGTATCTGGGACGGGACTTCGGAAATCCAGCGGCACATCATCAGCCGCGACCTGCTTCGGCCGTTCGGAGCATGAGCCCATGACCCAGTGCTCGCTCGACCGCCTGATCCGACCCAAAACGATCGCCGTCTTCGGCGGCAGAGAGGCACGGCGCGTCATCGAGCAATGCGACCGCATGGGGTTCTCCGGCGAGATCTGGCCGGTGCATCCGACACAGGAAAGCGTCCTCGGCCGCCGCTGCTACCGGTCGGTCGCCGACCTGCCTGATGCGCCGGACGCCGCCTTCGTCGGCGTCAACCGGACGCTCACCGTCGATATTGTTCGTGATCTCGCAGCCAGAGGCGCCGGCGGTGCCGTCTGCTACGCCTCAGGCTTCAGCGAGGCCGTGGCGGAACTTGCTGATGGCGCGGACTTGCAGCGCGCACTGGTCGAAGCTGCCGGCACCATGCCGATCGTCGGGCCGAACTGCTACGGCATGATCAACGGGTTGGACGGCGCCCTGCTCTGGCCCGATCAACATGGCATCGTCAGAACCGAGCGCGGCGTCGCGATCCTCACCCAATCCTCCAATATCGCCATCAATCTCAGCATGCAGAGGCGCGGCCTGCCGATCAGCTACCTGATGACTGCAGGCAATCAGGCGCAGACCGGCCTGTCGGACCTTGCCCAAGCCGTCCTTGAGGACCCGCGCGTCACAGCGGTCGGCCTGCATATCGAAGGCTTTGGCGATATCAGGGCACTGGAAGCCCTCGCCATGCGCGCCAGAGAGCTGAGGAAGCCCGTTGTCGCACTGAAAGTCGGCAAATCAGAACAGGCGCAACGCGCGACCGTGTCGCATACTGCATCGCTTGCCGGTAGCGACGCGGTGGCAGACGCTGTTCTCGATCGCCTCGGCATCGGCCGCGTCGCGACATTGCCGGAGCTGATCGAAACACTGAAACTCCTGCATGTTGCCGGCCCTCTCGAAAGCAATGCGATCTCCTCGATGAGCTGTTCGGGCGGCGAGGCATCGCTGATGGCCGACGCCGCCGTCGGCGGGACTATCGAGTTCCGCGCGTTGAAAGCCGAACAGCTTCCTGCCCTGCGCGCGACCCTCGGCCCGATGGTGACGCTTTCCAATCCGCTGGACTATCACACCTTCGTCTGGGGCGATCTGGGCCGCCAGACGGAGGCCTTCAGCGCCATGTTCGCCGGCGGCTATGCCCTCAATCTCCTCGTTCTCGACTTCCCGCGCGAGGATCGTTGTGATGGCGCCGACTGGATGATTACTGTTGCGGCGGTTGCCGCCGCGGCGAAGCAGACGGGCGCTCGCGCCGCCATTCTGGCGACCTTGCCTGAAAACCTGCCGGAGACTATCGCGCAACGGCTGATCGAAAGCGGCATCGTGCCGCTCTGCGGCATCGGCGAGGCGCTGGCGGCGGCGGATATCGCCAGCGGCATCGCCGAGGCCTGGAATAGGCCGCAGCCATTGCCGCTCCTCAACGTCTCCATTGCCGAAGGCGAGGTCGAAACCCTGAGTGAAGCTGCCGCAAAGGCAGATCTTGCCGAAGCCGGCCTAGCCATCCCGCGCGGCAAGACGGTTGCCATAGCAACCGAGGCGGCCGAGTGCGCGGAGCAACTTGGGTTCCCGGTCGCGCTCAAGGCTCTTGGGGTCGAGCACAAGTCCGAGGTTGGCGCCGTTAAGCTCAACCTCTGGGATAGGCGCGCCGTCGTGGATGCCGCCGAAGGAATGGCCGGTGTCGCCCACGGGTTCCTCGTCGAGCGGATGGTCGACCGCCCCATCGCCGAGCTCATCGTCGGCGCTGTTCGCGATCCTGTCGTTGGCCTGACCCTGACAGTCGGTGCGGGCGGAATTCTCGTGGAACTGCTTGAGGATTCCGTCGTTTTGCCGCTTCCGGTTACGAAAGCTGAGGTCCTGGAGCGGATTTCACGGCTGAAAGTTCGCAAATTGATCGAAGGCTATCGTGGTAGCGCGGGAAGCAGCCTCGATATCGTAGCTGATGCCGTCCTATCAGCGGCAGAATATGTCGTAACGAATGCCGCACATCTCGAAGAACTAGACATTAATCCATTGATGGTCCTAGCAGAATCTCGCGGCGTCGTTGCCGCGGATGCCCTCATCCGGCGAAGGAGGTAGCGGAAGTTGCAAGATCCCATTCGAACCCGCTCCGAAGACGGCATCCTCGAGGTCATCATCGACCGGCCCAAGGCGAATGCCATCGACCTGGCGACCAGCCGTAAGATGGGGCTGATCTTTCGCGACTTCCGCGACAACCCGGATCTGCGCGTCGCCATCGTTACCGGCGCCGGCGAGAAATTCTTTTCCGCCGGCTGGGATTTGAAGGCCGCGGCAGCCGGCGACGCGGTTGACGGCGACTATGGCGTCGGCGGCTTCGGTGGTCTGCAGGAACTACGCGACCTCAACAAGCCGATCATCTGCGCCGTCAACGGTATCTGTTGCGGCGGCGGGCTGGAAATCGCGCTGTCCACCGACCTCATCATCGCCGCCCCGCACGCGACCTTCGCTTTGCCCGAGATCCGCTCTGGCACCGTCGCCGACGCGGCATCGATCAAGCTGCCGAAGCGCATTCCCTATCATATCGCTATGGACATGCTGCTGACCGGCCGCTGGCTCAATGTCGAGGAGGCGCATCGCTGGGGCTTCGTCAACGAGATTGTCATCGCCGACAAGCTGATGGACAGGGCCTGGGAACTCGCCCGTCTGCTCGCAAGCGGACCGCCGCTGGTCTACGCTGCGATCAAGGAAATCGTTCGCGAAGCGGAGGGTTCGACGTTTCAGACTGCCATGAACAAGATCACCAAACGGCAGTTTGCAACCGTCGACGTCCTCTATTCGAGCGAAGACCAATTGGAAGGCGCACGGGCTTTTGCCGAGAAGCGAGCCCCCATCTGGAAAGGAAGGTAGAGGCGGCAGCAACCGCTGAATTTCCCGCATGCTCGCAGGCGACAGGCTTCAGGCGGAAGAGGAACCGTGACCTGAAGTGGCTTGCTCGAAAGCTTTGTCAACACGGCAAGAAGAAGGAACAGGGGAATGAACGATTATACGAAATATCTCGCAAGCCGCGTCACCGCGGGCGGGCTCAGCCGCCGCGAATTCATGGGACGCGCAATGGCAGCCGGCGTGACTTTGACGCTCGCCGACAAACTCTTTACCGAAAGCGCAATGGCAGCCGAACCGAAGCGCGGCGGCCATCTGAAGCTTGGTCTTGAAGGCGGTGCTGCAACCGATTCGAAGGATCCGGCAAAATTCCTGTCCCAGGTCATGTTCTGCATCGGTCGCTGCTGGGGCGACATGCTGGTGGAATCCCACCCGCTGACGGGCGCTGCCGTTCCCTCGCTCGCCGAATCCTGGGAGCCGTCGAAGGATGCCGCCACCTGGACCTTCAAGATCCGCAAGGGCGTCAAATTCCACAACGGCAAGGATCTGACGATCGACGACGTTGTCGCCACGCTCAAGCGCCATACGGATGCGAAGTCGGAATCCGGCGCGCTTGGCGTCATGAAGTCGATCAAGGAGATAAAGGCCGATGGCGACAATCTCGTCCTGACGCTGACCGAAGGCAACGCCGACATGCCGTTGCTCCTGACTGACTATCACCTCGTCATCCAGCCGAACGGCGGCTATGACGATCCCCTCGCCTCGATCGGCACCGGTCCCTACAAGCAGGTCAGCTTCGAGCCGGGCGTGCGCGCCACTTTCGAACGCAACAAGGACGACTGGCGCACCGATCGCGGCTTCGTCGATTCGGTCGAGATCATTTGCATGAACGACGCAACGGCGCGTATCGCTGCTCTGTCGTCGGGTCAGGTCCACTACATCAACCGCGTCGACCCTAAAACCGTCGATCTTCTGAAGCGCGCGCCGACCGTCGAAATCCTGTCCACCGCCGGTCGCGGTCACTACGTCTTCATCATGCATTGCGACAAGGCGCCCTTCGACAACAACGACCTGCGCCTGGCACTGAAATACGCCATGGACCGCGAGACGATGGTCAAGAAGATCCTTGGCGGCTACGGCAAGGTCGGCAACGATTTCCCGATCAACAGCACCTATGCTCTCTTCCCCGAAGGGATCGAGCAGCGTACCTACGATCCCGACAAGGCTGCCTTCCATTACAAGAAGTCCGGCCACAGCGGCTCGGTCTTGCTGCGCACGTCGGAAGTCGCCTTCCCCGGTGCCGTCGATGCAGCCGTTCTCTATCAGGAAAGCTGCAAGAAGGCGGGGATCAACATCGAGGTCAAGCGCGAGCCGGGCGATGGCTACTGGACGAACGTCTGGAACGTCCAGCCCTTCTCCACCTCCTACTGGGGCGGTCGACCGACGCAGGACCAGATGTATTCCACCGCCTATCTGTCGACGGCGGACTGGAACGACACGCGCTTCAAGCGCCCCGACTTCGACAAGCTCCTTCTTCAGGCCCGCTCCGAATTGGACGACGCCAAGCGCAAGGAGCTCTACCGCGCCATGGCGATGATGGTGCGCGATGAAGGCGGCGTCATCCTGCCGATGTTCAACGATTTCGTGAACGCCTCCACCAAGCAGGTGAAAGGCTATGTCCACGACATCGGCAACGACATGTCGAACGGCTATGTCGCGACCCGCGTCTGGCTGGACACCTGATGCCCGAAGCCGGGCGAAAACGCCCTCATCTCTGACACAGCCCGGACCGCGAAAGCTTTTCGCGGTCCTCCCGACGTTTCATGTAATCCCGGAAAAATGCTCAGCTGTTTTTCGGCCGGAATTGCGTAAAACAACAAGATTGAGCGGCTTAGCGATTCCCATGAAACATGGAGCCGCTCTCAGTGCGAGGCATCGGCCATGTCCAATTCACCTCCCGGAACCGTTCTGCCCGGGTTGAGGTTCAAGCAGCGCTTTCCGCTGCTGGCCCTCATTATCGAGCGTTGCGTGCTCAGTATCATTCTGCTCTTTGCGGTCTCCGTCCTGATCTTCGGTGGGCTAGAAGCCCTGCCCGGTGATTTTGCAACCACTTATCTCGGCCAATCGGCAACGCCGCAGGCCGTCGCCAATATCCGCGAGGAGCTTGGCCTCAACCGGCCTGTGGTCACCCGCTATGTGCAATGGCTCGGCAATGCCGTCCAGGGAGACTTCGGCACCTCCTGGGCCAGCAAGAATTCCGTCGGCGAGCAGATCGGCAAGCGGCTCGGCAACTCCCTGTTTCTCGCCGGCTTTGCCGCGTTGATTTCAGTGCCGCTGGCGGTCTGCCTGGGCATGCTAGCGGTCCATTTCAGGAACCGATTGCCCGACAAGATCATCAATGTCATCTCGCTGGCGGCGATCTCGCTGCCGGAATTCTTCATCGGCTATCTTCTCATCATGTTCTTTTCCGTCAAATTCGGTGTCGCGACCTTTCCGGCGACGGTCTTCGATGGCATGGGCTTCATCGAGCGGTTGAAGGCGATCGCGCTGCCAACCGCAACGCTTGTTCTGGTCGTGCTTGCGCACATGATGCGCATGACGCGTGCGGCCATTCTGTCCGTCATGTCGTCGGCCTACATGGAAACCGCCGAGCTGAAGGGGCTCTCCGCCTTCCGCGCCATCGTCAAGCATGCCGCGCCCAATGCGCTGGCACCGATTATCAACGTCATCGCGCTGAATCTTGCCTATCTCATTGTCGGCGTCGTCGTCGTCGAAGTCGTCTTCGTCTATCCCGGCATGGGCCAGTACATGGTCGATGCGGTGACGGTACGCGATATGCCTGTGGTCCAGGCGTGCGGCCTGATCTTCGCCGCCGTCTACATCTTCCTCAATATGACGGCCGATATTCTCGCCATCGTCGCCAACCCCCGTTTGAGGCATCCGCGATGAGATTGAGAGATATCCCCATCACCGCCTGGATCGGCATCATCGGTATCCTGATTGCCTTCATCTGCGCCATCTTCGCGCCCTGGATCGCCCCTTTCGGCGAGACGGAAGTCGTCGGCAATGTCTGGCAGCCCGCCGATGCGCAATATTTCTTCGGGCTCGACAATCTCGGCCGCGATATCCTGTCGCGCCTGATCTACGGCACCCGCACGACGCTCTTCGTCGCGCTGGCGGCAACGATCATCTCCTTCTCGCTCGGCATCATCCTCAGCTTCACCGCCGCCGTCTCACGCGGATGGATCGATACGGTCTTTTCGCGCTTCAACGACCTGATGATGTCGATCCCGACGCTGATCTTCGCGCTGGTTGTGCTCGCTGTCCTGCCGCAGAGCCTGATCGTGCTGATCCTCGTCATGGCCATCCTCGATTCCACCCGCGTCTATCGCCTCGGCCGTGCCGTGGCGCTCGATGTGGCGGTCATGGAATTCGTCGAAGCGGCCAAGCTGCGCGGCGAAGGCAAGATCTGGATCATCTTCCGCGAGATCCTGCCGAATACGTTGTCGCCGCTGCTGGCGGAATTCGGGCTGCGCTTTGCCTTCTCGATCCTATTCCTCTCCACCCTCTCCTTCCTCGGCCTCGGCATCCAGCCGCCGGCAGCCGACTGGGGCGGCATGGTCAAGGACAATAAGGATGGCATCATCTTCGGCATCTCCGCCGCGCTCGTGCCGGGTTCCGCCATTGCGGCACTCGCAATCTGTGTCAATCTGGTGGTCGACTGGCTCCTAAGGCGCACCTCCAGCCTCAAGGGAGGGCGTGGCGATGCCTGAGCTTCTTTCCGTTCGCGGTCTCAAGATCGAGGCAACTAGCTATCCGCCGGGCGAGCCACCGAAGCGCGTCACCATCGTCGACGGCGTCTCCTTCGACCTCCAGAAAGGCAAAGTCCTTGGCCTTATCGGCGAGTCCGGCGCCGGCAAGTCCACCATCGGCCTTTCCGCGCTTGCCTATGGCCGTGGCGGCGCGGAAATTACCGGCGGTCAAGTGCTGCTCGACGGCACAGATATCCTGCCGCTCGGCAAATCCGGCATCCGCAGGATTCGTGGCGCGCGAGTCTGCTATGTCGCCCAATCGGCAGCAGCGGCCTTCAATCCGGCGCATCGCTTGGGTGACCAGGTCATCGAAGCAACTGTCAAACATGGCCTGATGTCGAAGGAAGAAGCAAGAAAGCGTGCCCTCTATCTCTTCCGGGTGCTTGGCTTGCCCAACCCGGAAACCTTCGGGGACCGCTACCCGCACCAGGTCTCGGGTGGCCAGCTGCAACGCGCCATGACCGCTATGGCGCTCTGTTCCAATCCCGAACTGATCGTATTCGATGAACCGACGACCGCGCTCGACGTCACCACGCAGATCGACGTGCTCGCGGCGATCAAGCATGCGATAGAAGAAACGCATACCGCCGCGCTTTACATCACCCATGACCTCGCCGTCGTCGCCCAGATTTCCGACGACATCATGGTGCTGAGGCACGGCAAGACGGTGGAATATGGCAGTGTCCAGCAGATCATCGAGGAGCCGCGACAGGACTACACCCGCGCGCTCGTCAACGTCCGCCAGGAGATACGTGCAGAAGCCGCCGATCAGACGAGCACGCTTTTGAAAGTCGAAAATATCAGCGCGCAATACTCTAATGGTTTCAAAGTATTGCACGATGTTTCTCTACACGTTCCTAAAGGCCAGACCTTGGCGGTAGTCGGAGAATCCGGCTCCGGGAAATCGACGCTTGCGCGCGTGATTACCGGCCTGCTGCCGCCAAGCGACGGGCAGATTTCCTTTGAAGGCAAGCCGCTTACACCTGCCCTGAAAGACCGTTCGCGGCAGGAACTGCGGCGTATCCAGCTGATCTACCAGATGGCCGATACCGCGATGAACCCACGCCAGACCGTGCGCGATATTATCGGCCGCCCGCTGACCTTCTATGACGGCCTGCGTGGCGCTGCAAAGACGGCGCGCGTGAAAGAGCTACTGGATCAGATCGAAATGGGCAACGGCTTCATCGACCGCTATCCGGCCGAGCTTTCCGGCGGCCAGAAACAGCGTGTCGCCATCGCTAGAGCGCTTGCGGCCAAGCCGGAACTCATTCTTTGCGACGAGCCGACCTCGGCGCTCGATCCGCTTGTTGCCGAAGGCATTCTGAAACTGCTCTTGAAGCTGCAGGAAGAGGCGCATCTCTCCTACGTCTTCATCACCCACGATATCGCCATCGTGCGCGCCATCGCCGATAGCGTCGCGGTGATGCATCGCGGCAAGCTCGTTCGCTTCGGCCCGAAATCGCAAGCGCTGTCGCCGCCGTTCGACGATTACACTGACTTGCTGTTGAAGTCGGTGCCCGAAATGGAGATCGGCTGGCTGGAGCGCGTGCTGACGACTCGGAGGATGGCAAGCGCTGGAAATTGAAGGACCGGCATCTTTCACCTCTGCGGCTTAGCCTTCACTCGCGCTTTCATGCCGATGGAGACCTCAGCGCACAAGCCGCGCGCTGAGGTCGCGAGCGAGCGTGCCGGCGTTGCGGCCGACAATCATGCTCTGATGGTTGCCGGCAACATCGACCCAGTTCGCGTGCGTGAGAAAGCGCCCCCATATGGTCTTGGGATCGCAATCGACCGGCGAGCCTTGCAGGCTGCGGTAGAAGGTCAACTCGCCGTCGTAACAGCTTGGTTTGTAAAGGCCTTTCATGCGCAGAAGTTGTCTGGCAGCCGCATCGTAACGCGGCGGATAATCCCCCATCCATTGCGGTGCCAGCTCCGGATAATAGGCCGAATGCGGATCGGCGTAGCGGAAAGAAAGGGGCTTCAGTTTTTTTGCGAGGAGTTCTCGTCGCCCGATAACCGACCCGCTGGCCTGAGTCGATGCTTGGCGGCGTGGCTGAGCATCGGCTTTCCTTAGGTTCTTCTTTCTGGTTCGGGCTCTTCTCCAGCGTTGCCACATGAACCTGCTCCAGGTCATCAGGGGCCACTCCTGCTCGCCAAACGGAGTATCCAGCATGCCAAGGAATGCAATCTTTTGCCTCTGCGCGCTCAAGACGCGAGCGAGCTCCAAGGCAAAAACACCGCCAAACGAATAACCGAGCAATCGATATGGCTCGCGGATCCCTGCTGCCTGCAGCGCTCTCAGCGTACTTTGGACCTCGTCTTCGACCGTTGCCGGATGGTGGCTATCGCGATTGAAGGCCGTCAACGCAACGCCGAGGATCGGTCCGGGAAAGCGGATTTCCTTGATCAGTTGCTGCATTTCCAGGAAGCAGCTTGCTCCGCCGGCAAATAGCAGCAACGGCGCGGTGCCCTCGCCGCCACGGAGTTCTATGATTTTCGGCGAGACTGAGAGATCTTCGTGATTGGAAATTGCAAGGCCAAGGTCATCGAGGGTGCGATGACGATAGAAGACATTGACATCCAACTCCTCGCCGGTTTCGCTCCACAAATGCTTGATAAAACTCAACAGCCGATTGACTGAGACAGCATCGGGAATGTCTGCGTCGTGGCGTAAATTAACCTTTGCTTCTTGCCGAAGCAGATCGCTGACGTAGGTATGAGGGCTGGAATCTGCATCCGTTCTCGCAGAGAAAAGCATCTAACCGCCCCCGAATGTCAAAGCATGTGTCGCCAACCTCAAGATAAACTGCAATCATATAAAGCGACCCTTAATATATTCTGTAAAAGCACAACTTTCTATTGTATTTGGGGGGTTCGCTCCGAACCGCCTAAGACTAACCCGACCGGTCAATCGGCTCCTTAATATTCTGCCGGCACCGCATATACTTCTGCGGATGGATCGGCGAGGAATGAGCGCACCGTCGGCGGCAGCCGGCGCGACGATAGCGGCAGAGGTCCGCAGCGCGAGAGAAGTTCACGAAGGTCCGGCTCGGTGCCGACATGGCGCCAGATCATCCGTGAGGCATAGGGGAGGTTTTCCTTTCGCCAGGAAACTCCCATTGTCGTACCGCGCAGATAGACGCGCTGGTACTCGTCGAAGGGCAGGAGAATCGTCTGTGACAATATGGGATTCGAGCCGACGACACGCTCGGTAATGAAGATCCGGTTTCGATAGAAGGCGGCCAAACCCACATATTTGGAAAACTGCTGGATGCCGTTTCCGGGGTCCCGCAGGCGCTCCATCGACTTGACATGCACAAGACCGCCTTGCTCGACAAGACGACTGCAGGAACAGACGACCATCCCCGGCCAGGAGGGTGAGCGATGGTAGGTCTGAAAATAGCCGATATGGCGCCGGAGCGCGCTTAGATCTCCGGGGAACGCCCTTAACAATTCGGAACTTTGATTGAGGTCCAGGGCCGGTTTGCGAAGGCGCTCGCGAAAGAGCCTGGGAGCAAGACCAAAGTCGGCGGCCTCAAGATCGAAATACTTGGCAATGCGCGCCAGATTATGGGCAGACGGCCTCGTCTGGCCGTTGATATATCGGTTGAATTGCTGCCGGTTCATATCGATTGCACGGCACAGATGCGAAATGGAGCGTTGGGTTGCGCAAGCAATTTTGAGGTTCTCGACTAAATGAGGCACCGGTAGCTCCGTATTGAAGACGACTAGCGTAAACTCGCTTAAAGATGCGTCAAGTCGCGAAATTGCATGGGCCGATCCGCTCTCTAGGTTCCCACGCACAAAATGGAAACGAGGGGACTGTCATGACGCATCAAAAGGATCAATCTTCGCAGCTGAAAATCGGCCGCCGCCATTTCCTGGGCGGCGCTGCCGCGCTGGGCGCATTGCCGGCCCTCGCCTCCGGCCTCCTGATGCCGCGCGATGCCCGCGCGCAGGAAGCAAAGCGTGGTGGCCATCTGAAGCTCGGCCTCAAGGGCGGCGCCACCAGCGATGCGCTCGACCCCGCGACTTATAGCGCCTCCGTCTTGTTCGTCATTGGCCGTCTCTGGGGCGACACGCTTATCGAATCCGATCCGAAGACCGGCGCTCCCCTGCCGTCGTTGGCGACTTCCTGGATGCCATCGGCGGACGCATCGGTCTGGACCTTCAAGATCAGGAACGACGTGCAGTTTCACGACGGCAGCAAGATGACGGTTGCCGATATCGTCGCGACCCTGAAGCGGCACGCGGACAAGAATTCGCAGTCGGGCGCTCTTGGGCTCATGGCCTCGATCACCGGCATCGAAGAAAAAGCGGGCGATCTTGTCCTGACGCTTTCCGAAGGCAATGCGGACCTGCCTCTCCTTCTCACCGATTACCACCTGATCATCCAGCCAAAGGGCGGCGTCGACAAGCCGGCGGCGGCCATCGGCACCGGCCCCTACATTCTGAAAAGCTTTGAGCCGGGCGTTCGCGCCACCTTCGAGAAGAACCCGAAGGATTGGCGCTCCGACCGGGGCTTTGTCGACAGCGTTGAAATCCTCGTCATCAACGACAACACCGCCCGCATTGCAGCGCTGGCCTCCGGTCAGGTCCATTTCGTCAACAATGTCGATCCGAAGACCGTACCGATGCTGCAGAGGGCACCGGCCGTCGAGATAGTCCGCAATGCCGGCAAGGGCTTCTACTGCTTCCTGATGCATTGCGACACCGCGCCTTTCGACAACGCCGATCTGCGGCTTGCGCTGAAATATGCGATCGACCGCAAGTCGATCCTGGACAAGGTTCTGGGCGGCTACGGAACGATCGGCAACGACTATCCGGTCAATTCCAACTACGCGCTTGCGCCGACCGATATCGAGCAGCGCCCATATGATCCGGACAAGGCCGCCTTCCACTTCAAGAAATCGGGCCTCGACCGCCCAGTTCAGTTGCTCACCTCAGACGCAGCTTTTCCGGGTGCCGTGGATGCGGCGATCCTGTTTCAGCAGAGCGCGCGCAAGGCCGGCATCGCGATCGACGTGAAGCGCGAACCGGAAGATGGCTATTGGACCAACGTCTGGAACAAGCAGCCTTTCTGCGCCTCCTTCTGGGGCGGTCGCCCGACGCAGGATTCGCGCTATTCCACTTCCTACCTGTCGACCGCAGAATGGAACGACACGCGTTTCAAGCGCCCTAACTTCGACAAGTTGGTGCTGCAGGCAAGGTCTGAACTCGATGAGGCCAAGCGCAAGGTACTTTATCGACAGCTAGCGCTGATGGTGCGAGACGATGGTGGCCTGATCCTGCCCGTCTTCAATGACTACATCATGGCCTCTGCGAAAACGCTGAAGGGATATGTCGACGATATCGGCAACGATATGTCCAACGGCTACATCGGCAGCCGTGTATGGTTTAACGCCTAAACCTCTTCTGGATATATGATCATGGCCGAACGCAGCTTCACCACTATCGAGAATCAGTGGATCACCCTGAAGGACGGAACGCGGCTTGCCGCGCGCATCTGGATGCCCGATGGCGCAGAGAGCGATCCCGTGCCTGCCGTTTTCGAGTTCCTGCCCTACCGCAAGCGCGACGGGACGAGCCCGCGTGATGAATCCACCTACCCAGTCTTTGCCGCAGCCGGGATTGCCGGCGTTCGTGTCGATATCCGTGGCTCCGGCGAATCCAGCGGCGTCATCGATGGCGAATACACAGAGCTCGAGCTGGCCAATGCCTGCGAGCTGATTGCCTGGATCGCGGCACAGCCGTGGTCGAACGGCTCGGTCGGCATGATGGGCATTTCCTGGGGCGGCTTCAACTGCCTGCAGGTCGCGGCCCTGAAGCCCCCGGCACTGAAAGCAGTAATTTCGATCGCCTCTACGGTCGATCGTTATAATGACGACATCCACTACAAGAACGGCTGCCACCTCTCCGCCCAGCTTTCCTGGGCAGCGACCATGCTCGGCTATCAATCGCGCTCGCCCGATCCGGCCATCGTCGGCGACGACTGGCGCGATATGTGGCGGCAGCGCCTGGAGCAGGAACCCTTCTTCATGGAGGAATGGCTGGAGCATCAGCGCCGCGACGATTTCTGGCGGCATGGATCGATCTGCGAGGATTTCGCAAGCTTCGATATTCCCGCCATCGTTATTGCCGGCTGGGCTGACGGTTATCGGAACACGCCGCTGCTGGCTGTCGAAGGGCTCGGGGATAAGGCGAAGGCACTGATTGGTCCATGGGTTCACAAATATCCGCATTTCGCCTGGCCGAAGCCGCGGGTCGATTTCCATGGAGAGGCCATCGCCTGGTGGAACCACTGGCTGCGCGGCGAACGCAATAATGTGGAGAACACGCCTTCCGTGCGCGCCTATATTCTCGACGCACCCAAACCCGCCATGCGCCGCGATTTCGATCCCGGTTTCTGGATCGCCAAGACAGAGTGGCAGCAGCCGGAGATGCAGTGCTTCTATGTCGAGCAGTTCGGCACGCTGATGGAAGGCATGCCGATCCCACATGCGCCGGAACATCCCGTCTATCTGCGGTCACCGCTCGACACGGGCACGGCCTCCGGTGAATGGTTTACCCTGAAGCCGGACGCGGAAATGGCGATCGATCAGCGCGTCGACGATGCCGGGTCACTGACCTTCCAGACCGCGCCGCTGATCGAGGATCACGACTATCTCGGCCGCCCCGTCGTCACCTTGACGCTCAGATGCGACGCCGAAACTGCCAATCTCTGCGCCAGGCTCGTCGATATCCATCCGGATGGCACGGCAACGCGCGTCTCCTTCGGCGTGCTCAATCTCGCTCATCGCGACGGCAATGCCGCGCCGGAGCCGATGATCAAGGGCCAGCAGGTCAGAGTGACCTTAACGCTCGATGCGTGCGGCTATCGTTTCCGCAAGGGGCACCGCATTCGCCTGTCGTTATCGACGGCCTATTGGCCCATGGTGTTGCCGCCACCGGAAGATCCTGGTCTGACGATCGACATTGCCTCCATCGGTCTAGCATTGCCCAAGCTCGGTGCGCATGAGATCGTCGACATCAAGCAGCCCGACAATCCCGATCCGCTGCCGAAATATATTGAACACGCACCCGCCTCGACGAAGCGGCAGGTGGTGCGCGACCTCTCGGCCGGCGTCACCCGCTATGAAATCCATGAGGATACCGGCCTTTCCGAACATCCCGGTACGGGACTTTCGACGCGGCAGCTGCGCGAGGAGGTATGGTCGATCGCGCCAAACGACCCGCTGTCGATGACGGGCATCTCGACTTGGACTTGCGACATGAGCCGGCCCGGCTGGTTCGTTCGCACGGTGGCGACATCCTCCATATCCTGCACGGCAAAGGACTGGGTCATCAGCGCCTCGGTCGTTGCCTATGAGGGCGAGACCGAGATCTTCCGGAAGATATTCGAGGAGAAGCGGATCGCCCGCGACCTGATGTAGGTCAGAGGGAGCCAGCAAACCGGCTTGCCGCCGCGCATATGGCGGCAAAGCCGGCCTGTGCGCCTTCGCTCATATGCCGTGCCCGCAGCCAAGCATGCACCATCTGCGGTTCCTCGCGGAACCAGACTTCGACGCCCGCCTGTGCGAGCCGAGCCGCGTAATTGCGGCCATCATCGCGCAGCGGATCGTAATGCGCAACCGTGATGAAAGTTGGCGGGAGTCCGGCCACAGAGGACGAGGCAAGCGGTCCTGCGACCGGATCGCCTTCCGGCGCCTGCAGAACAGTGCGGTAATAAGCGACATCGGCCGTCGTCAGGCCCGGCGCCTCGGCCATCTCCTCATAGGAGCCGGAGACAAGATCGCCGCCGAGCGCGGGATAGATCAGGATCTGGCCGACAATGCCCGAAAGCCCGTCGGCTTTCGCCCGCACGGTCAGCCCTGCCGCGAGATTACCGCCGGCACTGTCGCCGATCAGCACGACGGACTTCTCCTCGGCGAGCAGATGCTTGAGGACACTGAAACAATCATCCGGCTGTGCCGGCCAGCGATATTCCGGTGCCAGACGGTAATCGACGGAGATTAGCTCGGCGCCGGCATGATCGGCGATCTCGGCGCAGATCGCATGATGGCTCTCGAGCGAGCCGACGACGAAACCGCCGCCGTGGAGGTAGAGCAGGTTCGTTGTCGTACGGATAGTGGCGGGCTTGTACCGCCTGACGGGAATCGTTCCGGATACGAGATCATCCGCGGTCTGCATGCCCTCCGGTAAAGGGCGATCGAAACGGGCGCATAAGGCGTCATACCATTGACGCTGCTGCGCGATGGAAGCCGTGACCGCATCCGGCGGATAGAAGGAATCGCAGATCTCCATGAACTGCAGGATGCCGGCTTCGCTCGGCATGGGACGCTCAGCAGAGGTCATCGGATATCCTCGATTCGTGCCAATGGATCGAGACTACGCGGCCATGCAACCGAATGCTTATCTGCCTACGGCCAGCACCGCCGCGATGGCGACATCCGCCAACTGGCAGCCGGGTTTAATCAGCCACAAATACACTGCTCGACGGCAAGGAAAAACCAGTCGGCATCTGCATGCACTGCGCATTGGACCAGGTAAGCGCTGCAAGCGCGAGTGCCGCGCCAATCACAAGCCGAATCATAAGCTCTTCTTCCATCCCCGTTTGACGCGGCCCGCGAGGTCACAAATGCCTCGCGGGTCGGTTGCTTCATTTAGTAAACCTGTGCCGTCGGGCGAAACAGGATTTCGTTGATATCGACGTCTTGCGGCTGGCTTATGGCGAAGGCCACGGTGCTGGCAAATGCCTCCGGCGATATGGCGCCCTTATAGACTTCGGTGATGCGGGCAGCGACATCCGGATCGGTGATCGTGTCCGGCAGCTCGGTTGCGACCGCACCGGGCGAGATGATCGTCGTGCGGATATTGTAAGGCTTTACCTCCTGGCGCAGGCCCTCGGACAGCGCGCGTACGGCATGCTTCGTCGCCGAGTAGACGGCGCCGCCCGGCCCGACCTTGTGCCCGGCCACCGAGGCAACGTTGATGATATGCCCGCTCTTCTGCTCCTTCATGTAAGGAAGAACAGCGGCAATCCCGTAGAGCACGCCCTTGATGTTGACATCGATCATCCGGTCCCATTCCTCGATGTGAAGACGCTCAAGCATCGAACTCGGCATGAGGCCGGCATTGTTGATCAGCACGTCGACGCGACCGTTTCGCTGTACGGCATGGTCCACGAGCGCCTTGACCTGCGCGCAATCCGCGACGTCCGTCTGGACGACCGCATCTTCGCTCAGCGAAAGCTCTTTTGCGAGCGCGCGCAGGCGATCGATACGCCGTGCGCCGAGAACGAGTCTGGCTCCATCCTTGGCGAGGCGGCGAGCGGCTGCTTCACCGAGGCCACTGCTGGCGCCCGTGATGACAACGACCTTGTCCTGGATACCTTCTGCCATGATCTTCGACCTCATTTTCCCTGATATTGCGCGTCCGTCACATGCTCCATCCAATCCACTACCTTGCCGTCGACATGCTCCTGGATGGCGATGTGGGTCATGGCTGTCGTTGGCGAGGCGCCATGCCAGTGCTTCTCGCCCGGCTCGAACCAGACGACGTCTCCCGGGCGGATCTCCTCGATCGGCCCGCCCTCGCGCTGAACGAGACCGAAGCCGGCGGTGACGATCAAGGTCTGGCCGCGCGGATGGGTATGCCACGCAGTCCTAGCACCGGGTTCGAATGTGACACTGCCGGCCGCAGCTCGCCGCGCGTCATTGGCGGCAAAGACCGGGTCGATGCGTACGGTGCCGGTGAACCAGTCCGAAGGACCTTTGCCGGATGGCTGCGTCCCGTTTCTCTTGATATCCATGATGACATCCTTTCCTGCGATGAGCCGCAATGGCTCGACCATATGAGGCTAATCTAGCCTCCAAATTTCAGAGCAGTAGTGGGTCACGCCCGCATAGACTTATGAACGGCAGCAATAAATGCCGTTTTTCGCTGTGACTGGCTGAAACACCGGAACGCCTGCTGGCGCAGGATACTAGCCCTTCGCTTCGTTGCTCGCGCTATGTTACTCCCTCATTCCGTGATAAGAGCATCGCCGGACATATGAGGGGTACTCATAGATGCTGCGCGAAAACGTCAACGACCTGCTGTTCTTCCTCGCGGTTGCCAGAGAGCGGAGTTTCACCCGGGCGGCGGCACAGCTGGGCGTTTCGCAATCGGCGCTCAGCCACACCGTGCGACAGCTCGAAGAGCGCATGGGCGTCAGGCTTTTGACGCGCACGACGCGCAGCGTCAGCCCGACACCGGCCGGAGAGCGCCTGCTGCAATCCCTGACGCCGCGTTTCCAGGAGATCGAAGCCGAGCTCTTCGCCGTTACCGAATTGCGCGAAAAGCCCGCCGGCACCATCCGGATCACCGCGGTCGACTATGCCGTCGATACCTATATCTGGCCGAAGCTTGCCCGCGTGCTGAAGGATTATCCCGACATCCATGTCGAGATCATCAACGATTACGGCCTGACCGACATTGTGGCAGAACGGTTCGATGCCGGCGTGCGTCTCGGCCAGACGGTCGCCAACGGCATGATCGCCGTGCGCATCGCTCCCGATCAGGCTTTCGCGGTGGTCGGCTCCCCGTCCTATTTCGGGGGACGCGACAAACCGCTCATCCCTCAAGATCTCACCGCTCATAAATGCATCAACCTCCGTCTTCCGACCCATGGCGGCAATTATATCTGGGAATTCGAAAAGGGCAGCGACGAACTGCGGGTGCGCGTCGACGGCCAGATGACATTTAACGGTATCCGACAGGTTCTGGCCGCCGCAGTCGCTGGCTATGGCTTGGCCTATGCGCCTCATGATCTGGTGCAGCCAGATATCGAAAGCGGTCGGCTCATTCGTGTGCTTGAGGATTGGTGCCCGCCTTGGACGGGCTACCATCTCTATTATCCGAGCCGCCGCCAGCCGTCCTCGGCATTTGCGGTGGTGCTGGAGGCGCTGCGCTATCGCGGCTGATGACCGGACTTACGACGCCATCAAGGCCCTGATGCTGCGATCTGCCGATTGTAGCAGCTCGAAAGCTTCGTAACGCCGCTCGTGCAACGCCCTGATGGCACCATCCGCCGGCTCGAACCTCTTCGCCAATCGCGACATGGTGGCCATGGCTTCCAAGAGCGAACCAGAATGCCCGCCAGCCGTGGCGCCGAGCATCGCCGCACCGAGAAGAACGGGCTCCTCCGTATCCGCGACAGCGACCGGCCGGCCTGTCGCATCCGCCAGAAGCTGACGCACGAGGCCGCTTTGGGCAGCGCCGCCGCTCGCGATGATGAGGTCGCAGGCGATGCCATCCTGAGCTAGCTTTTCGAGCAGCTGCTTGAGGCCATAGCCGATGCCGCAGAGGCCTGCGACATAGAGCGCGACGAGATCGTCGATGCCAGTTTCCAGCCCGAGGCCGGAGATCACAGCGCGGGCGTCGGGATCGGCATAGGGCGACCGATTGCCAAGGAATTCGGGCACGACCTGGATCAATTGCGCGAGCTTCACGGCGTCGGACGCGTTGCCGCTTGCCTTCATGGCCCGTCGATCAAGCCATGCGACCAGCGACAGCCCCTCCGCCTCGGCCTTCCGACGAGCTTCTTCGGCGGCCGGATGCATGGTGACGAGATGATCGATCGCGGCACCGGCCGCGGACTGACCGCCTTCGGTCAGCCAGAGGCCAGGCACCATGGCCGAATAATAGGGTCCCCAGACGCCATCGACGAAGACAGCCCCTTTGCTCGACGCCATCGAGCAGGCGGAGGTGCCGAAGATATAGGCGAGCCGGTTTCTGACATCAGCCTTGCCATCTTCTCCCCGCCCGCCGAGCGTGCCGATGCCGCCAGCATGGGCATCGATCAGAGACGCGCCAACCGGCGTGCCGATGGCAAGGCCGAGATCGTGGGCGGCGGTTTCATTCAAGCCGCCGCCAAGCGCCGTACCGGGCTCGACGATCTCGGTGCCGATCCGCACGAAGCCTTCGTCGGCCAGCTCACCAAGGCCGATATCCATGAAATATTGGGCGTCCCAGCGCTTCTCATGGGCGAGATAGGTCCATTTGCACGTTACCGTGCAGACCGATCTCTGCAGCGAGCCGGTCGCGCGCCAGGTCAGATAATCGGCGAGGTCGAAGAAATGATCCGTTGCCGCGAAGGATTGCGGCAGGTTTCGCTTCAGCCAGAGCAGCTTCGGCGTCTCCATCTCAGGCGAGATGCGGCCGCCGACATAGCGCAGCACGGGATGGTTTCCGGCATTGATCTCCGCCGCCTCGCCGGCCGCGCGATGATCCATCCAGACGATGATGTTGCGATCGGCATCGCCCGACGGGCCGACTGCCACTGGCCGGCCATCCGCCTTGACCGCGACCAGCGAACAGGTTGCATCGAAGCCGATGCCGGAGACATCACCGGCTGCGATCTTCGCCCTAGCGACAGCCTCTTTGACGCTGTCGCAAACAGCCTGCCATATCTGCTCGCTCGACTGCTCGACGATGCTGCCGGCTTCGTGCCAGATAGTGATCGACCGCTTCGCCGCAGCGAGGAGATGGCCACGCGCATCGAACACTCCAGCCCGGGCGCTGCCCGTGCCTACATCGATGCCGATGAAATAAGGTGTCGTCATCAGAGATCCGTACTCAAGGGCAGGATCACCAGATCCCGGATTACGATGTTACGCGGTCTGGATAGCATGAAGACCACCGCCTCCGCCACTTCCGTCGCCTCCATGAGGCCACCTGCGGCAATCGCCTCATCGAGTTTTGCCTGCGGCCAATCGCTGATCAGCGCCGTCACCACCGGCCCCGGCGCCACGGCGCCGACGCGGATGCCATGCTTGGCAACCTGACGCCGCACCGTGTGCGTGAAAGCCTGGATGGCATGCTTGGAAGCCGTGTAGATCGGCTCCCAGACCACCGGCACCAGACCGGCAATCGAGCTCGTCATGATGATGTCGCCCGTCTTGCGCTCGATCATGTGCGGTAGCACCATGCGGACCGAACGGAAGGCCGCATTGATATTCAGATCCAACATCCGGTCCCAGGCATCGGGGTCGCCTTCCGCGACCTCGCCGCCGATATAGGCGCCGGCATTGGCATGGAAGATATCGAGCTTGCCGAACCTGTCGAGAATCTGCGGCAACATGGTTGCCACACTCTCGGGCTTCAGAAGATCAACGACGACGGGAAAGGCGTTCGCCCCCAGTTCGGCGCAAAGGCTTTTCAGGCTATCTTCGGCCCGGTCGACGAGGGCGACGCTGGCGCCCTCGTTCAATAGCGATTTGGCGCATTCGAGGCCAATTCCGGACGCAGCCCCGGTGATGGCGGCAACCTTGCCGGCAAAATCCTGTCTCATATCAATCCTTACCTTCTTAAAGAAATCAGCCGCGCCCATGCGAGGCGCGGGAACGACGGGCGAGCGAGTCGACGATGACGGCAATGGCAAGAACTGCGCCAGTGATCATGTAGCGAAGTGCCGACGACAGATCGAGCATGGTGAGGCCGCTCGCGATCGACTGGATGACGATGATGCCAAGCAGCGCGGAATAGGCGCTACCGCGGCCGCCAAAGAGGCTGGTGCCGCCGATGACGGCCGCCGCGATCGCATTCAGATTGACATCGCCGGTGCCCGCCTGCTGGCTGGCCGAGGCGAGACGCGCAGCCGCCAGCACGCCGCCAAGGGCTGCGAACATGGCGCAAAGCACGAAGGCGCTGGTATAGATCCTGCGTACATTGATACCGGCGCGGCGTGCCGCTTCGCGATTGCCGCCGACGGCAGACATCGACCGGCCCCATTGCGTGCGTGTCAGCGCATAATTCATGACGATGGCGAGCACAACGAACAGGGCGAACATCCAGGGAATGCCGCGATCCTGATTGAGATAGAAGGCGACGAATTCCAAGGCCACGGTGATCACAGCCGCCTTCGCCAGCAATCCGCCGATGGACGGTGCCGAAAGGTTTGCCTGCTTGCGTCGCCGCACGGCGCTCAAGCCGCTGACCAGCATGACCGCGCCCGGAATAAGCGCGAAGACATAGGCAAGAGGACGGGGGATCACCAGAAGCTGGCCGAAATTCACGATGGCCGAGCCATAGGGCAAATTGATCGAGCCGGTGGCGCCGAGCAGATAGAGCTGCATGCCGAGCACGGCGAGAAGGCCGGCCAATGTGGCAACGAAGCTCGGCATACCCAACCGGTTGAACAGCACGGCATAGATGGCGCCAATCACGCCGCCGACAACCAGCGCCGCCAGGATCGCCAAGGCCACCGGCCAGCCCTCGTTCACCCAGAGCATGCCGACCATGGCCGAAGCGAAGCCACTGATCGAGCCGACGGAAAGATCGATTTCGCCGACCATCAGCACGCAGACGATGCCGAGCGAGATGATGCCGACGGTCGAGGCGTCGAACAGCAGGTTGGCGAGGTTGTTGCTGGAAAGGAATGTCGGGTTGAGAGTGCCGAACACCGTCCAGATGATAACGAGGCCGACGACGACGGGCAGCGAGCCCAAATCGCCGGAACGCACCTTGTCGATAGAGGAGCGAATGGTCGCGCCAAGCCCGGTATCATGGTTGACGCGGACGTCGCTGCGGTCGAGCAGCAGGGTGGATTGCTTGCCATTCTCGCTCATGGCTGGCCCCCTTCTCTTACTTCCTGTTGGGCCTGACGGCGCACAGCGCGCCGCGACACCGCGTTTTCCGTGGCTCCGGTGATGGCGCTGACGAGTTCCTGATTTGACGTATCGGGATAGAAGATCCCGTTGTTGCGGCCGAGGCGCAGCACGACGATACGGTCGGCGACGGCGCGCACATCCTCCATATTGTGGCTGATCATGATGACGCCGAGCCCCTTGTCGCGGACACGCTCGATGAGGTTCAGCACCTCGGCGGTTTGTGCCACGCCAAGGGCGGCGGTCGGCTCGTCGAGCATGATGAGTTTCGGCTCGAGCAGCAGCGAGCGGGCGATCGCCACCGTCTGTCGCTGGCCGCCCGAAAGCGATGCTATCGGGATGCGCACGCTTGGGATGCGCGCTGCAAGCTCGTTGAGCAATGTCCAGGCGCGAACCTCCATGGCGGTTTCGTCGAGCTTCAAAGGGCTCAGCTCCCGGCCGAGAAAGATGTTCGCGACGACATCGAGGTTCTCGCAAAGCGCCAGATCCTGAAACACCGTGGCAATGCCGAGATCAAGTGCGGTTGCTGGATCGCTGAGCGTCACCTGTTTGCCGCGGAATGTGATCGTGCCGGCACTCGGCTGATGGACGCCGGCCAGAACCTTGACGAGCGTCGATTTGCCGGCGCCATTGTCGCCGACAAGCGCCACGACCTCACCGGCATGCACATCGAGGTTGATATCCGTCAGTGCCGAGACGGCGCCGAAATGTTTGGAGATCCCTTTGAGGCTGAGCACCAGCTCGCCGTCAGGGGCTCTGTGATCGGAAGCGTCACTCATGACTCGCCACCTTCTCGGGTTAAAATGCTATGGGTCTCCGGCCGCCGAAGCGGCCGGATGGAGATAGGACAAGGCTTAGCTGCCGATACCGAGCTTCTTGCAGCCATCGGCATAACGGTCGTTGCAGAGCTGTTCCGGCGTCTGGATCGGCTTGCCGTTGACCGTCTTGTCGATGATCTCGGCCTTCAGATTTTCGGACGTGACCAGGGCCGGCGTGAAGAGCTTGGTCGGCGTGTCGAAGAGCTTCGTGTCCGCTTTCGGCGTCTCGCCAGAGAGCAGCTCGATCGCAACATTGGCGGCGGCGGCAGCCACGATCTCGCTCGGCTTGGAGATCGTATTGTACTGATCGCCGGAAATGATGAGCTGCAGGCCGGCGATGGTGGCGTCGTTGCCAGTGACCGGCGGCACCGGATCGTAGCCGGCGGCCTTGAAGGCGGCGACGGCTGCCCCGCCCGTGCCGTCATTGGCGGCAACGACGCCGAGGATCTTCTTGCCGAAGCGAGTGATCTGGCCGCTTGCCCATTGCTGCGCCTTCGGCGGCGCCCATTCCGGCGTGTCGAACTCCGCAAGCACCGGATAGCCGCCGTCGGCCAGACCGGCATGGATGCCCTTCTTGATCAGGCCCGCGGCAGCATCCGTTGGCGAGCCGTTGATCTCGAGAAGGCCGCCATCGCCGGCCTTCACACCCTTGGCTTTCAGATGATCGACCAGCGACTTGGCGATCATCTTGCCGATCTCTTCATTGTTGAAGGAGACATAGTAATCGGCGGCAGCCGAAGGGATCGGGCGATCATAGGCGATGACGCGAACGCCCTGGCTCTGCGCGAGCTTCACCAGCGAAGCTGCGGCCGTGGAATCCACCGGGTCGAGCACGATTGCCTTCGCGCCCTGCGAGATCGCCGAATTGAACTGCTGCTGCTGACGCGAGGCGTCGCCATTGGCGTTTTGATAGATGACCTTGCAGCCGGCGCAGAGCTTCTTCATTTCCGCCTGGAAGCCAGGGAAATCATGCTCTTCATAGCGTGTGGAGCTCTGGTCAGGCATCAGGAAGGCAACGGTCGCATCCGTCACCTTGGCGGATTGCGCAAAGGCGGACGTACCGGCCAGAAGACCGGCGGCAAGCACGGCTGCCCCGGCGATTTTCAGTGCGAAATGGTTCATTGGAATTTCTCCGTTCCAAAGTGTAATGGTTTCGATCATCGCGGCTGTTCGCACGCGATGCTCTTGTTTGGCTGTCCGGCAACGGCCATCCGGCCGACGCGGCGGTATTTTTCGGACAAGCCTTCGCCTTCGGGCGGCAAAGGCGCCTGCCCGTTCGCTTGCCCTGAATTTTGTCTCTCCTCCCTGCCCTCCCTTTTGTTAGGCGGCCTCCACCGCGCGTGCGTGCTGTGCCAAGAGCGATCTGAACCGGGAGGGCGCCATGCCCTTCTGATCCAGAAAACGCCGATTGAAGTTCGAGATATTGTTGAAGCCTGCAGCAAAGCAGATGTCGGTGATCGTCATCTCGGCCTTGCTCATCAGAAGATGGCAGGCGAAGTTGATGCGCAGACGATTGACATATTGCACTAGCGCCATGCCCGTATGGCGACGAAAGCTGCGCGAAAAGGCGCTCGGGCTCTGGCCGGTCAATTCAGCCAGATCGCATTCGCTGAACGGCTCGGTCAGGTGCGCATTGATGTAAGCCAACGCCTGATTGACACCCGCCGACATGAAGCCGGATGGGTCCGGCTGATAGCCGGCGCTGGCGAGCGTGCGCGTGCCCTCGGCACGGCTCATGGCGTCGAGAATATTCATGAAAAGTTCGATGCGGCGGATGCCTGACGCTTCGACCAGTTCGCCAAGGATCGGGCCGACGATCGACGCTGTCGCGGGCGTGAAGAGCGCACCGCGGCGACTCGTCTCCAGGATGCCGACACAGGCCGACAGTTCCGGAAAAACCTTGCTGGCATCGGCAAAGAAGGATTCGGAAAATTGCAGCACGCGGCAGCGCAACGGCAAGGTAACGCCGGCGGGCACGTCGCTTACCCAATTATGGGGCAAGTTCGGTCCCGTCAGCACGAGATTGCCCGGCTCGAACTCGCCAATGAAGTCACCGATGAAATATTGGCCCGTTGTCGCGACGACGTGGTGGATTTCATATTCGGGATGGAAATGCCAGCGAACCGTGCGGTAGGGATAGCCGTGTTCCCACGCCTTGAAGGATTCTCCGCTACCGATCGCGACCACTTCCAAATCCGGGTTCATCGGCAAGCCTCCTTTCATCCGTCCGCACTGCAACGGTTGCGGCGCCTCCTCCCAGAGGCCATCACGTCTTCTATGTGGTAAACCTACCCCTCATAAGCGCCTGCCGCTACTACGCCTTGTACGCTCGACTGATACTTTTTTGACTTGAAGGGTGACTTATTTGGCAAAATGTGCAGTGCGGCATTGGCGCAGCGATGCCGAAGGGTTGATATCCGGTATCGAGCGCCGAGATTTTCGCTTTAATCTGAGGCGTCAAGGGTGTGTTCGGCGGGCGCTTGGGGTCCGCCGGTTTCGTTATTTCTGCTTCCCTTGATCGTGATGCCACTTGATGGCGAAGAACATGCCCGTGCCTAACACGAGAACCTTGAAGAGAATGAAGACTATAGGGAACCAATCCCACATTTCAGATATTTCCAGGCTAGTTGACACTATTTATCGTGAGGAGCACCACCTCAAAACTGCTGCTCCAGCCGCTTTATTTTTTGTTCAAACCATCGTCGAATCCAACTTCGATCATAAGATTTCCACCCACACAGCATAGTTGGTGCCATCATTCATCTCGCCGCGGCGGTCATCAATTCGAGATGAAGCCCACAGACCTTAGCTCGCCGAATGGGGCGTCTCGGTTGCCGGCAGACGGACGAGCTTACCTTCCTCGGCCTTGTAGAAATATTGGCTCGCAATCAGCCATCCCTTCAACGGTCGCAATGGTGGAATGCAGGTCGCCAGCATGAAGGGGCCTGTCAGAAGGAAATGAACCCAGACCGGCGCCGAGAATGCTACCTCCAGCCAGACGCCGAGAAGGACGCTCGGGATGCAGGCAAAGCAGATGACAAAGAAAGCCGGTCCATCGGCGGGATCCGCGAAGGAATAGTCGAGACCACATGCTTCGCACTGCTTGCGAAGGGTCAGGAATCCATCGAACAAGCGCCCCTGCCCGCAACGCGGGCAACGACAACGAAAGCCGGTCTGCAGTGGGCTCAGCGGGGGATAATCGGCATCCATGACAGCATCACTCCTGAATCAATCTTCCAATGACAGGCAATCAATAGTCAGATTGCATGCATTCAATATAAATATAATGAATGCATTCTATACGTCCATTTGGCAGAATGACGCAGTGGCAATTTCGGCAAATGAAGGGAATGGAGGCGCTAAGGAGCCTGCGCCCCTCCGATCAATGGCAATATTGCGCTGGAGATTAGAAGAAGGAAGCGGTCAATTCCGGCGGCCCCTGCAGCGCATGTGCCATGAAACTCAACGCACCTTTCAAGGCTTCGCGGCCTATCGGGCCACCAAGACAAACGCGCACGGCCTCAGGTGCCACGCCGTCCACCGTGAAGGCGTCACTTGCGACAACGCCGATACCTGCATTGCGCATATGGCTGCCGAAGGTGGCGCGCGTCCAGCCGCCACCAAGCGGCAGCCAGATGTTGAAACTGATGGGATCAGCCCGATAGCTGCCTGATGGCAATATGTCAGCAACCATCTCCTGGCGGGCGGCGGCCTCCGTGCGAATGAAACGCAGGATGCCATCGGCGGTACCATCTTCAATCCAGCGCGTCGCAAGCGCCATGTTGAGCGGCGACGCCATGACATTGTTGCTCCGCATCGCACTCACGAAGGGCCATATCGACCGGGTGTCCGGCGCTACGACAAAAGCGAGGCGCAACCCTGCACCAATGCACTTCGCCAATCCACCGATATGCCAGGTCAGATCCGGTGCGATTGCAGCCATTGGCGCTGGCGCATCCAGCGGAATGAAGCCATAGGCATCATCCTCGATGATCGGCACGCGATATTTGCGGGCAATCGCGGCAATCGCCTCGCGCCGCGCCTGCGGAATCGTCAGCGTCGTCGGATTCTGCAGTGTCGGGTTGAGGTAAAGCGCCTTCGGTCGCAGGCGTTCACAGCTTTCTTCAAATGCTTCCGGCAAGACACCTTCGTCATCCATCGCCAGGCCCGAGAGATTGAGCCGGAGCTGCGCCGCAATCGAACGCATGCCGGGATACGTGATATTCTCCGAAAGCACGGTTTCGCCAGGCTTGGCCAAAAGGCCAAAGATCGCCAGCAAGGCCGGGTGCGCGCCCGGTGTTATGAAGATGCGTTCCTGTGCCGGGGTGAGGCCCCGGCGGCTGAGCCAGGTTGCGGCAGCCTCCTTGTCCACAGCCAGCCCGCCAAATCCCTGATATCGCAGCAAGGGAATAAGATCGACCGCTACAGCCGACATGCCCTCCTGCATGCGAGCAAGAAGATCCGGATCGCTCGGTTCCGGCGGGAGATTCATCGAGAAATCGATCGCGGAGGCACGGCGCGGATCGGAAGCGACGTCGAGAGCAAAACTTCGGCGCTCCCTCTCCTGTCTGCCGGTCACGAACGTCCCGCGTCCGACATGGGAATCTACAAGCCCACGCTTCTGCGCTTCGACGTAGCCGCGCGCAACCGTCGTAAAATCGATGTTGAGACGCCTGGCAAGCGCACGTTGCGGCGGGAGCCTGTCGCCGGCAACAAGAACGCCGCTGCGCAAATCCATCTCGATCAGGTCGGCTATGGCAATGTAGCGGGGGCTAGAGGAGCGGCTGAGATCAGGATGCCAGTCTTTCATTTCATGCTCCGCACGAGACCGGACGTGAGCAGAAACTCCGGCCGGCATTGATTGCATATCATTGCATACAATTCCCGCCATGTGGAGCTATTGGCCCCACTTTTCATCCCCGCGAAGACTAAATTCCGCAATATTTTTGATCCATGAATGCCTTGAACCAAGCTGACGCTCCCGTAATTGACGGCATGACAAAGCATTTGACCAACTCGGCAGTCATAAACTCAAGGACCTATGTCCGGGTTAGCGCGATTCGTTCTTGCAGGCGCGGCACGCCGGTCTTCGGCCGGCGTGCCGATCATATGACAAAGCTCCATCAAGGATGGGACGTTTCGCTCATTTTTCTTGAGCGCCCGCGGCTTTGGCTTTCGCTTGGTCATCCACCAGTTCGTACCACATGGCGTTGAGGACGGCGAAGGCTGCGGCGAGAGGGAAGCCGAGAAGCCAGGCAAAGTACCACATGTGAAATCTCCTTGCAGATCAGTAGGCGTGGCCGCCCTTGTCATTCACCGTCGCTTCGTCGACCTTGCCCCACAGCACGCGATAGACCCATGCGGTGTAGGCAAGCACGATCGGCAGGAAGATGACGGCGACGACGAGCATGATGAACAATGTCAGGTGACTGGACGAAGCGTCCCACACCGTCAGACTGGAGCGCGGATCAAGCGATGACGGCAGAATAAAGGGGAACATCGACACGCCGACAGTCGAGATGATGCCGAAAATGGCAAGCTTGCTAAATAGCAGTACGGTCACTTCACGCCGGCTGAGCATGGCAAGCAAGGCCGCTGCTGCCCCCACGAAGCCAAGAGCCGGGGCGATCATCATCCATGGATGACTGTCGTAATTGCCAAGCCATGCGCCCGCGCTATGCTCGACCGTCTTCAGAAGGGGATTGGACGGGCCTGCGACATCGATTGCACTGGCGATGCGATAGCCATCTATATCAATCCAAAGGAACAAGCCGCCAAGCGCAAAGAGCACCATCACGGCCAGAGCCGCCACGATGCCGAACCGACGCGCGCGTTCGGCAACAACACCATCTGTCTTCACGAGAAGCCAGGCGGCGCCGTGCATGACGAGCATGGCAACCGACAGCAGACCACAGAGGAGCGCATAAGGGTTCAGAAGGGCGAAGAAGGAGCCTTCGTAAAAGATGCGCATATCATCATCGAAGCGGAAGGGCACGCCCTGGAGCACGTTACCGACCGCCACACCGAAGATCAGCGATGGAACGAAACCGCCAACAAACAAAGCCCAGTCCCAGCCCGCCTTCCAGCCGGCGCTATCGCGCTTGGAACGGTATTTGAACGCAACCGGCCGCAGGATGAGCGCGAAGAGGATGGCAAACATCGCCAGGTAGAAACCGGAGAAGGACACGGCGTAAAGCGGTGGCCAGGCGGCGAAGATGGCGCCACCCCCGAGGATCAGCCAGACCTGATTTCCTTCCCAAGTCGCGCCGATCGAGTTGATGGCGATGCGCCGTTCCGTATCGGTCTTTGCGACGAATGGCAGCAGCGTGCCGACGCCGAGGTCGAAGCCGTCGGTGACGGCAAAGCCGATCAAAAGCACGCCGAGAAGCAGCCACCAGATGATACGCAGGGTCTCATAGTCGATCAATTCATGCAGAATCATGGCAGGTCACTCCGCAGCCGGAACGAGGTTTTCGGAAATCAGCTTGGCCTCCGGCTCGTTGTCCGCTTCGGGACCATTGCGGATCGCCTTGATCATCAGCGTCATCTCGATGACGATGAGGACCGTGTAGAGCGCGGCAAAGCCGAGGATGGTGAGAAGCACCGTGCCGGCGCCAAGATTGGAGACGGCCGCAGCTGTCGGCAGCACACCTTCGATGATCCACGGCTGACGACCAAATTCCGCAACGACCCAGCCAAGCTCGATGGCGACCCAGGGCAGCGGAATGGCGAAGACCGCGATCCTCAACAGCAGCGGATATCGATCCAGTTTCCGCCGTGCCGAAAGCCAGAAGAAGACCGTCATCAGCAGGATGAAGAACATCCCAAGGCCGACCATGATGCGGAATGACCAGAAGAGCGTCGGCACATTCGGAATGGTGTCGCGAGCGGCTTGCGCGATCTGCTCCTCCGTCGCCTGGCGTGGATCGTCGACATAGCGCTTGAGCAGCAGAGCATAACCGAGCTCGTGGCCGATATCCTCGAAGGAGGTGCGTGCAGTGGCCACATCCTGCGAGGCCTCGCCGGGCGTCGCCGGCTTGGCAGCGCGAACCTTCATCAGCGCATCATAGGCCTTGATGCCCTGACGAATATGGTTCTTGGCCTGTTCCTCGAGCTTGTCGATGCCGGGGATTTCCGTCGTCAGCGATCGCGTGCCGATCAGACCCATGGCCCATGGAATGTGAATGGCATAATGGGTCTCGCGGGCCTCCTGATCCGGAAAGCCGAAGGCGGTGAAGGCGGCCGGCGCCGGTTCGGTCTTCCACATGGCCTCGATTGCCGCGAGCTTCATCTTCTGATGTTCGGTCGTAAGATAGCCGCTTTCATCGCCCAGCACGACGACCGAAAGTGCCGAAGCCAGGCCGAAGGATGCGGCAACCGTCATCGAGCGCTTTGCAAGCTCGACGCTGCGGCCATTGACAAGATACCAGGCCGAGACACCAAGCACGAAGACCGAGGCACAGACATAGCCGGCCGAGACGGTGTGAACGAACTTCGCCTGCGCCACCGGATTGAAGACGACGTCGAAGAAACTGACGATCTCCATGCGCATGGTCTGCGGATTGAGCGCCGAGCCTGCCGGGTTCTGCATCCAGCCATTGGCGATCAGGATCCACAGCGCCGAGAAATTCGAGCCGAGTGCGACAGCCCAGGTGGCGACCAGATGACCGACTTTCGACAGCTTGTCCCAGCCGAAGAAGAACAGACCGACAAAGGTCGCCTCGAGGAAGAAGGCCATCAATCCCTCGATCGCCAGCGGCGCGCCAAAAATATCGCCGACATAATAGCTGTAGTAGCTCCAGTTCATGCCGAACTGGAATTCCATCACGATGCCGGTGGCGACGCCGAGCACGAAGTTGATGCCGAAGAGCGTCCCCCAGAACTTCGTCATCTGCCGCCAAATCTGGCGGCCCGTCATGACATAGGTCGTTTCCATGATGGCAAGCAGCACGGAAAGACCGAGCGTCAGCGGCACGAATAAAAAATGATACAGCGCCGTCATGGCGAACTGCAGGCGCGACAGCGCCACGATATCGAGTTCCATAGTCTTTCTCCCACCCCCTACGGTGTGTCTGACAGGAATGCGGCGCCATTCGACGCGTCGCGGGCACGTTGATTGCCCCTCAATCCGGCCGCAGCCGATCGAGAAGCATTTCGAATTCAGGCGTTCCGCGTTGCGCCATGGCGACGATGCGGCCATCGTCCAAAGCGACGATCCGATCCGCCAAGGCGGCCTCGCGACGAATATGTGTTGCAATGACGAGACTGCGCCCATCGGCCACCGAGGCGAGCCGAGCAAGCACGGCACGGGCCGTAGCGCCATCGAGGCTTTCCGTCGGCTCATCGAGAAGCCAGAGCGGCGTATCGCGCAGCAGAAGCCTTGCGAGCGCCAGTCGGCGAAGCTGACCGCCGGAGAAGCCGCTGCCGCCTTCGCCGAGGCGCGTTGAAAGGCCATCAGGGAGTGCGTCGATGTCGGCGAGCAAGCCGGCCGTTGCGAGAGCATCGCGCAGCCGGTTGTCGTCCGCATGAGGCGCTGCCAGCTTCAGATTGCCTCGCACCGTGTCTCGAAACACGTCGCTCCGTTGCGTCAGCGTCGCAGCCGACTGACGAGCCACAGAGCCACTCGTGGCGACAATCTCGCCCGCAAGCAGGGCCAGCAACGTCGATTTACCGACACCGCTTTCACCCACGACCGCCAGCCGCTCGCCGGCCGGCAGCGACAGGGAAAGATCGTTCAGGACCAGGCGGGAAGCTCCCTCGTGTCCGGCGACGGCAGCGCTGAGCTGGAAGGCATAGCCGGCGACCGGTTCAACCCGTGGCATGGGAGCGGCGGCCGGGCTCAATCGAGGCGCAATGCGCCTTGCGGCAAGCAAGGTTCGTCCGAGTTCGAGCGCCCCTCGTCTAAGAGCCGCAAAAGGTTCCGTAGCGGCGAAGGCGATGAGCAGCGCGAAGGCGGCGGCAGGCGCGCCAATCGCTCCCTGCTTGGCAAACAAGGCAACCACAAGCAGCGTCATCGTCAACAGGAATGTCGAGCCAAGTGAAAAGCCGGCTGCGACGCCACTGTCGATCCTATTCAAGGCGCTGTCAGCCTCCGCCAATCGCTGATCCGCTTCGACGATCGCCGCCTGTTGCGCCTGCAGCTGTCCAGCCATCGCCAGATCGGTCTGACCGGCAACAAGATCGACAACCCGGGCACGCAATGCTTCCATCGCGTGGGCGCAGCGACGGCCCGGCTTCAGCGCCAGACGCGCCGCGACGACGGAAAGACCAAGACAAAGCGCGACAAGCCACAGCCCTGCCATGACGCCGAACGATGGATCGATGAAACAGAGCGCTATCGTCACTGCAATAGCGGCAAGAATGGCGACAATGGCCGGCACCAGCACACGCAGATAGAGGGAATCGAGCGCATCGACATCATTCGTCAGGCGGAACAGCAGCTTTGCCGGCCGGCGGATCATGGTCGCAGCTGCGGAAGGCTCCGCCCAGCCGCGAAACAACCTCTCGCGCAAGGCGGCAAGAACCCTGAGGGCCGCATCATGCGTAATGAGCCGCTCGCCGTATCGCGCAGCTGTTCGGCCGATGGCGAGCAGGCGTATGCCGGCCGACGGCATAAACACGTCGAAAGCCGCGGCACTCGCGACCGTCAGGCCGGCAAAGGCCGAGGCGGTGATGAACCAGCCGGACAGCCCCAGCAATCCGCCGCCGGCAAGCATGGCCAGCACGGACAAGCCGGCACCGAGAGCAAGGCTCGCGCCACGCTCGACCCAGAATAGCGTGACCAACGGGAGGAGAGACTTGAAGGAGGTCTTCATCATGCCGCCGCCCTCCGCGCCGGCCTATCGAGCCGGACGATGCGATCCATTCGCGCTGCAAGCACGGGATCGTGCGTGGCAACGATCAGGATGCGGCCCTTGGCGAGCGCGAGCAGCGTATCCGTGACTGCGGCGGCAGTCTGCGCATCAAGATGAGCGGTCGGCTCGTCAGCCAGGATGATATCGGCTCGCTCATCAACCATCATCCGCGCCAGCATCAGCCTCAGCGCCTCGCCGCCGGAAAGACCGAGCCCTCCCTCGCCGACCGCAGCTACCCGCTCCGGCGTAAACACCTTATCGAGAGCAACGCCTTCGAGCGCTGAAGCAACGGCAGGAGCATCGATGCCGTCGCGTCTTAGAGCAATATTGCGCATGACGCTGCCGGCAAAGATATGCGGTGACTGACCTATCCAAGCCATGCGACGGCGCAATGCATCCGCTGTGTCGTCACGCAGCGGGACGCCGCCGATCCTGATGACACCGGCCTCGTATCGCGCAAGACCCGCAATCAGCGACAGAAGCGTGGTCTTGCCCGAGCCACTGGCACCCCAGAGCGCTACATGTTCCCCGGCCGTGATCGAGAGATCGAAATGATCGATTGCGGCGTCTCGTTCCGGCGTATGGCGGAAGGCCAGCGCTTCGATCTCAACACCGGCCTCGCCTGCCGGCATGGGTGACGGCATGTCTGTGCCGCCGAGAATGGTCTGGCGCGATGATGCGAGTTCCTTCAGTGCCGAAAGTGCCGCCTCCCCGCTGGCACGGTCATGCCAAACTGCGGACAGCTCCCGAAGCGGCTCGAAAAAGGCGGGCGCAAGCAGCAGAATGAAGAGCCCTTGCGTCAATGTGAGGCGACCGTCCCAGGTGCCGACTTCGATCGAGCCCAAGAGGCTGAAGCCAACATAAACGGCTGTCGCGGCAACGCCGAGCGCGGCGAAGAATTCGAGCACCGCCGAAGACAGAAATGCGATCCTCAACACAGCCATGGTACGCAGCCGCAGCGAGGCCGCATCGGCGCGCAGGCGCCGGGCCGTGAGATCGACGGCATCGAGCGCGCGAATGGTCGCGAGGCCGCGAAGACGATCGAGCAGGAAGGCATTGATGCCGCCGGTTTCGGCAAGCTGCTTCTCGCTGGCGGCTTTTGCGCGCCAGCCGATCAATGCCATGAAAATCGGGATGAGCGGCGCGCAAAGCGCGAGAATCAGTGCCGCCAGCCAGGAAATCGGCAGGATGCAGATGAGCATCACCAGCGGCACTAGGCTTGCTCTCATACGGGTCGGCCGGAAGCGCGCGAGATAAGGAACGACCGCTTCGGCCTGCTCGCCCAGCACACTTGCCGCCAAACCGGATGCCGGCCTCGCACCATCGAGGGGGGAACGTGCAGCAAGCGCTGCAGCCGCCGCCGCACGCTGCGTGCTCAGCTCCCGGCGCGCAGCGACAAATGCGAGCCGCCCGCCCGCCGAATCCAGACAGGCCCGCAGGACGCCAATACCCGCAACGACGGCGGCGGGAACCGCGACCTCGCCGACACCGCCACCTTCGCTGATCGCGCCGACACCGACCGCAAGCATTGCCGCCTGACCGATCCATCCAAGAGAAGACAGGCAGAGCAGCGCCGATGCAAGGCGGAGGCCGCGACACTTTGCAGCCATCGGCTCCTTCGCCGCCTTGCCGATAGTCAAACTCTCCGACGCAGGCGAGTTCGCAAGCTTGCGTCTTTCCAACATTCCATCGGTGGCGGAGGAGGCTGTCACGTGAGCCCGTCCTTTCCAAGTCAGTGTCATCAAGGAGGGTTCGCCGACCAATAAAGATCGAATGAACTGCATTGCAGACCACCAATCTTTCGTTGAACCCAGAACGCACTTATCGCAATCGACGATATCGGAGCCCCAATATGACCGGCTTTCTGCCTCTTGTCAGCGACAAGAATAGGAGTGCCCGTCTCGCCGATGGGTTGATTCCGTGGCAAGCTGTTCGCGACATGGTTCTAAGGCAGATTGTGCATTGCGCAAAAGCGTGCAGGATGTCGCAGGGCTTCGCCGCAGCCATGTCAGATTGACGCAGAAGCCATGATATTTCTAGGCTGTTGCGATGGTGGCGCCCCCATCGTTCGGCGGCTAAACCGTTTGCACTGCAGCAATTTTCCCCGATCCCGCCGCCTCTTCGGGAAGCATGTATCCACGGCCGCTCACGATCCGATCGGAGGTGAAAACCGCGACCATTTGACCTCTATTGCGGTAAACTTCATGCCAGGCTGGCGAATCACCCGATCGAATCGACAGCGCCGACGGCGAAATGAACAGTCATTGGCGGAGGCCTACAGATAGGTATGGCTTGCATCATGCCGCCAACGAGACTTGACGGATGCCGCCATTATAGATGTGTTGGGTACTCGTTTGCTTGTCCGGGCAAGTTTAACCGGAAAGATTGCAAGCGGCGCCGAAGAACTGCTTCGGACCGAGACGTTTTTGGGAGAATGCAATGTATGACAAGATCATTTGCGCAATTGGGTTGGGCTCGCGCGAGCGCGCCGAACGCCTATTGCGGACGTCTCAGGCACTTTTATCTCCAGGCGGTGAATTGACGGTCGCGCATGTTATCGAGCGTTTCCCCTCGGGACGCGAAAGCCCCGACGATTGGGCTGTTTCAGTGATCACCGAGGCTGAGGAGAAGCTCGATGCTCTGTGCAGGCGCCTCGGCATTACCGCCTCCGTCGACGTACGCATGGGCACGGCATCGAAGACGCTGCTGACCGTCGCCAAAGAAAAGGAGGCCGACCTCATCATTCTTGCGACGCATACCTCCGATATTATCGATCGCATATTTGGGTCGACGGTCGAATATGTCATACGCCATGCAGAATGTTCCGTCCTTGTCGAGCGAGCCGACAAATCGCATGACGATACTGCAAGGAAAACGGCAACAGCGAAGAAGGCATAGCGCTCCGTCAGATCGGCATATCATGCAGGATTCTGTCGAGATATAGCGTGGTTACGATTTGCGCTGGCCCGCAGTGATGCTACATAGCCGCTCCGACCCCAAATCCCAGAAGAGTTGCCAAGACAAGCCGAATGACCGAATCCGCCATCACCTGGAGCATCGCCGGCCTGACGGCCCTCGGTGTCGTCACACGTCCATTCCGATGGCCGGAAGCGATCTGGGCTGTTCTCGGCGCAGCACTTCTCGTTGCGCTGCGGCTCATCGGCCCTGCCGATGTATGGACAGGTATATCCAAAGGATTCGATGTCTATCTCTTCCTGATCGGCATGATGCTGCTATCGGAGCTGGCGCGGCGCGAAGGGCTCTTCGACTGGGTGGCGGCTATCGCCACCTCGCATGCCAGGGGCTCTCCTCGCCGGCTGTTCGTGCTCGTCTATATCGTCGGCGTGGTCGTGACGGTATTTCTGTCGAATGACGCAACCGCCGTCGTACTTACGCCGGCCGTCTATGCAGCCTGCCGTGCGGCGCGGGTGAAGGACCCCATGCCATATCTGCTGGTCTGCGCCTTCATTGCGAATGCCGCGAGCTTCGTGCTGCCGATCTCTAATCCAGCCAATCTGGTCATCTTCGCCGGCGGCGAGATGCCGCCCCTGTCGCGCTGGATGCAGACCTTCCTGCTGCCATCAATCGTGTCGATCATCGTTACCTTCGTCTGTCTCTACTGGACGCAGCGCCATGCACTGGCCGAAGACACGATCGCCCGCGAGGTTGGACAACCCGCCCTTTCCCGCAGCGCCAAGCTGGCAGGATGGGGTCTGATAGTCACCGCCCTCATTCTGATCGTGGCGTCGGCCATGAACGTCGATCTCGGCATCCCGACATTTGTCGCGGGCCTCCTCACGACCGTCATCGTTCTCGCGCTTACGCGGCAAAATCCGCTGGAGACGGTTCGTGGCATCAGCTGGAGTGTAATACCTCTGGTTGCGGGCCTTTTCGTGATTGTCGAGGCGGTCAATCACACCGGGCTCACCGCTCTGCTGTCCCAAAAGCTGGCATTGCTGGCGGCTCAATCGCAGACACAGGCGGTTGGCGTTGCTGGGCTTTCCGTTGCCATCGTCTCCAACCTCGTCAACAATTTGCCGGCCGGTCTTTTCGCCGGCAGCGCGGTGCAGGCCGCCCATGTTCCTGATTCCATTGCCGGCGCGGTGCTGATCGGCGTCGATCTCGGACCCAACCTCTCCGTTACGGGCTCGCTCGCCACAATCCTCTGGCTTGCCGCTCTTCGCCGCGAAGGGCTCCACATGGGAGCACTGGCGTTTCTGAGGATCGGCGCTCTCGTGATGTTTCCCGCTTTGATCCTCTCGCTTGCGGCTCTCGCACTGATCTGACCGCGAACAACATCGGGTTTATAGACGACCGGTCGATTATTTGTTACGGACCGCTCATGATGACGAAGAAGAAATCAGAGCTGACTCGGAGCCATATTCTCGCAATCGGGCGGGAGCTGGTGCTGCGCAAGGGTTTCGGAGGCGTAGGCCTGAAGGAGCTGCTCGAACAGAGCGCCGTGCCGAAAGGCTCGTTCTATTACTATTTCGCATCCAAGGAGGCCTTCGGCTGCGCCCTGCTGAAGCAATATTGCTCCGATTATGCCGAGCGGCTCGACGCGCTCTTCGGCTGGAAGGGCAATGGCCGCCAACGCCTGATGCATTATTGGGATGCCTGGCTTTCCGATGGCAATACAGCCAGCCTCGCCGACCGGTGCCTGGTGGTAAAGCTGGCTGCCGAGATCTCCGATCTCTCAGACAATATGCGCGTGATCCTCCTCGGCGGCGTCGAGGATCTCATTCGCCGCCTCACCAAAACAATCACCGAGGGACGCGAGGACGGTTCGATCTCACCATCCTGCATCCCGGAAAAGACGGCGCGTTCGCTCTATAGCCTGTGGCTCGGGGCAGCAATCCTGGCGAAGCTCGGAAAAGACAAGACACCGCTCGACCAGGCCATGCTTGCCACTGAGCAAGCCCTTTCGGCACCCGGCGGCCTTTGATCCAAAGCAGGACCAGCATGTCAACACACAAGGAAAATACAATGCGCAGTGCCATCCACGATGTCTTCGGCGATCCGGCTGCGGTCCTTTATCTGGCCGACATGCCGCTGCCGGAGCCCGCCGCCGGAGACGTGCGCATTCGCACCATTCTCTCCCCTATCCACAATCATGACCTTTGGACCGTGCGCGGCGCCTATGGCTACAAGCCGGTTTTGCCCGCCATTGGCGGCAGCGAAGCGGTCGGTTTCGTCGATGCCGTCGGACCTGACGTCGACAAGGCATTGATCGGCAAACGGGTCGTTGCGGCCGGTGTCCATGGTACTTGGGCCGAACAATTCACGGCACCGGCAGCAAGCCTCGTTCCGGTGCCGGACGTGATTTCCGACGAAGCCGCGGCGCAACTGATCGCCATGCCGTTCAGCGCTATCTCGCTTTTGGAATTCCTCAATGTCGAGCGCGGCGATTGGATCATCCAGAACGCAGCGAATGGGGCTGTCGGCAAAACCTTGGCCATGCTGGCACACAGCCGCGGCATACACATGATCAATCTCGTTCGACGAGACGGCGGCATCGATGAGCTATCCGCATTCGGCATCGGCAATGCCGTCTCGACCGCCGCACCCGATTGGAAGGAGAAGGTACGTGCCATGATTGGCGATGCGCCGATCCGTGCAGCGGTCGATTCTGTCGGTGGTGTTGCAAGCAACGACCTGGCAGACCTCCTGGGCGAAAACGGCCTGCTAGTTTCCTTCGGCACTGCTGCCGGCAAGCCGATGCAGATCGCCTCGAGGGCCGTGATCTTCAAGCAGCTCACAATTAAGGGCTTCTGGGGCATCAAGGTCAGCGCCGCCATGCCGGCGGAAGAGCGGCGGCGGCTGATCGGCGAACTGATCACGCGTGTCGCCTCAGGTGAGGTCAAGCTGCCGGTGGAGGCGGCCTATGACATCGCTGAGATCGCGGAAGCTGTAAAATCCTCGCTGGCGCCCGGCAAGACCGGCAAGGTTCTGCTGAAACTGCTATAGGTCTCCCTGCGCCGTGTCGTAGCAGCCGCCGCAGGGAACTGAGGCGGCTTCATGGTGCGGGCCGGATCGATTGCCGTCACCGCGAGCGATCGCCTAAAAAATTCATAGAATTGCTCTTGTACCTCTAGTTACTAGAGGCTGTAGCAATGGTTCCGGTAGAAAATCTGGAACCGAAACATGACGCCGACAACACAACAGAGCCGCTATCGCATAGAGGGCATGGATTGCGCTTCATGCGCTGCGAAAATCGACACAGCCATTCGCCGACTGCAGGGCGTCGAGGATGTTTCCGTCTCGGTCACCGCTGGCACTATGACGGTCAGGCATCAGGGCGATCCGGACCTGCTGCACAACATAACCAAGCGGGTCGTGGGACTGGGCTACAAAGTTTTCCCGCTGCCGCAGAGCAATGCCGCCGTGTCAAAGATCGAAGGGAGCGACCATGCCTGCGGCTGCGGGCACGATCATCACACGTACAAGTCCGATGGCCACGACCATGCGGGGCACGATCACGAGCATGATCACGGCGACCACGACCATGGCGCCGCCGGGCATCGACATGATCATGCCGATCACACCCACGCTTCGGATGAGCGCGATGCTTCGGTCGCTGGCCTTCACGGTCACGATCATGGACCGACCACCGGGCCATGGTGGAAGTCGGCCAAGGGCAGGCTGACGATCGCAAGCGGCGCAGCGCTCGCCACCGCCTGGGGTGTCGGCAAGCTGATACCGGCGTGGGATATGTGGATCTTCACTGCGGCCATGCTTGTCGGCTTGGTGCCGATCGCCCGGCGCGCCTTCATGGCCGCAAGGATGGGAACGCCGTTCTCGATCGAGATGCTGATGACGATCGCGGCCATCGGCGCCGTAATCATCGGCGCCAGTGAGGAAGCTGCTGCCGTCGTCTTCCTCTTCCTGATCGGCGAGTTGCTGGAAGGTGTCGCCGCCGGCAAGGCGCGCGCAAGCATTCAATCCCTGACGGATCTGGTGCCCAAGACCGCTCTCCTTGAAGAGAATGGCAAGACCCGTGAAGTGCAGGCCGAAATCCTTGCTGTCGGCGCCATCATCCTGGTTCGCCCGGGCGACCGCATTCCGGCCGACGGCGTGATCCTTTCCGGCGAAAGCGCCATCGACGAGGCGCCGGTGACAGGCGAAAGCACGCCGGTGCACAAGGGCGTGGATGCAACCGTCTTTGCGGGCACGGTCAATGGCGATGCCGCGCTGCGCGTCCGCGTAACGGCGGCAGCATCCGACAATACCATCGCCCGCGTCGTCAAGCTCGTCGAGGAAGCGCAGGAATCGAAGGCTCCGACCGAGCGTTTCATCGATCGCTTCTCGCGCTATTACACGCCTGGGGTCGTCGTTGTCGGTGCGCTCGTCGCGGTTATTCCGCCTTTACTTCTGGGCGCCAGCTGGAGCGAATGGGTCTATAAGGGCTTGGCAATCCTGCTGATCGGTTGCCCCTGCGCCCTGGTCATCTCGACGCCGGCGGCAATCGCGGCATCACTGTCTTCAGGCGCCCGCCGCGGTCTGTTGCTGAAGGGCGGCGCCGTGCTCGAAAACATCGGCAAGGTCACCGCTGTTGCTTTCGACAAGACCGGCACGCTGACCGAAGGCAAGCCCAAGGTCACCGATATCGTCGGTCTAAGCATGAATGAAACGGAGGTGCTGCGGCTGGCAGCAGCGCTCGAAACCGGATCGAGCCATCCGCTCGCCCGCGCCATCCTCGACCGCGCGGCTGAAGCCGAAACGGATATCCCTCAGGTCATCGACGCGAAAGCCATCGGCGGCAAAGGTGTGAGCGGCACGGTCGATGGTTTGGACGTTTTCCTTGGATCGCCGCAGGCAGCCGCCGATCGCGTATCATTGACCTCGGAGCAATCGGCTCGGATCGCCGCGCTCAACGATGAAGGGAAAACGGTTTCCGTCATCGTTGCAAAGGGTACGGCGGCCGGCCTGCTCGCCATGCGCGACGAACCGCGTGCCGATACGGCTGCCGGCCTCAAGGCGCTTGCCGATGCTGGCATCAAGACAATCATGCTGACGGGCGACAACCAGCGCACGGCGCAGGCTATCGGCAAGACACTCGGCATAGAGGTTCGCGCGCAACTGCTGCCAGAAGACAAGCAGAGGATTGTCGGCGAGCTAAAGCAGCAAGGCTTTCACATCGCCAAGGTCGGCGACGGCATCAACGACGCGCCAGCGCTGGCAGCCGCCGATGTCGGGATCGCCATGGGTGGAGGAACGGACGTTGCGCTGGAAACGGCGGATGCCGCCGTGCTGCACGGCCGCGTCGGCGATGTCATCGAGATGATCGATCTTTCCAAGCGTACGATGAGCAATATCGGCCAGAACATCACCATCGCGCTCGGCCTCAAGGGCATGTTCCTGGTGACCACGATCGTTGGTATCACCGGGCTCTGGCCGGCAATCCTCGCCGACACCGGCGCAACGGTGCTGGTGACAATGAATGCGCTACGCTTGCTCGCGCTTCGGCCTCGCCGGGTGGCCGCCTAGGCTATCCATGGACCCGATCGATAGGTCGGCACCATACGGACCGGGAGGACCTTATCTCGCCTGCCCGGTCTTGCCGTTATGCAACCCTCAGGATGCGGATCGGCGCAGAAGCGTGGCCTCCTTCCAGCCAAGCTCCGGAGCGATCAGCGTTACGAAGTCATGGATGATCTGCCGATATTCCTCATCATGAAATTCGTAGGGCAGCTCCAGCCGGAATTCATTGACATGAGGCAAGATCGGATCTTTGCGCAGGCGCTCAAGAATTTCATCCGAAGAGCCGACGATATCGCGGGCGAAAAGCGTGCGACGTTCGCCCTGAGGTGAAAGCGTGCGCTCATAGCGGCCGGCGGCATAGTCGGTGTAGCGTTTGCGGGTGATCGCATCCGCGCTGTCGAAGGGCACGATGACTCGTCCGAGCGCCACCCGCCTCGTATCGCCGCCAGACGCGCGATAGGTTTCCAGCTGTCGCGATTGAGCAACGAAGAAATCGTCGGTCTGCTCGCCCGTGGTGACATTGCCGATCAGCAGATTGAAGCCGTTGCGTCCGGCCCATTCGGCAGATCGCAATGAGCCGCCGCCATACCAGATGCGATCGATCAGCCCCTTCGCATAAGGCTGAAGCCGCGGACGCTGCGGGCCGAACGGCGTCTTGATGAGCGTATCCTGATTGCCGAGATAAGCGCCCCTCAGATTGTCGGCAAAGCGCAGCACTCGCTGATGGGAGAAATCGTGGCTTTCCCAGTCCCCATCGAAAGCAAGCGGCCCGATCAGATCCGCATGCAGCGGCCGGCCGGCACTCAAGCCGATGTTCAGCCGTCCGCGCGACAGTACATCCACGGTCGCCAGATCCTCGGCCAGCCGATACGGGCTTTCGTAGCCGATGGGAATGACGGCGGTGCCAAGCTCGATGTGGCGCGTGCGCTGCGTCGCCGCAGCGAGGAAGGCGCTCGCCGAGGAAATGCCGGGCTCCAAGTGCCGCTGGCGAACCCAGGCGCTGTTGAAACCCCTCTGCTCTCCGTATTCGAGCAATTGCAGGGTCTGTTCCAGGCCGGCGAGTGGATCTTCATCCGGATAATTTCCAGGTGTGAGAAAGCCGATATGGCTGATCGATGGGGCTTGGCGGCTCATGCGGCTGTCTCCTCAAAATTTCGGTAGGCCCGGCGGATTGGTTTCCGACTTCGGCAAGGCTTCTTCGGCAAGGTGCCAATGGTCGAGGATCTTGGCGTAGGTACCATCCTTGATCAGCCCATTCGTTGCGATGGTGAGCGCCGCCGCGAGACCGCTGCCCTTGCGCGTGGTGATCGCGACATCCGAGCGATCCGGCCAACCGGCGCTCAGCGTGCCCACGCGCTTGATGTCCTTGTCGCGGGCAGCGATGTAAACAAGCTGGGCATGCGGCTGCACGATGACATCGGCGCGATTGGACCGCAGAGCCAGAAGGCTTGCTGCATCGTCATCATAATATTGCAGCTCGATGGGTTTCAGGCCGGCTTTGACATCCACGTCGCTCCATTTCAGCAGGATGCGCTCCTGATTGGTGCCGGCGCCGACGATGATGCGCAAGCCGGCAGCATCCTTCGGTTCCTTGATACCAGTGATCTTGCTGTCACTCTTGACGAAGAAGCCGTGCAGGCCCTGCCGATAGGTGGAGAAATCGAACTTCTCCTTGCGCTGCTCGGTGACGCCGACATTGGAGATGACGGCATCATATTTGCCCGAAGTCAGCCCGAGCGGCCAGTCGATCCAGGCGACCGGGACGAGCTCGAGCTTCAGGCCGAGCGCATCGGCAACCGCATAGGCATAATCTGGATCGGCGCCGACCACCGTCTTGGCGTCTGTCGCGTAGGTCGCAAGCGGCGGACCGCCTGGCGCGACTGCCACCGTGAATGTGCCTGATGTGACGAACTTGAAATCCTTTGGGATAGCGGCAATCGCCGCTTCGTTTTTCGCCGCGTGAAGACGTCCTGGCTGTTCCGGGCTCAGATCGAAATTTTCGGCCGCCATTGCCGGAGCGAGACCGGCCAAAGCAAGCGCCACTGCGGCTGCCAGCATAGTTTTGAAGTTAATAAGGATAGTCACGGAACCTGTCTCTCCATTTGAGATGGATGGGAGCGGACCGACGTGAGCCCCACTGACGCCGGCCCGCCCGACCAACATTACGAACCGCTCTTCGGCAGGCCCGCAGGGTTGGTCTTGGATTGATCGACCGCTTCGGCAGAGAGGCTCCAGCGCTTCAGCACTTCGCCGTACTTGCCGTTCTTGATCAGATCGTTGAGTGCGAGGGTGATCGCGTCGGCAAGGCCGGCGCCCTTCTTCGTCGTCACGGCGATTTCGGCCGTCAGCGGCCAACCGCCGGAGACGGTGCCGACAAGTTTCCTCGTGCCGTTGATAGCAGCCTTATAGGCCTGCGTCGCATTCGGATTGAACTCGACATCGGCGCGACCGGACTGCAAGGCAAGATCGGCGGCGGCACGGTCGTCGTAATATTGAACCTCGATGGGCTTCAGGCCGGCTGCCACATTCTGCCGGTCCCATTCCAGAATGATCTTTTCCTGATTGGTGCCGGCGCCGGTGATCACCTTGAGGCCGGCGACATCCTTGGGTTCCTTGATCGAGGTGATCTTACTGTCGGCCTTCACGTAGAAGCCGAGCACGTCCCTGCGATAGGTGGAGAAATCGAACTTCAGCTTGCGCTCTTCCGTGACCGTCACGTTGGAAATGACGGCATCATACTTTCCTGAGGAGACGCCGAGCGGCCAGTCCTCCCAGGCGACAGGTACCAGGTCGAGCTGCAGGCCGAGGGAGTCGGCGAGCAACTGCGCGATATCGGGATCGGTGCCGACGACCGTTTTCGCGTCGGTCGCATAGGTAGCGATCGGAGGGTCCCACGGGTTGATCGCGACTGTGAACTTGCCGGGATTGACGAACTTGAAGCCCGGCGCAATCGCCTTGATCGCTGCCTCGTCCTTCTCGGCCCGGATGCGATTGGATGTATCCGGGCTCAGGTTGAACTTTTCGGCCGCAATCGTCGGCGTCCCACTCATCGCTACCGCCGTTAGAACGCCGGCAACGATATATTTTGCTCTCTCAATGGATGTCATTTCCCTTCTCCTTTTTCAATTATAAGTTGTTTATGCTGCTATGATAATCCGGACGCCTGCTGCGTCAGAGCGTCGAATGCTTGCCTGCGACTGCTAGAGAACCTTGGCGAGGAAAGCGCGCGTGCGCGGATGTCTCGCATCGTTGAGGATCTGTGTGGGCGTGCCGGATTCGATAATGTGGCCGCCCTCCATAAAGACGATGCTATCGGCGACCTCGCGCGCAAAGCCGATCTCGTGGGTGACGATGACGAGCGTCGTGCCGGTGCGCGCAAGCTCCTTGATCACATCGAGCACCTCGCCCACGAGTTCAGGATCAAGTGCGGAGGTCGGCTCGTCGAAAAGAAGAACCTTCGGCCGCAGTGCCAGGGCACGGGCGATGGCAACACGCTGCTGCTGGCCGCCGGAAAGCTGGCGGGGATAGGCATCGATCTTGTCGCTGAGGCCGACGCGCGCGAGAAGCTCTTGCGCATAGGCAGTAGTTTCGTCGCGGCTCACCCCACGTACCTGGATGGGTGCCTCGATAATGTTTTCTAAAACAGTAAGATGCGGAAACAAGTTAAAGTTCTGAAAGACCATGCCGATGTCGGTGCGGCGCTTCAGAATGTCCTTTTCCTTGAGCTCGTAGAGCACCTCGCCCTTTTGCGTATAGCCGACCAGCTCGCCATCGACGGAAATGAAGCCGCTATCGACGCGCTCGAGATGATTGATGGCGCGCAGCAGCGTCGATTTTCCCGAGCCTGACGGGCCGATAATGGCCGTAACGCTGCCGGCAGAAAGGTTAAGCTCGACATCGTCGAGAACTTTCAGTGTGCCGAAGCTCTTCGAAATGCCGTGGATGCGCACGGCACCGCCCCTGGCACGAAGATCTGTCACGCTCCGAAAAGCAGCAACGGCCCCGGTGTCCGATCTACCGTTTACAGTAGCGGGCAGCGGCCGATGGAAGCGCCGGAAGAATGCCTGAAACGGCAAAGGTGTCGGATTGCGCACCGCACCCTTGGAGAAATAGCGCTCGATATAGTGCTGCGCGATCGACAGCACGGTCATGATGACGAGATACCAGACCGTTGCTACCATCAGCAGCGGAATGACTTCCAGATTGCGGCGGTAGATGACCTGCACCGTGTAGAAGAGTTCCGGCAAGGCGAGCACGTAAACCATCGACGTGCTCTTGGCGAGGCCGATGATCTCGTTGAAGCCCGTGGGCAGGATGGAGCGCATCGCCTGCGGCAGAACGATGCGAAACGCCTGACGGTGGCGCGACAGGCCGAGGGACGCGGCCGCTTCCAGTTGACCCTGGTCGACTGACAGAATGCCGCCGCGCACGATTTCGGCAAAGAAGGCCGACTGATTCAGCGTCAGCCCGAGAAAGGCCGCGGCAAACGGCGTCAGGAGCTGCGTGGTCGGATAATCGAACAGAACCTTGTCGCTGAACGGAACTCCGATGCTAATGGTTTCATAGAGATAGCCGAGATTGTTGAGAATCAACAGCAACACGATCATCGGGATCGAACGCAGCAGCCAGATATAGCCCCAAGAGAGGCTCGCAAGCAGCGGCGACTTCGATACGCGCGCCAGCGCCAATGCCGTTCCGAGGATGGAGCCCGAGACCGCCGCAAGCGCTGTCAGAAGCAACGTCCTGCCAAGGCCAACCAGCACCGGCTCCGCAAAGAACCACTCGGCGAAGACGCCCCAGCCCCATCGCGGATTGGTAAAGGTGGAGTAGAGGACGACCGCTATGACAAGTGCGGCAAAGATCGTGCCGGCAGTTCGCCCAGGATGCCTCGCCGGCACGATGCGATAACGCGAATAATCTGTCTTCGTCTCGGCGGCGCCAGTGCCTCGATCGACACTCGCAAAATCCGTCGTCAGCGCCATGATGCTTACCCCTTATGATTGTCGTTGATCCGCAATGCGTTACCGGCCGGCGGCCGCCAAGCGCTGCTGCGAGCCGGAGGTTTCGGCGATATAGGCCAGAGCCAAATGGCTGATATCTTTCTCGAAAGGCAGGCTCTTGTAGACTTCCGGATCGACGGAGGTATCGAACAGGGCTGTGTAGCCGTTGTTGAGATAAAGGCCGACCGCCTCGGGTTGGCGAAAACCTGTGGTCAGGTAGATGCGGCGATAGCCCTGCCGCGCCGCCTGGGCCTCCAGTTCTACCAGCAGCCTACGCGCCAATCCCTGGCGACGGAGATCGTGCCGCGTCCAAATCCGTTTGAATTCGGCGGTTTGGTCGTCATAGTGCTTGAAAGCGCCGCCGCCGATCGTCTCCCCGTTTCGGAGAAGGAGCAGGAAATTGCCATGCGGTGGTGCGAAGGCCTCCGGCGGATAGCGGTTGAGTTCCGCAGCCGCCCCTTCAGCGTTGAAATAGTTGCCGTAGCGGCTGTCATATTCATGGATCAGTTCGTCGATCAGCGGCTTGGCGCGCGGGTCCAGCGTGGTCGTATAAAGAAACGTGTCGCTCATGTCGTTCGTCACCCGTTGTCATTCGCGAGGAAAGCTTCGGCAAGCCGCACCCAATAGCGGGCTGCCGGCGCGATGATCGCGTCGTTGAAATCGTAGCGGGCGCTGTGCAGCGGCGCGCTATCGCCATTGCCGACGAAGAGGTAGCTTCCGGGCTTGGCCTGCAGCAAGAAGGCAAAGTCTTCGCTTGCCGTCCGCGGCCGGAAATCCGCCTCCACGGCAGCGGTCCCCAGCGCCAGCAAAGCGACATTACGGGCAAATTCAGTCTCTTCGGCATGATTGACGAGTGCGGGAAAACCGAGGTGGTAATCGACCTCCGCCACGGCGCCAAAGCTTTCCGCCTGCGCGCGCGCCAAGGCGGGAATTCGCTCCTGCAATCTGGCTCGGACTGTCTCATTGTAGGCGCGCATGGTCAGCTTCATCTCCACGCTTTCCGGGATGACGTTCGAAGCCGAACCGGCATGAATGGAGCCGACCGTCGCGACCGCCATTTCCTGAGGATCGATATTGCGCGAGACGACGCTTTGCAGGGCCGTGATGAACGAGGCCGAAGCCAGCACCGGATCGACCGCACGATGCGGCTCGGCACCATGCCCACCCTTTCCGACGATCGTGATGACCGCCTTATCGACGGAAGCCATCGCCGGGCCGGCAACGAAGCCGAACTGTCCCGTCGGCACACCGGGCCAATTGTGCAGGCCGAAGACCGCATCGACCGGGAAGCGATCGAAAAGTCCCTCCGACAACATCTTGCGCGCACCCGCGCCGATCTCCTCGGCCGGCTGGAATATCAGCCGCAGCGTGCCGCTGAAATTGCCGCTTTCGGCGAGATAACGGGCGGCGGCGAGCAGGATCGATGTATGCCCATCATGACCGCAGGCATGCATAACGCCTGGATTGGCACTCTCATAGTCAAGTCCGGTCGCTTCCTCGATCGGCAGCGCATCCATGTCGGCGCGGATACCGATACCGCGGTTGCCATTGCCCCGCCTCAGGGTCGCGACCACGCCGGTACCGGCTATGCCTGTTGCGACGTCGTATCCCCATTCCGCAAGCAGCGAGGCCACCTTCTTGGCGGTGCGATGCTCCTGAAAGGCGAGTTCGGGATATTGATGCAGGTCGTGCCTGAGCGCGATGATCTCATCGAGATAGATGGCAATGCCTGTCTCGATCGGATCGGTAATCGAAGCGGTCTTGATGATGGCGTTCATGGTGATCGTCCTGGCTCAAGCGCCTACGGCCTTTGCGGGTTCGATGTCGGCAGCCTCTGCCACATAACGGCTTTCGCGATATGGCAGTCCAAGGTGATCGCGCAGCGTCTCGCCTTTCAAAGCGGGATCGAAATAGCCGCGCTCGGTCAGGATCGGCAGGACATGCCTGGAGAAATCGTCGAAGCCTTCACCGATGACGGGGAAGCCGAGGATGAAGCCGTCGGCGCCCTCTTCGTCCACCCAGCGGATGATCTCATTGGCGATGTGCTCGGCGGTGCCGATGAAGGAGGTTCGCGGCGTGGCAGCATCGAGCGCCACTTCGCGCAAAGTAAGCCCCTTCTCCCGCGCGGTCTTCTTGATGCGGTCGGTCGTGGCGCGGAAATTGTTGCGGCCGATATCGCCGAGATCGGGGAAAGGCTCGTCCAGGGGATAGGCGCTGAAATCATGATGATCGAAGAAGCGGCCGAGATAAGCCAGTGCCTCCTCGATGGTGACGAGGTTGCGGATCGCCTGGTACTTGGCCTCCGCCTCCTCCTGCGTTGCGCCGACGATCGGCCCTATGCCGGGAAAGATGCCCACATCGGCCGCACTGCGGCCATGCGCGATCGCGCTCTGCTTCACCTGCTTGTAGAAGGTCTTTGCGTCTTCCAGCGGTCCGCCATTGGTGAAGACGGCATCGGCGTGCTTGCCGGCAAGTCGGATGCCGGAATCGGAGGCGCCCGCCTGGAATACCACCGGCTGCCCCTGCTTGGAGCGGCCGATATTGAGGGGGCCTTCGATGCGGAAGAACCGGCCCTTGTGGTTCAGGCGATGCAGCTTGGTTTTGTCGGCGTAGACGCCGGTCTCGCGGTCGCGCACGAAGGCATCGTCATCCCAGGAGTTCCAGAGCCCCTTGATCGCGTCGAGATACTCGTCGGCGATCTCGTAGCGCAATTCATGCTCGGGATGCTCGCGGCTATAGTTGCGGCCGGAGCCTTCGAGCGGAGACGTCACGGCGTTCCAGCCGGCGCGGCCGCCGCTGATGAGATCGAGCGAGGCGAATTGCCGGGCAATGGTGAAGGGATCGCTATAAGAGGTCGAGACCGTGCCGACGAGGCCGAGCTTTGTCGTGAAGGCGGCAAGCGCGGACAGAATGGTCAGCGGCTCGAAGCGATTGAGGAAATGCGGGATCGATTGCTCGTTGATATAGAGACCGTCCGCGACGAAAGCGAAGGCGATACCGGCCTCTTCGGCCTTGCGGGCCGTCTTGACGAAGAAATTAAGATTGGTGCTGGCATCGACCGGGACGCTCGGATGCTTCCAGGCATTCATGTGGCCGCCGGGGCCTTGCAGCATGATACCGAAAGTGACGTGTTTTTGAGCCATGATGATCCTCCTGGGACAGGCCGCTCAGGCAACGAGGGAAAGGCGTTCTTTGGCGAGCAATTCTATGGAATTGAGCCGTTCGGCCGCGGTCAGCGCCGGCGTGTCGAGCACGAATTCCTCGACGCCGTAACGGCGATGGAGCGCGTCCAGCTCACCGCGGATCTGCGCCGCCGTGCCATGCAGCACGCTCGGCGCCTTCTCCTCGGTCCGGAAGTCCGCGAAGCCCGCCTGACGCGCGAATTCCGCTGCCTGTTCCTGGGTGCCGACATTGACGCTCTGGCCATTGGGCAGGAAGAGCTTGACGATGCGGAGTTGGCCGACGCGCTCACGGGCATGAGCTTCGCTTTCGGCGGCAAAGGCTGCGAGCGCCAGGATCGGCACCTGGCCGCCCGTCGCATTCGCGTAGGCCTCGAAGGTATTGCGCAGATTTTCCGGATCGCCGTTCAGATGGCCGGCAAACACCAACCTCCAGCCCTTCTCCGCAGCAAGCCTCGCGCTTTCGACGCTGGCGCCGAGAAGGAAGCGCTCCGGCGCGCGCGGCGGAAATGGTGTCGCCAGCGCGCCACCTGAATGAGGATCGGCCGCGAGATAGGTGTTGATATCGGAAAGCTGCTCGGCAAAGTCCGGCTTTTTTTCTTGATCGTAGGCGCGCTGCAGCGCGCGGGTCGACAGTGGAAATCCGCCTGGCGCCTTGCCGACACCGAGATCGACACGGCCGGGGGCCAGCGAGGCGAGGAGATTGAAGGCTTCGGCAACCTTATAGGCGCTGTAATGCTGCAGCATGACGCCGCCGGAACCGATGCGGATCCTCGAAGTCCGCGCAAGAAGATGAGCGATCAGGACTTCCGGAGCCGAACTTGCGAGGTTCGCCATGTTGTGATGCTCGGCGACCCAGAAGCGATGATAGCCGAGCTCCTCGGCCCGGATGGCCAAGCGAGCCGTGGCGCCGAGCGCATCGGTGGCACTGAGCCCCTGTTCGATCGGGCTCTTGTCAAGAAGGCTAAGAAGGTAAGACATGCCGTTTCATCCATGTTTGCACCCAATGCCGACCATGCGGCGCTGTAGTCTATAAAAAACATAGATTTTAAGTTATTTAAGAAACAGCTTTCTTTTTCTTTCGCCGGATGCGGAAAAAATCAGCAGTGACCAAAAGCGGCATCGATGGGTGCCGCGGCAGGTTTCAATGACAGTATCGAGCGCCTGATAACTGCGCCTGTTCAGAGGAAAGCGAAGCGTCAGGCCGTTAAACCGTGATCACCAATTATTTTGACGGGCTGTGACGTCTCTCACACGCAAAAAAGGCGCAATCGACTGCGATTGAACGCAATAGATTGCCAAAACCCGCAAATCAGTTCACCTTTCAACCATGCCCGATATCGCACGACCATTCGTGACCGATGATGATCCCGACCGGGACATTCGCTGCCAGGACGCGTTGCAAGCCGCTTTTCGAGAGTTGCTGAATGCCGCGACCCTGGCGGGATGGTCGGAGCGTGAAGTCGCCTTGGCGATTGCCGAGCTCGCGGACAAGCATTTGCTCTCGCTTGAGACCCATGACAACACCGACGCCCTCATAGCGCTGCTGCGGCGAATGACCTAGTCAGCCAACCGTCCACCTGCAGGGAGGTCGATCGTTGCGGTGCTCAATGCATGTCGCCGCCGCCACCCTCCCTGAGATCGACATTGCTCAGGATCAATGCAAGCGGAATGGCGCAGAGCACGACCAGCATCAGCACATGGAATACATCGATATAGGCGAGGAAGCTCGATTGGGTCTGCACCTGCTGCCCTATCCAGGCCGTTGCCTGCGCCTGGGCATCCGCCATGGTCGCACCTTTCTCGGCAAAATAGCGCGTCATGGTTCGCAGCGTCTCCTGATATGCCGGTGACGATGGCGTGACATGCTCCACCAGGCGGCTCTGGTGCCACTGCTCCCGATGCGCCAGGACATTTGACGCGATACAAACGCCGATGGAGCCGCCGATGTTGCGCGCGGCATTGATCATGGCCGATGCCTGATTGGTCTGCTCGGGCCTCAAACCATAGTAGGAGGCGGAAGTGATGGGGATGAAGATCAGCGGCAGGCCAAGCCCGATATAGAGACGAGACCAGACGAAGAAGCTGAAGTTCAGACCGGGATAGAGCCGCGTCAGCTGCCACATGGACATCGCAATGATCGCCGCACCGATGGCGATCAGATACTTCGGCTGGACCCAGGAATTCACACGACCGGCAACGAACATCATGACCATGGTCACAATCCCACCCGGCGAGAGCGCCAGGCCTGCCCAGGTCGCCGTATATCCGTAGTTCTGCTGCACGACCTCGGGGATGAACTGCGTCGTCGCAATCAGGATTGCGCCGGTTGCCATCATTACGATGAAACAGGAGCCGAATTGCCGGGTGCCGAGCAGCCATCCATCGATGATCGGGTTTGCCTTCGTCAGAACCCACGGTATGGCAGCCAGGAAGGCCAGAACACATATGGCGACCATGACGACGATGAAGTTGGAACCGAACCAGTCATCGGTCTGTCCCCGATCCAGGACGAGCTCCAGCGAGCCGAGAAAGGTTGCCACCAGCAGAAAGCCGATGAGATCGAACCGCACGCCCTTCTGGCGGAATTCCTCACGCATGGCCCTCGTCTTCGGAGTTTCCTTCAACAGCAGATAGACGAGCACGAAGGCGAATATGCCGACGGGACCATTGATGAGGAAGCACCAGTGCCAGGAGAGGTTGTCGGAGAGATAACCGCCCAAGGTCGGTCCGATGACCGGCGCTACGACCACGGCGACACCGAAGAGCGCAAAAGCCTGACCGCGTTTTGCCGGCGGAAAAGCATCGGCAAGGATCGCCTGCGAGGTCGGCACCATGCCGCCGCCGGCAAAACCCTGTATGACACGGAAAATCAACAGCACCTGGAGATTCCACGATAGACCGCACAGAACAGAAGCGATCGTGAATGTCACCAGGCACAGGAGATAGAACCGACGGCGTCCGAACCGTTCGGCGAAATAGCTGCTGGCAACCAGCACGATGGCATTGGAAACGAGATAGGTCGTGACCACCCAGGAGGCTTCGTCAGAGCTGACGGCGAGGCCGCCTGAAATGTAGCGCAGCGCCACGTTGGCAATCGTAGTGTCCAGCACTTCCATGAAGGTTGCCAGCGACACCACCATGGCGATCAGCCAGGGATTCGTGACTTGCGCGGGTGACGCTCCTCTTCCACCCGCTGCCGCGCCTGCATCGCTCATCTCGCTCAGCTCCTCGGGCGTACCGTCACTGTTGGCACCACGGACATGCCGGGGCCGATTGCCACATCAGCGGGCCATCTGTCGACGATGATCTTGACCGGCACGCGCTGCGTGACCTTGACGTAATTGCCGGTCGCGTTTTCTGCTGGCAACAGCGAAAAGGCAGTGCCAGAGCCCGGCTGAACCGATGCTACCTTTCCGTGGAGCGTGTGGTTGGGATAGGCATCGATCGTGATGTCCACCGGCTGACCCGGCCGCATGTCTGTGAGCTGCGTCTCCTTGAAGTTCGCCGTGATCCAGACCTCGTCGGGAACGAATGTCGAGATCGCCTGTCCCGCCTCCACATACTGCCCCTTGGCGCCGGCAAGGCGCACGATGCGTCCTGGCTGGGCCGCCGTGATCGTCGTGTAACTAAGGTTCTGCTGCGCTTCTTCGGCTTGGGCCTGCGCCTGCTTGAGGCTGGCGAGCGCACTGGATTTCTGCGCCTCGGCAACGGCCTTGTTCTTCTGCGCCGAGATGATGTTCGCCTGCATCTGGGCGAGGCTCGCCTGATCCTGCTGCAGGGTTGCCGTAGCCTGCTGCACGGCCTGCACGCTGCCGGAGCCGGTCTTGACCAGTTGCTGCTGGCGATTGGATTCCTGCTGTGCAAACTGCAGAGCGGCGGTGGCGGAATTCTGTTGCGCCCTGGCGACGTCGACGGCGGCGCTCGCTGCCTCGATCTGCGCGCCGGCGCTGTCGACCGAGGCCTTCGCCACCTCTACCTGCCCATTCGCCTGATCGAGCGCGATCTGATAGTCACGCGGATCGATCCTCAAGATGACATCGCCGGCTTTGACGGACTGGTTATCGGTTACCGGAACCTCGGCAACATAGCCGGATACTTTGGCGGCAACCGAAAAGCTGCGCGCATCGACAAAGGCATCATCCGTCGACTCATAGGGATGGAAATAGATCTTCCAGACGAACCATGCGGCTACGATCAGTGCAAGTAACACGACAATGCCGAGCAGAATGGAGAACGGATGACGGCGAATGAAGGAGGGGCGCTTTTCAGCCGTTGCATCATTTTGGCGACCGGCGTCATCAACAGGCTGCTGTTTCAGCCGATCCGGCTTGGTTTCCGCAATATTGGGTTGATTGTCAGCCATGACATGACCTTTGCTGTTCTGCAGTTGCGTCTGGAGAGGATTGTCAGTGCCGCAGAAAACTTCGGATCTTTTTGAGATCCCGAATGAAGGTGAGCCGGTTTTTTTCCCTCTCGTCCGCTTCCCTGATCCGCAGGAGCGCCGAAGGATGAATGGTCACTAGGACATCGAGTTTTCGCGACGGATGCAGAATCTGGCCGCGGTCGCGCATGACCTTAACTTTCGAGCCGAGCAGCGAGGATACGGCCGTCGCCCCAAGCGCGACGACAAGTTTCGGCTTTAGCAATTCGAGCTCTGCTCCCAGCCACCAGGCGCAGCGCTGCACCTCGCCGGCATTGGGCCTGGCATGCAATCGCTTCTTGCCACGCATCTGATATTTGAAATGCTTCACGGCGTTGGTGACATAGCAGCGGTCTCGATCCACGCCGGCTTCTTCAAGGCATTCATCAAGGAGCCGGCCCGCGGGTCCGACAAAAGGCCGGCCGGCCACATCCTCCTTGTCGCCCGGCTGTTCGCCGACCAGCACGATGTCGGCCCGGGCCGGCCCTTCGCCGAACACCAGATGAGTGGCGTTGCGATAGAGATCGCAGCGTGTGCAGGATCGAGCATCTTCATGCAGCTCATCAAGTGTCTCTGCATTCGCATGCTCATAAGTGAGCGATGGGCCTGCGCCGGCCGAAGGAAATCTATCGAGCATTGGGGGCTCGCTATGGTTCCAGATTCTATGACGATCAACTAATCGTCCTTCTGTTTGTTCCATGCGGGATGCTCATCACAAGGGAACACCCTTCCCAGGTGCTCGTTAAGACAGTGAGACCACGAGAACGGAGAACCCGCCATGAACAGCGAAAGTAAAACCGACTCCTTTGCATTGACCGCATTCTTCGACGACGAATATGACGCGGAAGCTGCAGTCCAGGCGTTGATGGATGCCGGTATCCCGAAGGACGCAATCACCATGACACCGGGCAACCGGCCCGATACCTCACCGACCGATCACATGGGCTTTCTGGATGCATTGACGGGCATCTTCTTTCACGAGGAGCAGCGTGCCGCCTATGCAGCCGCCCTCGAACGAGGAGGAACGCTCGTCACGGTGCAGGAAATGAACGAGGCGCAGCATAATATCGCCCTGCCGATTCTGGCGGAAAGAGGCCAGATCGATCTCAACGAGCGCGAAAGCACCAGTTAGGCCGGCAGGCTTTCGCTTTGCTATGGGAATGACCGATCTAGAGCAGAGTTCAGGATTTTGACGCGTTCCTGAGCGTCGCTACTTATGTCGGCTTCACTCCACCGAAAAGGCGCTAGCCCTGTCATCTTCGTGAATTCAGACAAACAATTCCTATAATAATCTATAAAAATAGTTTGCTATTTCTATCGATCCCGCCCCCGATTTCGCTAGGTTCTACGCATTGCATTCAGGGAACCGCCGGAAAATCTGATCCGGCCAAGGGGACTAATCATGAAGTTCAATACACTGATCGCTGCGGCCGTCTTAGGTCTCGCCAGCATTTCCATGGCGGCCAGCGCGGCCGCTGCCGACAAGAAGGTCGTCGTCGCCTATCAGACTGATGCCCTGCCCTCCTCGGTCGCCATCGCCAATGGCGATTTCGCGAAGGAGACCGGCTACGAAATCGACTTCCGCAAATTCAATTCCGGGGCGGAGATCTTCGCCGCTATCGCATCCGGCGACGTCCAGATCGGCTATGTCGGCTCAAGCCCGTTTGCCGCTGCCGCCTCGCGCGGGCTGGAGGTGAAGGCATTCTACCTCTCGTCCATCTCCGGCGTCGATGAAGCTCTGGTGGTACGCAATGGCTCCGGCATCGACACGCTTGCCGATCTGAAGGGCAAGAAGCTCGCGGCAGCACCGGTCTCCACCGACCACTATCAGCTGCTCGCCCTCATCAAGTCCCTGGGCCTGAGCGAAAAGGACGTACAGGTCTTTGCCATCCCGCAGCCGGAAATCGTCGCAAGCTACAATCGCGGCGATATCGACGGCGGCTTCGTCTGGGACCCGGCACTCACTGAGCTGAAGAAGAACGGCAAAGTCCTGGTGACCTCCAAAGATGTCGCCGACAAGGGCGCTCCGACATTTTCCGCCTGGGTCGCAACCTCGAAATTCGCAGCAGACAACCCGAAGTTCCTGAAGGCCTATGCCTCGGTGATCAACAAATACTACGCCTCGTTCGCAGCCGATAAAGCGGCGTGGGGACCGGATAGCGACAACGCCAAGGCGCTTGCCAAGCTTCTGGGCGGCACGGCAGACCAGCAGGCAGCAGCGCTGAAAAACCTCACTCTGCTGACGCCCGACGTGCAAGCATCGGCCGCCTGGCTCGGTGGCGGCGATCAGTCCGGCGCGGCAAAAATCCTCAAGGACACGGCCGCCTTCCTGAAGAGCCAGGGAAAAGTCTCCGAAGTCCTGCCGAACTACGGCGCGTTCGTCAC
>NZ_JBXSOO010000011.1:0-186301 GCF_057784515.1 Martinezella sp. CNPSo 3732
TACCCATTCGGCCGCCGAGATCGCCGACAAGATGCCCAAGGATTTCTATGTCGGCGACAAGGAAGGCTATGTGAAGGCGCTCGAAAACGGCAAGGCCATGTTCACGCCCGATGGCGTGATGCCGGAAGATGGTCCGAAAACCGTTCTTGCCGTGCTTTCCGAATTCTCCAAGAATGTGCAGGGCAAGTCGATCGATCTGTCGAAGACCTACACGACGGAGTTCGTCAAAAACGCCAAATAGCGCGCAGTAGCGTTTCCGGCGCCGGCGGCATAGTCGAGCCGTCGGCGTCCGCGTTCATAAAATCGCAATGTTCCCTCGCAGGGTTGCGCACTGAAAGCTGACTGAAAGGTTGCCCGCGCTAGGTTTGCTGAGCTTCGTGGAGGAAGCGCCTTTCCAGCGCGTCGTATGGCGCAAGAATTAAAACAGGAGGAGACATTGATGCGTCCATCGCGCACGTTTTTTCATACCGTAGCCCTTTCCCTCGTCATGACTGCTGCTTCGCTTGCAGTCACGGCCGCCAATGCTGCCGACAAGATTTCCATCATGGTGGGCGGCTACGAAAAGCAGATCTATCTGCCGGCCAAGCTTGCCGAAGGGCTTGGCTACTTCAAGGATGAAGGCCTCGAGGTCGAGCTCCTCAACGAATCCGCCGGCGTCGACGCCGAAAACCAGCTGCTCGCCGGCGCCGTTCAGGGCGTCGTCGGCTTCTACGACCATTGCGTCGACCTGCAGGCCAAGGGCAAGTTCATCAAGTCCGTCGTGCAGTTCAGTCAGGCACCGGGCGAAGTCGAGTTGGTTTCGGCCAAATATCCCGATATCAAGTCCTTCGCCGACCTGAAGGGCAAGCGCGCCGGCGTCACCGGCCTCGGCTCGTCGACGAACTTCCTGACGCTCTATATGGCGTCGAAGGCTGGCCTCTCGCCGGCTGACATCACGCCCGTCCCGGTCGGCGCCGGCCAGACCTTCATCGCCGCCATGCAGCAGGACGCCATCCAGGTGGGCATGACCACCGAGCCGACGATTTCGCGCCTGCTCAAGACCGGCGAAGCGAAGATCCTCGTCGATCTGCGCACGCTGAAGGGCACCGAAGAGGCGCTCGGCGGTACCTATCCGGCGGCCTCGCTCTATATGGATGCCGCATGGGTCGACGCTCATAAGGAAGAAGTGCAGAAGCTCGCGAACGCTTTCGTCAAGACGCTGCGCTTCATCCATACGCATTCCGCCGCTGAAATTGCCGAGAAGATGCCGAAGGACTTCTACGTCGGCGACAAGGACGGCTACATCAAGGCTCTCGACGCCGGCAAGGAAATGTTCACGGCCGACGGCGTGATGCCGGAAGATGGTCCGAAGACGGTGCTCGCCGTGCTCTCGCAGTTCTCCAAGAACGTCAAGGGCAAGACGATCGACCTGTCGAAGACCTACACGACGGAATTCGTGAAGAACGTCAAGTAAGCAGTCAGAACGCCGCTTCCGGCCAGCTTTTAGAAAGACCCCCGGAAGCGGCAGTTCAAGAGACTTTGCAGTTCACTGGGCTTTGCGTGCACGCCCTGAAGGCACGCGTCAGGATCAGCACCATGCAACAGGATGAACGCCGTAACCCGGCGATAGAGCTCATCAATGTCAGCCGCCGTTTCGTATCGCCGACCGGCAAATCGCTGACAGCACTGCGCGATTTCAACATGACCGTCGAGCGCGGCGAATTCGTCGCCGTTGTCGGGCCGACGGGCTGCGGCAAGTCGACGACGCTCAATCTCGTCACCGGCCTTGCCAAGCCGAGCGCCGGCGAAGTCCGCCTGATGGGCGGCCCGGTGAACGGCATCGACCGGCGTGTCGGCTTCGCCTTCCAGACGGATGCGCTCTTCCCCTGGCAGAATGTCATCGAAAACGTCATGGCCGGCCCGCTGTTCCGCGGCAAGTCGAAGGCCGAGGCTGAAAAGATGGCCAAGGATTGGCTTGCCCGTGTCGGCCTTTCGAAATTTCTGCATCACTATCCGCATCAGCTCTCGGGCGGCATGCGCAAGCGCGTCTCGCTGGCGCAGACCTTTATCAACGAGCCGGAAATCCTGCTGATGGACGAGCCCTTCTCGGCGCTCGACGTGCAGACCCGCACGGTCATGCATGAAGAACTGCTGAAGCTCTGGGCCGAACGCCAGGCTTCCGTTGTCTTCGTGACGCACGATCTCGAGGAAGCCGTCGCGCTGGCCGATAAGGTCTATGTCCTGACGGCCGGGCCGGCGACGGTCAAATCGGTCTACATGATCGACCTGCCGCGCCCGCGCGTCGTCTCGGAGATCCGCTACGAGCAGAACTTCATCGATTATTGCAAGACGATCTGGGACGATCTGCGTGAAGAGGTCGAAACCAGCTATCGCCGTGCCGCGGAAGCGGCATAAGGGAGGATTGATCATGGCAAACACAGCTCTCGAAGCAGGCAATGCCCCGATCTTCCGCGCCGGCACCTCGGACGCGGAAATCGAAGCCGCAGCGCTGAAGGCGATGACGCGCCGCAAATATGTGGTCGTGGCATGGCAGGTCGGCATTCTGCTCGCCATCCTCGGTCTCTGGCAGATTGCTTCCGATCTGCACTGGATCGATCCGTTCTTCTATTCTAGCCCCTACGGCATCGCACTGCGTCTCTGGGAGTGGATCGTCGACGGCACTGAGAGCGGCTCGCTCTGGTACCATCTTGGCGTCACCATGGAAGAAGCGCTGATCGGCTTTATCATCGGCTCGGTGACAGGCGTCCTCGTCGGCGTCGCCCTCGGCCGCAACAAGCTGGCGTCCGATATCCTCTCGATCTACATCAAGGCGATCAACTCGATCCCGCGCGTCGTTCTCGCGCCGATCTTCGTGATGATCATGGGTCTCGGCTTGGCGTCGAAGGTGGCGCTCGCCTTTATCATGGTGTTCTTCGTCGTGTTCGCCAATGCCTTCCAGGGCGTTCGCGAAGCTGACCGCAACATGATCGCCAATGCCCGCATTCTCGGCGCATCCAACTGGCGTGTGACCCGCAACGTTATCCTGCCGTCGGCAATGAGCTGGATTTTTGCAAGCCTGCACATCTCCTTCTCCTTTGCCATCATCGGCGCGATCGTCGGCGAGTTCGTTGGTTCGCTGGCCGGCATCGGCTACCTGATCTCGATCGCCAAGGGCACCTATGATGCCGCCGGCCTCTACGCCGCGATCATCCTGGTGATGGTGGTGACGCTCGGCGCCGAATATGTGATGACGCTCATCGAAAACCGCATCACCCGCTGGCGCCCGCAGCAGAGCCTCGACACGCACTAAGCGTTGCTTTTCTGGTACCTCCCAAGGCCAGGGGCCGGGCGTTTCGCCCGGCCTTTTTTGTGTCGAAGGCTTTTCACCACAGGTCAGGGCCATAGCAATATGAACTGAAGTCGCCGCCGCCCTCCTTCTCCCCAGCGGGGAGAAGGTGCCGCCAGGCGGATGAGGGGGTGCTTGCCAAGACTACGAAAATCCATAAATTCAAATCAGCCAGCCCCCTCATCCGACCCTTCGGGCCACCTTCTCCCCGCTGGGGAGAAGGAATTTCCAGTGCTGATCCACTCCATATGCGGTTGCTCTGCCGCAGGCGGGGAGAGGGGACTATCCCGTCATCACCGCTGCCCGCACTTTCAAACAGCCGGCAGCCGCACGCTGACCAGCAGCCCGCCGCCGGGTGCGTCATCTAGTCTGACCGAGCCACCGGCGCCATCGACGACTTCGCGGACGATGGCGAGCCCCAGGCCGCTGCCTTCCGGTTCGGTGCCGATGATGCGATAGAAGCGTTCGAAGACCTGGGTGCGTTCGGGTTCCGGGATGCCCGGTCCGTTGTCCTCGACCCATAGCAGAGCCGTATCGCCTTCCCGGCCGACGCCGACCGTTACGCGGCCGCCCGGCTGGGTGTAGCGCAGCGCATTATCGACGAGATTGACCAGCATTTCGCGCAGCATTGTGCCGTCGCCCTCGATATGAACCGCCGTCTCGTCCGTCTCGAGCCCGAGATCGATATTGCGGCGCAGGGCTTCCTCGGCGAGCGTTTCCAGCACGCGCCGCGCGGTTTCCGCGAGATCGATGGTGTCGTTGCGGGGCCGGCGGCTGCCTGGTTCGGCGCGTGAGAGCGTCAGGAGCTGGCTCGCAAGCCGCGTCACCTGCCGTGTGCTGGACCGCAATGCCGTCAGTGCCTCGTCGCGTCTGATATTGTCGGTTTCACGCGCGGCAAAGCTTGCCTGGGTCGAGATCAGGGCAAGCGGTGTGCGCAGCTGATGGGCGGCATTCGAGACGAAGCGGCGTTGTGCCGCCATCTGGTTCTGCACCCGCTCCATGTGGTCGTTGAGGGCGTGGACGAGCGGCCGAAGCTCGTTCTGTACCATGTGAGGATCCAGCGGATCGAGCCGCTGACGGCCGCGCTCGCGCACGGCGTTGCGCAGCCGCAGCACGGGAGCAAGACCACGTTGCAGGCCGATGATGGTCACCAGCCCGGCAAGCAGGACAAGCGCGAGCTGCTTGGTGAAATCAGACAGCCAAAGCCTGCGGCGCATGGCATACTGACTGTTGTGTGTCACGGCGACCGCCACGGAAATCGTGCTGTCCTGACCGAGGCCGACAACGGGATGGCTCAGCATGAGTACGCGGACGCCTTCGTTACGAAACGTCATATCCTCGCCGTTTAAATCCCGCTTCGGACGTGGCAGATCGGGAAAGCCGGCGATGAGGTTCCCCCACGCCGTGACCACCTTATAGAAGACGCGGTCACCATAGCCGGTATCGAACATTTCCAGTGCGGCAGGCGGAATGTCGATCTGCACCGTGCCGCTCGCATCGACGCGCACTGCCTCCGCGATCACACGCGCCGAAGCCAGCAGGGTGTGATCGGTGACGAGATTGGCGGTCGCGTCGGCCGAGCGGAAGCTCAGATAGAGGTTGATGCAGATGGCGCCGATCAGGGTCAGCACGACCCAGGCGAAGAGTTGCGCCCGCAGGCTTGTCGTCACCGCGCCGACGGCGCGCCTCAGAACTCCCTTCGCTGGTGCAGCTTCGTCATTGCGCATGGCGAAGGAGGTAACCGAGGCCGCGCAGCGTCGCGATCTGCACGGAACTGCCTTCGAGCTTCTTGCGGACACGATGCACATAGATCTCGATCGCGCTGGTATCGGCGAGATCGTCGAAGCCGAAGACGCTTTCCGAAAGTGTCGTCTTGGTAACTGTCGTGCCGGCCTTCATGACCAGATGTTCGAGCACGGCGTGTTCCCGCGGCGTCAGCGCCAGGGCTTCGCCTGCCAGATAGAATTGTCGCGTACCGCCATCGAATACCAGGTCGCCGACGGCGATCTCCGGGGTGGCGCGATCGTGACCGCGGCGGACGGCCGCGCGTATGCGGGCTTCCAGTTCGGCAATCTCGAAAGGCTTAGCGAGGTAGTCGTCGGCGCCGCTGTCGAGGCCGGCAACGCGGCCGTCGAGGCTGGCATTGGCCGTCAGGATGATGACCGGCACCTTGTTGCCGCTTTGGCGCAGGCGTTTCAGCAGCGTCAGTCCGTCCATTTTTGGTAACGACAGATCAAGGATGACGATGGCGTAGGCTGCGACTTTCAGCATGTGCTCGGCATCCTCGCCATCATAGGCGATGTCGACGACATACTGCGCCTGACGCAGCGCCTTGCCGAGCCAGGACGCCAGTTCGCGGTTATCTTCGACGATCAGGAGCCTCATGGAGCGACTATACAGCAAGTGTCGGATATGGCGAATATTTCCGGCGGTTTTCCAGTCTGTGCGTCATCGGTTGGCGAGCCTTAGGCCCATCTCCCTGACCTCCCTCAGATAGACCTTGCGTGCGTAGGGCGGGGTCAGATTGTGGTCGGCTTCGGGAATGATGGTGAGGCGTATGTCCGGAAAATGCTTCAGGCCCGCGCCGTTCTCGCCGAACTCGTCATGCAGATGATCGAGCCCGATATCATGGGCGCTGTATATCAGGGACATGTCGACGCCACGCCTGGCAAGCGTGCGGAAACCGCCCAGCACAGGTCCCTGAGCCGCAGCGAAGACGGGGAACGCACCGAGCAGGTGGCGAGCCGTTCGTATCGCCCGTCGGCCGAGTCCGGTCGCCATGTTGAGGATGGCGCTCTTTGCATCGATCTGGCCGCCGAAGAGCCGCTTCAGCGTTTCCATCTGCAGGAGCTTGCGCCCATAGGTTTCCAGCGACCGGGGAGCAAAGCGCAGGGCTTCATCGACCGATCGGCTCTCGTCCCAATGGAAGCTGTAGGGATTAACCGTGATGAGGCCGCGGCAGCGTGTATCGCGCAACGCCGCCTGAAAGGCGAGATAGCCGCCGCTGCAACGCCCGACCACATAGGCCGGCAGCAGGCCCCGCTTTTCCAGAAGATCCAGTGCTTCACCGACATCGAGATGCTGGTCGCGCGAATAGAGCACCTGCTCGGGGACGCCGGAAAGCGGCGGGCTGTCGCCGACATTGGCCGTATCGAAACGCAGCGAGGCGATGCCGTCCCGGGCAAGCGCGCGCGCCATGGTGACCGACATCCGGCCCCAGCCGGCATGCCGGTCATAGGCTGTCGTCAGGAGTAGCGCGGTCGCGCCCGCGCGGGCACCCTGCGGCTCGCAGAGAATGCCGAACAGCCGGTTTCCCACGCCGAAACGCAGCGGCGTCTCACGAAAGCCTTCGCCGATGAGAGATTCCGCGACCGGCAGCGTAAGTTCGGTCGATGTGATTTCAGTGGTATTTCCGGCGACCGACTGCACCCATTCGACTATTTTCCGGCCGGCCGTCGTCGGCATGGTGGCGATGGTCGGGTTCGAGACGAGGTCGTCGTAACCTTCGTAGGAGGCCTGCGTGACCTCGGGGCCAAGCGTTTCGAGATGACGCGCGAAATCGTCGTCTCCCGGGCGGCCGGGGCGCGTCAGCACCAGGCAATTCGGCGTGCCCAGCCGGTCAAGCGTCATGAGATTCAGCTTTCTGACCGCATCGGCGGCGCTATCGGGCATGCGGAGGCTCGCGACGGTAACGCCCTCGGTCTGACGCTGCGCTTCGGAAAGCCCCATGCTCTCATCGATCATCTTGGACCAGACGGTCAGTTCGCGAAGATAGGCGCGGCCTGAGACGACGGGCGCAAGAAAGGCGATGCCGTCAATGCCTTCAAGCTGTTCGGCGAGAGCGGCGGCAACAGTTCCGCCGAGGCCCTGGCTGACGAGAATCAGGCGCTCGCAACCGGAAAGCGCCTTCAGCTTTGCTGCTGCCGCGAGAGCGGTTTCATGCCACGGCTCCAGACCTTTGCCTTCATCGGCCAGATCAAGCGCATCGCCCGTGCCGGCATAATCGAAGCGAAGGCTGGCGACGCCGATATCGGCGAGATCTTCCGCCAGAATCCGCCAGAACTTGCGCACGCACATTTCCTCGAAACCCCAGGGGCTGAGAAACAGGACGGCGGTGCCGAATGAAGGTCCGATGGCTGATGTGAACAGGCCGACCGTTCCGGCGAAGGTTACCGGGGCCGCGGCCGATCTTGGCTGCCTTCCTTTGTCTTTTTCCTCGGCGGCTCCCCAACCAGCCATGCTAGTCTCCTCACATTCGGCGCGGGGCCAATAGGGCCAGAGCCTGAGTGGCAATCGGATTGATACGTGCAGGCAATCGCGTCGCGATCTTCTGCATGACCTCGATATCTTCGGCTGGAACGGCTTTCAGCATTCTGAGCGCAATGCCATAGGCTAGCGCGCCGGCGATGATGGCGCCTACGAGGCCTGCGACACCGGTCAGCGCCTGAACGAAACCATAGGCTGCAACCGCGCATAGAATGGCAGCAACCGTGACTTTTGCAAGGTTGATGAGCATACCGCGTGTTGATCCTTCGAATTCCATGCGGCGTACCGTCATCAGGCATAGGGCGGCAAAGGCGAGGAGACGGACCAGCGCCGCACCCTCGCCTCCGAAAAAGGGTACGGCGACGACGCAGCCGATGACCATGATGATGCTGGTGATGACGCCAATGACGGTGCGTTCGCGCACGCGATCGAGCGAATAAAGATATTGCGTGCAAATCTGCATGAAGACATAGGGCACCGCGGTCAGGGACAGCAGCGCCACCATGCCGCCGCTTGGCGCAAAGGCCGGGCCGAAGATCGTCACGACAAGCTCTGGCGAAATGGCGGCAAGTCCGAAGCTCATCGGCAGGGTGATATAGGCAATGCTGCGCGCCACGCCGGCAAAGACCTCGACCGGCAGCTTGTCCGATGCCCGCGCATGCATCTGTTCGGAATAATAGGGCAGAAGGCTGCCGCTCAACTGCACCGGCAGCTGCAGTGCCAGATTGGCGAGCGACAGGCCGACGGCATAAAAGCCGACCGCTTCGATGCCCCAATAGCGCTGCAGGAAGACGAGTTCGATGCGATTGAGGAAGATCGAGCTGTTGATGAGTTCGATCGAGAGGATAAGCGACGAGCCGATGAGAGCGGAAAGGCCGACGCCGCAACTGTTCTTGCGTGCGATCGCAATCCGGAGCGTCGCGATGAACATCGGCAGCTGGCCGATCGCATAGCCGGCGAGCGCGCCGCTGACGCCGAAGAAGATCGCTCCCGCAAGAACTGTAACGAGCTGCAACGCCGAACTTATTATGGTGATGCGCAGGAATGCGCCGACTTGCTGCTCGCCGATCAGATAATTCTTGCTGTAGGCGCCGAGAGACTGAAGAACGAAGAAGACACCCGTGATGGCAATGACTTCAGATGCATCGCCCGCCCAGTGCAAACGCTCCGTATCCCAATAATAGGCGATATAGCCGGCGAGCAGTATGACGGTTGCGAGAATCGTCGGCTGTAGGAGGTAAGCGGCAAAGCCCAACCGCTCTTCCTTCGAATAGCCATTTCCCTTCAACTGCGGCAGGACGCGCAGCAGGGTAACGCCGGCGCCGAGCTCGGCGATCAGTGCTCCCGTCGTCGTCAGCCACAGAGAAAAGGCGATGATGCCGTTGGCCTCAGGGCCCAGCAGGCGCGCCGCGATGATCGAACATGCAAAGCCGGTCGCGAGCAGGGTCAATCCCGCCGCCGCGTTCAAAACCGAATTTGCCATTATGCTCTTCGTCATGAAGATAGACCGTTCCTCAAATTGCCGGAACCTACCGCATATGTCCGGCTTTTCGTGGGGATAGCGTCAGCTCTATTTCATATGCCTTAATATTTAGGGTTTAATGCTGCGCTAAGTTCATTTTTTACTTCGGCTAATATTCTCTCTCTCTGATATTAGTCGCCTCAAGGCTTGTGCGGAGGGTCTCATTGTTCAGCCTCATCGTCTGCACGATCGATCGGTTCGATCAGCTGGATCGGCTATTCCGTTCGCTGGTGGTACAGAGTCATAAGGATTTTGAGGTTATCGTCGTCGACCAGAATGCTGACGACCGGCTGCGCGAGCTGATCGACCGCTTTTCCCCCTCCTTCTCCATTCGTCACGTCCGTTCGCCGAAGGGACTTTCGCGGGCGCGCAACAACGGCATGGCGGTCGCGGAGGGCGACTATGTCTGTTTTCCCGACGATGATTGCTGGTACGAGGCCGAGACGCTTTCGACAGCCGCGACACTGTTTTCGGCCCATCCAAACCTGGCGATTGTCACCGGCCGAACGCTCGACGCCGAAGGTCTCGCCTCCGTCAGCCCGACGGGCGAGACGCGGCTGGCGCTGACGCGCTGGAACTATCTGAAGTGCGGCAATTCCAACGGCATCTTCGTCCGCCGCGCCGCGTTGGCCGATATCGGTGGCTTCGACGAGGATCTCGGCGTCGGTTCGGAATCACCGTTCCAGAGCGGCGAAGAGGCAGATTTCCTGCTACGCGCGCTCGCCACCGGCAGACAAGCGATGTTCTTCCCGGAATTGATCGTCCATCACGATCAGGTCACCAGCGAATATGGCCCGAGGCAGGTGGAGCGTGCGCGCAAATACGGGCGCGGCTTCGGCGCTCTGATGCGCAAGCAGGCATTTCCCTTGTATTATGTCAGCTACCGCCTGTTTCGTCCGGTCGCCGGCTGGCTGGCGGCGCTGGTGCGCTTCAATGGCGATGCCGCCCGCTACAAGCGGGCCTGGCTCATCGGCATTCTGGAAGGTTATGCCACTTGGCCACGGTGGCGCAGGAACTGAGGCGACTTACCCTTCGGCGTCAGGGTTTCGGCATAGATGTCCATGTAGCGCTGGGCGACCTCGTCCCAGGCATAGGCGCGGGCATCGCGCAATAGCTCCTGCCGCAGGCTTAGGTCGTCGCCCTGCAGGCGCTCGAACGCGGCGGTCAGCGCATCGGCGGCGGCTTCGGGATCGGAGAAATCCGAGAGCATGAGGGCCGGGTGGGTTTCGGCCATCGCCTTATAGGCTTCGTTGGCGTTCAGCACCGGCAGCAGACCGGCGCTCATCGCTTCGATCGCCACGAGACCGAAGCCCTCGTACTCGGAGGCCGAGGCGAAAAGCGAGGCGCGTGCGATGATGTTGCGGATCGAGCCGTCATCGATCGAGACATGCAGTGCGACATTGTGTTCGAGGTCGCGGGCGGCGATTTCCTTTTCCAGCGTTGCGCGATCGAGATCCGATTCGGCGCCGATGATATCGAGATGCCACTCTGCTTCGCGGGCGGCCAGCACCGTCATGACATCGAGCAGGTGGTCGAGCCGCTTGTTGACCGAGAAGCGGCCTATCGTGACGATGCGGCGGCGCGCTTCCAGGGCGGCGCAATTGGAGAACTTGCCGACATCGGCGCCGTTTTCGATCAGGTGGACGCGGCTGTTGGCGATCTGTGAAAAGAGCCGCGCGTCGGACTGGCTGCAACAGATGAGAGAGGCATAGCCGAGCGCGGACAGCCGCGTTGCCGTATTGAACCAGACCCTCTTGATGGCTGCATATTTCTGCGTGTGGAAGAAGCCGCCATGCGTGGTCGCGACCATGGGGCGCCCATGCATCAGCTTGCCCCAGGCCAGTGCGTCGAAGAAGAAATCGACGGCATGGACATGAACGAGATCGGCATCGGCCAGATGGCGGAAGACCTTCGGCGCCAGCGGATAGCGACTGGAGCCGGACCAGGGAATGCGCACGATCTCGATGCCGTCGATCGTTTCGCTTTCCGGCAGTTGGCGGTCGGGATCGGAAAACAGGCTGTTGCAGGTAACGACGCGCACGCGATAGCCACGGGTTACCAGCTGGCGACAGAGATTGGCAACGACATCCTCCAGGCCGCCCTTGTTCGGCAGGAACTGGCGCACGACATGCACGATCAGCGGCCCGGTCTGCTTGTTTGCCTGAATATCCGCAACAGCCGATGTCATCGATCCACCCTCGACCCCTATGCCGCACCGCGCGTCGGCAATCCGGCGCTGCAGCGCGCCGCCCGTTGATCAGTCGGCAAAGCAGATCATCGGTTCGGTTAAAAAGGATTTAATCGCAGGCGGAAAGCCGAGCGGTTTCGGGCAAGAGGGTTAATAGCGGGGCGTTGGGCGGGGGTACGGGGAACTTGCGTGGTGGAAGTGGTGACGACGCGATGTTGTGATTGGCTGCTGCTCTTGCGACTGCCCCTCACCCTAACCCTCTCCCCGCTTGCGGGGAGAGGGGACTGGCCCGGCATCTGCCGTGCACGACCACAAAACTGAGTGAGCCCCCTCTCCCCGCAAGCGGGGAGAGGGTTGGGGTGAGGGGCTCTTTAGCAGCCTTAACTGCGATAGGTGCCGACTCGAAACCGGACCTGTCAAAACGCTCGGAAGGTCAGCGTTGTCAGCGAGCGGACGATGCCCGGGATATTGGCGATGTGATCGTTGATGAACTTGCCGATATCCTGCTCTTCGGCGATGTAGACCTTCATCAGCAGGTCGTAGTCGCCGCTGGTGGAATACAGTTCCGAAACCAGCTCCGTCTGGTAGATCGCATCGGCGACCTCGTAGGTCTTGCCGGGGGCGCATTGGAGCTGAACGAAAATGGGCTTCATGAGAATGTCCTGCTTCTGTCTGCCGCCGCCTTAGCGGCCGGCTTTTCTCTATCATGGTCGAAAGCGCCTTCGCCATGCAAGTTTTTCTCCAGAGCCGATGATTTTTTGGCATCATGCCATGTCCATCGGATGTCGCTCTTGCCGCTTCCGCAATTTCGAGCATGGCGCTAGATTGGCGCCATTAACTCTCTCGATTGGATCGATTTCATGCTGAATGACCCGCGCTCCCACGGTCTTTGGGAAAAGACCGCTCCGCCACCGCCGGCAACAAAGCCGCTTTCCGGCGATGTCTCCGCCGATGTTGTGGTGGTCGGCGGCGGCTATACCGGTCTTTCGACGGCGCTTCATCTGGCGGAAGCCGGCACGAGCGTCGTGCTGCTGGAAGCAAATGAAATCGGCTTTGGCGGCGCGGGGCGCAACGTCGGCCTCATCAATGCCGGCATGTGGGTGATGCCGGACGATCTGCCGGGCGAGCTCGGTGCCGTCCACGGCGAGCGACTACTCGATCTGCTTGGCAATGGGCCGACGCTGGTCATGGAACTGATCGAAAAGCACGGCATCGCCTGCGAGCTCGAGCGCAACGGCACGCTGCATTGCGCCGTCGGGCCGGAGGGCTTGAAGGAAATCGAGGAGCGCGCTCGGCAATGGAGCAAGCGCGGTGCACCGGTCACGGTGCTGGATGCGCGGGAGACGGAACGCCGCGTCGGCAGCTCGGCCTATGCCGGGGCGCTGCTCGACATGCGCGCCGGCACGCTGCAGCCGCTTGCCTATGCGCGGGGCCTTGCGCATGCCGTGGTCAAAGCCGGCGTTACCATTCACACCGGCAGCCGCGTGACATCGACGGAAAGAAGTGGTGCGAAATGGGTGGTTTCGACCGATGGCGGTAAGGTCAGTGCCGATTGGATCGTGGTGGCCACCGACGCCTATAGCACCGGTCCGTGGGAAAAGGTTCGAAACGAGCAGGTGCATCTGCCCTATTTCAATTTCGCCACCGTGCCGCTCGGCGACAATTTGCGCAAATCCGTGCTGCCGGGGCGCGAGGGTGCCTGGGATACCAAGGAAGTGCTCTCGTCCTTCCGCATGGATCAGGCCGGCCGGCTGGTCTTCGGCAGCGTCGGGGCGCTGCGCAATACCGGTCTTGCCATTCACAAGAACTGGGCTCGGCGGTCGATCAAAAAACTCTTTCCGCAGCTCGGTGACATTCCCTTCGAATGCGAATGGTATGGCAAGATCGGCATGACCGACAATGCGCTGCCCCGTTTCCACAAGCTGGATCAGAATGTCATCGGCTTCTCCGGCTATAATGGCCGCGGCATTGCGCCGGGCACGGTGTTCGGCAAGGTGCTTGCCAGTCATATTCTCGGGCAGATTTCCGAGGCCGATCTGCCGCTGCCGGTGACCGATATCGTCGAGCCGAGCTTCAGGGCGGCAAAAGAAATGTGGTACGAGGCGGGCGCCCAAGCAGCGCATTTCGTCGGCGCCAGAGTCTAGAGCGTGATGCCGAAAAGTGTAGGCGGTTTTCGGACGGCATCACGCTTCTTTGATTCTAGAGCGGATTCAGATTTTAGGTCGACTCGACCTAAAATCATCCGGCTCTAGGGCAATTCCGGGAACCAGCGTTACGGGAAGAGGAAACAAGATGACCGCGACATCAGATCTTGCTGCCGAAACCAAGGCAATACTAACTGAAATCGGCGTAGCAGCCGATCGCTACACCGGCGGAACGCTGGCCGTCACGTCTCCTGTGACCGGCGCCGAAATCGGCCGGCTCAGAGAACATTCGGCCGGTGAGGCGAAGGCTGCAATCGAGGCGGCGCACGTGGCGTTTCTTGCCTGGCGCAACGTGCCGGCGCCGAAGCGCGGCGAGCTGATCCGTCTGCTCGGCGAAGAGCTGCGCGCCGGCAAGGCTGCCCTTGGCCGGCTCGTCTCGATCGAAGTGGGCAAGATCACTTCCGAGGGCCTCGGCGAGGTGCAGGAGATGATCGATATCTGCGATTTCGCCGTCGGTCTCTCGCGCCAGCTTTATGGCCTCACCATCGCGACCGAACGCTCAGAGCACCGGATGATGGAAAGCTGGCATCCGCTGGGGGTGATCGGCATTATCTCGGCCTTCAATTTCCCCGTTGCTGTTTGGTCGTGGAATGCGGCGCTTGCCATGGTCTGCGGCAATTCCACCATCTGGAAGCCATCGGAGAAGACGCCGCTGACGGCGCTTGCCGTGCAGGCTTTGTTCGAAAAGGCGCTGAAGCGCTATGTCGCCGAGGGCGGCGAGGCACCCGCCAATCTTTCGACCCTGCTGATCGGCGGCCGCGATCTTGGCGAGCTGCTGGTCGATCATCCGCAGGTGCCGCTGGTCTCGGCGACCGGATCGACGGCGATGGGCCGCGCGGTCGGCCCGCGTCTTGCCGGCCGTTTCGCCCGCGCCATCCTGGAGCTTGGCGGCAACAATGCAGCGATCGTCTGCCCGACGGCCGATCTCGATCTCACCCTGCGTGGCGTTGCCTTTTCCGCCATGGGCACGGCCGGCCAGCGCTGCACGACGCTGCGCCGCCTCTTCGTCCACGATAGCGTTTACGATCAACTCGTTCCGCGCCTGCAGAAGGCCTATGGTTCTGTGACGATAGGCAATCCCCTTGAGCTCGGTACTCTCGTCGGTCCGCTGATCGATAAGCAGGCCTTCGACCGCATGCAGGCAGCGCTTGCGGCTGCGAAGGCGGCCGGCGGCACGGTGACGGGCGGCGAACGCGTCGAAAACGGTTCAGCAGATGCCTTCTATGTTCGCCCGGCCCTCGTTGAAATGCCGGAGCAGACCGGCCCTGTCGAGCAGGAAACCTTCGCGCCGATCCTCTATGTCATGAAGTACAGCGATTTCGACAAAGCGCTGTCGCTGCATAATGCCGTGCCGCAAGGCCTGTCGTCCTCGATCTTCACCAATGACATGCGGGAAGCTGAAACCTTCGTCTCCGCCCGGGGTTCGGATTGCGGCATCGCCAATGTCAATCTCGGCCCCTCCGGCGCCGAGATCGGCGGCGCATTCGGCGGTGAGAAGGAGACAGGCGGTGGTCGCGAGTCGGGTTCTGATGCCTGGAAGGCCTATATGCGCCGGGCGACCAATACGATCAATTACGGCCGCACACTGCCGCTTGCCCAAGGCGTCAAGTTCGACGTGGCATAGCGCGCGAGCCTTGCTGCATTGCGATGCAGAGGATGAAGGCGTAGAAAGCCTTTGTCTTCCCATTTGTTTTCAAGGTCTTGCTCCATGCATCTGTCGCTTGCCGAAGCCGAAACATTGGTCATGGAGGCTTTGCAGCGAAACAGGGTTAGCGCCGAGAGCGCCCGTTCGGTGGCTGTCGCGCTCGTCGCGGCGGAGGCTGCCGGGCAGGGTGGCCATGGTCTGCGCCGCGTCCCCGCCTATGCCGGTCAGGCCAAGGTCGGCAAGGTCGACGGCTCCGCTCAGCCGCAGCTTAGCCGACCTTCTCCCGCCGTGCTGCGCATCGATGCCGGCAATGGCTATGCCTATCCCGCGCTAGACCTTGCCGTTGCCGAGCTTCCGGCCGTCGCCCGTGAGCAGGGGATTGCGCTTGCCGCCATCAGCCGCTCCCATCATGCCGGCGTCATGGGCCTGACGGTGGAGCGCTTTGCCGATCAGGGGCTGGTGGCGCTGATGGTTGCCAATGCGCCGGCCTCGATGGCGCCCTGGGGCGGCAAGACACCGGTCTTCGGCACCAATCCGATCGCTTTCGCTGCACCCCTTCCTGGCGACGAGCCTGTTGTCATCGACCTGGCGCTGTCGAGGGTGGCGCGTGGCAAGGTGATGGCGGCGCGGCAGCAAGGCGCCTCGATCCCCGCGGACTGGGCTTTCGACCGCGAGGGGAGGCCGACCACGGATGCCGAAGAGGCTTTGGCCGGCACGATGATACCGGCCGGCGATGCCAAGGGTGCGGCACTCGCCCTCATGGTGGAGATCCTTGCAGCCAGCCTGACCGGCGCCAACTATGCCTTCGAGGCTTCCTCGCTCTTCGACGACCAAGGCGCTCCGCCTGCGCTTGGCCAAACGATCATCGCAATCAATCCGGCTGCGACGAGTGCCGCGGATACGGCGCAACGGCTGGCCTTGCTGGCAGGCGAAATCACCCGAGATCCCAATGTCCGCCTGCCGGGCCGACGCGGGCAGAGTTCACGGCGTCTTGCGTTGACGGAGGGTATTACCGTCGAGGACGAGGTGATTGCGGCGATCGAGAAGCTTTGAGGTGTCAAAGGTGTTGGTCGGGTGAGTGTTTGCTGCGCCTTCGAGCACGGCCCCTCACCCCAGCCCTCTCCCCGCCAGCGGGGCGAGGGAGTTATTGCGTGAAACAAGGCACTGCATTCATGAGGCTTGTGCTGGTGAGAGGGTATTCGCTCAGCTCGGTCGTCCCCCGCCCCCGCTTGCGGGGAGAGGGTTAGGGTGAGGGGTCACGCACATTTTTGCTAGATTGAAGTAGACGACCGGTGGCCACCCACGATCTACAGATCACGCGATAGCCTTCTTCTCATCCAACCAGCCGCCGGTGAAGCCGGCGCGTTCGAGGCCGGTGCGGAGGATCGGTGATTGCCGCATCAGGTTCCAGATCATGCCAGTGCGGGCGTTTTCGATCATCATGACGAGCAGGCCCTGGTCGATGGCGACGGAGCGATCATCTACCCATCCTTCCGGGCCGGGACCCTTGACGCTCGGATTGAAGCCGCCGGGGAAGCGACCGTCGAGCAGCAGGTTGGGATAGGTCGCAAGCAGCGCCCGCGTGCCGTCGAGTGCGGCCTGGCGGTCGAAAGCGAGGCAGGACAGCGGCCCCCAGGGCGCGATGGTGCCGTCGTCGGGACCCAGCGGCGCGCCGCGGGCGGCATAGCCAAAGACTTTCGGGGCATAGCGCAGGCTATGTTTGGTGCCAGTCGGGTTCGGGCCGTCACAGGCGGATAGGCCCCAGATATCCTTCGTATAGCCGACGAAATGGCCGGGATTGCGCTCGGTGTAATCGCGCTGCACCGCAATTGCCGCCTGCGTATTGCGGAAGTAATCGGTGTCCTTGTCGGCGACGTGCTTGTCGCGGATGTCGCGGAAATCGATCCAGGCATGCGAGAAGAGGTGGATGAACAGCGGCCCGGCATAAAGGAAGGGCGTGTCCTTGAACATCATCCACGTATAGGTTGAGGCAAAAGCATCGTAGCTTGACGGCGGGACGGAATGCGTCGGCGAGGCCAGCGCCAGCACATAGAGGAAAATCGCTTCGTCATAGCCCTGATAGCGCCAGCGCAGAAAGCCGCTTGCCGGCTTCCAACCCATGCTGATGGTCTGGCCCTTGTTCAGAGCCCAACGCCAGTCGCAGCGCTCGTAGAGGAATTTCGCCTGCTTGCGGAGATCGCGCTCGACCTGGCTGTTTCCGGTGAAATAGGCGGCTGCGGTCAGGACGCCGAGCAGCAGCAGGCCGGTGTCGATCGTCGAAAGCTCGCTGTTCCAGGCACGCTTGCCGGTCTCCATATAAAGGAAGTGATAGTAGAAACCGCGATGGCCGGTGGCGCCGCGTTCGGTGCCCTGCTGACTATCGGCAAAGAAATCGAGGGCCGCCAACACCCGTTTGGCCGCATCGGCCCGGCTGATCCAGCCGCGCTCGACGGCGACCGGATAACTCGATAGCGCGAATCCGACGGCGGCAATGCTGCAATGGCTCGTCTTGATCGAGGTATCCGCCACCAGTCCGTTTTCCGGATTGGTATAGAGCATGAAATAGTCGAACGCCGAGCGTTGCAATTGATCGATCAGCGCGTCGTCGGTTTCTGTTACCTGCTGCAGCATCTTCTATCCATCTCCTCGATGCTCCCATTCCCTGCTGAACATGGGAGCCTGGAGAGTTGCAAATCAAACATGATTAACGATGACATACTTTTGTGGAGGATTCTTTAATATCAGTGGGTTGTTGAAGTGGTCATCCCCAACCCTGAGGGCTTGAAGATGCCCTTTCCAGGCAATTTGCGGCGATATCGCCAGCAGAAGTGTGCAAATAGCGGTTGGTGCGAGCCCGTTCGGCAAGGGGCGAAGCAGTGGCTGTGCAGTGATTCGCATCGACGAGATGGTTTAGCCGAGCGCGGTTTCCAGCCGGTGCTTCAGCCGCACCAAGGTTCTGCCAAACACTGCCTCATCTCCAAGGGCTCGGGCAAGCGTCAATGCGCCCTGAATGCCGATGACGGCCTCTTCGGAGAGCATTTTCGCGTCGGTGTCTGGCGTGCCTGCCCTGAGCAAGGCGCCGGCAAGCGCTTCGATCCAGCGATGGAAATAGTCACGGATAGCGGCAGAAAAGCGATCGCGCGTTTCATCCAACGCAAAGGCGCCGATCAGGCAGACGCGGCGGCCGGAGCGGAAATAGCTGTCCGTCATCTCCCACATGCGGGCAATGGCGGCGCGAGGGTCTTCCTCTTCGAGCGGCTTGAACATTTCGGTTACGAACCAGGTGTCGATATTGGCCATGATCTCGGCCGCCATCTCTTCCTTTCCGCCTGGAAAGAAGTGATAGAGGCTGCCTTTCGACAATTTCGTGCGGGCGGTGATCTCGCTCATCGACGCGCCCTCGTAGCCGAGCTCGCGAAAGACTTCGGCGACGAGGGCAATGGCGTCGGATTTTTCGAAGACGGTACGCACCATCTCAAAGGCCGAGGTCGGAAAGATCCGGATGATCGTCCGGCCGGCGGCCGAGCGGCCAGTGGAACTTCCGGTCCTCTTCTCTGATCGGCATGTCGTTGATGGAGGCGAAGCGACGTTGCATCAGGCCATCGGCATCGAATTCCCAGTTCTCGTTGCCGTAGGAACGGAACCAATGACCGCTATCGTCATGCCATTCATAGGCAAAGCGCACGGCGATGCGATTGCCCTCGAAGGCCCAGAGTTCCTTGATCAGCCGATAGTCCAGTTCGCGTGCCCATTTGCGCGTCAGGAACTCGACGATTTCCTTGCGGCCGCGCGGGAATTCGGCGCGGTTCCGCCACTGGCTGTTCTCCGTATAGACTTTGGAGACACGCTCCGGATCGCGGCTGTTCCACCCGTCTTCGGCCATGCGGACCTTGGCGATGGCGGTTTCGCGGGTGAACGGCGGGACGAGTGGGGTCGGCATGATGTACTCCTATAAACCGATTTGTACTAAATAAACCGATCGGTTTATAGGGTCAAGCGGCGATATTTTATCGCGATGCTGGTTTCAATGGGCGAACTTCCTGGCTCCGGCGACGCATGCGACAACGGCGAGGGTTACGACGAGCATCGACCAGCTGACGCTTTCCTTGAGAAGGGCTGCGGCAAGCGCGAAGCCGAAGAAGGGCTGCAGGAACTGCAGCTGGCTGACGGCTGCGATACCACCCTGGGCGAGCCCGCGATACCAGAAGACGAAGCCGATCAGCATGCTGAAGAGCGAGACATAGATGAGGCCGAGCCAGGCAGGGCCGCCGATGCCGGCAATGCTGTGCGGCATGGTCATGAAGCAAAGCGCGATGGTGACGGGCAGTGACAGGACGAGAGCCCAGCAGATGACCTGCCAGCCGCCCAGCCGGCGCGAGAGAACGGCGCCCTCGGCATAGCCAAGGCCGCAGACGATCACGGCCGCAAGCATCAGGAGGTCGCCGACCGGCGAGGCCGATACGCCTTGCGTCAGCGCATAGCTGCAGACCAGCGCGCTGCCGAGCAGGGAGAATATCCAGAAGGCTGGGCGTGGCCGTTCACCGCCGCGCAGTACGCCGAAGATGGCGGTCGCCAGCGGCAGCAATCCGATGAAGACGATCGAATGGGCTGACGTGACGTGTTTCAGCGCCAGTGCCGTCAAGAGCGGAAAGCCAACAACACAGCCGAGTGCGACGATGATGAGCGAAGTGATGTCGCCGCGGGTCGGGCGCTTTTCGCGAAAAGCGAACAGCAGGCCGAGGCCCAGGAGGCCGGCGATCGCGGCTCGGGCAACCGTCAGGAACAGAGGGTCGAAATCCATCACTGCCACCCGCGTCGCCGGCAGCGAGCCGCTGAAGATCACCACTCCCGTCAAACCATAGATCCATCCCGTCGTCGTTTTGTCCATCGCGCATGCTCCTTCTTGATCTTCGCGGTATCAACGCATTTGTCTGGTCAAGCCAGAGACGGTGCAGTACAATTTGTGCGAACTGTTATGGTTGAAGGTGCAGTACGGATGGACAATGTCTCGACAGCGGCCATTGGCGGAAATACGCGGATCGAAGGCGTGATGGCGGCGATATCAGAGCGCATCGCTGCGCGCAGCCTTGTACCCGGCGCGCGGCTTCCCTCCGTGCGCAGCTTTGCCAGGACGATGCAGGTTTCCGTTTCCACGGTTGTTGAAGCCTACGAGCGGCTCGCGGCCGAGGGAGTGATCCGCTCGCGGCCGGGATCCGGCTTTTATGTCTGCGGACCCCTGGCGCCGCTATCGCTCTCCGAAACCGGAGCGAGATCGGGCCGCAATGTCGATCCGCTGTGGATCTCGCGGCAATCGCTCGAAGTCGGCGACGATGCCCTGAAACCGGGCTGCGGCTGGCTGCCGCCTTCGTGGCTGCCCCAGGCCGCCTTGCGCAAGGCGATGCGGACGCTGGCGCGCGGCGATATCGGAGTGCTTGCGAATTACGGGACACCGCTCGGCCTGCCGCCGCTGCGGCAGCTGCTGGCCCGACGCCTTGGCGAGCATGGCATCACGGTGTCGCCGGATCAGATCCTGTTGACGGAATCCGGCACGCAGGCGATTGATCTTCTCTGCCGTTTCCTGCTCGAGCCGGGCGATACCGTGCTGGTGGACGATCCCTGCTATTTCAATTTTCATGCGCTCCTGCGGGCGCATCGCGCCAAAGTCGTTTCCGTGCCTTTTACGCCGACTGGGCCGGATGTCGAACTGTTCGGCCACGTGCTCGAACGGCACAAGCCGCGGCTCTACATCACCAATTCCGCCATCCACAATCCGACGGGGGCGACGCTCTCGCCCGTAACGGCACACCGGCTGCTGAAGCTGGCGGATGCTGCCGGGCTGACGATCATTGAGGACGATATCTTCGCCGATTTCGAAGATGTTCCGGCGCCGCGTCTCGCCGCTTATGACGGGCTCGACCGGGTGATCCATATCGGCAGCTTTTCGAAAACGCTTTCGGCCTCCGTGCGCTGCGGCTTCATCGCGGCGCGGCGGGATTGGATCGACGGGCTCATCGATCTCAAGGTCGCCAGCAGCTTCAGTTGCGGGCAATTGTCGGCCGAGCTTGTCTATCTCGCGCTGAAGGATGGAAGTTATCGCAAGCATGTGGAGGCGCTGCGTGTCCGGCTTGCGAAGGCAATGGCTGAGGTTCCGGCCCGGCTGGAGGCGATCGGTATCACCCCATGGCTCAAGCCGCATGCGGGCATGTTCCTCTGGTGCAGGCTGCCGGAAGGGCTTGATGCCGCCGACCTTGCCCGTGCTTGCCTCGCGGAAGGGGTCATCCTTGCGCCCGGCAATGTTTTCAGCCTCTCGGATACGGCCGGACGCTTCATGCGCTTCAATGTCGCGCAGTCGACTGATCCCCGGATATTCGAGGCGCTGGAGGCCTCCATGCGGAAACTGAGATAGCATTTTCCGCTAGTGGATTGCCGAGCGTTTTCGGCCTGTTCGGGAGATGCACGACACACTGCTCTTGCCAGGCGGAAATGATCCGTCATAGCTTTGCCACATGGCCGCTCCAATTGCGGCTCACATCCGCTATGGAATACACCGCTAAGTGAGGTCGGTCGTGCGCGTTCTGCTTGTTGAAGACGACAATATCCTCGGCTCTTCGCTGAAGAAGGCGCTGGAAAAGCATGCCTACGGCGTCGACTGGATGCGCGACGGCGAATCCGGCCTCGAAGCGGCGGCGCATTCGCATTTCGCTGCGATCGTGCTCGATATCAATCTGCCGCAGCTGAGCGGCATGGAGGTGCTGCGGCGCATCCGGCAGCGGGGAAATTCCGTGCCCGTGCTGCTGCTGACGGCGATGGATTCCGTGCGCCAGAAGGTCGAGGGCCTGGATGAGGGCGCTGACGACTATCTGGTCAAGCCGTTCGATCTCGACGAGCTGCTGGCGCGGCTGCGTGCGCTCATCCGCCGGCGCGACGGACGGACCGAAAGCGTCATCCGCTGCGGCGACGTGGAGGTCGACCCCTCGGCCATGGTGGCTCGCAAGGACAATGTGCAGGTCCATACCACGGCGAAAGAATTCCATCTCCTGAAGCTGCTCATGGAGCGCAGCGGCCGATATGTGACGAAGAATGATATCGAATATGCGCTCTATGATGCGGAAAACACCGTCGAGAGCAATACGATCGAAGTGACGATCTACAATCTGCGCAAGAAGCTCGGCACCGATTTCATCAAGTCGATTCGCGGCGTCGGCTATATGATCGAGCGATGAACAACTCCACGCTTACCCGCAAGCTGTTTCTGCGCATCGCGCCCGTCGTCGTGGTGACGATCGTCGTGATCGCCGCCTTCGCCTTCAACAGCGCGACGCGGGAGATCAACAATATCTACGATGCCCAGCTCATCGACGATGCCAACGTGATCTGGAGCCTGCTGCGCCGGCCGCTGGAAAAGAATCCGGACCATAGTGCCAAGCAGATCGACGATATCGACTTCAACATGGACAATCAGCTGGCCTTCAACGAAGACGCCGATGATTATGCCGATGCGCATATGTTTCGCGCCTGGGTCGACGGCAAGATACGCTTTTACAGCAGCACGGCCTTCCTTTCTGACGTCCCGCAGCAGAAGGTGGGTTTTACCACGCTGACCTATGGTGGGGACGAGTGGCGCGTCTATTCGCTGCCGATCCCGAACACGACCATCGTGATCGAGCTTGGCGAAAAGATCGCGCTTCGCGAAACGCTCGTTTCCAACATTCTCCTCAATCTATTCTTTCCGCTGCTGATGCTTGTGCCGGTCATTGCCTTTCTCATCTGGCTCGGCATCAATAGCGGTCTTCGCACCATCCACGGACTGGTGCGGCAGATCCGCACGCGATCGCCCGATGATCTCTCGGCTATCCCCGTCGAAGAGCTGCCGCGCGATCTGCTGCCGCTTGGCAGGTCGATCAACCAGCTGCTCGAAAAGCTCGGTCAGTCACTGACGCTGGAGCGGCGCTTCTCCGACCTTGCCGCGCATCAGCTGCGCACACCGCAGGCGAGCGTGAAGCTGCTTTTGCGAATGCTCGAAAATAGCGACAGTGATCAAGAGCGGCAGGCGATCATTTCCGATCTCGTGGCCAGCAACAACCGCACCATCCATCTGATCGAGCAGCTGCTGCGGCTCGCCAGGGTCAGTCATCACCCCCTTAATCTCACGTCGATCGAGCTCTATCACTGGATGGCGTCGCTCATTGCCGAACTCGGCAATATCATCACCAGCCGAAAGCTCGACGTCGTGCTGGAAGGGGATGAAGCGATCCAGGTTAGAACCGATGAGGCGCTGCTGCGCATGCTGGTCACCAACCTGCTCGACAATGCAATCAAATACACGCCTGTCGGAGGGGAGATCAAAGTTTCGATCGCCTCGGAGGACGGTTTTGGTTGTATTTCCATTAGTGACAGTGGTCCCGGCATTCCGCCGCACGAAAGGGAAGCGGTGTTCCAACGCTTCTACCGCCTCCATACGCTGCACACGGAAGGGGCCGGACTTGGGCTTGCAATCGTCGCGGACACTGCAGACCGCCTTTCGGCAACCGTCGATCTCTCGACGTCCCGTCTGGGTAGTGGTCTCCAGGTCGATTTGAGATTGCCGCTCAGCTAAAACTCACGGCCTCGTCGTTTTTCATTTTCGCATCATTTTCCGCTCATGCCCGGCTCATCTGAGGTTGTTAGACGCAACTTAAGATAAGGCGAAGGGGTATTTCATGCAGGTGTTTTGCGATTTTGATGGAACCATATCCATCGAAGACGCGACGGATATGGTGCTAACCCGTTTCGCCGGTTCCGAGTGGGAAGATATCGAGCAATTGTGGAAGCAGGGGCTGATCGGCTCCGGCGAATGCATGCGCCGGCAGATCGCTCTCATCGAGGCAAGCAGAGGCGAGCTCGACCGGTTCCTCGATACGTTGGCGATCGATTCCGGCTTTGAGGCTTTCCTGTCCTTCTGCCGCCGCGGCGAATTGCCTGTCACGATCGTCAGCGATGGTGTGGACTATTTCATTCGGCGCATCCTGGCGCGTCACGGCATCGAAGGTCTGCCGATCGTTGCCAATGTGCTGACCTGCAGCGTTTCGCAGGGCCGCGAATCCTATTCGCTGTTCCCGCCATTTGCGGCAACCGGCTGCGTATCTGGCGCCGGTGTCTGCAAATGCCGTGTCGTCGATAGCAGCGACCTACGGGTCTACATCGGCGACGGGCGAAGCGACTTCTGCGTTTCCGACAAGGTCGACCTCGTTTTCGCCAAGGCCAAGCTTGTCGATTACTGCGAGGAAAACGGCATTCCCTATGTCGGTTTCGAAGACTTTTCCGACCTGCTTCCAAAGATGGAAGCCGTTCTCCCGAGCGTCGAGCGACGCTCCCGTGCACTGCCGCAAGTCAAGACGGCGTGAACCAGACCAAGAGGCATTGAATGAAAACGAATCTAGCCGAAGCCTTCAGCGGTGAGACCGAGTCCGTCCGCTCCGAAGAGGAATTGCGTGCTCTTGAGGAGCTCTATTGCTCCCATGGCGACACGGTTCACTACACGGACAAGCCGAAGTTCTTCGAGGAATGCGAAGGCTCCTATGTCTACGATCGGACCGGAACGCCGTTCCTTGATCTGCAGATGTGGTACTCTGCCGTCAATTTCGGCTATCGCAACGAGCGCCTGAACGAAGCTGCCCATCGCCAGCTCGACCGTCTTCCGCAGGTCGCCTCGCAATATCTGCATCGCGAGAAGGTTGAGCTTGCGGCAATGATTGCCCAGGACGCCGAGCGCAAGTTCGGCCATAAGGGCCGTGTTCACTTCAACGTCGGCGGCTCCCAGGCCGTCGAGGATTCCCTGAAGCTCGTGCGCAACTATACGGGCGGCAAGAGCCTGATGTTCGCCTTCGAGGGTGGCTATCACGGCCGCACGCTCGGCGCTTCGGCGATCACCTCGAGCTACCGCTATCGCCGCCGCTACGGCCATTTCGGCGATCGTGCCCAGTTCGTTGAATTCCCCTATTACTTCCGCGGCCCGAAGGGCATGTCGAAGGAAGAATACGGACATTATTGCGTCCAGAAGTTCGCCCGCCTGTTCGAGAGCGAATATAACGGCGTCTGGGACCCCAAGGCCGGCAAGTCCGAATATGCCGCCTTCTATATCGAGCCGATCCAGGGCACGGGCGGCTACGTCATCCCGCCGATGAACTTCTTCGTCGAACTGAAGAAGGTGCTCGACGATCACGGCATCCTGCTCGTCGTCGACGAAATCCAGATGGGCGTCTACCGCACCGGCAAGCTCTGGTCGATCGAGCACTTCGGCGTTTCGCCGGATGCGCTGATCTTCGGCAAGGCGATCACCAACGGTCTCAATCCGCTTTCCGGCGTCTGGGCCCGCGAAGAGATGATCAATCCGGAGATCTTCCCGCCCGGCTCCACGCATTCGACCTTCGCTAGCAACCCGATGGGCACCGCCGTTGCGCTCGAAACGATGAAGATGCTGGAAGAGCAGGATTTCGGCGCTGCGATCATGGAAAAGGGCGCGCATTTCCTCGACGGGCTGAAGCAGCTGCAGAAGCGCCATGCCATTGTCGGCGAAGTCGACGGCCTTGGCCTCGCCCTGCGCATGGAAATCTGCAAGGATGACAGCTACACGCCGGACAAGGCGACGATGGACTGGATGTGCGACGAAGGCATGAAGGGCGATCTTCAGGTCGGCGGCAAGACTTACGGTCTCGTGCTCGATGTCGGCGGCTACCACAAGAACGTCATCACGTTTGCTCCCAACCTGCTCATCACCCGCGAAGAGATCGATCTGGCGCTTGCCCTGCTCGATCAGCTTCTGACGCGCGCTGCCCGGAGATAAGACGGTGCAACTGCTGCTTCTTCATCTCGATGATGCTTTGGAGTTGCAGCCTGACTTTGTGCGCGCCTGCAAATTTGCTGGCGCGCACCAGTATTTCGGCAAGGATGCGGGGCAACAGGTTCGGCTGTGGAGCAAACAGAGCGCCCTTGATGATCTCAGTCGCGAGATCGTCAAGAACAGGCCGACGACCGGCAAGGACCCGCAATTGTGCTTCATGGGCTCCGGCGACTTCCACCATGTCACGGCCCTGCTGCTCGATGGCGCACTCGAACGACAATCCGGTGCGGCCACACTGATCCATTTCGACAACCATCCGGACTGGGTGAAATTCGACGGCGGGATGCATTGCGGCTCCTGGGTCAATCGTGCCCTCGCCAATCCCTGCATTCAGAAGGTCATCACGATCGGCGTCTGCAGCCATGATCTTCGCAGCCCCGAGCGCAAGGGAGCCAACCTGCACTGGCTCGGCGACGGCAAGCTGGAACTCTATCCTTACGAACATCCGCCAAGCCGCGTACTGGCCGATTACGGCACCGGCGCCAGCTACCGGCAGGAAAGAGGCGCGCTGCACTGGAAATCGATCGTCGAGATCGGTGAGGAAAATTTCATCGACCACATGCTCAGCCGCATTCGCACCGAGGCGGTCTACGTGACGATCGACAAGGACGTGCTGGCAGCCGACGATGCCGTTACCAATTGGGATCAGGGCCGCATGCGCCTGCCCTATCTCCTGGCTCTGATCAGCGAAATCGGCAGCCGTCACCGTATCATCGGTGCGGATGTCATCGGGGATTATTCAACTCCGAGTTATGCTGGCAGCCTTCGGACACAGTTCATGAAGCGCGCGGAGATCTTCATCGATCAGCCGCGTATGCGGCAGGGTGCCGAAACAATGAGGAATATCAACAGCGCGGCCAATCACGCCCTGCTGGAGGTGCTGGCGGAGTATATGCAATGACTGGCAGCCTGACACTTCCCATGCTTGGGCTCATCTTGTTCTGCGTGGTCGCGGAAACCGCCCGCGAAGTCTGCTTCAAGCAATCCGCCAGTAAGAACGCCCCCATTGAGGCGCTGGCAAAACCGGTCACCTGGCTTGGCATTCTGCTCTGGGCCGTGGAGCTTTTCGCCTGGACGGCCGTTCTGGAGCACGTGCCACTGACCATCGCTTTCCCGCTGATGGCGATGAGCTATGTCGTCATCGTGCTCGCCGGCGCCGTCATCTTCAAGGAAAACATCAACCTGCGCCACGCGGCGGGCGTGTTTCTCGTCACCGCCGGTGTGGTTTGCGTGGGAGTTACAGGACTATGAAAATCTTTGCGCACACCCGATGGGACCTGGCACCGGTACTTGCCGCCGTCGCCCATCTCGCCTTCGACGTCTATCTGATCGTCGGCTTCGAAAGCCGGCCGCTTTGGCTCTCAGCCATTCTCGGCTGCCTTTACGCCGTTTCGATCTCCTGGAACATCAACAGCATATCGCACAACTTCATCCATACGCCCTATTTCAAGCCGCGCTGGATGAACTACGGCTTCAGCCTCCTGGAGTCGGTCGCGATCGGCTTTTCGCAGACCTATTATCACTGGGTGCATATGCGCCATCATTCGGGCAACAGCGACCGTCCGAACGAAAAGGGCGAGACGATCGACATGCTGTCGATCTATCGCTATGGCCGCGACGGCCAACCGGAAAACGTTTGGTCCTATACGTTCCTGAGCTTCTTCCGCGACAGCCTCGGCGATATTCACAAGGCCATTGCCCGCAATCGTCCGTTCGATGCCGCCTGGGGGCGGTTCGAGCTCTATTTCTTCCTGGGGCTTGCCGCTATCGCGCTGATCTACGATTGGAAGGCAGTGCTGTTCTTCGTGCCGTTTTACTATATCGGCAACTGCCTGTCGTCGCTAAACGGCTATTACGAGCATCTGAACGGTGATCCGGACGAGCCGATTGCCTGGGGTGTTTCCAGCCATCAGCCTTTCTATAACTGGCTGTGGTTCGGCAACGGCTATCACGCCGAGCATCACTATCGGCCGCGCACCCACTGGACGAAGCTTCCGGCGCTGCACGACCAGATCAAGGAAGAGCAGGAAAAGAACGGCACGCATGTGATCAGCACCTGCCATGCGCTTGGCTTCATGGCCAAGGAAAACCGGCAGTCGGAGCTATCTCATGAAAGCTGATGAATTGAGCTTCTTCATGGAGGGCTCAAATGGCAAGGGCGTCCTTCTGGTCCACGGACTGACGGGCGCGCCTGCCGAAATGAAACTGGTGGCTCGGCATCTCAACCGCAAGGGCTACAGCGTCTATGCGCCGCTGCTGGCCGGCCACGGCGTCGATGCAAAGACGTTGCGCCAGACCCGCTGGGAAGACTGGCTCGCCTCGGTCGTCGAGGCATCGGAGCTGCTGGCATCCAGAACGCAGGAGGTCTTCGCTGCCGGTATCTGCGTCGGTGGCAAGCTCGCCATGCTGGCTGCCGAACAGCAGAAGAAGACTATCAGTGCCGTCGCGATCTACTCTCCTTGCTTCAGTTACGACGGCTGGGACGTTCCCTTCTATTATCCGCTGCTGGCCTCGCAGATCGGCTGGCTGTCGCGCGTTCCGTTCCTCGATCGGCTGAGCTTCAGCGAAACGACCTCGCTCGGGATCAAGGACGAGCGCATGCGCCGGTTGATCGGAGGCATGTCGAGCGAAGGGGTTCTGGAAAAATTCCCCGGCAAGGGCCTGGTCGAGATGCATCGGCTGGGCAAGACGCTCCGCAGGATGCTGCCGCAGATGCGGACGCCGACGCTGATCCTGCATGCCGAGGATGACGATCTCGCCAGCCCGAAGCATGCCCGCTATATTTCCGAGCATATCGGTGCTCCGCATGAGCTGAAATGGATCACGGACAGTTATCACATGATCCATGTCGACCGGCAGCATCGGCAGGTGGCCGATTTCACGGCCGACTTCTTCGAGGCGCGTCATGTCGCAGCCGCTGCTTAAAATCGTGCCACAGTCGATGGGGGACCCGGTGGCCGAAGTTCACTTCAGCATCCGCGCCGTCGGCCGCGACGCATGGAATGCATGCTTCCCGAATGACGTCGAGGATTATGATTGCCTGCTAGCGATCGAGGAAGCCGGCCTCGAAGGGTTCGAATGGCGCTATATCACCGTTACGGAGGGTGGGCGCGTGAGCGTCGCCATGCCGGCCTTTGTCTGCCTTTACGCTCTCGATACGACGCTGGATGAGGGATTCCTGCGTCGGTCCGTGCGTAGCGTGCAGCGATATTTTCCAGGTTTTCTGAAGCTGCGCCTTGCATGTTTGGGATCGCCCTGCACCGAAACCGGTGCGATCGGCTTTCATCCCGACATCTCGCAGAACCGTCGCCGCATGCTGCTGACGGAGATGTTGTCCTTCTTCGAGCAGGTCGCCGCGACGGAGCGTTGTGCGCTGATCGGCCTCAAGGATATTCCGGAGCAGGCTTCGGCCGAGTTCGGCGATCTGTTTGCCGCGCGCGGCTATGCTTCGATCGGCGCTCTTCCGACGGCGTGGCTCGACATCGATTTCAAGACGATCGACGACTATCTCGCCAGGCTTTCGGCTGGCACCCGCAAGGATATGCGCCGCAAAATGAAATCCTTCGACCAGGTCAGGGTGGAGATGCGGACGGATTTCGGCGAGTTCCTGCCTCAGGTGATGGCGCTCTATCATGACACGCGCAATCGCAGCGAATGGCAGTTCGAGGAGCTGACGCCGGCCTATTTCCAGGGCATTCTCGCCCACATGCCTGGCCGCTCCTTCTGCGCCTTCTATTTCGTCGAGGACAAGCTGCTTGCCGCCAATCTGATCGTGCATAACGAGCGCGTTGCTATCGACAAGTTCTTCTGCATGGACGGGGAAAAGGGCCGGCCCTATAATCTCTATTTCATCAGCTGGTTCACCAATCTGCGTTACTGCCTGGAGAACGGCCTGAGCCGTTATCAGAGCGGGCAGGCTCATTATGCAAACAAGGTCCGCCTCGGCAGCAAGCTGACCGCCAATGCGATGTATTTTCACCATCGCAATCCTTTGCTTCAGAGTGTGCTGCGACTGGTATCGCCGCTGTTCTCGACAGACGAGGCGGATGCGTAATGCCCAATATGCGTTTTTTCTGGCTTGCCGTGCCGGTGCTGAGCACGCTGTACCAAGTCCTCATCAAGCTCGGTGCCGGACACTTGCACGATGAAGGCATGCAGGCATGGCTGTGGCAAGCCCTTTCTTCTCCATGGATATTGCTGGCCATGGCCATCGAGATCGTCGGCTTCTTCATCTGGATGAATGTGCTGGCCGAGCTCGATCTGAGCCGCGCCTTTCCGCTTACGGGCATCAGCTATGTGCTTGTTGTCGCGACCGGCTGGTTCGTCTTCGGCGAGCGGGTGGTCGCCCTGCAGATGGTCGGCAGCGGTTTGATCCTGACGGGCGTCTGGCTGATTGCAGGCGCCGGTGTCGAGACGGAGGAGCATCATGAGGAATTGGAGCCGAAGCAGGAGGAACTGCGTACGGGGACCGGCAAGGATAGGTGATGTCCAATATGCAAGCTGACAACCGCCCGAAGGGCAAAACCCCCGCCATTTTCTCCAGCTTTGTCGACTGGTGTCTGAAACGCGGACTTTCTTCCATCGTCACGCGCGGCGCGCTGACCGTGACGACGGCAAGCGGCCGAGTGCTGGCCTTTGGCGACGGCACCGGTGAGCCGGTTCATGTCCGCTTCACCGATGACCGTGCCGAATGGGCATTGCTGATCGATGCCGACAAGCGGCTTGGCGAACTCTTCATGGATGGCCGCTTCATCGTCGAGCAGGGCACACTCTACGACTTCGTGGCGATGATGCTGAGGGAGGGGCAGAACAGCACCCATCCCCTTATTGCCCGCATCATCGATCACCTCAGGACGAAGCTGCGGATCTTCCGCCACCGCAATCTGCCTGGGCGCTCGAAGGCGAATGTCGCGCATCATTACGATCTCGACGGCCGGCTCTACGAGCTCTTCCTCGATCCGGACCGGCAATATTCCTGCGCCTATTTCGAGCATGCGGACCAATCGCTCGATGACGCACAGCTTGCCAAGAAACGCCATCTCGCCGCCAAGCTGCTGATCGAGCCCAACAACAGCATTCTCGACATCGGCTGCGGCTGGGGCGGCCTGGCGCTGCATGTGGCGGAGCAGGCGCCGGGCGGCTATGTACTCGGCGTCACCCTGTCGGAGGAGCAGCATGAGTATGCTTCGAAGCGTGTCGCGGACAAAGCCGGGGGAACGCCGGCCGAGGTTCAGTTCGCACTGAGGGACTATCGCAGCCTGACCGGCCGCTTCGACAGGATCGTCTCCGTCGGCATGTTCGAGCATGTCGGGCTCGCGTCCTATCGCACCTTCTTCCGCAAGTGCGCTGAATTGCTGGAGGATGACGGCATCATGGTGCTGCACACCATCGGCTGTTCGGCGACCCCCGGCTTCACGACGCCGTGGCTCGACAAATATATCTTTCCGGGCGGCTATATTCCGGCGCTGTCCGAAATCGTGCCGGAGATCGAAGCGGCGGGGCTTGCCATCACCGATATCGAGGTGCTGCGGCTGCATTATGCCAAGACGCTCGAGGCGTGGCGGGAACGTTTCATGGCGCGCTGGGACGATGCCGCCAAGCTTTACGACGAACGCTTTTGCCGGATGTGGGAGTATTATCTTTCGACGGCGGAGGCAGCCTTCCGCTACGAGGATCTTGTCGTCTTTCAGATCCAGATCGCCAAGCGAAATGACATCATTCCGCTGACGCGCAATTATATTGCCGAGAATGAAGCGAAGAGCGCTTCAAAACTTGACGTTGAAGGTTCTATTCAGCGTGAAGCCAATGATGTTCTGGTCGGGTGAGCCGAAGCGCGAGGTGATCGGGCTGTCGGCCGCATCCCCCACCAGACGGTTATATTTTCCGTAGACCTGCACGCTCCATTCCGGCGAGATCGTGTAGGTGGCAGCCACGGTGAAGCCGACCGATTTCACGCCTGCACCGGCATCGAAGGCATTGATATGACCATGTCTGGCAGCTTCACTCTCCGAGATGCCGAAGTTGGTGCGCATATAGACTGAATTTGCCATCGACAGGCGAGGGCCGGCAGACAGCAGCCATTTGTCTCCGAGCGGCTGGAACCAGTCGAGGGCGAAATCACCGACCAAACCATCGCCACCCCAAAGCGACTGGCGTATTTCCGTGCGGAACCGGAGCCGATTGTCCATCAGCCAATATTGGGCAAAGCCGCCCGCATCGAAATTCCAGCGTACTCTGCGCTGGCTTTGCAGGTGCAGGTCGTTGATGTCGAAGCGGTCGTCCCGCAGCCCCACAACCGGGCCGATTTCGACGCCGCCGAGATCGAAGAGCTGATAATCGAAATTATCGTCCGGCGCGCTGTATTCCTGGGTCTCACCCAAACGATGGATGTCGAAAGACGGCAGGGCGCCGAAGGTATAATGCTTCGATCCCTCATAGCTTGGGCCGTATTCCACCGTCGCACCAAGCGTAACGACCCAAGTATCGGATGAGGATTTAGGGGTGTCGTCCGCTGCTCTGGATGAGGCGGGAAACATACCGGCTATGGACGCTGCCAGCAGCCCCGTTCCGGCCAGCACAGACAGCCGGGCGGAAAAAGATGTCCCAACATTTAACACTCTGAAAACACCTGATGCCTGATCGCCCCTGCAGCTCTAGTAGCACAGCTCGCGGCTTGAAAAACAGTAGAAAGTTTGAAAGCAGGCATGGCGCGTGACCACCAGCCTGAACGCTTCTGTATTGCTAACGCCCCCATGGACCATCCTTCAGCAGAATGCGAAGCAGGCCACTCCTGTCGTGGCTGCCGCAGCGCCTGCGACAATTCCCGCCAAGATAGAGAGGTTTTATTTCACGAACCTGAAGCGTATGCGGCGCCGGAGATATCGTTCCGGCTTGATCGGTTGGAAGCTGCGCGTTTTGTTCCTAGATAGGCTTTGTCCGATACCGGGTTTCGACTGTGGACGTACGATATGAGAGCACGCAAGACAGGGTTCAGCGCATGAAGGATCGGCCATTCGGCACATCGGGTATCCCTGGATGGTTGAACCGCTACGAGCCTTTGCTGCTTGTGATGTTTGCCGTGCTTTCGGGCGGAATTCTTCTTTTCATCTATCTCACAGGCGAGGTCCTCGAAGGCAGCACGAAGGGGTTCGACGAGGCGATATTGCTGGCGCTTCGCCAGCCCGCGAACCTTTCCGTGCCGATTGGGCCGGGTTGGCTGACCCATGCCGTCAGGGACATCACGAGCCTCGGGGGCACGACCGTGCTGGCGCTGATGACCGCTTTGGTGACGATCTATTTGCTGCTGGACCGCCAGCGGGCGATCGCCATTTTCATCCTCGCTTCGGTCCTGGGCGGATGGGCATTGAGCACGGCCTTGAAGGTCGGCGTCGCGCGGGCGCGGCCGGATATCGTGCCGCATCTGGTCGAGGTTCACGATCTGAGCTTTCCGAGCGGCCATGCGATGGTGTCGGCCGTGACCTATCTGACCCTTGCCGCGCTGATCTCGGGCACGCGGACCTATCGCTCGACGCGGGTCTTCACCGTCACGGCAGGCATCCTGCTGACATTGATAATTGGTGCGAGCCGGGTCTATCTCGGCGTCCATTACCCCACAGACGTCCTCGGCGGCTGGTGTGCCGGCGCGACCTGGGCGCTCGCCTGTTGGATCATCGCCCGCCGCTACATATCGCCTAAGGCAAGCGACAAGAGGTCTGCCGAAGACGATGGTCCGCCTTTCAAATGAGGGACGGTGTCCCTTGCAGGATCAGCATTGGACTTCGAGCCGTGTCGCCACCAGCAGCGAGTAGTCCGTACCCTTGGGGTCGCTGAAGAACATACTTGTCAGCGCTGCCTGGTTTTCCGCCATGACTTCCTTGGGGTTGGGCCTGATGACCTTGCGCTTGCAGCGGCCGAAGGCCGGCCCCGACGTGCTCAAATCGTTGTCGGTGGCGAAATCGACCGCCGTGTAGAGCGTCTTGTCGTAGATGCCGAAGATGGTGGTGCCCTTGAGGAAGGTCTTCTGCTCCGGCTTCAGCGAAAAGGTCAGCGTCAGCGAACCATCCTTGTAGTCCGCCTGGATCGCATCCGGCTTGGCCATCGGCACCGCTTTGCCGTTGCTGGTGACGTTCGTGTAGTAACCATATTGCGCCAGCGAATCCCTGACCGTCTTTCCCACGGCTTTGAGCTCGCTCGCGCTCAAAGCCTGGTCGCCGCTCTTGCCGTAATCCATGAGCACGGAGGAGGTGAACACCTCGTCGAAGCTCCAGACGTTGCGCAGCTCGCTGATGGAGCCATCGGGCGCCGAGACGACCTCGAATTTGGCGTCGATGAAGATATGCGGATGGGCAAATGCGGGAACGGGTAGAAGCGATAGCATCGCAATCAGCAGGGAAATCTTTGTTTTCATGCGAGCAATACCGCGTTCCGTCCGTTTATCCGATGCGCAGATCTGAACGTCAAATGGGACTGATTTGAGACCCAGCGCGAGTAGGCAAGGCATAGATGCAAGGGAAGGAAACAGGAATACGGAGACTTGCCTTTTTCGGCAGAATACCAGCCTCGGCCTGAGCCGTGACTTCTTCTATTCGGAGAAAGACTTGGAAAACTGGAGCGGGCGAAGGGATTCGAACCCTCGACCCCAACCTTGGCAAGGTTGTGCTCTACCCCTGAGCTACACCCGCTCATTCCCGTCGCGATCCGGGGTAGTGTGTTGGACCGCTGGGCATCGTCTTGCGGCGACGGGCGCTATATGGCCTAACCATTTTTCAAATGCAACAGGGAAATGACGAGTTCGCGAAGAAAAATTGCATCTTCGTTTCGCGAGCCATCGGAAAGCCCGGAAACGCCGGGCTTTGTCGTCTCGAAGATTGCAATGAAATTGTCGGCAACGTATCAGGGGGCGAACCATTCTTGATTGCGAGACGTCATGACCGAGACCAGCCCGAAAACCCGCGATGATCTTTTCCGATTCCTAGACGGGCTCGGCATTGCCCATACGACCAAGGATCATGCTCCAGTCTTCACTGTTGCCGAATCGGTGTCGCTACGCGACGAGATTCCGGGCGGCCATACGAAGAACCTCTTCGTAAAGGACAAGAAGGACAATTTCTTCCTGCTGACCGTCGAGGAAAACGCGACGGTCGATCTGAAGACCGTGCACACGCTGATCGGTGCGGCCAGCAAGGTCTCTTTCGGCAAGCCGGAAAAGCTGATGGAATATCTCGGCGTCATCCCGGGCTCTGTCACGGCATTCGGTGCGATCAACGACGCGGGCAAGAATGTTACCTTCGTGCTCGATGCCGAGCTGATGGCGCATGACATCGTCAATTGCCATCCCTTGTCGAACGACGCGACGACGTCGATTGCCAGCGGCGATCTCCTGCGCTTCATGGAAGCGACGGGTCATACGCCGCTAGTCTTGAAAGTGACGAGCTAACGTACGATTTTAGCGCTAAGATTATAGCGGTCGGCTTCTCTTCGGATTGTCCGGTCGCTTTGGCCACTTCATGGAGCGTGCTGGCAGGCGAACCTCATCGTCTCGTCTGGAGATCATGCTTCTCACAAAATCAAGGATGCCGTCAGGCGGGAGACACTCATGAGCGGTTCGAACAATCCCTATAACGCTTCCTTCGGCGGTCAGATGTCGGCCTCGGCATCCTACGGTGCCACGCCCGCTGCCGGCGGCGCTTCGCCGATCAAGGACACGACGACAGCGACCTTCGCCAAGGACGTTATCGAGGAATCGCGCAACCAGCCGGTGCTGGTCGATTTCTGGGCGCCCTGGTGCGGCCCGTGCAAACAGCTGACGCCGGTGCTCGAAAAAGTCGTCAACGAGGCACAGGGCCGCGTGAAGCTGGTCAAGATGAATATCGACGATCATCCCTCGATTGCCGGCCAGCTCGGCATCCAGTCGATTCCAGCCGTCATCGCCTTCGTAGACGGCCGTCCGGCCGATGGCTTCATGGGTGCAGTTCCGGAAAGTCAGGTTCGCCAGTTCATCGATCGCCTCGGCGGCCCGGCGGGCGGCGCCGACGATCAGGCAGCCGAGATTGCTGCCGTTCTGGAAGAGGCGAGCGGCCTGCTTGCCGCCGGTGATGTCAATGGTGCCGCCGAACTCTTCGGCGCGGTGCTACAGGCGGACCCGGAAAATGCCAAGGCGCTCGCCGGCATGGCGGAATGCATGATCGCCGCCGGCCAGAGCCAGCGCGCCCGCGAGGCGCTTGCCGATCTGCCAGAGACCCTTGCCAACGATGCGGGCATCCAGGCGGTGGTGAAGAAGCTCGACCAGATCGACGAAGCCCGCAAGCTCGGCGATCCCGTGGCGATTGAACGCGAACTGGCCGCCAACCCCGATAATCACGAGCAGCGCATCAAGCTCGCCAAGATCCGTAACGTCGAAGGCAAGCGGGAAGAGGCCGCCGATCATCTTCTGGCCGTTATGCGCAAGGACCGCAGCTACGACGATGACGGCGCGCGCCGCCAGCTGCTGGAGTTCTTTGAGGTATGGGGTGCCAAGGACCCCGCCACGATCGCGGCACGGCGCAGGCTTTCCTCGATTCTGTTTTCGTAACAGGCCAGTTGTCCCAAGGGCATGGCGATCGCGCGGAACCTTCCGGGCGATCGCTTGTTAGACGGTCACCCTCGGTATCCGACAAACGGCCCCATCGGCGTTTTCATGGAAAATGCTCTTGTGTTTTCAGCAGACGGGCTCACATTGTCGGTGACGCGGCGCGAAAAGGGGCGATGACCGCGATGTGTGTCGTTCCTGCGCGGCTCACTGCGGCGTGCAGCGCGTCGCGACGATCTAGCGGGATGGAAAAGATGCAAGTCGGCAATGCGAGATATCTGAAGCCGGGCGATCTGCCCGAATCGGTGGTCGTCTTTCCCTTATCCGGCGCGCTGCTGCTGCCCGGGGCGCAACTGCCGCTCAATGTCTTCGAGCCGCGCTATCTCGCCATGTTCGATGCGGCGATCGCCGGAAATCGTTTGATCGGCATGATCCAGCCGGCGCTGGGAGAGCCGCCGGAATCATCCAATCTGGCGCATGTCGGCTGCCTCGGGCGCATTACCTCCATCTCGGAGACTGGCGATGGTCGTTATATCGCCGCGCTGACGGGCATATGCCGTTTCCGGCTGATGGATGAAATCACCGCCCACCAGCCCTATCGCACATTCCGCATCACCCCCTTCATCTCCGACCTGAAATCCCATCATGAGGAAGGCACGGTCGATCGCCCGGCACTGCTTTCGGCTTTCCGTGCCTATCTGGAGGCCAACAAGCTGGAAGCGGATTGGGAAAGCGTCGAGCGGGCCGACAACATGATGCTGGTCAATTCGCTATCGATCATGGCGCCCTTCGATCCGGCCGAGAAGCAGGCCCTTCTCGAAGCGCCCGACCTGAAGACCCGCGCAGAAACCTTCATCGCCATCGTCAAGATCGTGCTCGCCGGCTCCGGCGACACCGATTCCCTGCTGCAATAGGAATTTTCGCATGGACGTCACGGTCAGCAAGGTGGACCCGAAACTGCTCGATCTGCTCGTCTGCCCGCTGACCAAGGGGCGGCTGAGCTACGACCGGGAAAAGAACGAGCTGATCTCGGAAAACGCGCGCCTCGCCTATCCGATCCGCGACGGCATTCCGATCATGCTGATTTCGGAAGCAAGGCGTATCGAGGATTGAGGCTGGTTTCTTTCGGGATTGTAGAGTAGAGGCCGGCCGTTCCTCTCAGGATCGGTGGAATGGTGACTTGCGCCTTCATGTTGGTCGTGGAGGTCGTCATTGCCGAGCCTGGAAGCTGACATAGTCCCGCGGCGCTCGTCATGTCCCCTGCGCGCCAGAAGCGGTCATAGCGATATTGTCAGCGGCGATTTCCCATCTTGTCATAGCGTCGGGTGGCCGCCTCGACCTTGTCGCCGTTGGCCGCTGCCCATGCACATAGTGCTTCAAACGGCTCCCGCAGTGAATGGCCTAGGGGGGTAATGGCATATTCCACGCCAATCGGCTGCGTTGGGAGTACGGTTCTCGTCACAAGACCGTTCCGCTCAAGCCTCTTCAAAGCGTCGGCCAGAGCCTTGTGCGTGATCCCATGGAGACGCCGCTTGATCTCGTTGAAGCGCGAGGGTCTGGGACAGATCACTGTCAGTATCAGGATCGTCCATTTATCAGCGATCTTGTCGAGCACCGGGCGAACCTGCGCCATGTCGGCACAGGCGCGATGAGAAAGTGCTTCCAGGTCAGTATACTCGTCCATATCTAGGCTACTTCAGGTGCGTAATTGATATCAGATATATGACGTATATCATGACGAGACCATCAATTGAAAGGATTTACGATGGCTCGAATGAGTAACAAGGTTGCCCTGGTCGTCGGCGGCGCCAAGGGTATAGGCTTGGCGATCGCAGAGCGGCTTTCTGCCGAAGGGGCGAAGGTCTTCATTACCAGTCGTAGAAGTGAAGATGCCGAGAAGGCGGCCACGGGTATCGGCCATGACGCGGTCGGCATTGCCGCCGATGCCAGTGTGCCCGAAGACATGGTGGAGACTGTCGAAAAAGTGCGAAAAGCATGTGGCCGTATTGATGCGCTCGTATTGAATGCAGGCCTCTCCGAGCCTGCGCAGATCGCAGACATAACGCCGGACCACTTCGACCGCCACTTCGGCGTCAACGTCCGCGGGATGGTTTTTGGCCTGCAGGCAGCGCTCCCTGCGATGACAGGAGGTGGGTCGGTCGTCCTCGTCGGATCCATCGCGGATAATGCGGGCTACTCTTCGTACGGAACCTATGCCGCCACCAAAGCAGCTGTCCGTTCCTATGCCCGAACCTGGACGGCAGAACTCGCGCCCAAAGGGGTACGCGTCAACGTTGTTGCGCCCGGTCCAACGGATACGGAAATGATGGCTGCGGTTCCGGAAGACATGCGTGCAGCGCTTGTCGCTCCGATCCCGATGGGGCGAATGGCGCGACCTTCGGAAGTGGCCGCGGCCGCCTTGTTCTTGTTGAGCGATGACGCGAGCTACGTCGCCGGTGCCGAACTGTGCGTCGACGGCGGCTTGCGGCAGGTCTAACAGAAGCCAAACCCAGGGGCAGCTTCGCGCCTTCATTTCGGACAGCGGACGGTTCGCGAGACCGCCTGGAAGCTGCCGTTCCCCTGGTCGTATCGCCTCGTCAGCGCCGGCTATAGGTCGACGCCAGGGATACTGCAGGCAGCCGGAATGAGCTGCCTGCGGAGGGGCTAGTCCTTCGCGCACCACAGAGCAAAGGTTTCCCGGTCGTCTTCCAGAGGCGCCGGGTTTGCCAGGTAGCTTGGCTTCCAAACGTCGTGGATGAACGCTTCCATCGTCGTCGGCAGTTGCGGGCGATCCTCATGCTGCCCGTGGAACTTGACGAGGCCGCTGTTCAGGGCTTCAGTCGTAAGTATGTCGTAATTCCATCTTTCCGGCGTTCCGAACCGCCCGATGAATTCGGCTTTCACCTCTTCGCGCTTCGTGTCGATGTAGCGATAGTCGACCGGCTTGCCGATCTGAGCGCTGATGATCGCGGCCAGGTCATTCATGGAGATGTCCTCAGAACCCACCTCAAGGTTGACCCGGTGTCTGCCGCTTGGATTGGTCAGTTCCCCGGCAGCCAGCCAGGCGATGTCATCGATTGCCACCCATGGCATCTTCAGATCCGGCAAGCAGGACCACGCAATGCGGCCATATCTGGCAACCGGCCTGATCCACTGAACCGTATCTTCCATGAACCAGGCGCCACGCAGGTGAACCAGATCGATCGAGCCCAGTTCATTGAGCTTGGTGTCGAGATGGTGGAAGCCCTTGAAATGGCCGGTCTTCGCGTTGACCTCGGACCCCATGGCGGTCAGGCTCACGGCCAGCTTGACGTCGGACTTTTCAAGCGCATCGACAAAACGCTGAGCCACGACGGGATAGTGACCCTCGAAGTCGTTCCAGTCTGTCTTGATCTTGTTCCAGTCTGTCTTGACCATCAGAAACGCGGCATCGACATCACGGAAAAATGCGTGGAGATCACCCGTCCCCTCATCAAAGCTTCCGATGAACGGCTCTGCGCCAAGCGAAACCAGCTCTTCCAGCGCCGGGCCACCTCTGGATAGGGCCCTTACCTGATGCCCGGCGCCCAAAAGGGTTCGGGTAAGCTTGCGCCCAATTCGTCCCGTTGCACCAACGACAGCAATTCTCATAACACACTCCGTTCCATGATTGATCACTGAACGGTAGCCCATTGCAGGTCCGGCGAATTTGGAGATAATGCCACATGATCTCTAAATCAGGCCAATCTTCCGAAGCATTGCTGGATTGTTATGCTGAATGCGATCCCGATAGTCTGGATCGCACGGCATTCGCCGTGCGTCTTGACTTCAGCCAGTACAAGGCCGAAGTGCCTCTGCACCAGCATCGCCAGGGACAGCTTGTCATGGCCTTGCACGGCGCCGTCACCTGCAGGACGGAGAACGCCCTGTGGATTGTTCCACCGAATTGCGGCGTGTGGATACCGGGGAGCATTCTTCACAGCAACCAGGCTACGTCCAACGCCCATCTCTCCTACCTGTTCGTCGAGCCCGGCGCTGCGGCGCTGCCTATGGAGTGCTGCACGCTTTCTGTCTCGCCGATGCTACGTGAGATGATCCTGCGCCTGGCAGATGTGCCGGTCGATTTTGCCGGGAATGAACGTATTGAGCGCCTGGTCAGGGTCATGCTGGACGAACTAGTGCAGATGCCGATAGAGGCGCTGTCGCTGCCCGCATCCCATCATCCCAAGATCAACGCTATCACCGCTGCCTTGACGGATGACCCAAGCGATCGCCGCACACTTGCCGACTGGGCGGCACATGTCGCCATGAGCGAGCGATCCCTCAAGCGGCTGATGGTCGAGGAAACCGGACTGACATTCGGCCGGTGGCGGCGCCAGTTGCATCTCGTCATCGCCTTGCGCGAACTGGCTAGCGGCGCGTCGGTGCAGAGGGTCTCCAGCGATCTCGGCTACGAGTCCCCGACCGCCTTCATCGTGATGTTCAAGAAGGCGCTCGGCACCACGCCCGCGCGCTATTTCTCAAGCCAATCTGCCGACCGGTCGCCGCGCTTCAACTGAAGACGACATGAGGTGAGATCCAGCGCTGCGTCAAACGATTGCTATGCGTTCAGGTTCGGAATTCTCTCCGGTTCGATTTGTCTTTCTGACATCCAATAGCGGACTTTCCGCTTCGCGGTTCCTTCGGCAGACATCTGCGGCGAATTACACTTCTTCCAATTTCCCGCGCTTAAATCGCCTCACCAGCCAGCAGCCGCGGATTGTGCTTTGCCGTGGTACCGGCTGCCTGGCCGATGAAGAAGGATTTGAGGCTGGGCAGGCGGTCGACGATCCCCAACCCGAAGTCGCGGGCGATGCGCAAGGGCGTGCTGTCATTGGAAAACAGCCGGTTCAGCACGTCGGTCGTCACCCCCATGCGGAAAGTGTCGAAGCGGCGCCAGGTCTGGTAGCGTTCGAGGGTGTTGATCGAGCCGATGTCGAGGCCGAGGCGGTCGGCCTCGACGATGGTTTCGGCAAGGGCCGCCACATCCTTGAAGCCGAGATTGAGCCCCTGGCCGGAGATCGGATGGATGCCGTGGGCGGCATCGCCGGCAAGGGCAAAGCGCGGCGCAACGAAAGCGCGGGCAAGCGTCAGGCCGAGCGGGAAGGCACGGTGGTCGCCGATGGTGGTGAGCGCGCCGAGCTTGTGGCCGAAGCGGCGCTCCAGCTCCTCTTCGAACAAGAGATCGTCGGAAGCGACGAGCCGTTCGGCGTCGGAGGTGCGTTCCGTCCAGACGAGCGAGGAGCGGTTGTTCTTCAAGGGCAGGATGGCGAAGGGGCCGGAGGGCAGGAAATGCTCCTCGGCGCAGCCGCCGTGCGGCCGCTCGTGCTCGACCGTGACGACGATGCCGGACTGGCCGTAATCCCACTTGACCGTCTTGATGCCAGCCATGTCGCGCAGCTTCGAGTGTACGCCGTCGCAGGCGACCAGAAGCCGCGTTTCCAGGGTGCTGCCATCCGAGAGGGTGAGCGTGGTCTTGTTGTCGTCGGTTATGAATCCGGTGGCACTGAGGCCATGCTTGATCGTAATGCCCAAGCGTTCGCAGGCGCCGCGAAGTGCCCCGACCATGGTGAGGTTCGGCACCATATGGGCGAAAGGCTGACCCTCGGCCACTTCGCCGTCAAAGGTGAGGAAGACCGGACGGACGGGATCGCCCGTGCGCGAATCGGTGACGATCATGCGCGTGATCGGCTCGGCCTCCGGTGCGATCTCATTCCAGACACCGAGAACATCAAGCATCTTCGAGGCGGCCGCGATGATTGCCGACGCCCGCATGTCTTTCTTCCAGGCGGTTTCAGGAGCGGCTTCCACGATCATGACATCGAGGTGAGGTGCGGCCTGCTTGACTGCGACCGCTGCGGCAAGACCCACATATCCGCCACCCACTACCAGCATGTCCAACATAGTGCTTCCCTGTGTCTTACTGTCACGTCCTGCTCTATATAGAGCATCCTGTTCGTGGTTCCTACCATTGGAGTTCAAGCAAAATGTCGCGAGAGACCGAGAAGCCCACCCCGATGGAAACCGTGCTGGCGACGCTCGATCTCGAAACGATCGAGATGAACCTGTTTCGCGGCAATAGCCCGCAGGTTGGCTGGCAGCGCGTCTTCGGCGGTCAAGTCGTCGGCCAGGCGCTAATGGCAGCGCAGCGAACCGTCAATGGCGATCGCTTCGCGCATTCGCTGCACGCCTATTTCATGCTGCCAGGCGACCCTTCGGTGCCCATCCTCTATCAGGTCGATCGGCTGCGTGACGGCTCCAGCTTCAATACGCGGCGCGTGCTGGCCATCCAGCATGGCAAGGCGATCTTTGCGCTGACGGCGTCCTTCCAGGTCGACGAGCCCGGCTTCGATCATCAGGGCGACATGCCCGACGTGCCGATGCCGGAGGATCTGATGGACGAGGAGCAGGTCAAGCAGCGCTACCTCGCCCATGCGCCGGAGAATGTCCGCCGCTACTGGGAGCGCAAGCGGGCGATCGAAATCAGGCCGGTGTCGATCGAAAGCTATTTCTCGCGCGCACAGCCGAGCCAGCGGCAGAACATCTGGGTTCGGGTGACGGGACCGGTGCCGGATGACCGGCTCTATCAGAACGCCGTGCTTGCCTATCTCTCCGACATGACGCTGCTTGATGTTTCCCTGAATGCGCATGGTACATCGGTACTGGACCCGAGCGTCCAGGTGGCGAGCCTCGACCACGCCATGTGGTTCCATCGGCCCTTCAAGCTCGATGACTGGCTGCTCTACAGCCAGGAAAGCCCCAGCGCCTCCGGCGCGCGCGGATTTACCCGCGGCAGCCTGTTTACGAGATCCGGTGTCCTGATTGCGTCGGTGGCGCAGGAAGGCCTGATTCGTAAAAAGGCAAATGATTAAATAAGCGGCAAATTTATAAATTTGCACTTTATTTGTGCGGCTCTCGTGACGAGAAATGCTGCTTTATTGGGTCTGTGCAATAAATCTGTTTTATTTCAATACGTTATAAATGTGTCACGAATCTGGCACGTCCTTTGAATGTGTATGGCCAGTCGCTGCAGAAACATTCGTCGGCGGCAAGGAGAGTCGGCTCCGCGCCGAGGCTAACAAAGGATGGGAAACCAGATGAAAATTGTGATGGCCATTATCAAGCCGTTCAAGCTCGATGAGGTCCGTGAGGCCCTCACGGCTGTCGGCATCCAGGGCCTGACTGTGACCGAAGTGAAGGGTTACGGGCGCCAGAAGGGGCATACCGAGATCTATCGCGGCACCGAATATGCCGTCAGCTTCCTGCCGAAGCTGAAGATCGAGGTCGCAGTCGCATCCGAAACCGTCGACAAGGCCGTCGAGGCCATCGCGTCGGCCGCCAAGACCGGCCAGATCGGCGACGGCAAGATCTTCGTCTATTCCATTGACCATGCCGTGCGTATCCGTACGGGCGAAACCGATTCAGAAGCGCTGTAAGACACGGCGGACCAGGGAGTTATTTGCATGTCATTTTCCAAGCTTTCCTCCGCCTTGACACGGGTGGGTGCGCTTTCTGCGGCCTTGCTTGCGCCGGCGATCGCTTTTGCGCAGGAGACCGCTCCGGCTGCAGCCGCTGCGACCGCCGCCGCGCCGGTTCCGGACAAGGGCGACACCGCCTTCATGTTCATCTCCACCATTCTCGTGCTGTTCATGCTCGTGCCGGGTCTTGCACTGTTCTATGGCGGTCTCGTCCGCGCCAAGAACATGCTCTCGGTTCTGATGCAGTGCACGATGATCGGCGCGGTTGTAATGATCCTCTGGGTTCTCTACGGCTATTCCTTCGCCTTCGGCGGCGGTTCGAGCCCTTACTGGGGCGGCACGGCGAAGATGTTCCTCTCGGGCGTTTCGGCCTCGACGACGGCATCGACCTTCACCAAGGGCGTGGTCATCCCTGAATTCATCTTCATGCTGTTCCAGATGACCTTTGCCGCCATCACGCCGGCGCTCATCATCGGTGCCTTTGCCGAGCGCATCAAGTTTGGCGCGGCCGTGCTCTTTTGCGCGCTGTGGGCGACCTTCGTCTACTTCCCGATCGCTCATATGGTCTGGGATTCCAACGGCATGCTCTTCAAGATGGGCGCACTCGACTTCGCCGGCGGCACCGTCGTTCACATCAATGCCGGTATTGCAGGCATCGTCGGCGCCATTCTCGTCGGCAAGCGCGTCGGCTTCGGCAAGGACATGATGGCTCCGCACTCCATGACGCTCACCATGGTCGGCGCTTCGATGCTCTGGGTCGGCTGGTTCGGCTTCAATGCCGGTTCCAACCTCGAAGCTTCCGGCGGCGCGATGCTCGCAACCGTCAACACCTTCGTCGCAACGGCAGCCGCTATCATTTCCTGGTCGCTGGTCGAAACCTTCACCCGCGGCAAGGCGTCCATGCTCGGCGGCGCTTCGGGCATGGTTGCCGGTCTCGTCGCCATCACGCCTGCAGCCGGCATCGCCGGTCCGATGGGCGCGATCGTCATGGGCTTGATCGTCTCGCCGCTCTGCTACTTCTTCGTCTCGGTCGTGAAGAACAAGTTCGGCTACGACGATACGGCTGACGTCTTCGGCGTACACTGCATCGGCGGTATCTTCGGCGCCATTGCAACCGGCATCTTCGCCAGTGCCTCGCTCGGCGGCGTCGGCTATGCCGATGGCGTCACGATGAGCAGCCAGGTCGTCGTCCAGCTGACCGCCGTCGTCACGACAATCCTGTGGTGCGGTATCGGCTCTGCGATCCTCTACAAGGTCGTCGACGTCATCATCGGCCTGCGCGTCGCTCCGGAAGCCGAACGCGAAGGTCTCGACCTCGCTTCGCACGGCGAAGCCGCCTACCACAATTCCTGATTGGAGCTTGCGAAACCGGAGCAAAGTTTCCGGTTTCGCTGAACATCCCGTCGCGTCCTGTTTCATCGTAAATAGGTCGCTCTTGGCCCGGACCTCGGTTCGGGCCCTTTTCGTTTTTGCACAGCCATTTTTCTTCGGACGACAGGCGATTCGTGAGGTCGGCGTGCATGGTTAACATGCCATTAACCCTCCTCTGATTAGGTATGGCTAACCTGCCGGCGAGTGGGCATAGACCGATTCGCTTGCGCTTTGGACTGGAACGGGGCTGGATATCATGGGCAGAAGCAATTCGGCGGCGTTGAGCGGTCGCCCCGACCGTTTATCGCTTTCGAGCGTGGTTTGGCGTCAGATCAAGGGGCTGTCGGGCTTTGCAATATTGTTCCTGCTGGCGCTCGCCGTTGCGGCGCTGGCGACCTGGAACGTCATGGACCCCAGCTACTCCTACGCAACTGCCAATGCGCCGACCAACCTGCTCGGCTTTCCCGGCGCCGCCTTTGCCGACGTCATGATGCAGTCGCTCGGCCTAACCTCGCTTCTGGCCATGCTGCCCGTCGTCGCCTGGGCCTTTGCTTTGATCACCAACCGCAAGCTTCATCGGGTACCCTCGCGCCTCGGCGCCTGGTTCGGCGGCTGCATCGTCGCAGCCGGCTCCATCGCCTGCTTTCCCGCCCCGCCGACCTGGCCGATCCCCAACGGCATCGGCGGTGTCGTCGGTGATCTGCTGCTACGCCTTCCGGCCCTTTTCATCGGCACCTATCCGAGCGGTGTCGTCGCCATCATCATCGGTTCGGTTCTCGCCGTGCCGGCCATTTGGCTCATGCTCTTTGCCTCCGGCGTCATTGGCGAAAATTTCGTGGAAGACGAGGAGGATGAGGACGACTACGAGGAAACCCGCAGCCGCGCCCGTAGGGTGGGCGACGTGGACGAGGATGACGACCGCGGCAGCTTCCTTGGCAATTTCATGGCCTTCGGCGCCGTCATGCACGCCTGGTACAACACGCAGGCTCGCCTGCGCCGGCTGTTCGGCATGGGTCCACGCAAGCGCCGCGACCATGCCTTCGACGCGCCTTACGATTTCAATGATGACGAATTCGGCACGCTGAACGAGCCCGTGCGCGCCAAGGCGCCGATGGTACGTGGTGACCGTCTCGATCCGTCCATGGATGGCCCCGCCGCCCGGCGCGTCGTTTCCGCGCCCTCGATCAGCCTCGGCGATGACGAGGATGAGGACGAGGATTCCCTTTATGATCGCGATCCGCGGCGTCCTGCCGATATCCTGCCTGACGATGAGGATGAAGATTGGCCATTGGCCCCGGCTGCATCGAAGGGAGCCGCCGCCGGCCATCGCGTCACCCCGGCCGCTCCGCGCCCGAAGCCTGGAGCGCGGGCAGAGCGGGAGGCGCAGACTTCCTTCATTCGTCCCTATGGCTTCCAGCTTCCCGCCGTCCATCTGCTTGCCGAGCCGAAGGCCGTCGCCCGCGATGCAACGCTCTCGGCTGACGCGCTGGAGCAGAATGCGCGCATGCTCGAAGGCGTGCTGGAGGATTTCGGCGTCAAGGGCGAGATCATCCATGTTCGCCCCGGTCCGGTCGTCACGCTCTATGAGCTGGAGCCGGCACCCGGCATCAAGTCGTCCCGCGTCATCGGCCTTGCCGATGATATCGCCCGCTCGATGAGCGCGATCGCCGCGCGCGTCGCCGTCGTGCCCGGCCGCAACGCGATCGGCATCGAGCTGCCGAACTCGACGCGCGAGACGGTCTATCTGCGCGAGCTCATCGCCAGCCGCGATTTCGAGACCTCCAAGGCGAAGCTTGCCATGTCGCTCGGCAAGACGATCGGCGGCGAGCCCGTGATTGCCGATCTCGCCAAGATGCCGCATCTGCTCGTCGCCGGCACCACCGGTTCGGGTAAATCCGTTGCGATCAACACCATGATCCTGTCGCTGCTCTACCGCATGACGCCGGAGCAATGCCGCCTGATCATGATCGATCCAAAGATGCTCGAACTCTCCGTCTATGACGGCATTCCGCATCTGCTCTCGCCCGTCGTCACGGATCCGAAAAAGGCTGTGGTTGCGCTCAAATGGACCGTCCGTGAGATGGAAGAGCGCTACAAGAAAATGTCGAAGATCGGCGTGCGCAACATCGATGGCTTCAACAGCCGCGTCGAACAGGCCGTCGCCAAGGGTGAGGCGATCAGCCGAACCGTGCAGACCGGCTTCGACCGGCAGACTGGCGAGGCGATCTACGAGACGGAAGAATTCGACCTGAAGCCCATGCCTTATATCGTCGTTATCATCGACGAAATGGCCGACCTGATGATGGTCGCCGGCAAGGATATCGAGGGCGCCGTGCAGCGCCTGGCGCAGATGGCGCGTGCGGCTGGTATCCATGTCATCATGGCAACGCAGCGCCCGTCCGTCGATGTCATCACCGGCACGATCAAGGCGAACTTCCCGACCCGCATTTCCTTCCAGGTGACGTCGAAGATCGACAGCCGCACGATCCTCGGCGAGCAGGGAGCCGAACAACTCCTCGGCATGGGCGACATGCTCTATATGGCCGGCGGCGGGCGCATCCAGCGCGTGCACGGTCCCTTCGTCTCCGATGGCGAAGTGGAGGATATCGTCGCTTATCTCAAGACGCAGGGCGCGCCGCAATATCTCGATGCCATCACCGCCGATGATGACGAGGATGATGACGGCCACGGTCCGGTCGGTACCTCCAATCTTTCCGATTCGGAGGATCCCTACGATCAGGCGGTTGCGATCGTGCTGCGCGACGGCAAGGCCTCGACCTCCTATATCCAGCGCCGTCTCGGCATCGGCTACAACCGTGCCGCGTCGCTGATCGAGCGCATGGAGCAGGAGGGACTGATCGGCCCGGCCAACCACGCCGGCAAGCGCGAAATTCTCGTTCCGACCGAAGCCGACATTCTGGATCGTTGAGGCGATCCGTCTTCCGGTACTGCGTATCCAGCCTATGTTCAGCGAAATTTGATCGCGGTCCACAACCGGCCCTGGGCCGTTGCGCCATGAAGACGCCGATTTTGCGCGCCATGGACGAAGCATGAAGGAGAATTCGATGACAAAGTTTGATGCGCAGCCGTCCAGCCGACTTTCCCTGACCCGCCGGCATTTCCTCGGCGCCGTGGTTGCGGTCGGTGCGGCAGGCGCTCTGCCACTATCGGCTTTCGCGCAGGCTCAAGCACCGGCGCAAGCCGCCGCAGCTACCCTCAATCCCGGCATCGCCCAGGCCATTGCTGACCACTTCTCGTCCATCAAGTCGATGAAGGGCGGTTTTCTGCAGATCGGCCCGCGCGGCGATCAGATGAGCGGCGCCTTCTTCATCCAGCGGCCCGGCAAGATGCGTTTCAATTATGATCCACCGTCGCGCATGCGCGTGATCTGCGACGGTAACAACGTGCAGGTCATCAACGACCAGACGCAGACGCGAAACATGTATCAGCTGTCGAAGACGCCGCTCAGCCTGCTGCTGGCCAACAAGATCGACCTCTCAGCCGACATGGTGCGCAATGTCGATTCGCAGCCGGATCTGACCAAGATCACGCTCGGCAACCGCACCGTCTTCGGCGATTCCACCATCACGATGATTTTCGATTCGAAAAGCTACGACCTGCGCCAATGGACCGTCATCGATCCGCAGGGCAAGACGACCGACGTCATCATCAACAATGTGAAGACGAACGTCGCCTTCGACGACAGCGTTTTCCGCATCGATTATACGCGCTGAACATCGTTCCAGCCCTTGTAGCGGAGAAGCGCCGAAAGGCGCTTTTCTTTCCGCCACAGCCGGTCTAAAGCCTTAGCCTGACTGGAGCGTTTAAAGGAATCGCTGAGCCGCTCCATCTGTCTGTTTTGATGCAATTCCGGACGCGAAATCGCTGCGCACTTTTCCTGGATTTGCTCTAAGGGAAGGTTTGGGCATGGGATTTTCGATTGCGACCTGGAATATCAATTCGGTGCGGCTGCGCATGCCCATCGTCGAGCAATTCGTCTTGCGGGCCCGGCCGGATATTCTCTGCCTGCAGGAAACCAAGGTTCCGAACGAGCTCTTTCCTCATGCGCCGCTCCGCGCGCTTGGTTATGAGCACATCATCATTCATGGCCAGAAGGGTTATCATGGCGTCGCCATCGCCTCGCGTTTCCCGCTGACCGAGGACCATCGCCAGGATTATTGCAATGTCGGCGACAGCAGACATATCTCGGCCATCTTCGAGCGCGGCGGTCGCCGTATTCGCCTGCATAACTTCTATGTGCCGGCCGGCGGCGACGAGCCAGATCGCACGATCAATCCGAAATTCGGCCACAAGCTCGATTTCATCGAGGAGATGAAGAAGCTGCATGCCAATGCCGAGCAAAACACCTCCGCCATCCTCGTCGGCGATCTCAATATCGCTCCGCTCGAGCACGACGTCTGGTCGCACAAGCAGCTCCTAAAGATCGTCAGCCATACGCCTGTGGAGACCGAAGGGCTGCTCGATGTGATGAAGCGTGGCGCCTGGCTCGACCTGATGCGCCAGCAGGTGCCGGAAAACGAAAAGCTCTATACATGGTGGAGCTATCGCGCCAAGGATTGGGAGGCTGCCGACCGCGGCCGTCGCCTCGACCATATCTGGTCGTCATCCGATCTCGGCCCGCATCTGCAGCGCATCGAGATTCTGAAGGCGGCGCGGGGCTGGGACCGTCCGTCCGACCACGTGCCGGTCGTGGCGCATTTCAATCTCTAAAAGGGATTGCTTGCTGTCAGGAAAAGCGGCCGAGCATTGCTGCCGCTTGCCTGGCCAGAGCGGCGAAGTTTTCGCGGATCCGGTTCTGGATCAGCAGGCCGGCGTCTGGATATTCTTCGATCAAGCGGTGAAAGAGGGCGCGCGTGATGCGGATCACGTCGGATTCTTCGGCGGCGACAGCCGTATATTTCCGCTCCACCAACGTTACCATCGCCAGTTCCGAAAGCATGGTGCCTGCCTGGACCACCGCTTCCACCTGCTTCTGGCCGTCGGTATCGATGGTGCTGAGCTCGAAACTGCCGCGCGTGATGACATAGGCGCATTCGGCCGGCGATTTTTCCCGGAACAGCGTCTGGCCCTCGTTCACATGGCGGCGATCGGCGCCGAAGGCGATCAGCCGCAACGGCTCGTCGCCCATGCCGTGAAACAGCGGCAGTTGCGACAGCAGTCGAATATCGTCGTTCAGCGCCATCGATCGCCTACGGAATAATCTTGTAGCCGCCGTTTTCCGTGACCAGGATTTCGGCGTTGGAGGGATCGCGCTCGATCTTCTGGCGAAGGCGGTAGACATGCGTTTCGAGCGTATGGGTGGTCACGCCGGAGTTATAGCCCCAGACTTCTTCGAGAAGGATATCGCGAGTGACGACCTTCTGGTCGGCGCGATAGAGATAGCGGATGATGGCAGCTTCCTTTTCCGTCAGGCGAATCTTCTGCCCGTCTTCAGTGGTCAAAAGCTTCTGGCTCGGCTTGAAGAGGTAGCGTCCTACTGTGAAGGTCGCATCCTCGCTCTGCTCGTGCTGGCGCAGCTGCGCGCGAATGCGGGCGAGCAGTACGGCGAAGCGGAAGGGCTTCGTCACATAGTCGTTCGCGCCGGCTTCGAGGCCGAGGATGGTGTCGGAATCCGTGTCATGCCCTGTCAGCATGATGATCGGCGGCTTGAAGCCGTTCTTGCGCAGCAGCTTCACGGCCTCACGGCCGTCCATATCGGGCAGGCCGACATCCATGATGAGGAGATCGACGGGCACGGTGCGCGCCGTCTGCACGCCCTTTCCGGCAGTCACTTCCTGCAGGACGTTGAATTCCTCGTAAAGCGATAATTGCTCGACCAACATTTCACGCAGGTCGTTGTCATCGTCCACCAGGAGAATGGTGCGTGCGGTCATGCCGTTCGGATCCTCGTTCTAATCCCACTAAAGTCCTACGCCAAATTGCATTTTTAGCAAGTCGCGACGCGGCTCAGGCTTGGTCGTTTGGTTGAAACTGCTATGATTTCAAATGAAATCACGCGCAAAGCAAAAACATGTGAGGAAAATGCAAAAGACAAGGGTGGGGGCCAGGCGGACCGCTTCGACGATCGTCGTGCGTGCTCAGCCGGGTAAGAAAACGCGGGCGCTGGTGCAGGTGGGGGGCATGACGGTACCGGCGGCGATCGGCCGATCCGGACGCAGCATATTCAAGTGCGAAGGGGACGGCGCGACACCCATCGCGGACATGAAGTTGCTTTACGGCTTCACACGCGGCGATCGGGTCCGCTTTCTGCGGACGGCCTTGCCGATGCGGCACATCCGGAAGGATATGCTCTGGTGCGACCAACCCGACGATCCCAATTACAACAGGCTGGTGAAGGCGCCTTTCAGGCCGAGCCATGAGGAATTGCGGCGAGGCGACGGCCTCTACGACGTCTGCCTGGTGCTCGACTGGAATGTGAGCTCTCGCAGGCGCAACCGCGGCTCGGCGATCTTCTTTCACCTGATCAGGCCGGGATATGAGCCGACGGCCGGGTGTGTTGCCGTGAGCCTGCGCGACATGAAGCGCATTCTGCCATCGCTGCGAAGAGGTACGACCGTACGGGTTGTCTGAAAGGTCGCCCGGGGTTAACATCCCAATATTTTCCACTATATGGGATTTCGACCGGTGCGCCTTTGCGGACCAGACCGGCCCCTTTTCTTTTAGAATTTAAATCACGCCTTCACTCCACCCGCTTCTCATCCTTTGGAGACTTATCGTGACCACGCAACCGACAATCACGTTCAATGACGGTAATTCCATTCCGCAGGTCGGCCTCGGTGTCTGGCAGACGCCGGAAAACGTCGCGCCGATGGCCGTCAGCACGGCTTTGAAAGCCGGCTATCGCCATATCGATACCGCAGCCATCTATGCCAACGAAGATGGCGTCGGCGAAGGCGTGCGCCAGTCCGGCGTTGCCCGCAAGGATATCTATCTCACAACCAAGCTCTGGAACGAGGCACAGGGCTTCGATTCCACGCTGAAGGCCTTCGACGAAAGCCTGAAACGGCTCGGCACCGACTATATCGACCTCTACCTCATCCACTGGCCGTCGCCGCATCGCAACCGCTATCTCGACACGTGGAAGGCCTTCGTCCGTCTCAAGGAGGAAGGCCGCGCCCGTTCGATCGGCGTTTCCAATTTTGCCGCCGCGCATCTCGAACGTATCATCGGCGAGACCGGCGTGACGCCTGTGCTGAACCAGATCGAGCTGCACCCGACCTTCCAGCAGAAGGAACTGCGTGCCGTTCACGACAAACTCGGCATCAAGACCGAATCCTGGAGCCCGCTCGGCCAGGGCAAGCTTCTGACCAACGCCGCCATCGGCAAGGTCGCCGCCAAGCATGGCCGCACGCCAGCGCAGGTCATCATCCGCTGGCATATCGATAACGGCCTGATCGTCATTCCCAAATCGGTGACGCCGAGCCGCATCGAGGAAAACCTCAACGTTTTCGATTTCAAGCTCGACAGCGACGATCTGGCCGAGATCGCCAAGCTCGATTCGGCTGGCGGCCGGATTGGCCCGGATCCGCTGACGGCAAGTTTCTGATTTCGCAATTGCGCTTTCAAGAGGCCGGATGCGAATGCTTCCGGCCTTTTTGTTATGAGCCGATTATAGCGCTTCCTCTGAAAGAGGTGCGCGCTTCGCATAAGCAGAGCCGGCAAGTGCTATAGCCAAAGTCCCGACGATCAGCAGAGCGGCCACCGCAAAGGTGGTCTGCATTCCGCTCGCCACCGCTTCCGGATGCGCTGCCGTGATGTCGATGACGCCGGAGGCGAATGTGAAGATCGCACCCATGACGGCGGCGCCTGTGATCAGGCCTAGATTTCGCGACAGGCTCAACATACCGGAAATCACGCCACGTTGCTCCGCCTTTATGTCCTTCATGATGGTGGTATTGTTGGATGCCTGAAAGAGCGCATAGTTTGCCGTCACGATAACCAGCGGACCGATGTAGCCGGCGGCTCCGAATCTGCCTTGCAGCGCTGCTATCAGGAACAGGCCGATGATCATACCCACAAGACCCGTCATGGTTATGCGATGGGCGCCGAAGCGATCGACGATGCGGCCGGCCGGCACGCCCGTTAGCGCTGACACCAGCGGGCCGGAGGACATGATGGCGCCGACATGGGCGGCGTCGAAGCCGAGAGCACGGGAGAGATAGAAGGGTCCGACCACCAGCGTTGCCATGATGACGGTGGAAACAAGGGTGCTCATGGCAAGGCCTGCACTTAGCGATGCATCACGGAACATCGAAAGGCGCAACAACGGCGCCTCCACCTTCGTTTCAGTGACCGCAAAGAGAACGATGCCGAAAGCTGCCGTCAACAGCAGACCGATATTCACCGCACCGAATCTGCCGTGCCCAAGGGTCATGGCCAGCGCATAGGCAGCGAGTGTCAGGGACAACAACAGGGTGCCGATCGTATCCAGCCGGGCCTTGCTCGCCTTCCGATCCTGACGATCCGTCGGCAGGAAGCGGGCGGCGAGCAGGAAATTCGCGATCCCGAGCGGTACATTGACGAGGAAGATGGTCTCCCAGCCGAAGCTGGCGATCAAGATGCCACCAAGCGATGGGCCGAGCGTGGTGCCGATCGCGGACATGGTGCCGAGCAAGCCCATGGCGCTGCCCGTCCGCTCTTTCGGCACGGTTTCGCCGACCATCGCCATCGTCAGCGCCATCATCATGGCGGCGCCGAGACCTTGCAAACCTCTGGCGGCGAGCAATAGCCAGAGTGTCGGCGCAATGCCGCAAAAAAGCGAGGCGAGGGTGAAAAGGCTTATGCCGATCAGTAGCAGGCGCCGCCGGCCGAAAATGTCGCCCAGCCGCCCGACGCTCACGATCAGTGTGGTGATGGCGAGCAGATAGGCAAGCACGATCCACTGTACCTGCTGGAAAGAGGCGCCGAATGCCTGGGTGAGCGTCGGCAGCCCGACATTGGCAATGCTGGTATCGAGCGAAGGCATCAGCATGGAGAGCGATAGGCTGACAAGGGCCCAGCGGGTCGAGGATGCTGATTTTGTGTGGCGGGGATCCTCGATGATTGGTTGCAACATGAGCTCCATTTCTGGTGGCCGTCTATAAAGTCTCGGCAGAAAGGTAGCTCTCTACGTGATATGGCGGAACGCGCAGCATTTGCACTTCATTCGTGCGTTTGACGCTATATATTACCCAAACCGTGCTATGCTCGCGCCATGTCCACGCCCGATCTCAACCTGCTCGTCACTCTCAATGTCCTGCTTGCCGAAGGCAGCGTCGCGCGCGCCGCCCGGCGATTGCGATTGAGCCCGTCCGCCATGAGTAGGCAGCTGGCGCGCCTGCGCGAGACGACGGGCGATCCGTTGTTGGTCAGGGCCGGGCGAGGGCTCGTACCAACGCCGCGGGCGCTCGAGCTACGCGAGCGCGTCGATCATCTCGTTCAGGAGGCGGAAGCGGCCTTGCGGCCCGCCGAAAGCCTCGATCTGAAGCAGCTTGCTCGAATCTTCACGTTGCGCACCCGCGAAGGCTTTGTGGAGAACTTCGGGGCCGAATTAATCACGCGCATTGCCGAGCAGGCGCCTGGCGTTCGGCTCTACTTCACGCAGAAGCTGGACAAGGACAGCACGCCTTTGCGCGATGGGACGATCGATTTCGAAACCGGTGTTGTCGGTGAGGATACCGGTCCGGAGCTCAGAACGCAGGCACTGTTCCGCGATCGCTTCATCGGCGTGGTCCGAAGCGGACACCCGTTGAGTGAAGGAGAGGCGACCCCGGAACGTTACGCGGCCGGGCAACATATTCTGGTATCACGGCGCGGCCTTCAGAAAGGGCAGATCGACGAGGCGTTGGAAGAGTTGGGCCTGAAGCGACGGATCGCAACGATTGTCGGCAGCTTTTCGGCTGCGCTAGCCTTGGCACGCGCCTCGGACCTGATCGTCAGCGTACCGGAGCGCTATACGGGCAATCTGCGCGTCGGCATGTATAGTTTCGCGTTGCCGGTGCCGACATCGGATGTCATGATCTCGCTGCTCTGGCATCCACGGATGGATGCGGATCCGGCGCATCGCTGGCTCCGCGGCTGTATTCGCGACGTCTGCGCCGGATCGCGTTCGGGGCGATCAACCAGATTCGAAGTCGGCTAAATAATTGCGCAGCAGGCGGTCAAGAGCCGTTCGTTCGCCTTCAGAAAGGGTGGCGATCAGGCGTTTCTGCGTTTCGACATGTGCTGTCACTGCCGCATCGATCAGCTCGAAGCCTTTCGGCGTCAGGGATATCAGGAAGCTGCGGCCATCATCCGGGTTCTGGCTGCGAGCGACGAGGCCGGCCCTTTCCAGCTGATCGATACGATTGGTCATCGTGCCCGACGAGACCATCATCGTCTCCATCAGGTCGCTGGGGGAGAGGGTATAGGGCTCGCCCGAGCGGCGCAGGGTCGCCAGCATGTCGAAGTTCGCCGCGTTCAGGCCGAAGCGGCCGAAGGTCTTCTCCATCTCGCGCGAGAGATGGAGCGCGAGATTGCGCAGGCGCCCGAACAGGCCCATGGCCGTGGTGTCGAGGTCGGGTCGTTCACGGCGCCACTGGGCGAGAATTTTGTCGATGCGATCCATGGCGGAACTTCGCCATGAATTTATCTTGACGTCAAGGTATTTCAGATTATCTTGAGGTCAAGATAAATTTCGAGGCCAAGGCCATGAACCGCAATTTCGACCTGTTGCTCACCGCCATCGCGCCGGCGATCTGGGGCAGCACCTACCTGGTAACGACGCAGCTTTTGCCGGCTGGCTATCCCCTTACGGTCGCGATGCTGCGCGCACTGCCCGCCGGCTTGCTGCTGCTCCTTATCGTGCGGCGGCTGCCGCATGGGGTCTGGTGGCTGAAGTCGCTGGTTCTCGGGGCGCTGAATTTCTCCATCTTCTGGTGGCTGCTATTCATTTCGGCCTACCGCTTGCCCGGCGGCGTGGCGGCGACTGTCGGTGCCGTCCAGCCGCTGATCGTCATCGTGCTGGCGCGCCTGCTGCTGGGATCGCCGATCCGCAGCCTTTCGATTATTGCGGCGATTGCCGGCATCGGTGGTGTCGCGCTGCTGATCCTGACGCCGAATGCGACGCTCGATCCGATCGGCATTATCGCAGGCATTGGCGGCGCCTTTTCCATGGCGGCCGGAACCGTGCTCAGCCGCCGCTGGCGCCCGGATGTCTCGCCGCTGACCTTTACGGCATGGCAGCTGACGGCAGGCGGCGTGCTTTTGCTGCCAGTGGCGCTGCTGCTTGAGCCGCCGCTGCCGCATCTGACCGGCGCCAACATTCTCGGCTTTGCCTATCTCGGGCTGATCGGCGCAGCGCTTACCTATATTCTCTGGTTCCGGGGTCTGTCGCGGCTCGAGCCCTCGATGGTTTCGCCGCTCGGCTTCCTCAGCCCGACGACTGCCGTGATCCTGGGGTGGGCGGTGCTCGGTCAGCAGCTGAGCCCGATGCAGATGTTCGGCATTGTCGTCGTGCTCGCCAGCGTCTGGCTGAGCCAGCGGGCGCAGCAGGGTCTGGCCGCTCAAACTCTCGTACAATCCCTAAGTAAGGGCACTCCATCATGAATGCGATGCGGAATTCAGGTGGATACTAGTCGCGGATTCCTTGTGATATATATCTCAGGTTGTCTATCATGCAGACGCTGATTTCACGACTTGAGTAAGTTTAGTTGCAAAGCCGTCGATCCATTTAGGATTTTGCGAATATCCGCTGCTAAGAGATATGAAGGGTATCATGGCAAATACCGATATGATCGAGTTCTTGCGAACATCAATGCACCCTTATTGGAACCCATCGGAAGCCGGTGGAATATATCTTCTCGGTGTCGTTAATGACGATGAAGCCAACGGCGCTATCCTCTTAAAACTTCTTGCTCTCCACCCGGACATAGCCACCGACCACCCTGATAAATGGGAGGTATTGGCGGAAAGATTGGCCGAGGCAGCTCGGCGTTTCTTCGAAACCTATGAGCTTGGTCCAGGGTCGTATAAAATCGACAATTATCATGCTGCTGTGGCTGAAAATGGAGAACTTCAGCTCAATGAATGGGGAGACGCAAGCATCAAGGTGCCGACCGAAGCCAGCTTCATTTTCACTGTTACAGAAGAACATCTGTCGCTCATTAAGAGCATGAATATCCGAGCCCATTACGGCTACGTCGAGCTTATGGATTGCAAACGCCCGTACGGTGATATGTCTTACTTCTATTCCGATATGGCCGATGCTTTGGGGGACTCTGTTCAGTGCGACGAAGAGGGGAAGCCAGCGTTCTCATCGGAATCGGAGAAACAGTATCAAGCGTTGCATGGTGAAATGCTGTTTGCGGTGCAGGCTTTTTGGGATCATGCTTCCCTCAAACGCCGCTAAAATCCGAACTTAGTGCGATAAAAATGCTCTTGTAATTTTTGTCGTAGAAACTCGAAGTTTCGCGACAGACAAGATATTCCGCAATTGAGTTAGGGCGGCCATTGAGCCGCCCTTTGTCATTCATGTCTTCGAGTAGATCACTTCCACTCGCGGATATCGACGAAGTGGCCGGCGATCGCGGCGGCGGCGGCCATGGCCGGTGAAACCAGATGCGTGCGGCCCTTGAAGCCCTGGCGGCCTTCGAAGTTGCGGTTCGAGGTCGAGGCGCAACGTTCGCCCGGCTTCAGGCGGTCGTCGTTCATGGCGAGGCACATGGAACAGCCAGGCTCGCGCCAGTCGAAGCCAGCAGCCTTGAAGATCTTGTCGAGACCTTCGGCCTCAGCCTGCTCCTTCACCAGGCCGGAGCCCGGAACGATCATGGCGTTGACCGTGGAAGCAACCGTCTTGCCTTCGACGACCTTGGCGACTGCGCGCAGGTCTTCGATACGGCCGTTGGTGCAGGAGCCGATGAAGACGCGATCGACGTTGATCTCGGTTATCGGCGTGCCCGGCTTCAGGCCCATATAGTCGAGCGCACGCCATTTGGAGGTACGCTTGGTCTCGTCCTGGATCTCGTCGGGGTTCGGGACGATGCCCTGAACGGAGATGACGTCTTCCGGGGAGGAGCCCCAGGAGACGATCGGCGGCAGGCTTGCGGCATCGAGCTTGACGATGCGGTCGTAATGCGCGCCTTCGTCAGACTTCAGCGTCTTCCAGTAGGCGATCGCCTGTTCCAGCGCTTCGCCCTTCGGCGCGCGCGGCTTACCCTTGATGTATTCGAAGGTCGTTTCATCCGGAGCGATCAGGCCGGCGCGGGCACCGCCTTCGATCGACATGTTGCAGATGGTCATGCGGCCTTCCATCGACAGGGAGCGAATGGCTTCGCCGGCATATTCGATGACGTAGCCTGTGCCGCCGGCGGTGCCGATTTCGCCGATGATGGCGAGGATGATGTCCTTGGCGGTGACACCAGGCGGCAGCTGGCCGTCGACCTGCACCAGCATGTTCTTGGCCTTCTTCTGGATCAGCGTCTGCGTGGCGAGCACATGCTCGACTTCGGAGGTGCCGATACCATGGGCGAGCGAGCCGAAGGCGCCGTGGGTCGAGGTGTGGCTGTCGCCGCAGACGATGGTCATGCCGGGCAGGGTAAAGCCCTGCTCGGGGCCGATGATGTGAACGATGCCCTGGCGCTTGTCGTTTTCGGAGTAGTATTCCACGCCGAATTCGGCGGCATTCTTGGCGAGCTGCTCGACCTGGATGCGGCTTTCCTCGTTCTTGATGCCGAGATGGCGATCGGGCGAAGTCGGCACGTTGTGGTCGACGACGGCCAGCGTCTTCTGCGGCGCGTGAACCTTGCGGCCGGACATGCGCAGACCTTCGAAGGCTTGCGGCGACGTCACCTCGTGAACGAGATGACGGTCGATATAGAGAAGACAGGTTCCGTCTTCTTGAGCGTCGACCAGATGGTCGTCCCAGATTTTATCATACAGTGTGCGTGGAGCGCTCATGGCTACAGATCCATATTGGCATTATCGAAAAGGGGGTTGACGGATCAGGACCGCCGGCCTCGGGTGTGATCAGCGAAGTCGGCTGTTGAGCGCGCCCGAAATCATCGCAAAGAACCGTGCCGGCAGGCGCTTATGGTCCTGCAGCACGAAAGCCGTGACGTAACGTCCGTCTTTGCTCATGATCTTACTCATGGCCATGCTCATATCAATTTTCAAAACCTTCGGCAATGGCGACGATAGGCTGTATCGGTACGGTCGCCTTTGGCATCATACTTGTGCACCCGGCGGCTGGCCTGCTGCCAGCCGGGGAAAGGCGGAGCGGTCACTGCCGGAGCGGCGGCGCATCCAGGCTTCGAGTTGCCTGAGCAGCAGCGACAGGCCGATCGTCAGCAGCAGATAGATGAAGGCGAGGATTGACAGTGTTTCGAAGTAGCGGAAATTGGCCGAGTAATAGAGCTTGGCGAGCTGGCTGATATCGGCGACGCCGAGCACGGACACGAGCGAACTGTCCTTCACCATGGCGATGAAGTCGTTCGACAGCGGCGGCAGGATGACGCGGATCGCCTGGGGGAGGACGACAAGCCGAAAGCGTTGGAAGCGGCTGAGGCCCAGCGCCTTTGCCGCTTCAATCTGGCCCTGGTCCACCGCCTGGATGCCGGCGCGGAAGATTTCGGCGATGAAGGACGAATAGGCGATGGTCAGCGCGATGATCGTGCGCCAGACGAAGGGCACGTCGCGGGTGATGAGCGGGCTTGCCCAGCCGGCGGAAATCAACGGTGAGACGACGAAATTATAGACGGCGACGAAGGCCGGCGTGCCGACGAATGCGATGTAGGAAAGCAGCACCAGTATCGGGATGCCGCGCACAATCTCGATATAGAAGCGCGCCACCTGTCGCAGCACGAGGAAATCGGACAGGCCGAGCAGCGCTAGCCCGAGGCCGAGCAGCATGGCCAGCGTAAAGGCCACCAGCGTCACGAAGACCGTGACGCCGATGCCATTCAGCAGAAGAGAGAAAATCTGGGCATAGAGGCCGTTCGCCGCAATTGCGAAGGAAGCGACGATGCCGAGGATAGCGAGGGCGACCAGCCACCAGGGAAAGTCATCCTTGCCGCGGTGCCCGCCCGGGCCTGCCAAAGGCGCCATCAGAGCGGGCTTCCAATATATCGATCTTCAGAACTCATTGGCCCATCTTGTAGTCGAGGAACCACTTCTTGTTCAGTGCGTCGAGCGTGCCATCGGCCTTGAGGCTGGCGATCGCGGCATTGATCGGGGCGACGAGATCGGAACCCTTCTGGAAGATGAAGCCGAAATCCTCGGTGCCGAGCGGACCGCCGACGAGCTTCAGGCCGCCATTGGAGGCATCGACATAGCCCTTGCCGGCCGTGCCATCGGTCAGCACCATGTCGACGTCGCCGGTCTTCAGGGCTTGCACGGTGGCACCGAAGGTTTCGAAGGTCTTGATGCGCGGATTCTGCTCGTTGCCGTCGAGGACTTCATAGACGGCGGTGTAGAAGGGCGTCGTGCCCGGCTGCGCGCCGATCAGGGCCTCCTTGACGGCGGCGAAGCTCTTGGCATCCGTGAAGCGCTTCTCGTCGCCACGCACGAGCATGAACTGCTGCGAGCGCATATAGGGATCAGAGAAATCGACCTTCTGCTTGCGGTCTTCCTTAATGGTGATGCCGGTCATGCCGATGTTGTACTGGCCTTCGGAAACGGCCTGGATCATCGCGTCCCAGCTGGTGTTCTGGTACTCGACCTTGAAGTTCAGACGCTTGGCGATCTCGTTCATCGCGTCATATTCCCAACCGATCGCCTTGTTCGTCTTTGGGTCGATGAACTGCAGCGGCGGATAGGCATTCTCGGTGACCACGACGACCGTCTTGCCGTTCAGGTTCGGCAGGTCGGCGGCGAAGGCGGCGAAAGGTGCAAGTACGAAGGCACCAAGGCCCAGAAGGAACGAACGACGGAATGCCATGGAAATCTCCCCGATTAGCGTGGCGGGAAAGTGTCATATTTGGAAAGTGCATGGCAAGGCCGTTGCCGTGGCTGCGATCATAAAAATAGAAAAGCAACTCTAAGCGGGCGGCTGGCGACGAAAATTTCTTTCCGATGGGCGTGAGCCGGACAGCAAAAAGGCGACCCGAGGGCCGCCTTCAAGCTTTGCGATCCCAAGTGGATCGAAACTTATTCTGCTGCCGGCTCGGCTGCAGCAGCAGCTTCCGCAGCTGCCTTTGCTTCGGCGGCTTCTGCTGCTGCCTTTTCGGCCGCGAGAGCCTGAGCGGCCGCAACCTTCTCGGCTTCGATGCGTGCCTTCTCGTCAGCCAGAGCCTGGCGCTCGGCATCGTTGAGCTTGCGGGCGCGGGTACCGGTGTTTTCGACGATACGGGCAGCCTTACCGCGCAGGTCGCGCAGGTAGTAGAGCTTGGCGCGACGGACCTTACCGCGGCGAACGACTTCGACGCTTTCGATCATCGGCGAGTAAACCGGGAATACGCGCTCGACGCCTTCGCCGTAGGAAATCTTGCGAACGGTGAAGTTTTCCTGCAGGCCACCGCCGGAGCGGGCGATGCAAACGCCTTCATAGGCCTGAACGCGGGTACGGTTGCCTTCCGTGACCTTCACGTTGACGCGAACGGTGTCGCCAGCGGAAAATTCGGGAAGCGTGCGCTTGGCTTCGATCTTGGCAGCCTGTTCGGCTTCCAACTGCTGAATGATGTTCATGTTATCAACCTCGTTGTTGGTTCAACAGCCAGAGCGCTCATCATTCTATCTTTGGTCGGACCCTGAGATCACGCCTCGGATATATGCCCGTTCAGGCAGGAGCGGATACGTCTGCTCTTCTTTGCTGGTTGATGGGAATTTTCCCATGCCGGGCGCGCACATACCCTATTGTCATGCGTTTGTCACCCCTTGGCAGGGAATTAAGTGGCGATTGTTGCCGGTTTTGCGGGCATAGCCGAACCGATCTCGCTCATCCAGGCGGTGCTACCGCTATTTCTCTCGCAATTCGTCCAACAAATCCGGCCGGCGCTCTCGCGTGAGCTCTTCAGCCTTTTCCCTTTGCCATTTGGCGATCGCCGCATGGTTGCCCGAGGTGAGGATGGCGGGAATCTCGCGGCCCTCCCAGATCTGCGGACGGGTATAGTGCGGATGTTCCAACAGGCCGTCTTCGAAACTTTCGTGCAGGCCGGAGAGGTCATTGCCCATGACGCCGGGCAGGATGCGGACGATGGCGTCGAGCAGGATGAGGGCGGCCGGCTCGCCGCCCGAGAGGATATAGTCACCGATCGAGACTTCCTCGAGGTCGCGACCGTCGATAACCCGTTGGTCGACGCCTTCGAAGCGGCCACAAACGATGATGACGCCTTCGCCGTTTGCAAGCTCGCGCACGCGCTTCTGCGTGAGCGGCTTGCCGCGCGGGCTCATCAGCAGGCGCGGGCGGCTGTCGCTCTCACTGGCGTGGTCGATGGCGCGGGCAAGCACATCCGGCTTCAGCACCATGCCGGCGCCGCCACCGGCCGGCGTGTCGTCGACGGTGCGGTGCTTGTCGGTCGCGAAATCGCGGATCTGTACCGTATCCAGCGACCACTGCCCGCGTTCCATCGCCTTGCCGGCAAGCGAGGTACCGAGATGGCCAGGGAACATCTCGGGATAAAGCGTCAATATGGTCGCCCGGAAACTCATGGCGCAATCACTTCCTAATGAGGGCACTTCCCAATGAGGATCACTTCTTCTTCGGCTTGCCCTGCGGCTTCTCGGGTTTTTCCGGCATTTCCGGTTTGCCGATCAGATCGTCAGGGCCGTCGATCAGGCCAGCGGCCAACGGGTCGATCAGGATCTTGCCGCCCTCGAGGTCGATTTCGAGCACCGCAGCCTCGGAAAAGGGGATAAGAACAGGGCGCTTGCCCGGCCCCTTCAGCTCCAGCAGGTCGCCGGCGCCGAAATCATAGACGCCGCTGACCGTGCCGTAGCCGGTGCCCTGGTCGTCGACGGCCTCCAGGCCTTCGAGATCGGCATAGAAGAATTCGTCATCGTCGAGTTCGTCATCAGGCAGGTTGTCGCGCTCGATATAGAGTTCCAGCCCGTTCAACGCTTCGGCGGCGTTGCGGTCGTTGACGCCGCGGAAGCGCACGATCACGACGTTCTTGGCCTCGCGGATTTCCAGCACCTCGAAGCTGCGGCCGTCCATGCTATGCAGGTGGCCGTAGTCGCCGAGCGCGGTCGGATCCGATGTATAGGCGCGGGCGCGCACCTCGCCTCTCAGGCCCTGCGCTGCGCCGATCGTTGCCATCAATACCGGATTTTGCAGTTTCGTCATGGTCTCTTCGCCGATTGCCGGGATCAATTGCGTTCTCTCATAGGCTGAACGCCAGCCGATGGGAACAAAAAACGGGCGGCATGTCGCCATGCCACCCGTTTTCAATCAATGCGAGGTCCGATTACTCGGAAGCAGCAGCGGCGTCAGCAGCCTTCTGTGCCTTTTCGGCAGCGCGTTCCTGAGCGCGCTTGCCCGGCTTTGCCTTTTCCGGGTTGTTCTTGGCTTCGCGCGTTGCGATGCCGGCTTCGGCGAGGAAGCGCAGAACGCGGTCGGTCGGCTGTGCGCCGTGGTCGAGCCAATGCTTGATGCGCTCGGCCTTGAGTTCAACGCGCTTGGCGTCGTCCTTGGCAAGCATGGGGTTCCAGGAGCCGAGCGTTTCCAGGAAACGGCCGTCGCGCGGCGAGCGAGCGTCGGCTACGACAACGTGGTAGTACGGGCGCTTCTTGGAGCCACCGCGGGCGAGACGAATTTTCAGTGCCATGTTAATTCTCCTTAGGCTTTTCGTGACCGCTTCGTTGTGCGGTATGGTTACGTCGCGCTGCTTTTTTCTTGCCGCGTGATCCCTGTCGAAAACGTTCTGCGTCCTTCGGGATCATGCGACCAGGGGTTACCCTTTGAAATCCGCAGCGATCTGTTCATGATGCCGGATGACTTCCTTGATGACGAAGTTCAGGAACTTCTCGGCGAAATCCGGGTCCAGATTGGCGTCCTTTGCCAGGCGGCGCAGGCGCTCGATCTGAAATTCTTCGCGCGCCGGGTCGGCCGGCGGCAGGTCGTATTTGGCCTTCAGCACGCCGACCTCTTTGGTGCAGCGGAAGCGCTCGGCCAGCATATGCACCAGTGCGGCATCGATATTGTCGATCGACTGGCGGTAGTTGCCCAGTTGGGCTTTGACGTCTGGATCAATCATGGGGGTCAACGATCCTTTTCACTTCTTCTTCGGCAAACCGGGAAGCCCCGGGAAACCACCGCCGAGGCCTGGCAATTTGGCGCCGCCAAGACCAGGCAAACCACCACCGCCGCCGAGGCCTGGCAAACTACCCGGCAAGCCACCGGGACGGCCGAGGCCGGCGGCTTCGGCCTGCTTCTGCAGAGCTTCGAGCTGCTTGGGGTCCATGTTCGACAGGTCGGGCATGCCGCCCATACCTCCGCCGAGGCCCATCTTGCCGGCAAGGCCGCCCATCAGCTGCTTCATCATGCCGCCTTTGCCCTTGCCGCCCATCATCTTCATCATGTCCGCCATCTGGCGGTGCATCTTCAGAAGCTTGTTGATGTCGGAGGCGTCGGTGCCGGAGCCGGCGGCGATGCGCTTCTTGCGGGAATGCTTCAAGAGGTCCGGATTGGCGCGCTCGGCCTTGGTCATCGAGGAGATGATGGCGAGCTGGCGCTTGAACAGGCGGTCGTCGAGGCCGGCGGCAGCCATCTTGTCCTTCATGCCCGACATGCCAGGCATCAGGCCCATGATGCCGCCCATGCCGCCCATCTTCTGCATCTGGCCGAGCTGATCGGCGAGATCGTTAAGGTCGAACTTGCCCTTGGCCATCTTGGCGGCCATGGCGGCCGCCTTCTCGGCGTCGATATTCTCGGCGGCTTTTTCGACGAGCGAAACGATGTCGCCCATGCCGAGGATGCGGTCGGCGATACGGCGGGGATGGAATTCTTCCAGCTCGCCCATCTTTTCGCCGACGCCGATCAGCTTGATCGGCTTGCCTGTCACGGCGCGCATCGAAAGGGCCGCACCGCCGCGGCCGTCGCCGTCCATACGGGTCAGTACGAGGCCGGTGATCCCGACGCGCTCGTCGAAATTGCGGGCAAGGTTGACGGCGTCCTGACCGGTCAAGCTATCGGCAACCAGCAGAATTTCGTGCGGATTGGACTTCTTCTTGATATCCGCCATCTCGACCATGAGCGGCTCGTCGATATGCGTACGGCCGGCGGTGTCGAGGATGACGATGTCATGGCCGCCGAGCTTGGCGGCCTGCACGGCGCGAGAGGCAATGTCGGTCGGCGACTGGCCTGATATGATCGGCAGCGTGTCGACGCCGGTCTGCACGCCGAGCTGGCGCAGCTGCTCCTGCGCCGCCGGACGGCGCGTATCGAGCGAGGCCATCAGGACCTTCTTGCGGTCGCGGCTCGTCATGCGGCTGGCGATCTTCGCCGTCGTGGTGGTCTTGCCCGAGCCCTGCAGACCGACCATCATGACGACGACCGGGGCCGGCGCGTTGAGGTCGATGCCCACACCTTCGCCGCCGAGCATCTCGATCAGCTCGTCATGAACGATCTTGACGACCATCTGGCCGGGCTTGATCGACTTCAGGATTTCGGCGCCAACGGCCTTTTCGCGGACACGATCGGTAAAGGAGCGAACGACATCCAGCGCCACATCGGCTTCGAGCAGCGCGCGGCGAACCTCGCGCAGCGCTGCGGAAACATCGGCTTCCGAGAGCGCACCGCGGCCTGTCAGTCCATTCAGAATGGAACCAAGACGGTCCTGGAGGTTTTCAAACATCGGTTCTTCCTTATCGATCGCTTGGGATTTGGATTTGCGCCTGTGCGCGGTTCCTCGCCCGAAAACGTCGTGCTTTTCCATGACGAAAACAAGACGCAAAGCCAAAAAGCACCCGAGGGCGCATCGCGCTGTCGGGTGTTGACCTCCGGGATCTCTTTATACCTTTTTGGGTCCCGGTCGGTGGCTCGGAGGCTTGTGCTCGTCGCAGATTGCGGGCGATAAACAGGAAAAGGCCGGCAAAGTCAACCCAATGCGGCCGAAATGCCTGAAATGCACGAATGAGATCGCCATATCGATGTCGATTTGACCGTATCACCGTTTTCAAATTGTTGTATCGATCCCAGCCGTCAAGTGATTCCCCGAGACCGTTTCGAATGAATGATGCAGCCCTGACGGATCTTCTTGCCGCGTGTCGCGCTTACGCCGGCGGCCGGGTCGACACCCGTTTCAACGCGGCGGCGCAAGCCTTCTATGCCAGCGCCAAGGCCCAGCCGAAGATCGCGGCGCGGGCGGCGCGAGAGCTCAGCCGCCTGCCGCCACCTGGAGCCGCCGTTCTTGCCAATATGCTCGGCACCATCGTCGAAAAGGGCGGGTCGGTCGAGCGCAGCGGTCCGGCCGTCTGGGAGCTGTATCAGGCGTGGCTGCCGCAGATCCATCGTGGCTTTGCCGGCCGCAAGGAGCTGAGCCCGCGGCAAAGGCAGCTGCTCGACGCGTTCCAGCTGCTCGGCCAATCGGCGGTTTCGCATCTTTCCGGCATGCCGCAGGAGCGTGCACTCGCTGCTGGCAACAAGGCACTGATGGCGCAGCTTGCGGAATTGCAGGATTACACGCCGGGGGCGGCTTGGGTTCGCCAAGTGCTTCTGAGCCGCAGCGATGAACTGCTGGTGCTGCACCTGCCGAGCCGCCAGGGCTTTCGTCTGCGCTATGAGAATATCGTCAATTGCTTTCATCTGTTCACGCTGGTCCAGGCGGCTTTCGGCGAGCGGCTTGCTGGCGGCCGTGCGCCAAACCGGCTCATTGTCGACATGGCGCGCTGCGTGACCGTGGCCGAAGAGGGCAATGACGAGCCGTGGTGGCGCTATCGGACGGTGCGGCCGGATGAGTCGGGTCTTGTCGATGTTTCCGGCGAGGCCTCCGTCGAGACGATTTCCCGTGTCGATGACCGTCAGATCATCCTGCTTTCACCTCCGGTCGAAGGCGCGGCGTTGTGGGACACGAGTTTCTTCACGCCGCAGCTTTTCGCCATGCCGGCGAATGTCGTGCTGGAGGAGACGCTGACGGCGCAGGAGGTGGCGGAATGGCTCGCCAGGATCGATTTGCTGGCCGATGAGGCGACAGACGCGCAAGGGGTGGATAAGCCATGACAAGCTCCTCAGGCTCTGCCAAGAAAAATCCCTATTATCAGGGGCCAGTCTCCGATCATTTCGACGGCCAGCGTTTCTTCAATCCAGGTGGCGTTGAGCCGGGCGGTGCGTTCGATCTTTTGCGCTGGCAGTTGGGTGGTGGCCGGGTGCGCTGGCCCAATCCCGTTATCAGCGCCTTTCCGGCGGCAAAGCCCGACCGGCATGTTTTCGGCGAGCAGATGCGCGTGACCATGGTTGGGCATGCGTCGATGCTCCTACAGATTGCCGGATTGAATATCTTGACCGATCCCGTCTGGTCGGAGCGGGTCAGCCCCTTCCGCTCCGTCGGGCCGAAGCGGGTGGTGCCGCCCGGCATCCGCTTCGAGGATCTGCCCCATATCGACCTCGTGCTTGTCACGCATAATCATTACGACCACCTCGATCTCGTGACCCTTGCCCGCCTGCAGCAGGCGCATCGGCCAAAGATCGTCACGCCGCTCGGCAACGATACGATCATCCGCCGCGCCGTTCCCGATGCCGACATCACCGTGGTCGACTGGGGCGATCGCGTGGAGGTCAGAGGCGGAGTGACGATCGATGCCGAGCCCTGTCACCATTGGTCGGCGCGCGGCATGGGCGACCGGCGCATGGCGCTCTGGGCGGCATTCGTGCTCACGACGTCAGCGGGCAAGATCTATCATGTCGGCGATACCGGCTTTCACGATGGCATCAACTATGAAGCGGTCGCCCGCAAACATGGCGGCTTTCGCCTCGCGATCCTGCCCTTCGGCGCCTACGAGCCGCGCTGGTTTATGAAAGGCCAGCACCAGAATCCGGAAGAGGCGGTGAAGGGTATGAAGCTCTGCAACGCGGCCTATGTCGCGGGGCATCACTTCGCGACCTTCCAGCTGACGGATGAGGGCATCGATGCGCCCGTTCAGGCGCTGGATGCCGCGCTGAAGGCAGAAGGCATCGAGCCGGATCGATTTCGCCCGCTCAGGGCAGGGGAAGTTTTCGACGTGCCTCTCGTGTGAGCGTTGGCGCTTGGGCCACCCCCCTTCTCCCCAAGGGGAGAAGGAATTTTCAGCCTCAACGTGCCTTACTGCTTAATCTCAGGCTCAACCAGTTTCGCCAGATTGATCAGCGATTCCTGCCAGCCGAGATAGCAGGCTTCCGGTGGGATGACATCGGGGATGCCGGCCTGGGTGATGTTGACCTCTGTGCCGACGAGAACCTTCTTCAAGGTCACGGTCACTTCCATTTGGCCGGGCAGGTTGGGGTCGTCGAACCTGTCTGTGTAACGCACCAGTTCGCCGGGAACGAGCTCGATATATTCACCGCCGAAAGCGTGGACTTCACTGGTCGTAAAATTGCGGAACGACATCTTGAACGCGCCGCCGACTTTTCCTTCGAAGTGGTGCACGCTGCAGGCAAAGCCATTCGGCGGCAGCCACTTGGCAAGTGCGTCGGCTTCGATGAATGCGCGATAGACCTTTTCCGGGCTGGTGGCGAGGACGCGGTGCAGGCTTATGGTATTCGGCATGGTCATAATCCCTATGGTTTGACGGAGTGGACGAGCCTAGGACGTGGTAATGTTTGACAATCCGACATGAAGCGCCATTTTTTTTAACATTAAGTCGGCCTACGGCGATGCTCATAGCACAAAGTAATGCAACAGAGCGGCGGCACTCTCAAACTCACGACTCCAATCAGCGGCGAGACGCGGCATAGTAATTGATCGCAGTGCATGCGTCTTGAATTAACAATCGATGGTATACGATATAATTCGTTGATTAGTTGTGATGGTGGTTGCTTGATGGGCGGATCTGGGGATTGGAAAAGCGGGCACATCTTAGCAAGATCGGCTAGGTTTGCTGCGTTGGGCTGGCTGCTTTTTTGCCTACCGATTGTAATCCTCTTTCTAGTTTGCACAGGGCTCGCAGGCTATCGCTTCCTTCCGTCGACTGAATGGATAGCATCAATCGGTTGGTGGGGTGTCGCAGTGGGCGCAGGAACTGCGCTGCTCTTACTTTGTCTAGTGTTGGCTGGCGCCACCAGGCAGCTACAGAACGGAACGTATGAACGAGGGTTGAAGCCGGTTCTGGGTATCCTGTTCTCTCCAGTCCTTGGTTATTTGGGAGGCTATATGACGGCAGTCATGGCTTGGCCTATGATGCTGGCCCTGTTCGTTGGGCACCATGCAGAGCTTCCCTACACGGTAGGTCGCGCCGACAACCATTATGAAAAGCATTGCTATTCGCCTTTGCAGCTTCAGGGGCTCATAATCGGTTTCGACAAAGTGTGCGGTGTGTCAGATGAATTCAGGAAAGGCCTTGCGACCGGTACCCATATCATCGTCGCCGGCCACGGCACTCGTTACGGTCTTTTTGCGACGGAGTTGCGTAGATCGGACTAGCGCTTATCCTGCGCATCGTTCACCATACCACGTTGCGCGCCATCACCCACTGGTAATTCCCCCGCAATTCCGCCATATACAGCTCGAAACACGGACGGATATGGCATCATGAGCAATACGGTCGAATTCGCGAGGATGAACGGGCTTGGCAACAAGATCCTGGTCGTCGACATGCGCGGCCGCAAGGATGTGGTGACGGCAGCCGCGGCGATCGCGCTCAATGCCGATCCGGCCACTCAATTCGACCAGATCATGGCGATCCACGATCCGAAGCTGCAGGGCACCGATGCCTGGATCGACATCCTCAACTGCGACGGCACGAAGGCGCAGGCCTGCGGCAATGGTACGCGCTGCGTCGTGCAGGCGCTGGCGGCCGAAACCGGCGAAAAGGTGTTCACCTTCCAGACTGTCGCCGGCATCCTGAATGCCAGAGAGCATGAGGATGGCACGATCTCGGTCGATATGGGCGCCCCCGTCTTTGCCTGGGACAAGATCCCGCTTGCCGAGGAATTTGCCGATACCAGCCGCATCGAGCTGCAGATCGGGCCGATCGACAATCCCGTCCTGCATTCGCCCTCGGTTGCCTCAATGGGCAATCCGCATGCGATCTTCTGGGTGGACAAGGACCCGATGTCCTTCGATCTCGATCGTTTCGGCCCGCTGCTCGAAAACCATCCGATGTTTCCCGAGCGCGCCAATATCACGCTGGCGCAGGTGCTTTCGCCGACCTCGCTGCGCACCCGCACCTGGGAACGCGGCGCTGGCCTGACGCTTGCCTGCGGTTCGGCCGCCTGCGCGACTGCCGTCAGCGCCGCCCGCACCGGCCGCACTGGCCGCAAGGTGACGATCGACGTCGCCTCGGCGCCTGCACCGGGCAAGCTCACCATCGAATGGCTAGACAGTAACGACCATGTCGTCATGACCGGGCCTGCCGAATGGGAGTGGTCCGGCACCGTCGATCCGGTGACGGGCAGCTTCTCGCGCGATCCGGAGCAGGGGGCTCAAGCGCGGTGAGCGGGGTCGAGGTCATTACCTTCGGCTGTCGTCTCAATACCTATGAATCCGAAGTGATGAGGGCCGAGGCGGAGAAAGCCGGGCTCAACAATGCCATTCTGGTCAATACCTGCGCCGTGACGAGCGAGGCCGTGCGCCAGGCGCGGCAGGCGATCCGCCGCGCGCGCCGCGACAATCCGCATGCCCGCATCATCGTGACAGGCTGCGCGGCGCAGACCGAGAAGCAGACCTTCGCCGAGATGGCCGAAGTGGATGCCGTTCTCGGCAACGAGGAAAAGCTGAAGAGCGCTTCCTACCGTGCGCTTCCCGATTTCGGCGTTTCGGCGGAAGAGAAGCTGCGCGTCAACGATATCATGAGTGTGCGGGCGACCGCCCCGCAGATGATCCGCCATATCGATGGCCATGTGCGGGCCTTCATTCAAGTGCAGAATGGCTGCGACCATCGCTGCACTTTCTGCATCATTCCCTATGGCCGGGGTAATTCTCGCTCGGTACCGATGGGTGCCGTTGTCGATCAGGCGCGCAATCTCGTCGAAAGCGGCTATCGCGAGATCGTGCTGACAGGCGTCGATGCCACGAGCTATGGCGCCGATCTGCCGGGTGCGCCGACGCTTGGCCTGCTTGCTAAAACTCTGCTGAAGCAGATCTCCGAGATTCGCCGGCTGCGACTGTCCTCGATCGACAGCATCGAGGCCGATCAGCATCTGATGGATCTCATCGCCGAAGAGCCGCGCTTCATGCCGCATCTGCATCTCTCGCTGCAGCATGGCGACGATATGATCCTCAAGCGCATGAAGCGGCGGCATTCGCGCGCCGATGCCGTGCGTTTCATCGAGGATGTGCGGCGCCTGCGCCCCGAGACGAGTTTTGGCGCAGACATGATCGCCGGCTTTCCGACTGAGACGGAAGAAATGTTCGCCAATGCCGTCAGTCTGGCGCAAGAGGCCGGCATCGCGCATCTACATGTTTTCCCCTATAGCCCACGCCCGGGCACGCCAGCCGCCCGCATGCCGCAACTCGATCGCCGCTTGATCAAGGAGCGAGCCGCCCGCCTGCGCGAGGCCGGGCAGAGATTGCACCAGGCCCATCTGGACAAGATGGTCGGCACGCGGCAATGGCTGCTTGTGGAGAATGGCGGACTGGCGCATACGGAAAACTTCACGCTTGTCGCCGCCTCCGGCCTTCGCCCGCGCGACCTTGTGCAGGTCGCAATCACCGGCCACAATGGCAAGCACCTCGACATGCAACTTCTGGCCGCCGATGCGGCCTAATGCTTCAACGGACACTTCATGGCGCTCGGTTTCATCAAAAAAGTCTTCACCTTCGGCCGCGAAAAGCCGGCCGAGGAGCAGGCGCCTGTGGAGGATTTGACTGGGGTTGAGGCGCCTGTTGTTGAGCAGAAAGCGCCTGCTGTAGATGTTTCGGCGGCTTCTGAGTTTGCCGAGCCCTCGTCACCCCCCTCTGTCCCTTCGGGACATCTCCCCCACGAGGGGGGAGATCGGTTGGAGGGCGAGGCGTCGGCTGAGCAGGAACAACAGGCCGCGCAGGTTGTAGAGCCAGTTGCTTCCGCCGAGCCCGAGACGAGAACGCAGCCTGAAGAAGTACAGTCGGTCGAGTCGGAGCAATCCACCAATACTGAGGCCGATGTCGTTTTCGAGGAAACCTCCTCTGAACCGATCTCCCCCCTTGTGGGGGAGATGTCCGATAGGACAGAGGGGGGTGAGGAAGCCTCGGCAAGCCCGGAACTTTCGTCGAAAGACTCCGAACCCTCATCCGAAACCAGCGAACCCGCGGTCGAAGCCCCCACCCTGCCCAAAGGTTTCTCCACCGCCGCCTCAACCCCCGAGCCCGTCCCCGAAGCGCCAAAACAGAAACTCTCCTGGTTCCAGCGACTGCGCGCCGGGCTGGCGCGCACCTCGTCGCAGCTGACCGGCCAGATCGCGGCGCTCTTTACCAAGCGCAAACTCGACGATCAGACGCTGCAGGATCTGGAGGATCTTCTGATCCAGGCCGATCTCGGCGTCGAGACGGCGATGCGCGTCACCGATACGCTCGCCTCCGAGCGCTACGGCAAGGATGTGACCGGGGAGGATGTCGGCCGCATCATGGCGCAGGAAATCGCCAAGGTGCTGAGGCCGGTTGCAAAGCCGTTGCAGCTCGACCTCAGCCACAAGCCGCATGTCATCCTCGTCGTCGGCGTCAACGGCACCGGCAAGACGACGACCATCGGCAAGCTGGCGGCGAAGCTCTCCGGTGCAGGGCTGAAGGTCACGCTGGCCGCCGGCGATACGTTCCGCGCCGCTGCCATCGAGCAATTGAAGATCTGGGCCGACCGCACGAAATCGGACTTCATCGGGACGAAGCTCGGCGCGGATGCCGCCGGCCTTGCCTTCGATGCCTTCCAGCAGGCCAAGGCCAACAAAAGCGACGTGCTGATCATCGATACCGCCGGCCGTCTGCAGAACAAGGCGGAGCTGATGGCGGAGCTCGAAAAGATCGTGCGCGTGCTCAGCAAGCTCGATCCGGATGCGCCGCATACCGTGCTGCAGACGCTCGATGCGACCACCGGCCAGAATGCGTTGAACCAGGTGGAAATCTTCCGCAACGTTGCCGGCGTCAACGGGCTGATCATGACGAAGCTCGACGGCACGGCGCGCGGCGGCATCCTTGTCGCCATTTCGGCCAAGCATAAGCTGCCGGTCTATTTCATCGGCGTTGGCGAGGGTGTAGAGGATCTCGAGCCGTTCGAGGCCGAGGATTTTGCCCACGCCATTGCCGGTACGGGGGCTGTAAACAGCCAATGAATGATAAGAACAAATCCGATGACAAACGTGACGACAGGGAAAGTGCGGCAATGACGACCAGCGACAGCGATCTCACCCCAAGTGCTGCCGACAAACACCACCCCATGCTGAAGCTGGTGCTGGAACTCGGGCCATTGCTGGTGTTCTTCTTCGGCAATCTGCGCGGTGAGTGGCTGGCGCAGCATTTTCCACAGCTGGCGTCACTCGGTGGCCCGCTCTTCATTGCCACCGGTCTGTTCATGGCGGCGACGGTGATCTCACTCATCGTCTCGAAGGTCATGCTCGGCCATCTGCCGCTGATGCCCTTCGTTTCCGGCATCGTGGTGCTGATCTTCGGCGCGCTCGGCATCTACCTGCAGAACGAAACCTTCATCAAGATGAAGCCGACCATCGTCAATGCGCTATTCGGTGTCGTGCTGCTCGGCGGGCTTGCTTTCGGCAAGTCGCTGCTCGGCTATGTCTTCAACGCCGCCTTTCAGCTGGATGCCGAGGGCTGGCGTAAGCTGACGCTACGCTGGGGTATCTTCTTCTTCGTTCTCGCCGTGCTCAACGAAGTCGTCTGGCGCGGCTCGAACTGGCTTTATCTTCCGGACACAAAGGCCGCAGATAATCTCTGGGTGAACTTCAAGGTCTGGGGAACGATGCCGATCACCATCCTCTTCACCCTCTCGCAAATGCCGCTGATCATGAAGCACACGGTCGAGCCTCCGGTGGAAAACGGCAAATGAGCGAAGCCATCGACGCCCAAAGCCGCTACCGGCAACAGAGCTTTTGGTTCATCGCCTGCGCCGTCGTTTTGCTCGTGCAGATCGTGGCGGAATATATGATGGGCCGCGTGCCGATCTGCACCTGCGGCTACGTGAAGCTCTTTGAGCCGGTGGTGAAATCCAGCGGCAACTCGCAGCACATTGCCGACTGGTACACCCCGTCGCACATCATCCATGGCTTTCTCTTCTTCGGACTCACACATCTGATCATGCGCGGCAAGCCGCTGTCGATGCGGCTCTTCGTTGCCATGCTGATCGAATCCGGCTGGGAAATTCTTGAAAATTCCCCGATCATCATCAACCGCTACCGCGCCGCGACGATCTCGCTCGACTATGTCGGCGACAGTATTCTCAACTCGTCGATGGACGCGGTGTTTATGGTGGTCGGCTTCCTGTTCGCCTGGCGCGCGCCGGTCTTGGTGACGGTCGCCATCGCCATTTTCTTCGAGCTGCTCACGGGCTATTTGATCCGCGATAATCTCACGCTCAACGTGCTGATGCTGGTCTGGCCGGTCGAGGCGGTGAAGACGTGGCAGGGCGGGATTTAATCTTTTCACCCTCGCCCCATCGGGGAGAGGGTGGCGCGATAGCGCCGGGTGAGGGGGCGTTACCGGGAGAATCGGCTCCAGTTTTGCCGCTTCAGGTCCTCGTCGCTTCGCTTCTCGGTCCCCCTCATCCGCCCTTCGGGCACCTTCTCCCCAAGGGGAGAAGGAGTTAAAGAGCAGGCTTCCCCTGCGCCTTCGCTATCGCCGGATAGAGCCCTTCCTTCAGGCTGGTCAGCGTGAACGGGCCAACCTGTTTGTAGAGGATCGTGCCGTCCGGGGAGACGAGGTAGGATTCCGGAATGCCGTAGACGCCCCAGTCGATGGCGGCGGTGCCGTTGGGGTCGATGCCGATGGCGTTGTAGGGATTGCCGAGTTCGCCGAGGAAGCGCAGCGCGTTTTCGCTCGTGTCCTTATAATTGATGGCCACGATGTTGAGCTGACCGCTCTTGGCAAGCTCCTTCAGCACTGGATGCTCGTCTCGGCAGGGGATGCACCAGGAGGCGAAGACGTTGACGAGTGTCAGCTTGCCCCTGATCGCGTCATCGGTCAGTGCCGGCAGGTTGGAGCCGTCGAGCGGCGCCAGCGCTAATCTCGGTGCCTTGGTGCCGATCAGGGCCGAGGGAATGGCCGATATATCGGTGCCGCGCACTTCCTGGTCATACATGACCTTGCCGACGGCGAATGCGATACAGGCAAAGACGATCAGCGGAATGAGCGCCAGCAGATAGCGTGCGGTGCCGCTGGATTTCGGCTGATCCTTATTGTCGGTATCCGCAGTCATTTCGTCTCGCTTTCGGGCGCGGGCGCGCGCTGCGAGCGGCGGCGGATGCCGGAGGCTTCCAATGCGGCGAGTTCGCGACGGCGCAGGCGTCCATCGTTCCAGATCCAGGCGATGATGGCGAGGATCATGAAGGCGGCAAAGCCATAGGAGCCGAAGACATAGAAGGGATGCGTCATTCTAGTCCTCCCGGCTTGCCATGCGCGCGGCCATACGGCGCTGTGCAGCGATGCGGCGGCGCCAGATCTCGTTGCGGATCGCCATCAGGTGCAGCGTGAAGAACAGCAGCGTGAAGGCGAGCGCCATGGTGAAGAGCGGCCAGAGGAATTCCGCATCGATGGCTGGGCCATCCATGCGCATGATGCTTTCCGACTGATGCAGCGTGTTCCACCAGTCGACAGAGAACTTGATGATCGGAATATTGATGAAGCCGACCAGTGTCAGGATGGATGCAACGCGAGCGGCCTTGGACGGATCGTCCATGGCGCGGTTCAGCGCGATCAGGCCGAGATACATCAGGAACAGGATGAAGACCGAGGTCAGGCGCGCATCCCAGACCCAATAGGTGCCCCACATCGGCTTGCCCCAGAGCGAGCCGGTGACCAGCGCGATCAGCGTAAAGGCGGCGCCAAGCGGGGCCGCCGTCTTGCCGGCGACATCGGCGAGCGGATGGCGCCAGACCAGCGTGCCGATCGCCGACATGCTCATGATCGTGTAGCACATCATCGACAGCCAGGCGGCCGGAACGTGAATATACATGATGCGGACGGTGTCGCCTTGCTGGTAGTCCCCCTCAGTGGAGAAGGACAGGTAGAGACCGATCGCGAAAAGTATGGCTGTAATCGTCGCCAGCCAGGGAATGAGACGCGCCGAAAAGGCCAGGAACCGCGTGGGGTTGGCAAGGTCGGAAAATCGGCTGATCGCAGTGATATCGCTCATGCGGCTTGTTTAACCCGATATGGCTTTTCCGGCAATCGATCGCATTGTCTCTGATCGACGAAACAGCATCTCCGTCAGAGCCCTTCCGCTTTTCTTCGAAACGCAAAAACGCTCTACCCTTTTGTTATTACGCAATTTCGGACGGAAAACCGCTTTGCACTTTTCCTGGAATGCCTCTGATCAATCAGTCGTGTTCCGCAAGGCAAGGGCGGCGGCGGTCGGGCCGATGACGGCGAAGAATAAAGTAAGCGCGATCAGGATCAGAAACGGAGGTAGGAAGGGTTGCGGCCCCTCGACGGCGGCATAAGTCGCACTGACACCGAAGATCAGAACGGGAATGGTGAGCGGCAGCACCAGAATGGAGACCAGCAACCCGCCGCGCGGCAGCGCCACGGCAACGGCGGCACCGACCGCGCCGATGAAGGTGATCGCCGGCGAACCGACGAGTAGGGTCAGCGCTGTCGCGGCGATCGCCGTCTCGTTCATATTCATAAAGAGGCCAAGGAGTGGCGAGGCAATGACGAGAGGCAGGCCGGTCGCGACCCAATGCGCGGCGCATTTGATGAAAACCGTCAGCACCAGCGGCGTTTCCTGCATGACGAGCAGATCGAGCGAGCCGTCATCGCGCTCGGCCTGGAACAGCCGGTCGAGGCCGAGGAGGCTCGCCAGCAGCGCGCCGATCCAGACGATGGCCGGGCCAATGCGCGAGAGGAGCTTCAGGTCAGGCCCGACGCCGAAGGGAATGACGGCAACGACGGTGAGGAAGAAAAGGATGCCGATCAGTGCTCCGCCGCCGGCGCGCACCGAAAGTCTGAGGTCGCGGAGGAGGAGGGCGGTCATGCGTGATGACTTTCAAATCGTATGAGGAGGTTGCCTTTCGCCTGGCTCAGGGCGCGAGAAGCAGCAGCTTCTCGCCACCCCCCTCTGCCCCTTTGGGGCATCTCCCCCACAAGGGGGGAGATCGGTAGCCTGCCGCTCACTCGACGCCAAACAATGTCTTTCTGCACTCGCAGATCCTGTCGAAGTTGCTTTGGGCAAGCAGCTGCCGTCGACAATCTCCCCCCTTTTGGGGGAGATGTCACGATAGTGACAGAGGGGGGTAACTCATCGCGCAGCGATGAGCTCTTCAGCAGAGACAGAGGGTGGCATCGCAGGCTCGGCAAACTCGACATCATCCCCACACTCCCTCACTTACCCCGGCAAACCCCGTCATCCGCATCTCCTGCACATTCTCCAACCCCAATGGCTGGTGCGTTGCCGCAAGAACGATGCCGCCCGTCTTCTGATGAGCCGTGATCAGATCGGCGAAGAGCCTGTCGGCGGAGCTGTCGAGCGCCGCTGTCGGTTCGTCCAGAATCCAGATAGGGCGGTAGGCGACCAGAAGTTTGGCGAAAGCGATTCGCCGCTGCTGGCCGGCGGAGAGATAGCCGAAGGGGAGGTGCGCGATGCCGGTAAGGCCGACGGCGTCAGCGGCTTCATCGACATCCAGACCGGAGCCGCCCGGCATATCGCCGAGGAAGGTTTTCCAGAAGATCAGATTTTCTGCGACTGTCAGCTCCGATTTCATGGCATTGCGGTGGCCGAGATAGTGGCTGGCCTCGCCCGCCGGCCGGCCCGATTCGCCGTCCTTTCCGGTGAATGTGACACGACCCTTTTCCGGCCTCAGAAGGCCTGCCACAACACGCAAAAGCGTCGATTTTCCCGACCCGTTGCGGCCGGTCAGAACGAGGGCATCTCCACCGGCCAAGTTGAAGGAAACATTCAAGAAAATCAGGTCTTCGCCCCGCTTTGCCGCCAGATTTTCAGCGCTTAGATGCATTCGCTCAGGCTTTCCCCGTTTTCGTTGCTGCAACGCGCAAAAAATTGTCCAAAATTGCGCTTTGTCACTCTGGCAAGTCTTTACGAAATTATCTATAAGACCTGCAACCACGCCAGCGGTCGGCGTGAATTTCATCCTTGCGCCGAACTTAAGGTATTTTGCCTTACGTGCGGACAGCGGAAATGGCCGTACCCGCATCCTGATGTGCATAAAGTGCATAGGCGTTCGCACGACTGTGTTGGCTATCAGAAACGGGGTATCTCGTGTCTAAATCTCTTGACAGTTTCAATTGTCGTTCCACGCTGACCGTGGGCGGGAAAGACTATGTCTATTTCAGCCTGCCCAAGGCTGAGGCGAATGGTCTTTCCGGCGTTTCCAAGCTGCCTTATTCCATGAAGGTGCTTCTGGAAAACCTGCTGCGTTTTGAAGACGGGCAGTCGGTCACGAAGGAACATATCCTTGCCGTCGCCGAATGGCTGACCAACAAGGGCACCGTCGAGAACGAAATCGCCTATCGCCCGGCGCGCGTGCTGATGCAGGACTTCACCGGCGTTCCGGCCGTTGTCGACCTTGCTGCCATGCGCGACGCGATGGTTTCGCTCGGTGGCGATCCGGAAAAGATCAACCCGCTCGTTCCCGTCGACCTCGTCATCGACCACTCCGTCATTGTCGACGAATTCGGTACGCCGCAGGCTTTCGCCAAGAACGTCGAACTGGAATACCAGCGCAACGGCGAGCGCTACCGCTTCCTGAAGTGGGGCCAGCAGGCATTCAAGAACTTCCGCGTCGTTCCTCCCGGCACCGGCATCTGTCACCAGGTGAACCTCGAATATCTCGGCCAGACCGTCTGGACGAAGGAAGAGGACGGCGAAACGATCGCTTATCCCGACACCTGCGTCGGCACCGATTCGCACACGACCATGATCAACGGCCTTGGCGTTCTCGGCTGGGGTGTCGGCGGTATCGAAGCTGAAGCTGCCATGCTCGGCCAGCCGGTCTCCATGCTGCTGCCTGAAGTCATTGGCTTCAAGCTGACCGGCAAGCTCAAGGAAGGCGTTACCGCGACCGACTTGGTGCTGACCGTCGTGCAGATGCTGCGCAAGAAGGGCGTGGTTTCCAAGTTCGTCGAATTCTTCGGCCCCGGTCTCGACAATATGCCGCTCGCCGACCGTGCCACCATCGGCAACATGGGTCCGGAATACGGCGCGACTTGCGGCTTCTTCCCGGTCGACAAGGAAACGCTGCACTACCTCAACATGTCCGGTCGCACGAAGGACCGTATCGCGCTCGTCGAAGCCTATTCCAAGGCTCAGGGCATGTGGCGCGACAATGACGGTTCCGACCTCGTCTTCACCGACACGCTGGAACTCGACCTTAACGACGTCGTGCCGTCGATGGCCGGCCCGAAGCGTCCGGAAGGCCGTATCGCGCTGGAAAACATCGCTTCCGGCTTCGCCACCTCGCTGGAAACCGAATACAAGAAGCCCGGCCAGCTTTCCAACCGCTATGCGGTCGAAGGCACGGATTTCGATATCGGCCATGGCGACGTCGCGATCGCTGCCATCACCTCCTGCACCAACACCTCCAACCCATCGGTGCTGATCGCTGCCGGCCTTCTCGCCCGCAACGCCGTTGCCAAGGGCCTGAAGACCAAGCCTTGGGTCAAGACCTCGCTCGCACCGGGATCTCAGGTCGTCGGCGAATACCTCGCCAAGTCCGGCCTGCAGGCCGATCTCGACAGGCTCGGCTTCAACCTGGTCGGCTTCGGCTGCACCACCTGCATCGGCAATTCCGGCCCGCTGCCGGCGCCGATCTCCAAGACGATCAACGACAAGGGCCTGATCGTATCGGGCGTTCTCTCCGGCAACCGCAACTTCGAAGGCCGTATCTCGCCTGACGTCCAGGCAAACTATCTCGCTTCGCCGCCGCTCGTCGTCGCCTACGCGCTCGCAGGCTCGGTGCAGCTCGACCTGACGAAGGAGCCGATCGGCGAAGACCAGAATGGCAAGCCTGTCTATCTGAAGGACATCTGGCCGACCTCGCACGAGGTTCAGGAGTTCATCCAGAAGTACGTCACCCGCGAGCTCTACGAGAGCAAGTATGCCGACGTCTTCAAGGGCGACGCCAACTGGCAGGCCGTGCAGGTTCCTCCGGGCCAGACCTACGCCTGGGACGACAATTCGACCTATGTGCAGAACCCGCCTTACTTCGTGGGCATGGGCAAGAAGGGCGCCGGCGTTTCCGACATCAAGGGCGCTCGCGTTCTCGGCCTCTTCGGCGACAAGATCACCACCGACCACATTTCGCCGGCCGGTTCGATCAAGGCTGCCTCGCCGGCCGGTTCCTACCTCATCGGCCATGGCGTCGGCGTTGCCGACTTCAACCAGTACGGCACGCGCCGCGGCAATCATGAAGTCATGATGCGCGGCACCTTTGCCAACATCCGCATCCGCAACCACATGCTCGGCCCGAACGGCAAGGAAGGTGGCTACACCATCCATTATCCGTCCAAGGAAGAGACATCGATCTACGATGCGGCCATGCAGTACAAGGCCGAGGGCGTTCCGCTCGTCATCTTCGCAGGTGTCGAATACGGCAACGGCTCGTCGCGCGACTGGGCGGCCAAGGGCACGAACCTGCTCGGCGTACGCGCCGTGATCGCCCAGTCCTTCGAGCGCATCCACCGCTCGAACCTCGTCGGCATGGGCGTCATCCCCTTCGTCTTCGAGGAAGGCACCACCTGGGCAAGCCTCGGCCTGAAGGGCGACGAACTGGTCACGATCGAAGGCCTGGAGCACATCAAGCCGCGCGAACGCAAGATCGCCAAGATCACCTATGGCGACGGCTCGGTGAAGGACGTTCCGATCATCTGCCGTATCGATACGCTGGATGAGGTCGTCTACGTCAACAATGGCGGCATCCTGCAGACGGTTCTGCGCGATCTCGCTGCCTGATAGGCATTCAACGCAGTTATTGGAGGCCGCCGGAAAACTCTTCCGGCGGCCTCTTGTTTTTCACGGTGATGTGTATGGCGAGCCTTCCGGTTCACCTCGGCCTCACCCCATCGTGACTTTGCGTCATCGCGCTAAACTATTATCTCTTGTTTCAGATTTTTCGGGCTTGATGTGGTCTGGTCGCCCCAAAAAGCGAGTTTTGCAGGGCCCGTGTAGGCAGACGGCGCTCGAGATTGGATGCAGAGGTAAGATAGAATGCGCCTTCGGTTTTCGGTTCCACTTCTGGCAGGCATCGCGCTCGCAAGTTCGCTGCATGCGCAGGAGGCTGCGAAGATCAAGGGCGTCGTCGAACTCTTCACGTCGCAGGGCTGCGCCTCCTGTCCTCCAGCGGATGCGGCGTTCCGCAAGCTGATCCGTCAGGGCAATGTCGTGGCGCTCGCCTATCACGTCGATTATTGGAACTATCTCGGCTGGAACGACACCATGGCGTCCAAGGACAATACGGCGCGCCAATATGCCTATGCCCGTACGATGGGGCGCAGCGGAGTTTATACGCCACAGGCGATCGTCAATGGCAGGGACCATATGAACGGCGCCGATCTCGGTGGCATCAACGTCAAGCTTGACGAATTTGAGCGCCTGGGCGAGGGGCTGACGGTTCCGGTCAATGCCGCCATGAAGGGCGACGAGCTCGAGATCAAGATTGGGGCCGGGCAGGGCAAGGCCAATGTGGTTGCCGTCTATTTCGACAAGGAACAGATGGTGGCGCCGAAGGGCGGGGAAAATACCGGGCAGCAGATCGCCTATATGCACGCGGTATCCGATGTCGAAACAGTCGGCATGTGGGACGGCAAGGCCATGAGCCTCGTGCTGCCGTCGACCGTGCTGGATAAGGCCGGCCGGCGAGGCCTCGCGATTCTGCTGCAGTCGTCGACATCTTCGGGCGATCCGGCTGCCATTCTCGGGGCGACTGTTTTGACGGTCGGTTCGGACGGCTGAGCGGTTTTTCCAGCTTTGCCGGAGGTCTTCCATTTTGGCGTGGTCGAAAGGCTTCCTATTTTGGCTGATGCCCAATAGGGGAGGTGCCCGGCGAGGACGCATTCGGGGCTGGGGTTTAATCGATGCGTCCCGGCCGGGCCGTTTGACGCGGCGGCGCCAAACAGTCCTCTATACTTCCTGTAAATTGGGCGTCGTTTTGGCTGAAATGCGGCACTGACGAGGTGCTTTCACAGCTGGGAAAGAAATTGTGAGCCGCCAGCCGTCTTGCAATTTGATGTGGCTGAGGCAAACTGTCATTCTCCTGTCATGAGATAGCCCCTGGGGGATTGATGACTGATCAGCCGGATTTGAGACACGGTGAAAGCCGTTCCGTCGATACCAATTCATCCGTCGTCGTTGATCTCAGAGAATACAAACAGAGCAAGGACCCGCTACCGGTGACCTTTCATCGGCGGGAGCTGGACGCGATTCTCTGGATCTATGGCCGCATGGTCGGCGAGGGCGAATGGCGTGATTATGCCATCGACCATTTGAAGGACAAGGCGGTTTTCTCCGTTTTCAAGCGCTCCGGCGAAATGCCGCTTTTCCGCATCGAAAAGGATCCGAAGCTTTCGGCCAAGCAGGGCGCCTTCTCCGTCGTCAATACCAACGGTATGATCCTGAAGCGCGGCCATGAGCTGAGTCAAGTTCTGAAGGTTTTCGATAAGCAGCTGAAGCTGGTGGAGAAGTAGTTCGGCGTCATTGACTGCGTGTTTGCGGAGGGGGGGTATCCAGAGGCGCCGCGTACAGGCAGGTCGAAACTACCCCCCAAACAACGTCCCTGGATAAACCGAGGGATCCGGATCGCTCTCCGCACCCTCACCCAACGCCTTCTGCATCAGCATCGTATCGAGCCACCGGCCATGCTTGTAACCGGTGCCTTTCAACAGGCCGGCTTCGGCAAAGCCTGCCGCGCGGTGCACGGCGACAGAGGCGGGATGGGCGCCGCCGATGACGGCGATCATCTGGCGGAAGCCGAGCGCCTCGCAGCTTTCGACGAGCGCATCGAGCAGCTGCCGGCCGACGCCGCGACCGCGGGCTTCCGGCGCCAGATAGATCGAGTCCTCCACCATCCAACGATAGGCTGGCCGCGTGCGGAAGGATGAGGCGTAGGCATAGCCGAGGAACGCGCCGGCATCGTCTTCCGCAACGAGATAGGGATAACCCTTGTCATGGATCGCCTCGAACCTGGCCGTCATTTCCTCTTGGCCCGGCGGCGTGATTTCGTAGCTTGCCGTGCCGTTGAGGACGGAATCTCTGTAGATGGCGGTGATATGGGGAAGGTCGTCTGAGGTTGCACTGCGGAGGCTGACGGACATTGCTTCTATTGCCTGATCTGCGGATTTGTGACGGCAGCTATCAAATCGCAGGGCGTGTGCGCAAGCAAACAAAAAAGGCGGCCGAAGCCGCCTTTTCGTATCTCATTTCACGCTGCGCTTAACGGCGGTTGCCCATGAATTGCAGCAGGAACATGAACAGGTTGATGAAGTCCAGGTAGAGCGACAGGGCGCCCATGATCGCCTTGCGGCCAGCCACCGTCGCATCATCGGCGGTGTAGTACATTTCCTTGATCCGCTGCGTATCGTAGGCGGTGAGGCCTGCGAAGATCAGGACGCCGATCACGGAGATGGCGAACTGCAGGGCGGACGAAGCCAGGAAGATGTTGACGAGCGTCGCGATGATCAGGCCGAAGAGGCCCATCATCAGGAACGAGCCCATCGCCGACAGATCACGCTTCGTCGTGTAGCCGTAGAGCGACAGCGCGCCGAAGGAGGCGGCGGTCACGAAGAAGGTCTGTACGACGCTCTGGCCGGTGTAGATGATGAAGATCGACGACAGCGACAGGCCCACCAGCGCGGCGTAGACCCAGAAGGTCGTCGTCGCGGCGGCCACGCTCATGCGGTTGATCCTGAAGCTCAGGAAGAAGACCATTGCCAGCGGGGCGAGAATGACCACCCACTTCAGCGGGCTCAGATAGATCGCCTGGCCGAAGGCCGTGATCTGTCCGTTTGCGAAAGCGAGCGAGAAGGAGAGATAGGCGGCAACACCCGTGATCGCCAGACCCAGCGCCATCAGGTTATAGACCTTGAGCATGTAGGCTCGAAGGCCCTCGTCTATCATCGCACCGGATTGCGCACCGCTCTGCGCCCGGTTTTGGTAATTGCGAAAGTCAGCCATGTTTTCCTCTTTCAAGCTCCGATGTGAGTACGGTGTCGGGTCTTTCAAGGCCCAGGCGCCGCTGCGGAGCTCAGCATGCCTGCACAGAATATGAGGCTTTCGGGCCTCATAGACAAGGGTCTAGCGATCGGCCCCATGTTAAATCGATGTAACATCGGGCTGTTTTGGCGGCTCTGCGCCGTCGGCGGAGTGGTTAGAGCTCACGCAGAACAGGGGCGGCCTTCTGGCCGAGGATGCGCCAGGTGCCGATGAGGCCAATACCGACCGTCAGCACCAGGGCGATGACGAGCGTCGATAGGGCGACGTCGGGCAGGAAGGCCGAGGGCAGATGCATGATTCGGCTGACGATATACCAAGCGGATGCCGCCCCGGCGATCAGTGCGAAGACGGCGGTGGCAGCACCCAGGATCAGGTATTCGTAGCTGAAGGCGCGGATCAGCGTCGCCCGCGTTGCGCCGAGCGTCTTGAGGATGACGGCATCATGCGTGCGGGCGCGATTGCCCGCCGCGAGCGCACCTGCCAGCACGAGCACGGATGCGATGAGCGCCACCGACGCGGCAGAGCGGATCGCGGTGGCAAGCTGTCCCACAAGCGTGTTGACGACATCGAGTGCATCCTTGACCCGTACGCTTGTTATGGTCGAATAGGTATTCGTGACTTTCCTTAGAATGGCCGCTTCCTGTTCCGAGGTGGCGGACGTGTCGGTCAGGGTCGCGAGCCAGGCATGCGGGGCGCCCCTGAAGGTATTGGGCGAGAAGATCATCACGAAATTGATCGACAGCGACTGCCATTGTACCTTGCGGAAGCTGGCGATCTTGGCAGTGATGTTGCGGCCGAGCACGTTGACGGTGACTTTATCGCCGAGCTTCAAGCCGAGCGCCTTGCCTTCCTCTTCGGAGAAGGAAACCAACGGCTCGCCGCTATAATCCTTGTCCCACCATTTGCCTTCCGTGACCGAGGCGTTTTCCGGCACCGTATCGGCATAGGTGATGCCGCGGTCGCCGCGCAGGACCCATTGACCTGCCGCCGGCACCTTCATCTTGGTGACATCCTCGCCATTGAAGGCGACGATCCGGCCGCGCAGCATCGGCGCCTCGACGAGCTTGCCCTTGGGGTCGATGTCGAGCACGATCTTGCGAAAGCCTTCCAGCTCCGGCCCCTGAATGTCGACAAAGAAGAAATTCGGCGCCTGCTCGCTCATGCGGCCCATGAGTTCGCGGCGCATATTGCCGTCGATCAGCGTCAGTGTCACCAGCAGCGCCAGGCCGAGGCCGAGCGACAGCACGACGGAGGAGGTGAGCGCGCCGGGTCGATGAATGTTGCCGATCGCCAAGCGAAGGGCCGGCGAGCGCACGCGCGGGCTGCGGCGGGCAAGCCAGGAAAGCAGGGCTGCTACCAGGCGCAGCACGACGAAGGCGCCGGCGATCGAAACAACGAAGACGATGGCGATGAAGCGATCATAGGCGGTGATGATCGCCAGGGCGGCAAGTGCCGCCATCAGCACAACGGCGGCGAGCAGATAGGGCCAGCCGGGAAGGCGTCGCGCTTCGAAGCCCTGCTCGCGAAACAGCGCCGTTGCCGGCACCTCGCGGGCATGGCCGAGCGGCGGAATGGCGAACGCCAGCGTCGTCAGGAGGCCGAAGAGAGCGGCGAGCGTCAGCGCGCCGGGATAGAGTCGCGGCGCGGTCGAAATCGGCAGGAATTCCGCCATGAATTGCGATGCGATCATGGGCGCAATGGCGCCGAGGACGAGGCCGATCGCTATGCCGGCGAGCGCAATGACGGCGATCTGGATGAGATAGATCAGCACAACGACGAAAGCCGGCGCGCCCAGGCATTTGAAGGTGGCGATGGTCGTGCGCTTCGAATCGAGGAAGGCGCGTACGGCATTGGCAACGCCGACTCCGCCGACGATGAGCGCCGCCAGGCCGACCAGCGTCAGGAACTGCGAGAAGCGGGTGACGTTGTCGGCAAGCTGTGGCGCTGCGCGATCACTGCTGCGGATCGACCAGCCTGCCTGCGGAAAGGCGGCGTTGGCGCGGTCAGTGAGATTGCGGATGCCGGCTGCGGGGTTGTCCATGCGGATTTTGTAGGATTGTTCGACCAGACTGCCCGTGGTGATCAGGCCGGAGGCGATCAGGGCGTCGCGGCTGGTGAGCAGACGTGGCGCGAAGCCGAAGCCTTCGGAGACGGCGTCGGGCTCGCTTTGGATGGTGCCCGATATGCGCAGCTTCGTATTGCCCAGCAGCAGATCGCTGCCGACCTTGAGGTTCAGGCGTTCCAACAGCAGGGGCGCTACGACGGCGCCATAGGCGCCATCCTTGGCGGCAAGCAGCGTCGACAAGGGCTGATCGGGATCGGCCTGGAAGGTGCCGTAGAGCGGATAAGCGTTGTCGACGGCCTTGACCTCGACCAACGCCTGATCCGAGCCATCGGGCAGACGTGCCATGGAACGCAGCCCGGTGGAGCGGGAAATTTTGCCCAAGCTTTGGAGATAGGCGAATTCTTCCGGCGTCGCCTCGCGATTGCGCAGTTCGAAACGGGCGTCGCCTGATAGCAGCGATTGCCCCTGCGTCGCGATCGCGTCGGTGATCGAACGGGAAACGGAATTGACCGCAGCGATCGCGCCAGTGCCGAGCGCGATGCAGGCAAGGAAGATGTAGAAGCCGCCAAGGCCGCCGCGCAATTCGCGCAGGGCAAGGCGGAAGGCGAGGGGCAGGCGAAGTCCCGCCGCGCTCATGCAATGGCTGCCTGGTTGGTGCGCGTGCGCATGCTGTCGCTCTCGATTTCGCCGGAGCGGACGCGGATCTGGCGCGAGCAGCGGGCGGCAAGGGCGGGATCATGGGTGACGAGCAGCATGGTCGTGCCGCGCTCGGCCTGCTGGGCGAAGAGCAGGTCGGCGATCTGCCGGCCGGTATCGGTATCGAGATTGCCCGTCGGTTCGTCGGCGATCAGGACGGCTGGCGAAGGCGCCAGCGCGCGGGCGATGGCGACACGCTGCTGTTCACCGCCGGAGAGCTGCCCGGGATAGTGCGTGAGCCTTTCGCCCAGCCCCACCGCTTCCAGCTCCCGCCTGGCGATAGCGAAGGCATCGCGGACATTCGCAAGTTCCAGCGGCACGGCGACATTTTCCAGCGCCGTCATGTTGGCGATCAGGTGGAAGGATTGGAAAACGATGCCGATGTTCCGGCCGCGGAAATCGGCGATGCGATCTTCGCTCAGGCTATGCAGCGGCGTGTCGCGGATCAAAAGTTCGCCGCTGTCGAGCTTTTCGAGGCCGGCCAGTACCATCAGCAGGGTGGACTTGCCGGAGCCGGACGGGCCGACGATGCCGACGGCCTCACCCTCCATCACAGTGAGATCGATACCCTTCAGCACATGGACGGATGCGGCGGCATTGCCGAGCGTCAAATCCGCCTTCTTCAGCTCGATGATGGTTTTTGCCAATGCGAACGCCCTATATATCGGAGAACATCAGAGATAATGGCGGGCGTGATTTGGCCCGAGCAGCGAATTTAGGGAATGGATCATGGGTTTTAAAGTTGCCGCGCTTCAATTCGCTGTCATCACTTTCGGTCTTTTGTTTGGCGCTGTTGGCGCCGCCGAGGCGCGGACTATCCAGTTGGTCGGCTTCGGCGACAGCCTGATGGCGGGCTATCAGCTGCCCCCGGGCGACGGCTTTCCCGCGAAGCTTGAGATGGCGCTGAAGGCCAAGGGGCTCGATATTGCCGTCGCCGATGCCGGTGTTTCGGGAGATACGACATCGGGCGGCCTTTCGCGCATCGACTGGTCGGTGCCCGATGGCACGGATGGCGTCATCCTGGAGCTCGGCGCCAATGACGCGCTGCGCGGCATTCCGCCGGAGCAGACGGAAAAGAACCTCGAGACGATGATCGAACGGTTGAAGGACAGAAAGATCCCGATCCTTCTCGTCGGCATGCTGGCGCCGCCGAACATGGGGGGCGACTACGCCGATAAATTCAATCCGATCTACAAGCGGCTGGCCGACAAATATCAGCTTCCCCTCTATCCGTTCTTCCTCGATGGCGTTGCCACGCACGCGGATCTGCAGCTTGCCGACGGCATGCATCCGAGCTCCAAGGGCGTGGACGTGATGGTCGAGCATATGTTGCAGGCTGTCATCAGTTTTGTAGGGACGATTGACGCAGGTGCGAAATAGATGCTTGCACCGACTGCAAATGCGTGATTCCCTACCTATACCTGCAAGAGATTCGGGGAGTGCTCGTCATGCCGAGACTTTTTACCGCCCTCGAAATTCCGCGCAATGCGGCCATGAGCCTGTCATTGTTGCGCGGTGGTCTCCCGGGAGCCAGGTGGATCGACGTTGAAAATTATCACATCACCTTGCGCTTCATCGGCGATGTCGATGGCCGCACGGCGGATGAGATCGTCGATCGGCTGGACCGGATAGATCGACCTGAATTCCAGCTTCGGCTGGAGGGCATCGGTTCCTTCGGCTCTAAGAAACCGCATTCGGTTTGGGCCGGGGTCTCGCAGACACCGGATATGTTCGCGCTGCAAGGCGAGATCGAGCGCATTTGCCAGCGGATCGGCCTGCAGCCGGATCCGCGCAAGTTCACGCCGCACGTGACGCTCGCCAGGCTGAAGTCCTCGCGGGTCGACGATGTCGTGCACTATCTATCCGGCCGCGGCAATTTCTATACCCAGCCCTTCACGGTCGGGCGCTTCGTGCTTTTGTCCTCGCGCGAATCGGTCGGCGGCGGTCCTTATCTCACCGAAGAGATATTCCCGCTTCACGAGCCCCGCAGCACGTTCCCGACTTTGGGCAACAGCGCGCTGCAGCCGGCCAAGAGCATGGTATAGACGGCTTCGAAATTCTCTCGGTCGCCATAGTAGGGATCGGGGATATCCTTGTTGCTTCCGAGCGCTAGGGCATTGAAGAGATGCAGCTTGCCGAGGGCATCGGCGGGTGCTGTCTTGCGCAAATTCTTCAAATTGTCTTGATCCATTGCCAGGATAAGATCGAACCGGCCGAAATCTGATGGTTCGATGCGACGGGCGCGCTGGGCTGAAATATCGATTCCGTGGTGGGCAGCAACCGCAACCGAGCGGCGATCCGGGCGTTCTCCTTGATGCCAGCCGCCGGTACCGGCCGAATCGATGTCGAATTCGCCGCCGCGGCCGGCCTTGCCCGCCAGATGCCTGAATATGCCTTCTGCGAGGGGCGAGCGGCAGATATTGCCGGCGCAGACGAAAAGAACCCTGTGACGATCCATGTTATCGTTCAACCGCTGGAGCTTTTACGCAATTCCAGGAAAACCGCTACGCACTTTTCCTGGAATTGCTTTAGAGAGGAGTGACTTGCCATGAAATACGAGAAGCTCGACCGCACGGCAATCGATGAAAATCTTGCGGAGCTCTCCGGCTGGGCGCTTGCGGCCGACGGGCTTTCGATTTCGAAGACGTTCAAGTTCCGCAACTTCGTCGAAGCCTTCGGCTTCATGACGGAAGCCGCCCTTGCCGCGGAAAAATTCAACCATCACCCGGAATGGTTCAACGTCTATTCCCGCGTCGAGGTGAAGCTGACGACGCATGATGCCGACGGTTTGACCGATCATGACGTCAAGTTGGCGAAGGCGATGGAGAAGGCGGCCGCCCGCCGGATCGATTGAATCACGGCAGGCTATCACCATATGTTTACACGGCCCGGCCGACGGGTCTCGATTGAGGTGAATGGAATGGATGACATCAAGTACGGGGAAATCCTGATGCCTGGTGACGAAGAGACTCAAAAAGAGCAGGAGACATCGGTGCGCAGAAAATTCTGGCCGACCTTGCGGAAGGCAGCTCGCCATATCCCGTTCTCGCGCGACGTCGTGGCCGCCTTCTATTGCGCGCTCGACCCGCAAACGCCGACCCGCGTTCGCGGCATATTGCTGGCGGCACTCGGCTATTTTGTCATGCCCGTCGATATCATTCCCGATTTCTTTGCCGTCATCGGCTTTTCCGATGATGTCGCGGTGCTGACGCTCGCTTTCAGCATGATCAGAGGCCATATCCGCCAGGAACATTACGATGCCGCCGATCGCGCGCTGGAGAACGAGCCCGAGTCTATGAAGACCGCCTGATGCTTGTTTTGCTGAGCCGATCTGAATCCTCTCGGGTTTCCAGAGATTTATGAGACCTCCCTGATTTTAGCGAGGTCAAATTCTTGCCCGAATCTTTCTGTCTTAAATCGAAGCTGCAGGGTGGTACTTCATCATCCGGGTTTTCCAATTCCTTCTGATGCGTTTCAAGCTTTGCGCGATAACTGGATTGAAATGGCACGGAGCCGGTGGCGGCAGCGCTCCGTTGACGGTTTGGTAACCTGAATAAAGTCAAAATAAGGCAGCTCACGAGCACAGGCGTGCGTCAAACGAATCGCCATGAGCTCTGGACCGCAAGAAATCGGCAGGAAACCATGTTTGTAAAAAGCTTCGCAATCGCCCTCTCGCTCGTTCTGGCCGGAACCGGCATAGCGTCCGCGCAGACCAAGAAGCAGACGCAGGCAGCGGCGCCAGCAGCGCCGGCGGCTCCGACGCGCATTCAGCAGTTCGACGCCTGGGGTGCCTATTCCTACCAGTCCGCCGGCGGTAAGGTATGCTACGTTCTTTCCGTGCCGACGGCCAAGGCGCCGCCGACGGGCATCGATCACGGCGACAATTTCTTCATCGTGTCGCAGCGTCCGGGCCAGAACATCTCCTATGAACCGCAGGCGATGATGGGCTATCCCCTCAAGGACAATTCAAAGGTCAACGTCACCATCGACAACAAGACCTTCGTGATGTTCACCAAGGACAAGGCCGCGTGGGTGGAGAACGCCGCGCAGGAGCCTGCTCTGGTCGCCGCGCTGAAATCCGGCCACTCGCTGAAGGTTTCCGCGACGTCGAAGAAGGGCACCGCCACCTCCTACACCTATTCATTGAAGGGTGTGACGGCTGCACTGAAGCAGATCGAAAACTGCAAATAAGATCGAGGGCCGAAGGATCACGCAAATGTGATCCTCCCGTTGCCGCGACCGCAATGAGCAAGGCCGGTCAAGTCGATCGGCCTTTCGTTTTTCAAGGCCAACCCTCGCTTTTGAGGGAAAGGGATGACGCGAGCGGAAATTAATGCTAAAGGCCGCGCCAACAATAGGTGTGCGGCAGATAGATTGCCCCGTCACCGCATGAATCTTCAGATTTCCGTGCCTTGCCCGCATCCGCAGCTTTCGTCAGCTTTTGCGGCATCGCCGATATGAACCGTTGGAACGATCCTATGTCCGCAACCGATGTCATAACTCCCTCCCGGCTCAAGCCGATGCCTGTGTCGCAGCCAGTCGAACTTTCGCCGAAGCCATCGCTGATCGGCATGACGCGCGAAGAAATGGGTGCAGCTCTTAGGGAAAAAGGCGTTGCAGACAAGCAGATCAAGATGCGCGTCAGCCAGCTCTGGAACTGGATCTATGTGCGCGGTGTCTCCGATTTCGATGCCATGGCCAACGTGTCGAAGGACATGCGCGAAATGCTGAAGACGCATTTCACCATCGCGCGTCCGGAGATCGTCGAGGAGCAAGTCTCCAATGACGGCACCCGCAAATGGCTGCTCCGCTTCCCGCCGCGTGGCGCTGGTCGTCCCGTCGAAGTCGAAAGCGTCTATATTCCGGAAGAGGGGCGCGGCACGCTCTGCATTTCCAGCCAGGTCGGCTGTTCGCTTACCTGTTCCTTCTGTCACACGGGCACGCAGCGCCTGGTGCGCAACCTGACGGCGGAAGAGATTCTGTCGCAGCTGCTTCTGGCGCGCGATCGTCTCGGTGATTTCCCCGATCGCGAAGCGCCGCAGGGCACGATCATGCCGGCCGAGGGACGCAAGGTCAGCAATATCGTCATGATGGGCATGGGCGAGCCGCTCTATAATTTCGAGAGCGTCAAGCAGGCTCTGCTGATCGCGTCGGATGGCGATGGCCTATCCTTGTCGAAGCGGCGTATCACTCTTTCGACCTCGGGCGTCGTGCCGGAAATCTACCGCACCGGCGACGAGATCGGTGTGATGCTGGCGATCTCGCTGCATGCCGTACGCGACGACCTGCGCGACATGCTGGTGCCGATCAATAAGAAGTATCCACTGAAGGAGCTGATGGACGCCTGCCGCGCCTATCCCGGCCTGTCGAATGCGCGCCGCATCACCTTCGAATATGTGATGCTGAAGGGCGTCAACGATAGCCTCGAGGATGCGAAAGGCCTGATCCAGCTTCTGAAAGGTATTCCGGCCAAGATCAACCTGATCCCCTTCAACCCGTGGCCGGGCACGAACTACCAGTGTTCCGACTGGGAGCAGATCGAGAAGTTCGCTGATTTCATCAATTCGGCCGGCTATGCCTCGCCGATCCGCACGCCGCGTGGGCGTGATATTCTTGCCGCCTGCGGTCAGCTGAAGTCGGAATCCGAGCGGATGCGCAAGACGGAGCGGCTGGCATTCGAAGCGATGATGATCGCCAATCACGGCGAGGATTGAGATCGATGCTCCTTGGACTGCGCAAGCCGATACGCCTCCTGTGGGGCTATCTTGCCGCTTGCGCACTGATGGGCTTCGTGCTGGCTTGCGTCGCGGCCTATACTCTTCCGGGGAGCGGTGCACCGGAGCTCTTCGTTCTGACCATCGAGATGACCAAGGCTGCAATGATCGTCAGCATTTTACCATCTCTCATCGTCATTCCCATCATGGAATGGCGTAGGGTTCGCCGCTGGTTTGGATATGCGATCTATGGCGCGGTCCTGTCGGCGGTGGCATCCATTCTGATTTCCGGCTCTATGGAAAAGCCGCAAACTCTTAATCTAATCACGATCGCGGTCTGCTTCGCCTTTCTCGGGGCAGCCTGCGCGACCGTTTACTGGTTAATCGCTGGCCGCCATCCAATCCTCAGCGAGCCTGAGTGAAGAAAATCTTCACCGCGAAGATCGAGAAGACCCCAGCAAAGGCGTAGTCGAGGCCGCGCATTACGCCGCGGTTCCGCTGCAGCCAGGACGACAGACCATCGGCGGCGAGAACGACGAGCATGTTCACCGGCATACCGATGATGATGAAGAAGAAGCCGAGGAAGAGCAGCTTGTGCGTGACGGCGGGATCGCCGGCGGTGACGAACTGCGGCAGAAAGGTCATGAAGAAGATGATGACCTTCGGGTTCAGCAGATTGACCCAGAAGCCATTCGAGATATTGGCGAAGGGCGTTCCACCGACGGTATCGACCTTCTTGACCGACAGGCTGGAGCCGAAGCGGATCGCCTGGATTGCAAGCCAGAGCAGATAGGCGGCGCCGCCGGTTTTCAGCACGGTGAAGGCAACGGGCGAAGCCGTGATCAGCGCGGAAATGCCGAAAGCCACCAGGCAGGTATGGACCACGACGCCGAGCGTGGTGCCGAGCACGACGAACAGCGCGGCCTTCTTGCCCTGCGCCAGCGCGCGGCTGATCGACAGCGTCATGTCTGGGCCTGGTGTCATCGCCAGCAGCAGGCTCGCTGCGGAAAAGGCAAGAAGGGTCGGCAGGCTGGGTATGAAATCCATAAGGGCTGCTCCGAAAGCCGGATTAAAGCGTTTCGCGCAAAAGTGTGTAGCGGTTTTGCGAGAACGACATGCACAAAATCAAAGGCCTAAAGCACAGAAAGCGAATCTGAAAGATCGCGACGTGCTTTAGGATCCGCCCGTTCTTATCCGGCTTTCGGGGGATTGCAAATCAATCCTTCTTTTCGAGGAACGCCTTGAATTGATCGGCATAGTCGGGATGCCAGCGCGACAGCGGCGGACGGTTCTCGACGATATCGCCGGCGGCCCAGAGCATGCGGCGTTCATCGACCGGCCGGGCCACGTCGTTATCAGGGCAAAGAATGTAGAAATCCCCGCGCCTCAGGCTTTCCATCATGAACTCGACAGTCTGTTCCGGCGTCCACGCGCCAGCAGGCTTTTCCCGTCGATCGCCTTTTGTCAAGCCTGTGAAGACGAAGCCGGGAATGAGGAGATGGGCCGAAATCTTCGCGCCTTCCGTATTGCGCAGCTCATGCTGCAGCGCCTCGGTGAAGACCTTCACGCCAGCCTTCGAGACATTGTAGGCGGGGTTGCCGGGAGGCGTGGTGATGCCCTGCTTCGAGCCGGTATTGATGATGATGGCCGGTTCACCATGTGCGATCATGCCCGGGCCGAAGACGCGCGTGCCATTGATGACGCCGAGCAGATTGACGCCGAGAATGGCATCCCAGCCGGCCTGGGCGCTGAAGATCGAGGTCTCCGGGCCGATGCCGGCATTGTTCATCAAGACATGCACGCGGCCGAAACGCTGCAGGACTGCGCGTTCCAGCGCTTCCAGTGCGTCTTTGCTGGCGACATCGGTCTCGACGGCCATCACATGCTCTTCGCCTGCGATCGTCTTGAGTTCAGCGCTCGCCTCCGTCAGTCGGTCGCCGCCGAGATCGGCGATGACAACGCTCATGCCGAGCGAAGCGAAATGTTTTGCTGCGGCAAACCCGATGCCGGAAGCGCCACCGGTGATGACGGCAACATTGGATTTCTTGAAAATGGCTTGAATATCAGTCACGAGCGGTGCCCTCCTCAGGCATTGTTCGGTCGCCGCCGAATATGGTACTTTTGGCAATCAAGTCAAACCGCCGGAGGTCACGCCAGTGACAAAGCATGTGTCCGTAGAGATCGACGAGCAGATGGATGCGTTCATCGGCGAGCAGATCAGCCACGGCAACTACGGTTCGCCGAGCGAGGTAATCGACGCCGCGCTTAAATTATTGCGCAGCCGGGCGGAAATAGAGGCGATTGCGGCGGCGATCGCCGAGGGCGAAGCCTCGGGCGAGCCGGAGGAGTTTGACTTCAATGAATTTATCGAAGGAAAGAGAAAGTTGCGCAATCAGCGATGAAGAAATTGGTCTTTTCGCCGAAAGCAGCGTCCGACATCGATCAAATCTACGACTATACCGAGGAAAAATGGGGTTACGAGCAAGCGGAGGATTATGTCTTCGCTCTGTGTGATCGTTGTCATGCTTTGGTGAAGGGCATCGCACGCGGTCGCAAGGCCAGCGGCATCGAATGAGATTATCTCGCTCTCGCCTCCGGCTCACATTTCATCATCTATAAGGATGGCGCCCAAACGGTCACGATCGTCCGCATTCTGCATCAGCGGATGAATATCGGCGCTCATCTCTGATGCCGTCCTGAGAGGTCCCGCCGCGCTTCCCCTTGCGCCTCACGATAATCTCGCTAAAAGTTCCGCGATACAGCTTTGCGGGCCTTTCCCCTGGTCCGCCTCGAAACGGAACTCATCATGGCATCACATAAAGACGTGAAGAAAGTCGTCCTCGCCTATTCCGGCGGTCTCGACACCTCGATTATCCTGAAGTGGCTGCAGACGGAGCTCGGCGCCGAAGTCGTCACCTTCACCGCCGATCTCGGCCAGGGCGAAGAGCTGGAGCCGGCGCGCAAGAAGGCCGAAATGCTCGGCATCAAGGAAATCTATATCGAGGACGTGCGCGAGGAATTCGTGCGCGATTTCATCTTCCCGATGTTCCGTGCCAATGCCGTCTATGAAGGCGTCTATCTGCTCGGCACATCGATTGCCCGTCCGCTGATCTCCAAGCATCTGATCGAGATCGCCAGGAAGACGGGCGCCGACGCCATCGCGCACGGCGCGACCGGCAAGGGCAACGACCAGGTTCGTTTCGAGCTTTCGGCCTATGCGCTGAACCCGGACATCAAGATCATCGCTCCCTGGCGTGACTGGTCGTTCAAGAGCCGCACCGACCTCCTCGAATTCGCCGAGAAGCACCAGATTCCGGTCGCCAAGGACAAGAAGGGCGAGGCGCCTTTCTCCGTCGACGCCAACCTGCTGCACTCCTCTTCCGAAGGCAAGGTTCTGGAAGATCCGGCCCAGGAAGCACCAGAATATGTGCATATGCGCACGATCTCGCCGGAAGCAGCTCCCGATACAGCCACCATCATCAAGATCGGCTTCGAGAAGGGTGATGCGGTTTCGATCAATGGCGAACGCCTGAGCCCGGCAACCTTGCTTGCGAAGCTGAACGATTACGGCCGCGATAACGGCATCGGCCGCCTGGATCTGGTCGAGAACCGTTTCGTCGGCATGAAGTCGCGCGGCGTCTACGAGACCCCCGGCGGCACGATCCTGCTCGCGGCCCACCGCGCCATCGAATCCATCACGCTCGACCGCGGTGCCGCGCATCTCAAGGATGAGCTGATGCCGCGCTATGCCGAGCTGATCTATTACGGTTTCTGGTTCTCGCCGGAGCGCGAAATGCTGCAGGCCCTGATCGACAAGAGCCAGGAGCATGTCGAGGGCGAAGTGACGCTGAAGCTCTACAAGGGCAATGTCATGGTCATCGGCCGCGAAAGCCCGAAATCGCTCTATTCCGACAAGCTGGTCACCTTCGAAGACGACCAGGGCGCCTACGACCAGAAGGATGCGGCTGGCTTCATCAAGCTGAATGCGCTGCGTCTGCGCACGCTCGCCAAGCGCAATCTGTCGAAGTAAGATATTGAAACGAGAGAAGGCCCGCTTCCGGTCGCCGGAGGCGGGCTTCCTTTTGCGAGGATGGGCGGCCTGGAATTAATCCACCGGCCTCAATTCCCGTTCGACTTCTGCAGGTGCTTCGGCCTTCTGAAGATTGCTGCGGAAAGCGCAGAGCGCATCATGCAGTTGCACCTGAAGATCCTCGCCGAAGCCCTGCGTCGCGTTACGCTCGACTTCACAGACTTCCTTATCGATCTGCTTCAGCTTGGCGTCGGCAGCATCGGACAAAACGATACGCTTGGCGCGCCGGTCGAGTGGATCGGGTTGGCGTTCGATCAGGCCGCGTGCCTGCAGCTTGTCCAGAAAAGCGCTGACCGTCATCGGCTCCAACCCCATGCGGGAGGCGATGTCGAGCTGGCGACTGCCATTGATGGCGGCGACCTGCATCAGCGTTCGTGCTTCACCCGCCGTCAGCCCGAGCCCGGCGACAAGGATGCGTCGCTCGAAGGCTGCCCTGATCAGTCGGGCGCAATCGCTCACAAGAAAGGCGAGCGAATCCGTATTAATCCTGCTGTTCATAAGCGCTTCCCTACCTACGCTCTTTGATTTTTTAGGCCCCACTACGTTCTTATTGATTTCATCCCACGAACACAACGGCTTCCTGGAACTTAAAACGACCAGCTGCTTGACCGGGTTCCACGGATTGCTACTCTCGCGTGATCACCAGCGGGATCACTCATCATGACGCAATCGCTCGTTGTCGGCGCCTTCCTCGCCGCGCTTTTCTACGTGCTTATTCCCGGTCCCGCCTTTCTGGCTCTGCTCGGCATCGGGGCCGGCCAGGGCCGCAAGGCGGGTGCATTCTTCGTCAGCGGCCATCTGCTTGGTGATCTCGTCTGGTCCGCGCTCGCCTTGGTCGCCATCGTCGGCGCCAAGACCATCGGCACCTTCGTCTTCGATCTGCTCGGTTTGCTGTGCGGCTTCTATCTCGCCTGGATCGGCTGGAGTGCCGTCACCGCCAAGCCGAGGGGTGACGGCAAGGCGCTCGTCAATGTCGACCGCCCGTTCCGCCGCGGCCTGATCTTCGGTGTGACCAATCCGAAGGGATATCCTGTTGCGCTGGCGACCTTCACGGCGCTTGTTGCGGGCTCCGCCGGCGCACTGACCTTCAGCGCGCTGCCGCTGCTGCTGACGGTTTCCTTCGCGGGTTTCATAACGGCCGACATTATTCTCATCAGCATCATCGGCGCCAGCGCCGTGCGGCGTTTCTATCGTGCGCATGAGCGGCTGATCGTGCGCTGCTCCGGCGTGCTTTTCATGGGATTTGCGGCGCAGGCACTCTGGCATGCCACGCCCGGCCTGCTCGGCTGGCGCAAAGCCTGATCCCACCACATCAATTTGTTCGCCCCTCGCCATACCAATTCGGCGAGGCTAGCCTTATATCGTGCTTCGGTCAGATGTCTGTCGAAAGGATGCCCTGCATGTCTTCCCCTACCGCCGTCAATCCCGCGCTTACCGAATGGACCGGACATAAGGGGCTGCCGCGTTTCGATGCGGTGAAGGACACGGATTTTGCTCCCGCCTTCGATACGGCGCTTATGTCGCATGAGGCCGAGATCGATGCGATTGCCGGCAACAGCGACGCGCCGACCTTCGCCAATACCGTGATCGCGCTCGAAATCGCCGGCGATGAACTCTCGCGCATCTCGGCGCTGTTCTGGAACAAGGCAGGTGCGCATACGAACGAGACCATCCAGGCGCTGGAGCGCGAGATCGCGCCGAAGATGGCGCGGCACTATTCGAAGATCGGGACGAACGCAGCGCTCTTTGCCCGCCTTGATGCGCTTTGGGAGGGCCGCGACGCCCTTGGGCTGACGCTCGAGGAAACCCGTGTGCTGGAGCGGCACTGGAAGGGCTTCGTCAAGTCGGGCGCCAAGCTGCCGAAGGCAGAGCAAGAGCGGCTTTCTGCAATCAACGAGAAGCTTGCCGGCCTCGGCGCGCAGTTCGGTCAGAACGTCCTGGCGGATGAAAAGAGCTGGGCGCTGCTTTTGTCGGAGGAGGCCGATCTCGTCGGTCTTCCTGACTATCTGCGCGAGGCGATGGCAGCGGCTGCGCGCGAACGCGGCGACGAGGGCAAATATGCCGTCACCCTCTCGCGCTCGATCATCGAGCCGTTCCTGACGTCTTCCGAACGCCGTGACCTGCGCGAGCAGGCCTTCAACGCCTGGGTGGCGCGTGGCGCCAATGGCGGCAAGACCGACAATCGTGAGATCATTCGCGAGACTTTGGCCTTGAGGGCAGAAAAGGCGAAGCTGCTCGGCTATGCCAACTTCGCCGAACTCAAGCTTGACAACACCATGGCGAAGACGCCGGCCGCAGTGAACGATCTACTGATGACCGTGTGGGGCAAGGCGGCGGCGCGCGCAGCAGAGGAAGAAAAGGATATTGCGGCGCTGATCGCCGAAGAAGGCCGCAACCACGAGGTCATGCCCTGGGACTGGCGGCACTATGCCGAGAAGATCCGGACCCGGAAGTTCGATTTCTCCGAAACCGAATTGAAGCCCTATTTGCAGCTCGAAAAGATCATCGCGGCTTGCTTCGATGTCGCCGGCCGCCTGTTCGGCATCAAAGCCGTCGAACAGAAGGGTATTCCAGCCTATCATCCCGATGTGCGCGTCTTCGAGATCCGCGACCGCTCCGACAAGCTCGTCGCTTTGTTCCTCGGCGATTACTTTGCCCGCAGCTCGAAGCGTTCCGGCGCCTGGATGAGCTCGTTCCAGTCGCAGCACAAGCTGCCGCTGAAGAACGGCCATGTCGGCGAGCTGCCGATCATCTACAATGTCTGCAACTTCGCCAAGCCGGCGGAAGGCCGGCCGGCGCTGCTGTCGCTCGACGATGCCCGCACGCTGTTCCACGAGTTCGGCCATGCGCTGCACGGCATGCTTTCGAACGTCACCTATCCCTCGGTTTCGGGCACGGGCGTTTCCCGCGATTTCGTCGAACTGCCGTCGCAGCTCTACGAGCACTGGCTGACGGTTCCTGCCATCCTCAAGGAATATGCCGTGCATTATGAGACCGGCGCTCCGATCCCGCAGGCGCTGCTCGACAAGGTTCTGGCGGCGCGCACCTTCAATGCCGGCTTCAATACGGTCGAATTCACCTCCTCGGCATTGGTCGACATGGCATTCCATACGCGCGGTGTCGTCGAGGATCCGATGGCGGTACAAGCGCAGGTGCTGGCCGAGATCGGCATGCCGAAATCGATCGTCATGCGCCATGCGACGCCGCACTTCCAGCATGTATTTTCCGGCGACGGCTATTCTGCCGGCTACTATTCCTACATGTGGTCGGAAGTGCTCGACGCCGATGCCTTCGCCGCCTTCGAGGAAACCGGCGATGCCTTCAATTCGGACATGGCTGCAAAACTCAAAGGCAACATCTATTCCGTCGGTGGCTCGATCGATCCGGAAGATGCCTATAGGGCTTTCCGCGGCAAGCTGCCGAGCCCGGATGCGATGCTGAAGAAGAAGGGGCTGGCGGCCTGATCGGGCTGCCAGAGTGAAGCTCCGGATAGCGTATGCCTTGCCTAGTGACCGCCGTTCGTCTCCGGTTCGGGCCAAAGCTGTACGAGATAGCGGTCGTCTCCATGAAGTCCGTCTTCGCTGAGGGTGTCGATACCGGACATACACACCCGTATGCCTAGGAGTCCGGCCTTCACAGCAAGACGCGGGGCGTCGGGCTCGTAATCCGTCAATCCAGCCAAAACGAGTTGACCGGAAGGGCAGTCGAGCGTGGCTTCAGCCACATGCTGGTAGATGTCGAGATCAGTCGCCGGGCGTTGATCATGCCATTCAATTTGCACCGGCACAGCGGTATTGCGCGCCGTATGAAGAATGATCGCATTAGGCCCGACAGCGAGGCGGCGTGCAATCACTTCTTCCGTATAATCTTCAGGCAGGTCGGGATGGGCTTCGTCGCGCAGATATATTTGGAAGTAATCGGCAAAGAGATCGCCCTGATACAGGATCTTAAACATGTGTGTCTCGGCGAGCTGGCGGTTGTTTTCAGGCGGAGTGAAATTCGCATATCGGTTGCCCGAAGGCCAGCTTGCCGATTTATGTGACCGCGTTCGATCTGGGCGGGTTTTGCCTTGCGAGTCAGGATTTGCGAGAAAGCAAAGCTAACAGCTCAGCCAATTGGCGGGCTTGCCCATCGTCTAGCTTATCGCCCACATGGCGTTGAAGTGCCGACGCATAGACTGCCCACATGCGGCTGCGCATGGCACTTCCTGCTTCGGTGATAACGACCCAGCGGCCTCGGCCGTCCTCGGAAAATATCTCACGGTGAATAAGACCGGCCTTTTCCATCCGGTCGAGTAGGCGTGATAGGTTATGCTGGGCGAGGAGCGTGCGCTCCTCGATCTCATAAGGCCGCAACTTTCCCTCAACGGCTTGTGTCAGCTCCCATAGCACGTCGTACCAGCCGAGTGGCGGCAGGCCGGCCGCCTTCAAATCCTGCTCGATTGCCGCGAGGGTGATTTGCTGCGCGCGCATGAGGCGCACCCATGCTCGCGTGACGGCGGCGGAGGGCTTTGGGCGGGTACTATCTGAACGATCGAACATGGATGCAATTACATCTATATTGACCGAGCTTGCAAGTCTGGATATAGATGCAATTGCATCTATCTTAAACGAAGACCGGGAGATTTGATCATGTCCGACGCTAAACTGATCCTTGTCAGCCATTACCTTTGCCCCTACGTCCAGCGAGCTGCCATTACGCTTTCTGAAAAGGGTGCGCCATTTGAGGTCCGCTATGTCGATCTATCGGCAAAGCCCGATTGGTTTCTGGCGATTTCCCCGCTTGGTAAAGTTCCATTGCTGATCGTGCGGCAGGCCGACGGGTCAGAAACCGTATTGTTCGAAAGTTCGGTGATCTGCGAGTATCTCGAGGAAACCCAATCCGGCGCTCGGCTCCATCCGACCGATCCGCTCGCGCGTGCCCGGCATCGCGGCTGGATGGAGTTCGGTTCTTCCATCCTTTCGGATTTGTGGGGATTCGAGACCGCCAAAGACGAAGGAACCTATGAGGCCAAGCGCAAAGCGCTGATCGATAAATTTGCTCGTGTCGAGGCGGAATTGAGAAACGGTCCCTTTTTTGCCGGAGAGGCGTTCAGCCTGGTCGATGCAGTTTTTGCGCCGATATTCCGTTACTTCGATGTGTTCGACACCATTACATCGACCGGCGTTTTTGACGGGCTCCCGCATGTCAAGGCATGGCGCACAGAGTTGGCGTCGCGGCAAAGTGTGCGAGACGCGGTGACGCACGACTATCCCGAGCGCCTCAAAGCTTTCCTGGTCAATCACGACGCGTTCTTACTGAAACATGCCGCCTGACGGAACTGCGCAAATCCTGATCGAGGCGATTGCTTCATCTGAATTGGCGACGCGATAGAGAAGAGTTCGGCTGTCCAGGCGCGTAAGACTGATGCGTGAGGCACGAAAAGCCGGCATTCAGCCCCTTTCTTGCCTCCCCCCTTTCGCAATCGCGAAAAAAAGGCTATGAGCGCGCCAAATGCAATTGGCGTGTTACTGAAACACTGCGCCCCAGCCTCAGAGATTAAGACATATGGCACTTCGCAACATCGCGATCATCGCGCACGTTGACCATGGGAAAACCACCCTCGTCGACGAGCTCCTGAAGCAGTCCGGCTCGTTCCGCGAGAACCAGCGCGTTGCCGAACGCGTCATGGACTCCAACGATCTGGAAAAGGAGCGCGGCATCACCATTCTCGCCAAGGCGACTTCGGTCGTCTGGAAGGACACCCGCATCAACATCGTCGACACCCCCGGCCACGCCGACTTCGGCGGTGAAGTCGAGCGCATTCTCTCGATGGTGGACGGCGCGATCGTTCTCGTCGACGCTGCCGAAGGCCCGATGCCACAGACGAAGTTCGTCGTCGGCAAGGCGCTCAAGGTCGGCCTGCGCCCGATCGTTGCGATCAACAAGATCGACCGTCCGGATGCCCGCGCCGACGAAGTCATCAACGAAGTCTTCGACCTCTTCGCCAATCTCGACGCCACCGACGAGCAGCTCGACTTCCCGATCCTCTACGGTTCCGGCCGTAACGGCTGGATGAACTATTCGCCCGAGGGCCCGAAGGAAGAAGGCCTCGGCCCGCTTCTCGATCTCGTCGTCAAGCACGTTCCCGAGCCGACCGTCGGCGAAGGTCCGTTCCGCATGATCGGCACGATTCTCGAAGCCAACCCTTTCCTCGGCCGCATCATCACCGGCCGCATTCATTCCGGTTCGATCAAGCCGAACCAGGCCGTCAAGGTTCTGGGTGCCGATGGCAACCTCATCGAAACCGGCCGTATCTCCAAGATCCTCGCCTTCCGCGGCATCGAGCGCCAGCCGATCGAAGAAGCGCAGGCAGGCGACATCGTTGCCATCGCCGGCCTTTCCAAGGGTACGGTCGCCGACACCTTCTGCGACCCGCAGGTCAGCGAGCCGCTGATCGCACAACCGATCGATCCGCCGACCGTCACCATGTCCTTCATCGTCAACGACAGCCCCTATGCGGGCACCGAAGGCGACAAGGTCACCTCGCGCGTCATCCGCGACCGCCTTTTCAAGGAAGCCGAAGGCAACGTCGCGCTGAAGATCGAAGAAGCCGAAGGCAAGGACTCGTTCTACGTGTCCGGCCGTGGCGAATTGCAGCTCGCAGTTCTGATCGAAACCATGCGCCGCGAAGGCTTCGAGCTTGCCGTCTCGCGTCCGCGCGTCGTCATGCATAAGGATGAGAGCGGCCAGTTGCTCGAGCCGATCGAAGAAGTCGTCATCGACGTCGATGAAGAGCATTCCGGCATCGTCGTGCAGAAGATGTCCGAGCGTAAGGCTGAAATGTCGGAGCTCCGTCCTTCGGGCGGCAACCGCGTTCGTCTCGTCTTCCTGGCGCCGACCCGTGGCCTCATCGGCTATCAGTCGGAACTTCTGACGGATACGCGCGGCACGGCCGTCATGAACCGTCTGTTCCATGACTACCAGCCCTACAAGGGCGAAATCGGCGGCCGTGTGAACGGCGTGCTGCTCGCCAACGAAGCCGGCGAAGCTGTCGCCTATGCCCTGTTCAACCTGGAAGACCGCGGCCCGATGATCATCGACGCCGGCGAGAAGGTCTATGCCGGCATGATCATCGGCATCCACTCCCGCGACAACGACCTCGAAGTCAACGTGCTGAAGGGCAAGAAGCTCACCAACATCCGCGCCGCCGGCAAGGATGAAGCCGTGAAGTTGACCCCGCCGATCCGCATGACGCTCGACCGCGCGCTCTCCTGGATCCAGGACGACGAACTGGTGGAAGTGACGCCGAAGTCGATCCGCCTCCGCAAGATGTATCTCGATCCGAACGAGCGCAAGCGTTACGAGAAAGCCCGTCTGGCTTGATTGCTGTACCGCTTCGATGCATCCGACCCCGGCCATGTGCCGGGGTTTTTATTTGTATGTTCGGTTTTTGAGCTCTTGTCCTAAAGGTTAAAAAGTCGTTAATTTTTATCGATCATCCACGGATAAAGCCTGTGGGCAAGTCTGCCATCTTTATGAATGAGGATGGTTAATTCGCGTTGGTAAGACCAGAGTAGACGTTATGAAGACGTTGTCGATTGATGTTCGGCGGGCAGAACCCCATGATGCTCGAGCCATTTCGGAGGTGCACCGCCAATCCTGGCAGTACACCTATGCCGGCATCATTCCGCATCGCGCTCTCGGCCAGATGATCGAGCGCCGCGGCGAAGCCTGGTGGCGCAAGGCGACCAGCGGTCCGGCAACGCTGCTGGTTTTGGATGTCGCCGGCGAGATCGCAGGCTATGCCACGCTCGGCCTCAATCGTGCCCGCGCGCTGCCGCAGGAAGGCGAGATCTACGAACTCTATCTGCGCCCGCAATATCAGGGCCTCGGCCTTGGTCGCATGCTGTTCGGCGAGGCGCGCCGGCTCTTGAAGTCGCTCGGCTGCAAGGGGCTGGTCGTCTGGTGCCTCGAGGAAAATGAGAATGCCTACCGCTTCTATCGCGGGCAGGGCGGTGCGGATTTCTGCGAGGGCATCGAAACCTTCGATCATAGGCAGTTGCGCAAGATCGGCTTCGTCTGGCCTTGAGCGGCAACTAAATCAACCCCGTTTCCCGATGCGTTGTTGCGTTGCGGGATGAAACCTATTATTTGGCTGGCGGCAACCATCCTTATCTAGGGGACAAGCATGCGTATCGACGCGATTTCCATTGGCAAGAACCCGCCCGAAGACGTCAACGTCATCGTTGAAGTGCCGGTCGGCGGTCACCCGATCAAGTACGAAATGGACAAAGAGGCCGGCACGCTGGTCGTCGACCGTTTCCTCTACACGCCGATGACCTATCCGGGCAATTACGGCTTCGTTCCGCACACGCTCTCCGACGACGGCGACCCGATCGACGTTCTGATCGCCAACACCCGTCCGCTGGTTCCGGGCTGCGTCATCAATGTCCGCCCGATCGGTGTGCTGATGATGGAAGACAATTCCGGCAAGGACGAGAAGATCATCGCCGTACCCGCGCCGAAGCTGACCATGCGCTATGACAAGGTCAAGGAATATACCGACCTACCCGAGATCACGCTGAAGCAGATCGAGCATTTCTTCGAGCATTACAAGGATCTGGAGCCCGGCAAGTGGGTCAAGATCTTCGGCTGGAAGGGTTCGAAGGAAGCTGGCGAACTCATCGTCGAAGCCATCGAACGGGCCAAGAACACCAAGGCCTGATCAATCGACTTCAGTTACGGCGCAAAGCCTCTTTATCAAATCCTCCGGTTCGCCCTCGATCCGGAGGATTTTTTTGCGCGCAGTGTCGCCACCGATAAGGGCAAGCGTGGATTTGGGGATGCCGAGGCTCTTTGAAAGCAGGGCGATCAGCGCTTTGTTGGCCTTGCCCTTTTCGGGTGCTGCCGAAACGCGCGCCTTCAAATAGCATTCGCCGTCGGCGGCGGTTTCCAACCCATCGATCGCATCACGCCCGCCATTGGGCGTGAGCCGCACGGAAAGCCTGAGGTGATCCGGAAAGGCCTGCCAGGCTTTGTTCACCGCAGGAACAAGGGGACGATCGAATTCCACATCAGCGAGCGGATGAAGAAGATGATCAAGAGCAGGATGACCGGCGAGATATCGATGCCGCCGAGGTCAGGCAGAATGCGGCGGATCGGGCGCAGGGCCGGCTCAGTGACCGCATAAAGGAAGTTGCCGATGGAGCTGACGAACTGATTGCTCGAATTGATGACGTTGAACGCATAGAGCCAGGAAAAGATGGCGCTGGCGATCAAGATCCAGGTATAAAGATTCAAAGCCAGATCAATGGTTTGAAATAAGGCGAGCATATCCGTCTCCAATTCGCGGTTGACAGACATGTAGACATTGGCGACTAAACGGGCAAGTCCCATGCTCCGAAGCATGTTGAATCATGTTTAAAAGGCCGGCATTTGCGCTAGCGGCCGCATCGGAAAGTCTCGTCCCATGTCGTTCGCTGCCAGCGGAGACCGGTTTGCCGCCTTCAGGCACGTTGCCTATACTTATTTCTTCTTCGCGCGGTTTTTGACGGCCTTTGCCACGCAGGTCGTCAGCGTCTCCGTCGGCTGGCAGATGTATGAGCACACCGGCCAACCGCTCTATCTCGGTCTGATCGGCCTCGTGCAGTTCCTGCCGTCGCTTCTGCTGATCCTGGTAACGGGCACGGCTGCGGACCGCTACAACAGGCGACGGATTTCCGCGATCTGCATTTTCGTCGGCACCCTTTGTGCGGCTGCCCTGCTGTTCCTGACGGTATCCGGCACCTTCGCGCCGCTGCCCGTATTTCTGATCCTCACGGTCTTCGGCATAGAACGCGCCTTCATGACGCCGGCCATGCAGTCGCTGGCGCCCAACCTGATCCCGCCCGAAGACCTGACGAACGCCATCACATGGAACTCGATGTCATGGGATGCCGCCGCCATCCTCGGCCCCGTTGCCGGCGGCCTGCTTTACGGTGTCGGTGCCAACGTCGCCTATTCCGTGGCCGTGCTTTTCTTTGCGGCTGGCTCGGTGCTGACCTTCCTGATCCCGAAGCCGCAGCAGCGGATTGCGCATGAGAGGCGAAGCCTCAACGAGATGCTTGCCGGTTTCCGTTTCATCTGGTCGGAAAAAGTGGTGCTCGGTGCGGTCTCGCTCGATCTTTTTGCCGTACTGCTCGGCGGCGCCGTCGCGCTAATGCCCATCTATGCGCGCGATATCCTGACGCTTGGGCCCTGGGGTCTCGGCATGCTGCGCGCTGCGCCAAGCTTTGGTGCGATTGCCATGGGCCTTTTCCTGGCAACCTATCCTATCCGCAATCGGGCGGGTATCTGCATGTTTGCCGGCGTTGCCATGTTCGGCTTGGGAACCCTGATCTTCGGCATCTCGCACACGCCGTGGCTGTCGATAACGGCTCTCGCCATCATGGGCGCTTCCGACCTGATCTCTGTCTATGTGCGCGAAACGCTGATCACACTCTGGACGCCGGATCAGGTGCGCGGCCGCGTCAATGCCGTCAACATGGTCTTCGTCGGTGCGTCGAACGAGCTTGGCGAGTTCCGCGCCGGCACCATGGCGCATTATTTCGGCGCGATCCCCGCCGTTGTCATCGGAGGACTTGGCACGCTGACGGTCGCCATCCTATGGGCCACCGGTTTCCCGCAGCTTCGCCGGATCGACAGCCTGAACGCACCCGCTCGTGACGGCGAGCCGCAACCGGTTTGAAGGTTGCGCGATGACTAGGAAGTCGGACCGGTACAATTCGTTTTCGGCGCTTCGCGAGCATGAAACCGAAAGCGTCGATTATCGCATCCATATCGAGGATCGATCATCGAATGTCGCCGTTATCGCTCCCCACGGCGGCTTCATCGAGCCTGCCACGTCCGAGATCGCGCTGGCGATCGCGGATGAGAGGTTCTCCCTTTATTGTTTCGAAGGGCTCGATGCGGCGAGGCTCCATCATGAGCTGCACGTCACCTCCGAAAATTTCGATGAACCGATAGCAAATGGCTTGGTGGCCAAGTCGCCGATCGTCGTCGTCGTTCACGGGCGCACGGATCGGGATGATCCGCTGACGAGCTGGATCGGCGGTCTCGACACATTGCTTCGCGACGGGATCGTCAGGGCATTGCGGCTCAACGGTTTTGCGACGGCCGCGAGGGTGAAAGGGGAGGCGCTTGCTGGAACTTCCGCCGGCAATATCTGCAATCGCGGCAATCGGCAGGCCGGCGTCCAGCTCGAAATTCCGAGAGGCGTCAGGGATATTCTCATGAACGACGCGGAAAAGATGAAGCGATATGCGTCTGCGATCCGCGGCGCGATCGATCAATTCGATCGCGTTCTTTTGTCAGGCGAGGGCCTTTAGGCCGCCATTGCCTGCTTGCCCTCGAAAACGAGATTGAGGAATTCCGACAGCCAGGTCTTGAGTGCGGCGTCGAAGATCATGCGGCCTTCCAGATGCTCGCGGCCCTGCTGGGCGTTCGGCATGCAAAAGCGATGTTCGCCATGCACGACCCAGCGCTGCATCATGGCGCGCGTCAACTCGGCGTGAAATTGCAAGCCCCAGGCATTAGTGCCGTAGCGATAGGCCTGGTTAGGATAGGTCTCAGCCGTTGCCAGCAGGTCGGCGCCATGCGGCAGCTCGAAACCTTCGCGGTGAAAGTGATAGACCATTTGCGGCCAGCGCATCAGGAGGCGCCCCTTTTCCGTTGGCTGTAGTTCATACCAGCCGATCTCGGTCTTGCCGTCGTCACGTGCCTTCACCTTGGCACCGAGATGGCGGGCGAGCAGCTGCGCGCCCAGACAGATGCCGAGATAGGGGCGGTTTTCCTTAAGTGGTACCTTCAGCCAATCGGTCTCGGTCTTGATGAATTCGTCCGGGTCGTTGGCGCTCATCGGGCCGCCGAAGACCACGGCGCCGGCGTGGGCCTCGAGCGTGGAAGGCAAGGTATCGCCGAGGACCGGGCGGCGGATATCGAGATCGTAGCCCTTCTCCAGCAGCATCTGGCCGACGCGGCCGGGGCTGGAGCGTTCCTGGTGCAGAACGATCAATATCGGGCGGCCGGCGCTCTTCGGCGCTTCAATCATCATTGCCTGTCTCCACCCTGGAACCGGGTGCGCGTGCGGCTGCTTCCTGGCGCTTCATGATGCGCTCGCGGTCGGAAATGCCCATGAGGTCGGCGATGCGCCAGATGGCATGGTCTTCCATCTCGCTGCGCTCGCCATCGGCATAGACGATGTCCCAGAGGATGCCGAGCAGTTCGAGGCGTTGCGTGCCGTCGAGATGACGCTTCAGGTCCGAGGTGAAGCGATAATAGTCGACCGCCTCGCTCTCGGCTTCCTCGCCGGCGGCGATCAGCTGATCGAGCTTGCGGCCATCAAGCCCATACTGCTCCTTCAGCAGCTTGCGCAGCCGCTTCTTCTCGCTGTTCTCGATCTTGCCGTCCGCCTCCATCACCTGGATGCAGAGAGCTGCCACGGCGACACGCGGGTCGTCGGGTGCGAAACCGGATCTGGGATGGTCCTGGGTCAGGTTATGAAGGAATTCCTGAAAGCGTTCGAACATGCGTCTCCATTCTCAAAACGGGCAGAGCAGGGTTCTTGGGGCACCATGCTCCATCTTTTGTCTTCCGGAATTCCAGACGCAAAGCCGCTGCGCGCTATTGCCGGAATTGCTCTAGAACAACTTGAGCCGTGTCTTGGGTTCCGGTTCAAGTTTATGATCTTTGACGCCCGGATCATCAGGCGCGCCACCGAAGAAGGGCCGGGGCTCCGCATCCTGCGGCACTGGTTTTGGCGCTGCCTCGGATGCGCTTGAAGTGGGTTTCGCCACGGCGGGCTCCAATTCCATGACATAGGTATCGGCAACCGGCGATGCAACTTTCGGTGAACTTGGCTTTTCCGCTGCGGTTGCGGTCTCGCGCACCGGCGGCAGCGATTTCAGCGCTGCATCGACCAGCACCGTGGAGCCTTCTTCTACCGGTCCATCGATCTGGCCGAATGGTGCCTTCCATTCGAAGGCGTCGAGACGGCCGGTGATCGGCGACAGCGGCAGCCATTTTTCCGAGACGAAACCATCGGCGACCCAGGCCGGATCGCGTGGTGCGCGCAGCGCCTGCGCCATCCAATGGCGGACGCGGCCCTGATCGCCGGTTTCGGCCTCTTCGATATCGGCGAGAAGCAGGAAGGCGCCCTCGCGCGCATCGATCCGTGCGGCGGCTTCCGCTTTGGCGCGGGCCTTGCCGAAATCGCCCGCGTCCATTGCCGCTTTTGCGGTCAACAGCAGGGCTTCGACGTTGTTCGGGCGGATCGCCTCCAGCCTCTCGGCGCGCTTCAAACGGTCAAGAACGGAATCGCCGCTACGAGCTCGTACATAGGCCCTGCCGATTTCGGGATGCGGCTGCGCTTTCCAGACCTGCTCGAGAGTGGAAGCGGCCTTGCGCACTTTGTCTTCACGGAACAAGGCCTTGGCAGCGATCAGCGCTGCGGGCACGAAATCGTCCACGAGCTTCAAGGCCGCCAGCGCATCGTCGCGCGCGCCGGTGGGATCGCTTTCCAATTTCTCGTCGGCGCGTGCCGTAAGGAGTACGGCGCGTTGCCGGTTGGCTGTGGCCTTATCGACGACATGGGCAACCTTCTGCTGGTCCAGCAGCTTGATGGCATCATCCCAGCGGCCGGCCTGGCTGCGATATTCCAGCGTCGCCTGTGCCGCCCAGGGCAGGTACGGCGCCTGGTCGGCCGCTTTCTCGGCATATTGCCGCGCGGCTTCATGCGCGCCGAGGCGCTTGGCTTCGAGATAGAGGCCGCGCAGGCCGAGCTCGCGCGTTTCGGGATCATTGGCCATCTGCTCGAATTTCTGGCGAGCCTCGTCATGCTTGCCTTCGATCAAGGCGGCCTGGGCCTCGAGCAGATTGATGAGCGGCTCCTGATCGGCGCGGATAAGGCCACGAGTGCGCGCCGCCATCTTGCGGGCGAGCAGCGAATTGCCGGCGCCGGCGGCGATGAGGCCCGTCGACAACGCCTGATAGCCACGATCGCGCTTGCGGGCGCGGAAATAGCGGGTGACGGAGTATGGCGAGGTCCAGATCAACCGTACGAACCACCAGACGATCATCGCGGCGGCCACGATCGCAATGAGGATCGCGGCGGCTACGATCAGCTTTGTCTGGTAAAGCTGGCCTTCCCAGACCAGCGAGAGATCGCCGGGGCGATCCGCGAGCCAGGAGAAACCGTAGCCGAGAGCCAGAACGAGAATGGCGAAGATAAGCAGTCTGATCATTGCTACGCTCCGTCCTTAGTTCTGTTTCCCGGTATTGGCGATCGCCTTAGAAAGGGCGTCGCTTACCAGATCCTCGACGCGGATGCGTGCCTCCAGCGATTGCTTGAAGGCGGCCGATGCGGATTTGGCGGCATCGGGCAGGCTGTTCCACTCGGTCACCGCGCCCGGCAGATCGCCATTCCTGACCTTGTCCTCAAAGCGGGCGGCGATGGCATCGACGCTGTCGCCGGGGACGTTGCCGACGGGGCGGACCTGCACCAGCGATTTCGCTCCCGACATCAGCCGGCTGCTCCAGCTCTGGTTCGGATCGTCGGTTTGTGCAGTGGCGACGATTGCAGTCGCGACATCGGAAACCTGACGGATCAGATCGGCACGAGAGGGTACGCCGGTCTGGGCGAAATTCTTGAGATCTGCGACGGCGGGATCGTCCGGCGCAACATTGGCAAAGGTGTCGAGCTCAGGCTGGAAGGGGCCGCCGCGGTCGATTGCGGCTTTCAACGCCGCAGCTGCGATGGCGCGGGCAACCGCGCTTTCCTGGCTCGGCCCGCTTAGCTTCTTTTCGGCGTCATCAAGACGCTTGCTGACCTCGGCATCGGAGGTTGCCTGGCTCTGCGTCGCCTTGCTGAGATCCGATTTCAGCTGCTCGACCTCGCTGGTGAGCGAAGCGATCTTCTGATCTGAAGCGGGGTTTGCTGTGCCACCCGGGCCATTTGTCCCCGAGCCATTCGTCAAAGCGCCGTTGGCAGCGCTCGTCTCAAGCGCTGCGACGCGAGCCGTCAGCGCTTCGTCCGGTTTTGCGGCTGGTGCGGCGGCGAGATTGGCGATGCTCTGCTTAAGACCGTCGATCTCCGCATTCAGCGTTGCGATCTCGGTAGAGCTGTCCTTGCCTGCGCGACCGCCAGGCAGAAAGCCCGCATATTGCAGGGCGCCGGCGCAGATGAGGGCGATCAGGCCGCCGGTGATGCCGGCCGCGATAAGGCCTGATGTCGAACCCTCGCGCGACTGCAGACGCTCGGTATGCGGCGGATGGTCGGCACGGGAGGGCGGAGGATCGGCCTGCTGCGCAGCGGCTGCTTGCGTTTCTTGCGGCGCGGCGCCGAAGATCGATTCCTGAGCTTCCTCGCGAAACGGCTCCTTCTCCGCTTCCAGCGGCATTTCCACTTCATCAGCCGAGGAGCCGCCAAGCTCGCCATGGCTGCGCTCGGTCAAATCTTCGGGAGCTGCGTCCTGCGCAGTTTTTTCGGCTTCCAGATCGATCGTGACCGGTTCGTCGTTGGGCTTCGAATGGTTAGGCGTTTTTCGCGATACCATGAGGTCCTCTTTATCATGCGCTGCAACGAAGTTAGACAGACAAGGCGATTATGGAAAGGCCTTACATCAAAATTGCGACCTTAGGCGCGGACCAGAAGCGCCATAAGCCGGTCTTCATTCGGCATGTCGGCAATATCGACACGGGATCGCATCGGCTCCGGAACTGCGCTGGCGATGGTTTCGCTCAGGCAGAGAAATCGTGTTTCGACGAAGATGCCAGGGTTGTGCCGAAGGAATGGCAGGCTGAAAAAGCGTTTCGCCGTCTCGTGGGAATAAAGCAGCACGGCGTCCGCACGGGTGTCGGCGAAAAGCCGGCGAAGAATGTTGTCGTCGGGGACGATATTCTGCATCCGGTAGCATTCGATGATCAGGAAAGGCAGGTGTCGCTCAGCCAATCCGGCTTCGAAGCCAGCCGCCCGCGGAGAACCCGCGAGATAGAGGAGGGGGCCGTTGTCCAGGTCTGAGGGATGGTCGGAGATCATGGCGGCAAGTTCTGTACCGCCGCCTTCGGATATGGCGATATTGCTGAATCCAAGATCAGTCGCTTCTTTGGCTGTGGCCTTTCCGACGGCAAAAAGGCGACGACCAAGATAAGGCGTAAGATCGGAACCCAATAGCGAAAGCGTCCGGATCGCCTCGGCGCTGGTGACGGCGACGGCGCCCTGCGTGGCCAGGAGCGCTCGTCTCGCCTCCTCGACATCGTGGACAGGTTCAGCCAGCGGCAGCAGCAGGGGTTCGTGTCCCATCTGCGCCAGCCGCCGTATGGTGCGCTCACCCGAATGCTGAGGGCGGGTGACGACGACGCGCATCCTTTATCAGGTCCAGTCTTCGAAGAAGGTGCTGCCGGCCTCGGCGCGGATCGCCTGGCCGGCATTGATGCCGAGCGCCTCGGCATCACGGCGGTGGCCCTCGATGGTGGTCGTATGCACTTGGCGGCCATCCGGGGTGAGGATCATGCCGAAGAAGCGCAGATGATCGCCTTCGCAAATTGCGTAGCCGGCTATCGGCGTGCGACAGGAGCCGTCTAGCACCGCCAGGAAGGCACGCTCGCAGGATACGGCGTCGAAAGTCGGCGCGTCATTCACGGCGGCGAGCAGGTCGTTCATCCTGATATCGTCAATGCGGCTTTCGATTGCTATGGCGCCCTGTGCGGGCGCTGGAGGGAATTCGTCCGGGTCGAGAATATCGGTGATGACCTCGACCATGCCCAGTCGCTTCAGGCCGGCAAGCGCCAGCAAGGTCGCGTCGGCCTGTCCCTCTTCCAGTTTGCGAAGACGGGTCTGGACCGAGCCGCGGAAGGTAATGACGTTGATATCCGGGCGCAGACGGCGGATCAGCGCCTGGCGGCGCAACGATGCGGAGCCGACCGTTGCGCCATGCGGCAGCTCGATCAGTTTCGGCGCGGTGCGGCCGATGACGGAATCGCGGATATCTTCGCGCGGCAGATAAGCGGTGAGCGCCAGGCCTTGGGGCAGCTTCGTTGCCATATCCTTGGCGGAGTGGACGGCAAAGTCGAGCTCGCCGGAAATCAGCTTCTCTTCCAACTCTTCCGTGAACAGGCCTTTGCCGCCGATTGCCGCGAGCGACCGGTCGGTAATGCGGTCGCCCTTGGTGGTGAGAACGACGATTTCGAACATCTCTTCCGGAAGGCCATGGGCCGCCATCAGGCGGTCGCGTGCCTCGTGCGCCTGGGCGAGCGCTAGCGGGCTGCCGCGCGTGCCGATCCGGAAAGGTTTTGTTTGCATCCGCTTTGATCCGTTGTTACCGACAGTTCCCGTAACCATATTTCCGCTTTATCGCAATCGACCTGTAGGCAACGAACTTTCTCCATGGCATCCATTCTTCGCATTCTCGGCATCGAAACAAGCTGCGACGAAACCGCTGCAGCTATTGTCGAGCGCCGGGATGACGGCACGCCCACGGTCCGTTCCGATGTCATCCTCAGCCAGTTGGACGAGCATAGCGCCTATGGCGGCGTCGTGCCGGAAATTGCTGCGCGTGCGCATGTCGAGGCGCTCGATACGCTGATCGACGAAGCATTGAAACGCGCCAATGTGTCGCTTTCAGACGTCGATGCCATTGCCGCCACGTCCGGCCCGGGCCTCATCGGCGGGCTGCTCGTCGGCCTGATGACCGGCAAGGCGATCTCACGTGCCACAGGCAAGCCACTATACGCCATCAACCATCTGGAAGGCCATGCCCTGACGGCGCGGCTGACCGATGGACTTGCGTTTCCCTATCTCATGCTGCTCGTCTCCGGCGGCCATACCCAGCTGATCCTGGTGCGCGGCGTCGGCCAATACGAGCGCTGGGGCACGACCATCGACGATGCGCTCGGCGAAGCCTTCGACAAGACGGCCAAGCTTCTGGGGCTGCCCTATCCCGGCGGCCCTGCCGTGGAGGCAGCCGCGAAAAACGGCAATCCGGACCGCTTCGATCTGCCGCGGCCGCTGGTCGGCGAAACGCGCCTCGATTTTTCCTTTTCCGGCCTAAAGACTGCGGTACGTCAGGCTGCGACGGCGATTGCGCCTGTCACGGAGCAGGATATCGCCGATATCTGCGCCTCCTTCCAGAAGGCAATCTCGCGCACGCTGAAAGATCGCATCGGTCGGGGCCTGCAGCGCTTCAGGACGGAGTTTCCGAAGACTGAGGAAAAGCCGTCGCTTGTCGTGGCAGGTGGCGTTGCCGCCAATCTCGAGCTGCGCCGCACGCTGCAGGAGCTTTGCGATGCCAACGGTTTCCGCTTCATCGCGCCGCCATTGAGACTGTGTACGGATAATGCCGTCATGATCGCCTGGGCCGGACTGGAGCGCATGGCGACGGGTGCCGCACCTGACGATCTCGATGTGCAGCCGCGCTCGCGCTGGCCGCTGGATCAGAAGGCGGAGACCCTGCTCGGACATGGCAAACGAGGAGCGAAGGCATGAGCGGCAAGGAGCGGATCGCAGTCATCGGCGCCGGCGCTTTCGGCACGGCGCTTGCCGCCGTCGTCGCGCTGACCGGTCGTGCCGATGTGGTGCTCGTCGGACGCAACGCAGGGCTTATGGCGGATCTTGCCGCCGATCGCATGCATGATGCCGCCTTGCCTGGCATCGACCTTCCGGATTCGCTGCAGTTTTCAGCCGAGCCGGATGCGATTTCCAATGCCGGCATCCTGCTTTTTGCCATGCCCTCACAGGCGCAGGCCGATGCTGCCCGTCATTATGGCCCTTATCTCGCCAAGGATGCGGTCGTCGTTACGTGCGCGAAGGGCATCGACAAGGTCTCCGGCGATCTGCTGACCGATATGCTGGAGCGAGAGTTGCCGCAGCATGCGATTGCCGTGCTCTCAGGCCCGGGCTTTGCCGCCGACATTGCCAAGGGACTGCCGACGGCCATGGCGATCGCCGCCGCCGATATGGCGGTGGCCGAGAGACTCGCGCAGGCGATTTCCGGTCCAACCTTCCGTCTTTACGCCTCAGATGACCGCATCGGCGTGCAGCTCGGCGGCGCATTGAAGAATGTTCTCGCGATTGCCTGCGGTATCGTCGAGGGCCGTGGCATCGGCGATTCCGCGCGCGCGGCACTGATCAGCCGCGGCCTTGCCGAGATGTCGCGCTTCGTTGCGGCAAAGGGGGGCAAGGCTGAAACGGTGCGCGGCCTGTCGGGTCTTGGCGACCTCGTGCTGACGGCCACCAGCCATCAATCTCGCAATCTGCGATTCGGTATTGCGCTGGGTGAAGGCAAGGCTGCCGATCCGACGGGTGGCACGCTGGTCGAAGGCGCCTATGCCGCCTCCATCGCCGCGCGGCTTGCTCAAGAGCTCGGCGTCGACATGCCGATCACCGACGCGGTGTCCGCCATCATCGACGGCAAGCTCGACATAGCCACGGCCATCGGGCAATTGATGACGCGGCCGATCACAACGGAATAGTTTCTGGGAATAATTTCTGAATATCTGAAGGAGCCAAGCAATGCTGTTTGCCTTTGTCTGCAAGGACAAGCCCGGTCACCTGAATGTTCGCATGGATACGCGCCCGGCGCATCTGGAGCATCTGAACAAGCTCAATGCCGAAGGCACGTTGAAGATGGCCGGTCCATTCCTGGATGCGGACGGCAAGCCGAACGGTAGTCTCGTTGTCGTCAAGGCTGAGAGCGCCGAGGCCGCCAAGGCGATTGCCGATGCCGATCCCTATACGAAGGCCGGTCTGTTCGAGAGTGTCGAGATCAAGCCGTTCAACTGGGTCTTCAACAATCCGGAGGCATGAGATATGGCGCATTGGCTTTATAAATCCGAGCCGTCCTCCTGGTCCTGGCAGCAGCAGAAGGATGCCGGCGCAAAAGGGACCGAATGGACCGGCGTGCGCAACTATCTCGCCCGCAACAACATGCGGGCCATGCAGATCGGCGACAAGGGTTTCTTCTATCACTCCAATGACGGGCTGGAGGTCGTCGGCATCGTCGAGGTCTGCGCGCTGGCGCATCCGGATTCGACCGCCAAGGACGATCCGCGCTGGGAGTGCGTCGACATCCGCGCGGTGCGCGACATGCCGAACCCGGTGACCCTCAAGGACATCAAGGCCAATCCGAAGCTTTCGCAGATGGCACTCGTTACCTCCATGCGGCTTTCGGTGCAGCCGGTGACGGATGATGAATGGCTCGAAGTCTGCCGCATGGGCGGTCTGGACAATCCGCCGGTCTGATTCCGCCTCGTTTGGCAGGTGGGAGATTCATTGAAAACCGATCCGGAAAGCTTCATCCGTGCCAATACCAGCCTTATGGCGCCGCCGCATGTGCCGGAAATCCGGCTGCATCTGGCAAGCGAGGCGCATGAACTGTGGCTGAAGACGGAGGAGGAGCTGGAAGCGATCGGCCTGCCGCCGCCCTTCTGGGCCTTTGCCTGGGCGGGTGGCCAGGGTCTCGCGCGCTACATCCTCGATCATCCAGAGATCGTTGCCGGCAGAAGCGTCCTGGATTTTGCCAGCGGCTCCGGGCTTGTCGCGATTGCTGCCAAACGTGCGGCTGCGCGGCATGTGCTTGCCGTGGATATCGATCCATGGGCGAGCACTGCGATCCGGCTCAATGCCCTTGAAAACGATGTGGCCCTGAATTTTTCCAGCGATGATATTATCGGGCAGACCGTGGATGCGGGCGTCATTCTTGCCGGCGATGTCTTCTATGATCGCGATTTTGCCGCGGGCCTCGTTCCCTGGCTAAGACGTTTGGCGGGCGACGGGAAGACGGTTCTGGTCGGCGATCCCGGCAGAGCCTATCTTCCCAAGGATCGTCTGGAAGAGCAGGCAACCTATCAAGTGCCGGTGACGCGGGCGCTCGAGGACAGCGAAGTCAAGAAAACGACGGTCTGGCGATTTCTCGCCGATTGACAGCCATCAGTGCCGGATGACGCAGACGCCTGCTTCGTATGAGCAGGGATTGCCGGCATAGCGGACATCGATGACCTTCGCCTTCGGCCGCAGCTGCACGGTAGCGGGCTGGGCATAAGGATTGTAGCCGCCATAGCCAATAACATAGGTGCCGCCATCGGCCCGATAGACGTCGGCCGAGCCGGCATAGCTGCCGGCGCTTGCTGCGTCGCGTCGTTCCATGATCACGATCCGGGCGGGTTGCTGCCCCGAACCCTGCGGCTGGGATATCTGGTTGAGGCGCACGATGCCGGAGCGGTCGTGATGGTGCCAGTGGCGATAGTCGCTGGCCGAAGTCGGCGTCGAGGGAAGAGCGGCTGCCGCTAAAACGAGCGCTGTTGCCTTGAAAAGATGCGGGGCCATGATTCGATCCGCTTCGGTTCGTTAATGAAATCTTAACGGCAGATTGCCCGAAGACCGCAGCGAAGTCCATGTCAAGCTTGCCGAAATGGTAAATGGGCCGGAATGGGAGGCTCTTCTCTGCATGCTCGCTAAAGTGCAGTGCGATCCGAATCGATTAAATTCGATGCAGGCCTCAATTGTGCTTGTCGATGGGCGTCTCTGTGATTATTGGTCGCAATGATGCAACGCACACTGCACGTCTCTGCGCGCGCGTTGCCCCGGATATCCGGGATCTAAGCGTACCGTAACGCCGCGAGGTTCTGATGGCGAACGTCACACAAAACCGGCCTCTGTCGCCGCATCTGCAAATCTACAAACCCATCCCCACCATGGTCATGTCGATCGTTCACCGCATCACCGGCGGCGCGCTCTACTTCGGCACACTGCTGGTCGCCTGGTGGCTGATCGCCGCGGCGACGGGTCAGGGCTATTTCGATCTGGTCAACTGGATCATGGGCACGATCATCGGCCGCATCGTCCTGCTCGGCTACACCTGGGCGCTGCTGCACCATATGCTTGGCGGTCTGCGCCATTTCGTGTGGGATCTCGGGCATGGTTTCGATCCCGCCGTTTCGACCAGGATGGCCAAGGCCACACTCATCGCCTCGATCTGTCTGACCGCGCTGGTCTGGATCATCGGCATCGCCATCCGGCTGGGTTGATTGGCATGATCGCTACCGGAAGCGCTTGGGCGCATTTCGGATCATGCTTTAAAGGATATTTCTCATGGATATGCGCACTCCTCTGGGCAAAGTCCGCGGTCTCGGTTCCGCAAAGGAAGGTACCGATCATTTCTGGCGCCAGCGCCTGACCGCCGTTGCCAACGTTCCACTTTTCCTCTTCTTCGTCATCTTCCTGATGATCTATGCCGGCGCGCCCTACGCTGAAGTCGTGCATGCAATCTCGAACCCGATCGTCGCTGTCATCTTCGGCCTTATGGTGATCTCCGCCCTCATTCATATGAAGATCGGCATGCAGGTCATCATCGAGGACTATGTTCATGGCGAATTCGCCAAGATCGTCCTTCTTATGCTCAACACGTTCTTCGCGATCGTGGTGGCGGGGCTCTGTCTTTTCGCCATTCTGAAGATCGCGTTCGTAGGATAATTGCATCATGGCACCGAACTCATCCGCTCAGAATGGGCCCGCTCAAAACGGGAAAGCCTACAAGTATATCGACCACTCCTATGACGTGATCGTCGTCGGCGCCGGCGGTGCCGGCCTGCGCGCCACGCTCGGCATGGCCGAACAGGGCTTCCGCACCGCCTGCATCACCAAGGTCTTCCCGACTCGCTCGCACACCGTCGCAGCCCAGGGCGGCATCGCCGCCTCGCTGCAGAACATGACGCCTGACAGCTGGCAGTGGCACCTCTACGACACCGTCAAGGGCTCCGACTGGCTCGGCGATGTTGATGCCATGCAGTACATGGTGATGGAAGCGCCGAAGGCTGTCTACGAGCTCGAGCACTATGGCGTGCCCTTCTCGCGCAACGAAGAAGGCAAGATCTATCAGCGTCCGTTCGGCGGCCACATGCAGAATTTCGGCGAGGGACCGCCGGTGCAGCGCACCTGTGCCGCCGCCGACCGTACCGGCCACGCCATCCTGCATACGCTCTACGGCCAGTCGCTGCGCAACAATGCGGAATTCTTCATCGAATATTTCGCGCTCGACCTCATTATGTCCGACGATGGCAGCCGCTGTACCGGCGTCGTTGCCTGGTGCCTCGATGACGGCACGATCCATCGCTTCGCCGCCAAGATGGTGGTACTGGCGACCGGTGGCTACGGCCGCGCCTATTTCTCGGCAACATCCGCCCATACTTGCACCGGCGACGGTGGCGGCATGGTGGCTCGCGCCGGCCTGCCGCTGCAGGACATGGAATTCGTGCAGTTCCATCCGACCGGCATCTACGGCTCCGGTTGCCTCATCACCGAAGGTGCCCGCGGCGAAGGCGGTTATCTCGTCAATTCCGAAGGCGAGCGCTTCATGGAGCGCTATGCGCCTTCGGCGAAGGACCTTGCTTCGCGTGACGTCGTTTCGCGCTGCATGACGCTTGAGATCCGCGAGGGTCGCGGCGTCGGCAAGAACAAGGATCATATCTTCCTGCATCTCGACCATCTCGATCCGGCCGTCCTGCACGAGCGTCTTCCCGGTATTTCCGAAAGCGCACGCATCTTCGCCGGCGTCGATGTGACCCGCGATCCGATCCCCGTCCTGCCGACCGTTCACTACAATATGGGCGGGATTCCGACGAACTACTGGGGCGAGGTGCTGAACGCCGACAGCAACAATCCCGAGCGCGTGCTGCCGGGCCTGATGGCCGTCGGCGAAGCCGGCTGCGCTTCGGTGCATGGTGCCAATCGCCTCGGCTCCAACTCGCTGATCGACCTCGTGGTGTTTGGCCGTGCCGCCGCTATCCGCGCCGGGCAGGTCATCGACCGCGTCGGCCCGGTTCCGCCTGTGAATGTCGCTGCCTGCGACAAGATCATCGAGCGCTTCGACCGTCTGCGCCACGCTAGCGGCTCGACACCGACGGCAGCACTGCGCGAAAAGATGCAGCGCGCCATGCAGGAAGATGCGGCCGTGTTCCGCACCCAGGAATCGCTGGAATCCGGCTGCCGCCGTCTTTCGGAAATCTGGGGTGAAATGTCCGACATCAAGGTCACCGACCGTTCGCTGATCTGGAATTCCGACCTCGTCGAAACGCTGGAGCTGCATAATCTGATGGCCAACGCCATCACGACGATCTATGGCGCCGAGGCCCGCAAGGAAAGCCGCGGTTCGCATGCCCGCGAAGACTATACCGAGGGCAAGTTCGCCGGCCGCGACGACGAGAACTGGCGCAAGCACACGCTTGCCTGGGTCAACGAGGCGGGCGACGTGAAGCTCGACTATCGTCCGGTTCACACCGACCTGATCGCCGAAGGCATCGATCCGCACAAGATCGAGCCGAAGGCACGCGTGTACTGATCTGAGAGGAACTGACCATGGTTGAACTCGCTCTCCCCAAGAACTCTCAGATGCGCGAAGGCAAGGTCTGGCCGAAGCCGGTCGGCGCCAAGAACACGCGCGAATTCCGCGTCTATCGCTGGAGCCCGGATGACGGCCAGAATCCGAGCATTGACACCTATTATATCGATGTCGACGATTGCGGCCCGATGGTGCTCGACGGTCTGCTCTATATCAAGAACAACATCGACCCGACGTTGACCCTGCGCCGCTCCTGTCGCGAAGGCATTTGCGGCTCCTGCGCGATGAACATCGACGGCACCAACACGCTCGCCTGCACCAAGGGTCTGGACGAGATCAAGGGCACGGTGAAGGTCTATCCGCTGCCGCACATGCCCGTCGTCAAGGACCTCGTGCCGGATCTGACGAATTTCTATGCCCAGCACCGCTCGATCGAACCTTGGCTGAAGACGGTATCGCCGCCGCCGGCCAAGGAATGGAAGCAGAGCCATGAAGACCGCCTGAAGCTCGACGGCCTCTACGAATGCATCCTGTGCGCCTGCTGCTCGACCTCCTGTCCGAGCTACTGGTGGAACGGCGACCGTTACCTGGGGCCGGCCGTTCTGTTGCAGGCCTATCGCTGGCTGATCGATTCCAGAGACGAAGCCAAGGGCGAGCGCCTCGACAATCTCGAGGATCCGTTCCGCCTCTATCGCTGCCATACGATCATGAACTGCGCCCAGACCTGCCCGAAGGGTCTGAACCCGGCCAAGGCGATCGCCGAAATCAAGAAGATGATGGTCGAGCGGCGGGTCTGACCCGCCGTTTCCGGTCATTTGACCGCGAACGAAAGAAAGAATGCTTCGGTAGATTTGCCGAAGCGGCCGAGTGGCCTACAGGCAAGATGATGTATCATCCCGTCTCGGATGGACCAGTCAGGACGGCGAAATTTTCCACTTGCGTCCATTTTGGGTGAGGCTGTCAGAGATTAGCCTTGAAACCACCCGATTCTTGTCCAGCTATCGCCTACGGCAATTTGTAGCGGTATCGACTTGATTAACCAAAGTGAAATACGATAATTCGGACATCATTAAATATCACTTTGCCGATGTCAGCGGTGGACAATCATTTAGGAGTGTGATGATGCAGTTTAGATATGCAGTGACGGCTGCGGCGATTGGTCTGTCGCTTGCCGGTTGCCAGCGCACGGCATACAACAACGACAGTTATTCTTCTCCGCCGCCACTGCAGGCTCAGCCTGTTCCTTCCGTACAATCCAGCCAGCTTCCGCCCGCAGGCGCCGGCAACGGTTCGCAGTTTCCTGCCGCTCCCGCGAGCGCGCCGAATGCGGCCAATCCAGCGCAGCAGCAGGCGATGGCGGCTTCGGCCATGGATGTCACGAAGGAATCGATGGTCGGCAGCTGGAAGGTGAGCAACGGCGGATCGAGCTGCGACATGTTCCTGACGCTGACCAACCTCGGCAGCGGCTCGCGCGGCGGCACGCGCGGCTGCGCGGGCGAACTCACCTCGATGGGGTCGTGGGAAGTCTCCGGCAAGCAGGTTCTCCTGAAGAATCGTGACGGTTCGACGATCGGTACGGTCTACAAGACGGCCGATTCGCGTTTTGACGGTTCGACTGCCTCCGGCCAGCCGCTCAGCCTCAGCCGATAAGCTTATTTTGAAAGGGGCAGCACCTTTCGGGTGCGCCCTTGTTTTGCACAGGCGGATATTTCCCCATGCAGCCCATGCCAGATTATTCGATCAGCGTCTGCGAACAGCTGAAGGCGCTGACGGCGTCCGGATCCCTCCAGGTGGATTCGGCGCAGATGGATGTGGCGAAAATGCTGGATCGGGTGCTTGCCGATCTCAAGCGCAAGCGGCCCGCCGCGAAATCCAGCGCGCTCGGCTGGATGTTTGCCGCGCGCAAGAAATCGGCCGAGACGATCAAGGGCCTCTATATTCACGGCAGCGTCGGCCGCGGCAAGACCATGTTGATGGATATGTTCTTCGCGATGGCGCCCTGCCCGAAGAAGCGCCGGGCGCATTTTTTCGAGTTCATGAACGATGTGCACAACCGGATCGCGGCGCAGCGGCTGAAATTCAAGAACGGCGAGACAAAGCAGACCGACCCCATACCGCCTGTTGCCGCCGATCTCTACGCCGAAGCCGAACTGCTTTGCTTCGACGAATTCACGGTCACCGACATTGCCGACGCGATGATCTTGTCGCGGCTGTTTTCCGAGCTGTTTTCGCTCGGCTGCGTGCTGATCGCCACCTCGAATGTCGAGCCGGACAATCTTTATCGCGACGGGCTCAATCGTGGCCTTTTCCTGCCCTTCATCGATCTCCTCAAGAAGCATGTCGATGTGGTGACGCTGGATTCGCCGACCGATTACCGCATGGAGAAGCTGAACAGCCAGCCCGTATATCTGACACCGCTCGATCAGCGCACCGACATGGCGATGGATGCATCCTGGATGCAGGCGCTGCACGGGCGCAAGGCGCAACCGGCGGAGATCCCGATGAAGGGGCGCTCCATCCACGTCCCGCTCGCCGTCGACCGCATGGCGCGCTTTTCTTTCGCCGATCTTTGCGAGGCGCCGCTCGGGCCTTCCGATTTCCTCGCCATTGCCGAACGCTTCGATACGATCTTCCTCGATCGCGTGCCGAAGCTCGGCCCGGACAAGCGCAATCAGACGAAGCGTTTCATCATTCTGATCGACACGCTTTACGACCATAATATCCGCCTTTACGTCTCCGCGGCCGCCATGCCGGAAGACCTGCTCGATGAGCGGCGAGGGACTGAGGGTTTCGAATTCGACCGCACGGCATCGCGGCTTTTCGAGATGCGGAGCGCCGAATATCTCGCGCAGACTCCGGCCCGGCGCGCCGCCGAGTAACAAATCGGTGACAGAGTACCTTACGTTTACGTAAGAATTTTTCGATCTAACCGATTGAAATTCCTGATCTCAAAATAATCAATTGCCAATTTCGACCTTTGGGTCTATGCGATTGGCGGCTATTGTGGATGCCTGTCACGGTGTCCCGCCACGGATTTTGATCGCAAAGGATACACCGAAATGGCGCGCAACAAGATCGCACTTATTGGTTCTGGCATGATTGGTGGCACGCTGGCGCATCTCGCCGGCCTGAAGGAACTGGGCGACATCGTCCTGTTCGACATCGCGGACGGCATTCCTCAGGGCAAGGGTCTCGACATCGCCCAGTCCTCTCCCGTCGAGGGCTTCGACGCCAACCTCACCGGCGCCAGCGACTATTCCGCGATCGAAGGCGCTGACGTCTGCATCGTCACCGCAGGCGTTCCCCGCAAGCCGGGTATGAGCCGCGACGATCTCCTCGGCATCAACCTCAAGGTCATGGAGCAGGTCGGCGCCGGCATCAAGAAGTACGCCCCGAACGCTTTCGTGATCTGCATCACCAATCCGCTCGACGCCATGGTCTGGGCGCTGCAGAAGTTCTCGGGCCTGCCGACCAATAAGGTCGTCGGCATGGCTGGCGTGCTCGATAGCTCGCGCTTCCGCCTCTTCCTCGCCAAAGAATTCAACGTATCGGTCGAAGACGTCACGGCTTTCGTTCTCGGCGGCCACGGCGACTCGATGGTTCCGCTCGCCCGCTACTCCACCGTTGCCGGCATCCCGCTGACGGACCTCGTCACCATGGGCTGGCTCACTGCCGAGCGCCTCGAAGAAATCATCCAGCGCACCCGTGACGGCGGCGCCGAGATCGTCGGTCTGCTGAAGACCGGTTCCGCTTACTACGCCCCGGCCGCTTCCGCCATCGCGATGGCCGAATCCTACCTCAAGGACAAGAAGCGCGTTCTGCCTTGCGCCGCTCACCTCGATGGTCAGTACGGCGTCAAGGACATGTATGTCGGCGTTCCCACTGTCATCGGTGCCGGCGGCATCGAGCGCGTCATCGAGATTGACCTGAACAAGGCCGAAAAGGAAGCCTTCGACAAGTCGGTCGCAGCCGTTGCCGGCCTCTGCGAAGCCTGCGCCACCATCGCACCGTCGCTGAAATAATCTAGCCGTTCCAACAGGGATAGACCCATGAACATTCATGAATACCAGGCCAAGGCGCTGTTGAAGAGCTATGGCGCACCCGTCGCGGACGGCGTTGCCATCTTCTCCGCCGATGAAGCCGCTGCCGCTGCCAAACAGCTTCCGGGCCCGCTTTACGTCGTGAAGAGCCAGATTCACGCTGGCGGCCGCGGCAAGGGCAAGTTCAAGGAACTCGGCCCGGACGCCAAGGGCGGCGTTCGCCTCGCCAAGTCCGTTGACGATGTTGTCGCCAACGCCAAGGACATGCTCGGCAACACGCTGGTGACCAAGCAGACCGGCCCGGCCGGCAAGCAGGTCAACCGCCTCTACATCGAAGACGGCGCCGACATCGACCGCGAACTCTATCTCTCGATCCTGGTCGACCGTTCCGTCGGTCAGGTCGCTTTCGTCGTTTCGACCGAAGGCGGCATGGACATCGAGACTGTTGCGCACGACACGCCGGAAAAGATCATCACCGTCGCCATCGACCCGTCGACGGGCGTGACGGCTGCCGACACGGCTGCTCTTTCCGACGCGCTGAAGCTCGAGGGTGCTGCCCGCGAAGACGCTGCCAAGCTCTTCCCGATCCTCTACAAGGCCTTCGTCGAAAAGGACATGGCGCTCCTCGAAGTCAACCCGCTGATCGTCATGACCAACGGCCGCCTTCGCGTTCTCGACGCCAAGGTTTCCTTCGATGGCAACGCGCTCTTCCGTCATGAAGACATCCGCGCGCTGCGCGACACGACCGAAGAAGACGAGAAGGAAATCCAGGCCCACGAATATGATCTCGCCTATGTCGCCCTCGACGGCAACATCGGCTGCATGGTCAACGGCGCCGGTCTCGCCATGGCAACCATGGACATCATCAAGCTCTACGGCGCTGAGCCGGCGAACTTCCTCGATGTCGGCGGTGGCGCCACCAAGGAAAAGGTTACGGCCGCCTTCAAGATCATCACCGCCGATCCGGCCGTCCAGGGCATTCTGGTCAACATCTTCGGCGGCATCATGAAGTGCGATGTCATTGCCGAAGGCGTGCTCGCAGCCGTCAAGGAAGTCGGTCTGAAGGTTCCGCTCGTCGTGCGCCTTGAAGGCACCAATGTCGAGCTCGGCAAGAAGATCATCAACGAATCCGGTCTCAACGTCATCTCCGCAGATGACCTGGACGATGCCGCCCAGAAGATCGTGAAGGCAGTCAAGGGCTGATCGGGATGGCTGCTTCCTTCGCTCCAACGGCTGCTCATCTCCGCCTCGGTGCCTTTGCCGGCACCTGGGAAGGGGAAGAGCATGTCGCGGCTTCGGCCTGGACGAAGGAAGGCATGGCAACCGCGCGCCTCACGGCCGAGTGTCTGTTCGGCGGTTTTTTCGTCGAACAGCGCTACGTGCAGACGCGGGACGGCAGCACGTCGTTCGAAGCCCGGAACATTCTCGGCTTCGACGCTGCCGATCAGGCCTACAAGCTCTATCAGTTCGATACGGTGGGTTTCGTGCCTGCCGCGCCGGCTTCCGGCGAATGGATCGACGACAAGCTTGTCCTGACCAAGGTCTCGCCGCGCGGTCAGCAACGCACTCTCTTCCAGTTCGAAAATGAAGACTGCTACCGTATGGGCGTCACGTTCTCGCCCGCCGGCAGCGATACATGGCAGGAGGTCGTCAGTGGCTCATATCGCCGCGTTGCCTCCGCGTCTTCCAACCTCTCGTAACAAAGGCCTCGCATGTCTATTCTCATCAACAAAGACACCAAGGTTCTGGTTCAGGGCCTGACCGGCAAGACCGGTACCTTCCATACCGAACAGGCTCTTGCCTATCACGGCACCAAGATGGTCGGCGGTATCCACCCTTCCAAGGGCGGTGAAACCTGGACCGGCAAGGACGGTGAAAAGCTGCCGATCTTCAAGTCCGTCGCCGAAGGCAAGGATGCCACCGGCGCCAACGCCTCGGTCATCTACGTGCCGCCGGCAGGCGCTGCAGCTGCGATTCTCGAAGCGATCGACGCAGAGATCCCGCTGATCGTCTGCATCACGGAAGGCATTCCGGTCGCTGACATGGTCAAGGTCAAGGATCGTCTCATCAAGTCGAAGTCGCGCCTGATCGGACCGAACTGCCCGGGCGTTCTCACCCCGAACGAATGCAAGATCGGCATCATGCCGGGCTCCATCTTCAAGAAGGGCTCCGTCGGCGTTCTCTCGCGTTCCGGCACGCTGACTTATGAAGCCGTGTTCCAGACCACCAATGAGGGCCTCGGCCAGACGACCGCTGTCGGCATCGGTGGCGACCCGGTCAAGGGCACCGAATTCATCGACATCCTGGAAATGTTCCTCGCCGACGACGAAACCAAGTCGATCATCATGATCGGCGAAATCGGCGGTTCGGCTGAAGAAGAAGCCGCGCAGTTCCTCAAGGACGAAGCCAAGAAGGGCCGCAAGAAGCCGATGGTCGGCTTCATCGCCGGCCGCACGGCACCTCCCGGCCGCACCATGGGCCATGCGGGCGCCGTGATTTCCGGCGGCAAGGGCGGCGCGGAAGACAAGATTGCAGCGATGGAAGCCGCAGGCATCCGCGTGTCGCCGTCGCCGGCGCGTCTCGGCAAGACGCTGGTGGAAGTCCTGAAGGGCTGAGCCTACCTATAGCAAGGCCGGACGGGGCGGTAGTCGCCTTGTCCCGTCCGGTTTAGACATTCGTAAGTGCATAGCTGCGGCCTTCATGGCTGTGAACGAAATACGGTCGCCGGGGACCCGAAAACCGGCAATGCAAACAAGTTGGGAGACGGGCGAGAGCGCCCGCAGATTCACCATGGCAAGGCAAGAAGCCAACGAGCAATTTCAGATCACCTCGTTCCTGGATGGCGCCAATGCTGCCTATATCGAGCAGCTCTACGCGCGCTACGAGGACGATCCTTCATCGGTTTCCGACGAATGGCGGTCTTTCTTCAAGGCGCTCGAGGATAGTCCCGACGATGTGAAGAAGGCAGCGAAGGGCGCCTCCTGGAAGCGCAAGAACTGGCCGATCCCGGCCAAGGGCGATCTGGTTTCCGCGCTCGATGGCGACTGGGGCGTGGTTGAAAAGGTCATCGAAACAAAGCTGAAGGCGAAGGCGGAAACTGCCGGTACGCCGGCGAGCGCGACCGACGTCCTGCAGGCGACGCGCGACAGCGTCCGCGCCATCATGATGATCCGCGCCTATCGCATGCGCGGCCACCTGCACGCCAAGCTTGACCCGCTCGGCATCGCCGCACCGGTCGAAGACTACAAGGAACTGTCGCCGGAAGCCTACGGCTTTACCGAGGCCGACCTCGACCGCAAGATCTTCATCGACAACGTGCTCGGCCTCGAATTCGCAACCATTCGCGAGATGATCGAGATTCTCGAGCGCACCTACTGCTCCACCCTCGGCGTCGAGTTCATGCACATCTCCAATCCGGAGGAAAAGGCATGGATTCAGGAACGCATCGAAGGGCCGGACAAGGGAATCGCTTTCAATCCCGAACGTAAGAAGGCCATCCTGCAGAAGGTCATCGAAGCCGAAGGCTACGAGCAGTTCCTCGACGTCAAGTTCAAGGGCACCAAGCGTTTCGGCCTCGACGGCGGTGAATCGCTGATCCCGGCGCTCGAACAGATCCTGAAAAGCGGCAGCCAGCTCGGTCTCCGCGAAGCCGTCTTCGGCATGGCCCATCGCGGCCGCCTGAACGTGCTGTCCCAGGTCATGGGCAAGCCGCACCGTGCCATCTTCCACGAGTTCAAGGGCGGTTCCTATGCGCCGGACGAAGTCGAAGGTTCGGGCGACGTGAAGTACCATCTCGGTGCCTCTTCGGACCGTGATTTCGACGGCGCCAAGGTACACGTCTCGTTGACGGCAAACCCGTCACATCTGGAAATCGTCAATCCGGTGGTCATGGGCAAGGCCCGCGCCAAGCAGGACATGGGCGCCACCCAGTGGGATGGCGACATCATCCCGCTTTCCGAGCGTGCCAAGGTCGTGCCACTGTTGATCCATGGTGACGCGGCTTTCGCCGGCCAGGGCGTCGTTGCCGAAATCCTCGGCCTTTCCGGTCTGCGCGGCCACCGTGTAGCCGGCACCATGCACGTCATCATCAACAACCAGATCGGCTTCACTACCAATCCGGCCTTCTCGCGCTCGTCGCCCTATCCGTCCGACGTCGCCAAGATGATCGAGGCGCCGATCTTCCACGTCAACGGCGACGATCCGGAAGCGGTCGTCTATGCGGCGAAGATCGCGACCGAATTCCGCATGAAGTTCCACAAGCCCGTTGTGGTCGACCTCTTCTGCTACCGCCGCTACGGCCACAATGAAGGCGATGAGCCGTCCTTCACGCAGCCGAACATGTACAAGGTCATCCGTGCCCACAAGACGGTGCTGCAGATCTATTCGCAGCGGCTGATCAGTGAAGGCGTGCTGACCGAAGGCGAAGTCGAGAAGATGAAGGCCGATTGGCGCGCCCACCTTGAGCAGGAGTTCGAGGCCGGCCAGTCCTATAAGCCGAACAAGGCCGACTGGCTTGACGGCGAGTGGTCCGGCCTGCACACGGCCGACAATGCCGACGAGCAGCGCCGCGGCAAGACCGCCGTTCCGATGAAGTCGCTGAAGGAGATCGGCCGCAAGCTGTCGGAAATCCCGGCCGGCTTCCATGCGCACCGCACCATTCAGCGCTTCATGGAAAATCGCGCCAACATGGTGCAGACGGGCGAAGGCATCGATTGGGCCATGGCGGAAGCCCTGGCATTCGGTTCGCTCGTCGTCGAAGGCCATAAGATCCGCCTGTCCGGTCAGGATTGCGAACGCGGCACCTTCTCGCAGCGTCATTCGGTACTCTACGATCAGGAAACCGAAGAGCGCTATATCCCGCTCGCCAATCTCTCGCCGACTCAGGCCCGCTACGAAGTCATTAACTCGATGCTCTCGGAAGAAGCCGTTCTCGGCTTCGAATACGGTTATTCGCTCGCCCGTCCGAACGCGCTAACCCTCTGGGAAGCCCAGTTCGGCGACTTCGCCAACGGCGCACAGGTCGTGTTCGACCAGTTCATCTCGTCGGGCGAACGCAAGTGGCTGCGCATGTCCGGCCTCGTCTGCCTGCTGCCGCATGGCTACGAAGGTCAAGGTCCGGAACACTCTTCGGCCCGTCTGGAACGTTATCTGCAGCTCTGCGCCGAAGACAACATGCAGGTCGCCAACGTCACGACGCCGGCGAACTACTTCCATATCCTGCGCCGTCAGCTGAAGCGCGACTTCCGCAAGCCGCTGATCCTGATGACGCCGAAGTCGCTGCTGCGCCACAAGCGCGCCGTATCGACCCTGGCGGAGATGGCCGGCGAAAGCTCCTTCCATCGCCTGCTTTGGGATGATGCGGAGCTGATCAAGGACAGCCCGATCAAGCTGCAGAAGGACAACAAGATCCGTCGCGTCGTCATCTGCTCGGGCAAGGTCTATTACGATCTGCTGGAAGAGCGCGAGAAGCGCGGTATCGACGACATCTACCTGCTGCGCATCGAACAGCTCTATCCGTTCCCGGCCAAGGCGCTCATCAACGAGCTCAGCCGCTTCCGCAATGCGGAGATGGTCTGGTGCCAGGAAGAGCCGAAGAACATGGGCGCATGGTCCTTTATCGATCCGTATCTGGAATGGGTGCTTGCCCATATCGATGCCAAGTACCAGCGCGTTCGCTACACCGGCCGTCCGGCCGCCGCCTCTCCGGCGACGGGCCTGATGTCCAAGCATCTGTCGCAGCTTGCGGCGTTCCTCGAGGACGCGCTCGGCGGTTAAGGGGTTGCGCGATGGCCTATTTCCATCTGAAACTTGTGCCGCCGCGCCCTAGCTTTCCGCATGACGGCACAGAGGAGGAGATGGCCGCCATGCAGCAGCACGCAGCCTATTGGCGAAAACATGCGAGTGCCGGGACGGCAATTGTCGTCGGCCCGGTCTTCGCGGCCGATGGTGCTTTCGGCGTGGCTATCGTCGATGTGGAGCATGCCGATGCCGCCAAGTCGCTTGGCGATGCCGATCCCGTCCTTCTCGCCGGGCTCGGTTTCCGTATCGAAATCTCGCCGATGCCCTCACTCATTCTCCGGCCGTCCGTCGCCGGTAATTCTATCTAAGTCATAACGACGAAAAATCAGGATCTGAACAATGGCCACTGAAATCCGCGTTCCTACCCTCGGCGAATCCGTCAGCGAAGCGACCGTCGGTACCTGGTTCAAGAAGGTCGGCGATGCCATCAAGGCCGATGAGCCGCTTCTCGAACTCGAAACCGACAAAGTGACGATCGAAGTTCCGGCGCCGGCTGCCGGCACGCTTTCCGAAATCGTTGTCCAGGCCGGCGAGACCGTAGGTCTTGGCGCGCTGCTCGGCCAGATCTCCGCCGGCAACGGCGCCGCCGCCGCTCCGGCACAAGCTGCCGCACCTGCTGCTGCTCCGGCCCCTGCAGCTGCTGCGCCGGTTGCCGCCCCCGCCGTTTCCGCTCCGGCTTCCTCCATGCCGCCGGCACCGGCTGCCGGTAAGCTGCTTGCTGAAAACAATCTCTCCGCCGATCAGGTCGAAGGCAGCGGCAAGCGCGGCCAGGTCCTGAAGGGCGATGTCATCGCCGCTGTCGCCAAGGCTGCGTCGGCTCCCGCTGCTGCACCGGCAGCACCCGTTGCCGCTCGCGCTCCGACGGCCGTTGAGGACGTCAGTCGCGAAGAGCGCGTCAAGATGACCCGCCTGCGCCAGACGATCGCCAAGCGCCTCAAGGATGCGCAGAACACCGCCGCCATGCTCACCACCTATAACGAGGTGGACATGAAGGCCGTCATGGACCTGCGCAACAAGTACAAGGACGTCTTCGAGAAGAAGCATGGCGTGAAGCTCGGCTTCATGGGCTTCTTCACCAAGGCCGTTACCCACGCGCTGAAGGAACTGCCGGCTGTCAACGCCGAGATCGACGGCACCGACATCATCTACAAGAACTACTGCCATGTCGGCATGGCTGTCGGCACCGACAAGGGCCTTGTCGTTCCCGTGATCCGCGACGCCGACCAGATGTCGATCGCGGAAGTCGAGAAGGAGCTTGGCCGTCTGGCGAAGGCTGCTCGCGACGGTTCGCTGGCGATGGCCGACATGCAGGGCGGCACCTTCACCATTACCAATGGCGGCGTCTATGGTTCGCTGATGTCCTCGCCGATCCTGAATGCGCCGCAGTCGGGCATTCTCGGCATGCACAAGATCCAGGAGCGTCCGGTCGCCATCGGCGGCCAGGTCGTCATCCGCCCGATGATGTATCTGGCGCTCTCCTACGATCACCGCATCGTCGACGGCAAGGAAGCGGTGACCTTCCTCGTGCGCGTCAAGGAAAGCCTGGAAGATCCGGAACGTCTCGTTCTCGATCTCTAACGGGAGCGTTGGATCATGTCGACATGGCCCATGCGGACGCTGCGCGGATTGCTATGCGCCGTCGCCGCATGGGTGCCATCGTCCGCCAATGCGGGTGAGCTCGACATTTCCAAGCTCAGCAGCAATCTCGATTTGGCGTCGCTTGGCGACGCCGATCTTACCGCCCGCTCGATCAATGTCCTGCGCATCGGCAAGGTGGAACTGACCTCCGGGCGCATCGTCGCCAGCGACCCGCTCGTCGGGCCTGACCGAGCGGCATTTTCCCGCACCGTTTCTCCCGGCGATTATCCCGTCACCTTGTATCAGGCCTTCGGTCGCATCGCTGCGGCCAGCATACGTTTTGCCGAGGGCAAGCCGGTGCGCTGGGAACTGGCGGTGGTACCCGACCAGGATATCAATTCGCTGAAGAATGACGAATTCTTCGGCTATCCGGTCGATGCCGGTCTCGGCTGCTACATGGATGCCGATACCTTCGCATTGATCCAGGAGCGCGAAAACAAGATCCGGCTGGAAAAAGCGTCGTCGGATATCAACTACTATGACGATGTTCTGGCGTCCGAGCTGCAGCCAAATAACGATGACTACGTCTTACATCGGCCGATATCGGGCAAGCGCGGCAACGTCGCCATCTTCTCGAGCGGTTGGGGTGATGGATTCTATCCGGTGTTTTGGGGGCTGGATGCTGCCGGCAGGCCGCTGGTTCTGCTCACCGATTTCGGTGTGATCGAGAATGCCGACGGCCGGCGCGAGCCGGGAGGAGGCTGAGCATGCCGGCCGAAAGCACGATGGCGCGACTGGCTTCGATGCCTTGGATAATGTTGGCTTGTGCGGTCAATCCCGTGCCTGTCTGTGCGGAAGAATGCGTGCAGGAAAAGGCTGTCTATGTCGATATGGACAATGCCTATGAGCTGCGCTTCGAGCCCATGGAAGCGGACTCGTCGGTCAGCAACAGGTTCAAGCTCACAGTGCGCAACACCAATATCGTGGCCGATGGGATCGTGATGCGCACGGACGACCATCTGCGCGCCGATGGACGGATCATGTTCGAATGTCCTGAAGGGGATGTAACCGGGGCCGACCTTAGGGCCTGCACGGTCTGGCAGGGCATGGTCTATGCCTCGGATCTAAAAGGTCATATCCGCGCCCTGCCGGCGGAAGGCGAGAGTGCAGCGGATCGGCTTTTCCTGCCGGCGCTCGGTCCCTCGATCCAGAAATCGTCCCTCTGGGGCAAGGGCAAGGCGACCGTCGCGCCCTGGGATGTCCTTAGTCTGAAAGGATGCAATCAATGATCGGCGATGCACCTGTTCTTCTCGTGACCGGCGGCAGCCGCGGCATCGGTGCTGCCATTTGCCTGGCGGCCGCCCAGCACGGCTGGGCCGTGGCGGTCAATTATGCGTCCAACAAGGATGCGGCCGAGGCCGTGGTGGGGACGATCGTTGACGCCGGCGGCGAGGCGATCGCGATCGCCGGCGATGTCGGTAAGCCCGAGGATATCAAATCCATCTTCGCCAAGGTCGACACGCATTTCGGCCGCATCGACGGGCTCGTCAACAATGCCGGCATCGTCAATGTCATCCAGCGCCTGGATGAAATGACGCCAGAACGGATCGACCGCATGTTCCGCATCAACGTCACGGGTTCGATGCTGGCGGCGGCTGAAGCTGTGCGCCGCATGTCGACCCGGCATGGCGGCAAGGGCGGAGTGATCGTCAACCTCTCCTCCATGGCCGCCACGCTCGGCGGCGGCGGACAATATGTCGATTATGCCGCCTCCAAGGGCGCGATCGATACGTTCACTGTGGGGCTTGCTCGCGAGGTGGCGGCGGAAGGCATTCGGGTCAATGCCGTCCGACCGGGAATCATCGATACCGATATCCACGCTGCCGCCGGGCTGCCGGACCGGGCTCGTGATACCGCACCGCAGCTGCCGATGAAACGAGCGGGAACGGCCGACGAGGTCGCTGACGCCATCCTCTACCTTTTGAGCCCGCACGCATCCTATATAACGGGTGCCGTGCTCGACGTGAGCGGCGGTCGCTGATCGGAAAGGGTCGATAGATGCAATATATTCTCGAATTCCTCGGCCTGATGGCGGTGTTCTCGATCTTTATCGTCGTTCCCGGCGCCGATTTTGCCGTGATCCTGCGTCAGAGCATCGTGCATGGCCGCCGCGCCGCCATAATGACGGGCCTCGGCATGGGCTTCTCGCTGCTCTTCCACATCAGCTACACCATTCTCGGCCTTGGCCTGATCGTCTCGCAATCGCTTGTCCTGTTCAGCATGATCAAATGGGCCGGCGTTCTCTATCTCGTCTATCTCGGCATCAAATCCTTCCGCCAGGCGGGCTTCCAGGTGAAGGATGTCGAGATCACCGAGGAAGACCGCAAGCCAGTTTCCGTCTGGCGCTGCCTGGCGACGGGCTTCGTCACCAACGCATTGAACCCGAAGCCGGTGCTGTTCTTCCTGTCGCTGTTTTCGACGCTCGTTCATCACGATACGCCGGGGCTCATCCAGTTCAGCTATGGCATCGGCATGGCGGCGGCGCTTGTCGCCTGGTTTGCCGGCGTCTCCACCTTCTTCACCGTCAAGCCGGTGCGCGATCGTTTCATCGCATCGGGCAAATGGTTCAACCGCATCACCGGAGCGGCGCTCGTCGGCTTCGGCATCCGCCTCGCCTTGGCACGGGCGACCGATTAGAACCGGATGATTTTAGGTCTGTTCGACCTAAAATCTGAATCCGCTCTAGAATCAAAGAAGTAGAGCATGATGTCGTCCGAAAACCGCTCACACTTTTCGGCATCATGCTCTAACAAAGATACAAAACAAGGAAATTAAAACATGTCCTACGATGTGATCATTATCGGAACCGGCCCCGGCGGCTATGTCTGCGCAGTCAAGGCCGCGCAGCTCGGCCTGAAGGTCGCGGTCGTCGAAAAGCGCGCGACCTATGGCGGCACCTGCCTCAATGTCGGCTGCATACCGTCCAAGGCGCTGCTGCACGCTTCCGAAGTGTTCCATCATGCCGGCCATGGCATGGATGCGCTTGGCGTCGAAGTTGCCGCACCGAAGCTCAATCTTGAAAAGATGCTGGCGCACAAGGACGCGACGGTTAAGTCGAACGTCGACGGCGTCGCCTTCCTTTTCAAGAAGAACAAGATCGATGCCTTCCAGGGCACCGGCAAGATCGTTTCGGCCGGCAAGGTTTCGGTTACGGCTGACGACGGCAAGGTGACCGAGATCGAAGGCAAGAACATCGTTATCGCCACCGGCTCCGATGTTGCCGGCATTCCGGGCGTTCCGCTCGAGATCGATGAAAAGGTCATCATCTCTTCGACCGGCGGCATCGCACTCGACAAGGTTCCGGGCAAGATGATCGTGGTCGGCGGCGGCGTCATCGGCCTCGAGCTCGGCTCGGTCTGGTCGCGCCTCGGCGCCAAGGTTACCGTCGTCGAATATCTCGATACCATCCTCGGCGGCATGGACGGCGAAGTCTCCAAGCAGTTCCAGCGCATGCTGGCCAAGCAGGGCATCGAGTTCCATCTCGGCGCCAAGGTTGTCGGCGTCGAAAAAACCGGCAATGGCGCGAAGGTTACCTTCGAGCCGGTCAAGGGCGGCGACAAGGTCGTGCTCGATGCCGATGTCGTTCTCGTTGCCACCGGCCGCAAGCCCTACACGGCAGGCCTGGGCCTCGAAGAAGCCGGCGTCGTGCTCGACAATCGCGGCCGCGTCGAGATCGACGGTCACTTCAAGACCAATGTCGCCGGCATCTATGCCATCGGCGACGTCGTAAAGGGTCCGATGCTCGCGCATAAGGCGGAAGACGAGGGAGTGGCGCTTGCCGAAATCCTCGCCGGTCAGGCCGGCCATGTGAACTACGATGTCATCCCGAGCGTGGTCTACACGCAGCCGGAAGTAGCCTCCGTCGGCAAGACCGAGGAAGAGCTGAAGGCCGCAGGCATCGCCTACAAGGTTGGCAAGTTCCCGTTCTCCGCCAACGGCCGCGCCCGCGCCATGCTAGCAACGGACGGCTTCGTCAAGATTCTCGCCGACAAGGAAACGGATCGCGTTCTCGGCGGTCATATCGTCGGCTTCGGTGCCGGCGAGATGATCCACGAGATTGCCGTGCTGATGGAATTCGGCGGTTCTTCGGAAGATCTCGGCCGCACCTGCCATGCGCATCCCACAATGTCGGAAGCCGTCAAGGAAGCCGCGCTAGCGACCTTCTTCAAGCCGATCCATATGTAAGATCGGGCCATCCCGGCGAGACAAGCGCCGGGATTGCAATGCTTGCCTGATGATGCGATGTACGGGCTCCCGTGCATCGCATCGTCCAATCGTTTTCACCAACAAAGCAAGCATGTCGCGTCAAAACCCACCCGGTCGTCTATCCCTAAAACTCTTCGTTGCGACAACGCTCGCGCTCCTCGTTACCGTTGCGGCTCCTGCCCATGCGGAAACGCCCGTCGCCAGCTGGCCTCAGGCGGCAAGCGACCTGCCTGTGGAGCAAGGGATACGCTTCGGGACCTTGCCGAACGGCATGCGCTATGCCGTCATGCATAATGTGACCCCGGCCGGTCAGGTGGCGATCCGCTTCCGCATCGGCGCCGGCTCGTTGCAGGAGCGCGACGACCAGCAGGGCTTAGCGCATTTCCTCGAGCATATGGCCTTCAAGGGCTCGGCCCATGTGCCGGAAGGCGAGATGGTGCGCACCCTCCAGCGCCTGGGTCTCGCTTTCGGCGCGGACACCAATGCGTCCACGAGCTATGGCGAAACGGTTTATGCGCTGGATCTGCCGGAAGCCAATCCGGAGACGGTTTCGACCGGATTAATGCTGATGCGCGAGACGGCAAGCGAGCTGACGCTCGATGCCGGCGCCTTCGATCGCGAGCGCGGTGTCATTCTTTCGGAAGAGAAGCTGCGCGACACGCCGCAATATCGCGGCGGGACCGGTTTCCTCGCTCAACTGCTGCCGGGGCAGCGGGTGCCGGAGCGCCCGCCGATCGGGAAGACCGATATTATCAGCAACGCGCCGGTCGACCTGTTGCGGGACTTCTATCGCACCTATTATCGCCCCGATCGCACTACCCTGATCGTGGTGGGGGATATCGATGCGGCCGCCATCGAAGCCGATATCCGCAACCGCTTCGGCAATTGGGCCGCCGCCGCACCTGCACCCGCAGACCCTGATCTCGGCACTCTCCAAAACCATGGAGAGCGCGTCGGCACGGTCATCGTGCCGGGTGGTGCGACCCGCGTGCAGCTTGCCTGGACGCGCCCCTACGATGCTTCGCCGGATAGGACTGCCAAGCGCCGGGCGCAATTGGTCGAGGATATCGGCCTGGCAGTCCTGAACCGGCGCTTGTCGGTTCTGGCACAGCAGCCCAATCCACCCTTCGTCAGCGCGCAGGCCGGCGCCCAGGATCTGCTGAAATCGGCGCATGTCGCGATGGTTGCCGCCGATAGCGATCCTGCGAAGTGGCAGGGGGCCCTGGCAGCCATCGATCAGGAACAGCGCCGCATAGCGCAGTTTGGTGCCGACCAAAGCGAGATCGACCGCGAAATTGCCGAATATCGTTCGACCCTGCAGGCGGCCGCGAGCGGGACTGCGACGCGCGCCAGCCCGGATATTGCCAGTTCCCTGAACTGGAGCGTCGGCGAAAACATGGTCTTCACCTCGCCTGCGGACGATCTGGCACTGTTTGATGCCGCGATGAAGGACCTGCATGCGGAAGAGGTCAACAAGGCTCTTCAGCGCGTCTTTGCCGGCAATGGACCGCAGCTGGTGCTGCAGATCCCGCAAATGCCCGAGGGCGGCGATGCCGTTGTCGAGAAGGCTTATTCCGACTCGCGTGCCGTGGCGGTGACGGCGCCGGAACAGACGGCTTCGGTCGCATGGCCCTACACCGATTTCGGCAAGCCCGGCGATATCGTCGAACGCCGGACGGTCGATGATCTCGGCGTGACCATGGTGCGTTTCGCCAATGGCGTTCGCCTGACCGTCAAGCCGACGAAGTATCGCGCCGACGAGGTTTTGGTGCGCGCCGAGGTCGGCCATGGCCGGCTGGCGCTCCCGAACGACCGTCCACTGCCGATCTGGGCGGCGCCCGCGCTGCCGCTATCCGGCCTGAAGGCCATCAGCTATGACGATATTCAGAAGGCCTTTGCCGCGAAGGTCGTGAGCATCGATTTTGCCATTCAGGATGCCGCCTTCAAATTCGAGGGCGCGACGCGGCCGCGCGATCTACAGACGCAATTGCAGCTGCTGACCGCCTATGTCTCCGATCCGGCCTATCGTCCGGATGTCTTCAAGCGGGTCCAGCAAGCCTATCTGAACATGCTTCCCCAGCTTCAGGCGACGCCGGGCAGCGTGGTCGGGCGCGATCTTTCCGGTCTCCTGCACGCCGGCGATCCGCGCTGGGCATTCCCGGACCGGACGCAGTTGATCGATGCGAAGCCGGAAGATTTCGAGGGCCTCCTGCAGCCCGCTCTTTCGAAGGGGCCGGTTGAGGTCATCATCGCCGGCGACGTCGGGGTCGATGACGCCATTCGTTTGACGGCGCAAACTTTCGGCGCCTTGCCGGTTCGCGGCGACGGAGAGAAACAGGGCGACGGTTCCGGCGTGCATTTTCCCGCGCCGACGACCGATCCCGTCGTGCGGCTTCATGACGGGCGCAGCGACAGCGCCGGTGCCGCCGTCGCCATGCCGATCGGCGATTTCCTTTCCGATCTGCCGAGGGCGGCGGCCGCCAATGTCGCCGGGGCGATCCTTCAGAACCGCCTGGTCGACCAGTTCCGCATCGCCGAGGGCGCTACCTACAGCCCTCAGGGCGAGGTCGATCTGTCGAGATCGATCCCTGGCTATGGCTTCGCCTATCTCTATGTCGAAACCACGCCCGCCAAGGTAAATCACTTCTTCGAACTGGTGGACAAGATCGCCGCCGATCTCGGTCATGGAGACGTTTCGCCCGATGAGCTGACGCGGGCCAAGGTTCCGATCATCGAATCGGTGAAGCGTTCGCAGCAGACCAACGGCTATTGGGTCCAGAATCTTCGCGATGCTCAGGCCGATCCGCGACGCCTCGATCGCATCCGCAGGAGCATCAGCGGCTACGAGGCCGTGACCGCCGAGGATGTTCGTGCCATTGCAACGACCTATCTGAAGCCAAACACATCCTGGCGGCTGAAGATATTGCCGGCGGATGGATCGGCCGTGCGTTAGGCCATTATCTGCCGGCCAAATTGCCGCAGCCGGCTTTTGTTGGTCGGGTAGCATTGCAATGTGTGGTAGTCTGCAGCCGTCGAATAAAGGCGGATGAAACCATGTCTGCAAGGCCTTTGATGGTGAAGCCCCTTATGCCGCATCCGGCGTTGCCGGATGCCGATTGGGCTGACTGCTATGAACTGAATATCCCGAACTCGGATCTGACGGCCATTGCCGCCGCGCAAACGATGCTCAGCCGCTTTCCGTTTTGGGTGCGGCTGTTGCTACGAGTGCGCGATGCGGTAATTGGCCTTTTCGGCTTGAGATCCAGCAGCGATCTTCGGGCGGAGGAGTGGGAGAAGATCGGCTTCTTTCCCGTCGTCAGCAAGTCCGACAATCAGGTCGTGCTCGGGTTCGACGATCGGCATCTCGATTTTCGGGTCGTCATCGACGTGCGTGATGACGATCAGGGGCGTCGGCTGGTCGACGCCACGACGCTCGTCCGGCGGAACATATTGCTTGGCCGGATCTATCTCGCAATCATCACGCCATTCCACCGGCTGATCGTTGCGTCGATGCTTTCCGATTTGGGAAAGCGGATGCGAGCAGTCAGTTCACCGCCGTGACGGTAAAACCCTGCTTGCGCAGCAGCGCCACGAGGCCTTGATCGCCGACGAGGTGAAGCGCGCCGACGGCGATGAAGGCATTGCCCTTGTCGAGAACGGGCGCGGCACGCTCGGCCATGACCTTGTTGCGGTCGAGGATGATGCGCTGCTCGAAAGCGGCGGTATCGGCATCCGTGATCTTCTGGTCCGGCTCGATCACCTTCAGCATCGGGATCATCGCGCCAATATTGCCGTCGATATAGAGCTCCGTCATCGTTTCGTTGACGTCGTTGATCTTGTCGCCCAGCTCGAGCGTCTGCATCAGCGACTTCAGATGCAGCGCCACCGGCAGATCGCTCATGGCCTTGGCCTGCTCGGCCAGCGTTTCGAGACCGACGACTTTCTTGCCCTCGGCCGCGGCGTCGGTTGCGAGTTTCTGATCGAGGAATTTCGCGCCGGCCGTCTTGCGGCGAACCTCGCAACCCGTCATCTCGAAGGAGCTCGAGATCAGCCAGGGCTGCATGCGGGAGACGGCGGCGAGCGCGATGCCGCGCTCCTTCAGCCCTGCTTCCAGCCGCGCATTTTCTTCGGGTGTGAGATGCTGGCTGATGGTCGAGCCGTCGGTAAGCATGGTAAGTGAGGGATTGGCGAAAAGGGTAGCCGCAGCCTTCTTGTCGTCGAGAATCTCATCCGATTCGACGACGATCGTATCGGCTGATGCAACGGCATCTGCAGCGCCCTTCGGCAAGGTGAGCACGCGTGTATCCGAGACATGCATAGTGCCGAGCAGCCATGACGGCTTCAGGCCGGGCTTCTCGATCTTCCAGAAGATCCCCTTGCCGTTCTCCACCTTGTCGCCGGCGGCGATGATGGAGGCGTATTTTGCCGGATCGTTCTTTTGAAGTTCGGCCATCAGATCCTTGCCGCCGCAGCTATCGGACACAGCACCTTCGGCATGGGCCGGCTGCAGCGTCAGCATAGTCGCAATCAACAGCACAGCAAGCATCAGCGGAAAGGCGGTTGCAAGCCAGAGCAGCATATCGTCCAGCGTCGGCTTCATCGACCGCATCGTCCTGGATCCGAGGGCAGAAATCATCAGAATCTTCCGTTCGCAGAGAGCATGACCGCCAACGCCGGAAAGCGGCTTTCGGGAGGCATGCCGAGACAAGGTTCTGCTTTACGCGAACGAGACGGAAATTCCCTTAACGCGCGAGGTTAATCTTTTCTTATGCGCGGGGATGGGCGCGGTCGTAGACCTCGAGCAGGCGCGAGGAGTCGACGCCGGTATAGACCTGCGTCGTCGAAAGGCTGGCGTGGCCGAGCAGTTCCTGAATGGTGCGCAGATCGCCGCCACCGGCCAGGAGGTGAGTGGCAAAGGAATGACGCAGCGCGTGCGGCGTTGCCGTATCCGGCAGCCCGAAGGCACCGCGCAGCTTCTGCATGCCGTGCTGGATGATGCCCGGCTGCAGCTTGCCGCCGCGCGCGCCGCGAAAGAGGGCGTCATCGACTTCGAGATGATAAGGGCAGAGCTTGCGGTATTGATCGACCGCTTGCGTGACGATCGGCAGCAGCGGCACCAGCCGTGTCTTGTTGCCTTTACCGGTAATGCGCAGTGAGGTTGCGCCCGGTGGAAAATCCTGCGGCTTCAGATCCAGCGCTTCGGAGATGCGCAGGCCACAGCCATAGAGCAGGGTCAGCACCGCCGCATCTCGCGCGGCTATCCATGGTTCTTCGTGCAGCTGCGCCTCGTCACTGACGACGGTAATCGCCTGCTTGTCGGAAAGAGGCTTCGGCAGCGATTTCGGCTGCTTCGGTGAACGCACCGCGGCTGCACCCGCAGCATTCACCAGGCCCTTCTTTTCGAGATAGCGCAGCAGCGAGCGAAGGCCGGCTAGATTGCGTCCGAGCGAACGCGCACCGGCGCCGTCTTTTCGGCGTGCGGCCAGAAAGGCGCGAAAATCGGCAGGGCGCAGCGCATGAATATCCTCGATCGTCGCCGGACCGCCGAGATGCCCGGTGAGGAAGGTCAGAAACTGCCGCGTATCGCGTTCATAGGCATTCAGCGTATGGGCGGCAAGCCGCCGCTCCTGGCCAAGCGCTAGGAGCCAGCGGTTGCGTTCCGCCATCAACCTGGAGTCGGCGATAACAAGCAATTCGTTCAGTGGAAAACCCCTTGAAATTCGGATTCCTTCTGCCACTTTGAAGGAAGGAAGGTTATGGAATCGCTAATTTTCCCGCTGCTTCCGGTGCGTTTTCCCTTCGTGCTGCGGGGCGCATCTGGATTTCAATGAAACTGCATATGGATCGATTCCGGATCTCGGATGGTTCGCCTTCCATATGCGAGGCGCTTGTCATGCTTCGATCATATTCGATTGCGATAGAATATATCCCAACCATTCAGGACACTTCATGGCGCGCCGCGGCTCGATAACTGCATTGGGACAACTTGCAGAAGCGATCGCTTTGGTGTCTCAGGGTCAGCCCGGACATATTGTCGATACTCTGATCGCCGAGCGCGGGCAGAAGATTGTCCGAAATCCGCTCTGGCCGCTCATGCGCCCCTTTCTCTACACGCTGCTGCGCTACAACAAGGCGATCGAGTTCGCCGATGATGTCGCCAAACTTTCGGGCTTCCAGTGCTTCGAATATATGAGCGATCTGCTGAGGCTCGATATCGGCGTCACTCATGCCGATCGTATTCCGGCTAAGGGCGGCTTCATTCTCGTCAGCAATCATCCCACAGGCATCGCCGATGGCGTCGCCGTCTTCGACCTCCTGAAGTCGCGCCGGCCCGACATGATGATCTTTGCCAATCGCGATGCGGTGCGCGTCAACCCGCGCTTTGCCGAGATGATCATTCCAGTCGAATGGCGCGAGGAATATAAGAGCAAGCCGAAGACGCGCGAGACGTTGCAACTGACCAATCGCGCCGTGGCGGAAGGCAAGGTCACCGTGCTCTTCCCGTCCGGCCGCATCGCCTATTGGGCGAACGGCAAGCTGAACGAGCGGCCGTGGAAGACCTCTGCCGTGGGCCTAGCGCGCAAATACAATCTGCCGATCCTGCCGGTGCACCTGACGGCGCGCAATTCCGGCCTGTTCTATTGGTTCGCCAAATGGTCGACCGAGCTGCGTGACATGACCGTCTTCCACGAGCTGCTCAACAAGCGCGGCGACCGGTTCGATTTCCTCGTCGGCAATCTCATTCCCGTCGAACATCTGGATGGCGACGTCAACGAGGTGACGAAGGCGCTGGAAAAGCACACGGTCGTCGACCTTGCGGCCGACGGCAATGCGTCGTTCTCGCCGCTTGTTTCGCCCGAGCGGGACGAGCCCCTGGTTTCGCATTCTCTTTGATAGGGGAATCGGCTAAACCGCGTGGCATGCAGCTACGCTCCATGTTTGCCCGGAATTATCGCTCCCTGCGCTCGATCCGCATGGATCTTGCCGACGTCAATCTGTTCATCGGCGAAAATGGGGTGGGCAAATCCAACCTCTATCGTTCGCTGCAGCTCGTGCAGGCGGCGGTTCGCGGCCGGCTGGCGCATGAGATTTCCGGTGAGGGTGGCATGTTCTCGGCCATGTGGTCGGGCAAGCGGCGTTCGCATGAGTCTGCCCGCATCCGCTTCGATGTCGAGTTGCTCGACATCGAGCGGGCGGCGACCTTCCGCTACTGGATCGAGGCGGGCATGCGGCCGCCTTGTGCTTCCGCCGGCTTTCCACTGGAGCCGCAGGTCAAGGCCGAGGAGCTTTCGGTCGAAACCGGGCGCAGGCCGGTGACGATGATGAAGCGCGATGGCCCCGGCATTTCCGTACGCGGCGAGAGCGGCCGCATGCAGGCCCATCCCGAGAACGCTCTGACATCCGAAACTGCGATCGCATTGCTGGGCGATGCCGGCTATTTTCCGGAGGTCGGCACCTTCCGCCGAGCCGTCGATGCCTGGCGATTCTACCACGGCTTCCGCACCGATCGCGGCTCGCCGCTGCGTGCGCCTTGCCTTGCCGTGACGTCGCCCATGCTGGACGAGGACGGCGCCAATATCGCCGCCGTTTTCGCAACCCTTGTCCATACGCGTGAAGATACCGTCGAGCTGGACCGGGTTCTTGCCGCAGCGCTCGGCGGTGCCCGGCTTGTTGTGCCTGAACCGCAGGAAACTGCGGATTTCGGGCTGATGCTGCCCGAATTTCCCAACCGCGTCTTCCAGCCCCGCGAATTGTCGGACGGCCAAATCCGGTTTCTCGGTCTCGCCGCCGCCTTGATGTCCTACCGCCTACCGCCGCTGATCGCGCTCAACGAGCCGGAGGCTAGCCTGCATCCGGATATGCTGCCGCCGCTTGCCGACATGATCGCTGAGGCCGCAAAGACCAGCCAAATCTGGATCGTGACCCACTCGGAACGTCTGGCCGAGGCCGTGCGCGAGCGCTGCGGCGCGAAGCCGCGCCGGGTGATCCGCGAAGACGGCTCCACCTGGATCGACGGTATGCGGCTGACCGGCGAGATTGATGACGAGGATGAATAGCGATCTGACAAAACGGGATTGGCAATATGACGTCTTCGCGTAAAGCCGATGGTGCGGTCTTCGTTGAGACCCCCGAGTATGTCTCCGAACAATGCGGCATAGATCGCGACACCACACTGCTGAAAGGAGCAGAGGGTACCCGCCACCTCTATGCCGATCGATATCGGCCCGCCTTTGCTCGTGAAAGCCTGACCGCGCCGCTCTTTCCGCCGCTCCGATTATCAACAACGACGATCTCGATCGGCGGGCGATTCGGCTGCGTGAGACTGGTAGGCTGGCTGCTGTGTCGGGAAGGTTTTGATGCTTACAGGATGCGTTGTAGGTGCGATCAGCTTGCGGAGCCGTTCGCGGAAGCTTGCGCTAAAGGCAGTATTTATAGTCATCCGGGCAATGGTTGCTATCAATTGAGCTTAGTAAAATTGAATCGGATTCATTGTGGACACCCGCTTTCCATTCACTAACCGTAGTTTCCTTGGGTGCTAGAGATGCTACCAAGATCTATGGTAAAGTCGGAGGAAAATCTAGGTGAGCGCCACAAGCGATCAGAAAGTAATTCTCGAGTACCTGTATCGCCGTTTGGCTAGTGGAGACACCCGGTACTGCACTATTCCCACAATCAGAAAGAACACAGGGCTCGAGAGCTCCAACCAATATTTATTAGCTCTGACTGATGACTTAGAGACTGCGGGATTTGTAATAACCCGCCAAGCATACCAAATGTCCGGTGGCCGGCTATTCCAAATTACTGCCGCAGGTTTTGATGCCGTGGAAAAGGGAGATATCCCCGTCAGGGTGGATAGCGCAGCTTGGACCGGGCGCTTCGATCTATCCGAGCATCAGAAGTCCGAGCTTCGGAGAATTCTCAATGAGATGCGAGCGATTATTGAAACGGCTAAGTTGTCAAACGCTCGTAAAGTCAATGCTATGGCTCTAATAGAATCTGCCGAGAAGCTGGTCGAAACGCCAGATCCGCTCTGGCCGGAGATCATGCGTCTTTTACGTTCTCCCACACTCGCCGGTGTGACAGGAATCGCGAGCCTATTGATAACCTTCGTGCAGATTGTCATCGCTGCCGCGAGTTCATAGCCGCGCTTTTCCGCAGTGGAGTCGACGTCCATTTCGAGGTGATCGTGGTCGTTAATGATATCGGCGCCTCTGTAATCGTCCCCATTTTGCAGCTGCCGCACACTCCTCCCGGGTTTCTTTTTCTGTCCGTCCGGGGCATGGTCTGGCGCAATGAGCAAAGATTCTTCCGATCTGTTCGGTGCGCTTTTCGAGGCGGCGCCCGCAAAGCCTGTGATGAGCCGTACGGTTCCCGTTCTCGTGCCGATGCCGGCGCCGCGGGCCTATTCCTATGCCGTGCCTGAGAGCATGGCGGTGGAGCCCGGTTCGGTCGTGCAGGTGCCGCTCGGGCCGCGGCAGGTCATCGGTGTTGTCTGGGATGGCGAGGACGACGGCGGTGTCGATCCGAAGAAGCTTCGGCCGATCAGCCATGTGTTCGACTGCCCGCCGCTCGGCAAGCATATGCGCGATTTCATCGATTGGGTTGCCGCCTATACGCTGTCGCCGCCGGGGCTGGTGGCGCGCATGGCGCTTCGAGCGCCGGCCGCCTTCGATCCCGAACCGATGGTCGAGGGACTGCGATTCATCGGCGGCCAGCCGGAACGGATGACGCCGGCCCGCGCCAAAGTGATGGAGATCGCTGCCGATGGGCTTTCGTGGACACGGCTTGGTCTGGCGCATGCGGCCGGCGTTTCGACCAGCGTCGTCGACGGGTTGATCTCGCAGGGCATTTTCGAAACCATCTTCCTGCCGCCGCCGCCTGTCGTCGCCAAGCCTGATCCGGAATTCGCCGCGTCGCGGCTGCAAGGGCCGCAGAGGCAAGCGGCCGACGAAATCCTGGCCGACGTGCGCAAGGGCGAGTTCGCGGTTTCCCTGATCGACGGCGTCACCGGCTCCGGCAAGACGGAGGTCTATTTCGAGGCCATTGCCGAAACGCTGAGGCGTGGCAAACAAGTGTTGATCCTGCTGCCGGAGATCGCACTGACGGCCAGCTTCCTGGAGCGCTTTCAGGATCGCTTCGGCGCCAAGCCGGCCGAATGGCATTCCGATCTCGCGCCGAAAATGCGGGAAAAAGTCTGGCGCCAGGCGGTCACGGGCGAAGTCAGGGTCGTGGCCGGTGCTCGCTCGGCGCTCTTCCTGCCCTTCGAGGATCTCGGGCTGATCGTTGTCGACGAAGAGCATGATCCGGCCTATAAGCAGGAGGACCGCGTCTATTATAATGCGCGCGACATGGCTGTGGTGCGCGGCCGCATCGGTGATTTTCCCGTCGTGCTGGTATCGGCGACGCCATCGGTCGAGAGCCAGGTCAACGGCCAGAGCGGGCGCTACACCAAAATCCATCTGCCGACTCGCTTCGGCGATGCGGCGCTTCCGGATTTGCATCTGATCGATATGCGCCGGCATGCGCCGGAGCGCGGCGGCTTTCTTTCGCCCGTCATGATCCGCGCGATCGGCAAGACGGTCGCCAAGGGCGAGCAGGCACTCTTGTTCCTCAACAGACGCGGCTATGCGCCGCTGACGCTTTGTCGGGTCTGCGGCCATCGGTTCCAATGCCCGCAATGTTCGAGCTGGCTGGTGGAGCACCGCTTCCGCAACCAGATTCAGTGTCATCAATGCGGCTATGCGGAGCGCACGCCGGAGGCCTGTCCCGAATGCGGCACGCTCGACCATCTCGTCGCCTGCGGGCCGGGAGTGGAACGCATCGCCGAGGAGGTGGAGCGGCATTTCCCCGAAGCGCGGACGATCGTGCTTTCCTCCGACATCATGGGCGGCGTCAAGCGGCTGAGGCTGGAGCTCGACGCCATCGCCAAGGGCGAGGCCGACATCGTCATCGGCACGCAGCTCGTCGCCAAGGGGCATAATTTCCCGCTGATGACGCTGGTCGGCATCGTCGACGCGGATCTCGGCCTGGCGAATGGCGATCCGCGCGCCGCCGAGCGGACGTTCCAGCTCCTGTCACAGGTGACGGGACGCGCCGGGCGAACGGGTCTCGAGAGCCACGGATTGCTGCAAACCTACCAGCCGCAGCATCCCGTCATGCAAGCGATCGTATCCGGCGATGCCAGCGCCTTTTACGAGCGGGAGATTTCAGAGCGGGAGAGGGCCGTCTTGCCGCCTTTCGGCCGGCTCGCGTCGATCATCGTTTCCGCCGATACAAGGCAGGATGCCGAGACCCATGCACGCGGCATGCGCAATGCCGCGCCGCAGGTTTCGGGTATTTCGGTGCTTGGTCCGGCAGAGGCGCCGATCGCGCTGGTGCGCGGCCGCCATCGCTTCCGCCTGCTCGTACATGGCCGGCGCAATTCCGACATGCAGGGCTTTCTTCGGGCCATGCTGGCGCAATCACCTAGGGAGCGCGGCTCTGTGCAGGTGCAGCTCGATATCGATCCGCAAAGCTTTCTGTGATTGGCGGGATAGATATCCAGTCTGCACCTTTCCCTTGCAATGCGGATCATGCCATAAGTCGGCCGTCTCACTTGACGTGATTTGCGCGCGGTTGATTTTGAGGGCGACGATGGAGCTTTATTTTCCGACCGAATTCGGCGAGCGGCTTGCCTACTGTTCGGCTGCCATTACGGCGCTGATCGGCCTCTTCCTGATGTTCGCGCCAGGTTACACCTATCGCTTCCTCAAGCTGCAGGTGAAGGAAGGCCGTTCGGAAGCCTATGCCGAGGCGCGCTCGGCTGGCGGCTTCATGATCGGCTTCGGGCTGATCGCGATCCTGCTGGCGCAGCCGATGATCTATCTCGCGCTCGGTGCCGCCTTCGGCGTTGCGGCGTTCGGCCGCATTCTGTCGCTCATGTCCGATCGGGGCAGCGTATTTTTGAGCCTTCTCCTTCTGGTTGTGCAGGCGATTCTTGCTGCGCTACCTTTTCTCTATGGTCTCGGCTATATTTGAGCGGAAAACGGCTCGGCGCGGCCATTTTTGCCTGCGGTATCCCCATGCTTTTCGAATTTTGCCATCATAAATTCGCCCGAATGGCGTATTCGTCGAATACGCGTGTTGCGAGTCTCAATATCCTATGTTAGACGAACCCCGAATTTCGGATGAGGCAGGAGCGCGCTCCCGCTGATTTCTGGGGGAAATCAAAACGAATTCAAGGACATATCGCTTCCGTCACCCGGAAGTTTGGTTCTTGGGTTGAAATCAGGGAATTTTGTGCCCGTGGCAGACACATCCCAGCATGTTTCTGGTGTCGCAGAACGATATGCCTCGTCGCTGTTCGAATTGGCCCTTGAAGAGGGTGTCGTACCGGCAGTGACCGCCGATCTCGATCGGTTCCAAGCCATGCTCGACGAAAGCGATGATCTGAAGCGCTTCGTCCTCAGCCCGGTCTTTTCGGCTGAAGAGCAGGTCGGCGCGATTGAAGCGCTGGCGAAAAAGGCTGGCTTCGGCGCCTATGTCACCAATTTTCTGAAGCTTGTGGCCAGCAACCGGCGCCTTTTTGCGCTGCCGGGCATGATCAAGGCTTTCCGCATCATTGCCGCCCAGCACCGCGGCGAGATTTCAGCCGAGGTCACCTCGGCCCATGCGCTGACCCTAGCGCAGGAAGATGAATTGAAGGCGGCGCTGAAGGGCGTCACCGGCAAGGACGTGGCGATTGCCGTCACCGTCGATCCGTCGATCCTTGGCGGCCTGATCGTCAAGGTCGGTTCGCGTCAGATCGATACGTCCCTTCGCACCAAACTCTCCACCCTTAAGCTTGCATTGAAAGAGGTCGGCTGATGGATATCCGCGCCGCGGAAATTTCCGCAATTCTGAAAGATCAGATCAAAAACTTCGGCAAGGAAGCTGAAGTCTCCGAAGTCGGCCAGGTTCTCTCCGTCGGTGACGGTATCGCCCGCGTCTACGGTCTGGACAATGTTCAGGCCGGCGAAATGGTCGAATTCCCCGGCGGCATCCGCGGCATGGCCCTGAACCTCGAAGCCGACAATGTCGGCGTGGTTATCTTCGGCTCCGACCGCGACATCAAGGAAGGCGACACCGTCAAGCGCACCGGCGCGATCGTTGACGTTCCGGTCGGTCCGGAACTGCTCGGCCGCGTTGTCGACGCGCTCGGCAATCCGATCGACGGCAAGGGCCCGATCAACGCAACCCGCCGTTCGCGCGTCGACGTCAAGGCTCCGGGCATCATTCCGCGCAAGTCGGTTCATGAGCCGATGTCGACCGGCCTCAAGGCCATCGACGCTCTGATCCCGGTTGGTCGCGGTCAGCGCGAGCTTGTTATCGGCGACCGCCAGACCGGCAAGACCGCCATCATCCTCGACACGATCCTGAACCAGAAGTCCATTCAGGATAACGGTCCGGACAGCGAAAAGCTCTTCTGCGTCTACGTCGCCGTCGGCCAGAAGCGCTCGACCGTCGCCCAGTTCGTCAAGGTGCTCGAAGAGCGCGGCGCTCTGAAGTATTCGATCATCGTTGCTGCGACGGCTTCCGATCCGGCTCCGATGCAGTTCCTGGCTCCGTTTGCCGGCTGCGCCATGGGCGAATATTTCCGTGACAACGCCCAGCACGCCCTGATCGGTTATGACGACCTGTCCAAGCAGGCCGTTGCCTACCGTCAGATGTCGCTGTTGCTGCGCCGCCCGCCGGGCCGCGAAGCTTATCCGGGCGACGTCTTCTATCTGCACTCGCGTCTCCTCGAGCGCGCCGCAAAGATGAACGACGAGAAGGGTGCTGGCTCGCTCACCGCTCTCCCGGTCATCGAAACGCAGGGCAACGACGTTTCGGCCTTTATTCCGACCAACGTGATCTCGATCACCGACGGCCAGATCTTCCTCGAAACCGACCTGTTCTACCAGGGCATTCGTCCGGCCGTTAACGTCGGTCTGTCGGTTTCGCGCGTCGGCTCGTCGGCTCAGATCAAGGCGATGAAGCAGGTTGCAGGCTCGATCAAGGGTGAACTCGCCCAGTATCGCGAAATGGCCGCCTTCGCCCAGTTCGGTTCCGACCTCGATGCCGCAACGCAGCGCCTGCTGAACCGCGGTGCTCGTCTGACCGAACTCCTGAAGCAGCCGCAGTTCTCGCCGCTGAAGACGGAAGAGCAGGTTGCGGTGATCTTCGCCGGCGTCAACGGCTACCTCGACAAGCTGCCTGTTGCTCAGGTCGGCAAGTTCGAGCAGGGTCTGCTGTCGTACCTCCGCTCGGAAGGTAAGGACATCCTCGACACCATCCGCACCGAAAAGGCCATCAGCGACGCGACGAAGGGCAAGCTCACCGCTGCTCTCGACAGCTTCGCCAAGTCTTTCGCGTAATCGGGCCCAAGCTCTAGGACGGACCAAGGATGCCTTCACTCAAGGATCTGAAAAACCGGATCGCCTCCGTCAAGGCGACGCAGAAGATCACCAAGGCGATGAAAATGGTCGCCGCGGCGAAGCTTCGGCGTGCGCAGGAGGCGGCCGAGGCCGCCCGGCCTTACTCGCAGCGCATGGCCGCTGTTCTGGCCAACATTTCGGCTGCCGTCAGCGATGCCGACGGCGCGCCGTTGCTGATGACCGGAACCGGCAAGAGCGATGTGCATCTGCTCGTCGTCTGCACGGCCGAACGCGGCCTTTGCGGCGGCTTCAACTCGCAGATTTCGCGCTTTGCCCGCGACCATGCCCGCAAGCTTCTGGCCGAAGGCAAGACGGTGAAGATCTTCACCGTCGGCAAGAAGGGCTACGACGTCCTTCGCCGCGAATATGCTTCGCTGATCGTCGAGCGCAAGGAACTGCGCGACGTCAAGCGCATCGGCTTCGACAATGCCGACGCCATCGGCAAGCGCATCATCGAGATGTTCGAAGCCGGCGAATTCGATGTCTGCACGCTGTTCTATTCCGAATTCAAGTCGGTGATCAGCCAGATCCCGACGGCGCAGCAGCTTATTCCGGCTTCGGCTCCCGCCGTCGTCGAAGAAGATGCGGCCCACAAGGGCGCTGTGTATGAATACGAGCCGGATGCGGCTTCGATCCTCGCGGACCTGATCCCGCGCAACATCTCTGTCCAGATCTTCCGCGCGTTGCTCGAAAACGTCGCCGGCGAGATGGGTGCCAAGATGAGCGCGATGGACAATGCGACGCGCAACGCTGGTGAGATGATCAACAAGCTGACGCTGAACTACAACCGTCAGCGCCAGGCACAGATCACCAAGGAATTGATTGAAATCATTTCGGGCGCGGAAGCGCTCTGAGGTTAGGGAAAAGAGGGTAAGAAAATGGCTGACGCAGCTACCCCCGCAGGTTCTGTCGGTAAGGTTACTCAGGTTATCGGCGCCGTTGTGGACGTTGCTTTCGACGGCGATCTCCCGGCGATCCTGAACGCGCTTGAGACCGACAATAACGGCAATCGTCTGGTTCTCGAAGTCGCACAGCACCTCGGCGAAAATTCCGTCCGCACCATCGCCATGGACTCGACCGAAGGTCTCGTTCGCGGCCAGCCGGTCAAGGACACGGGCGCGCCGATCTCGGTTCCGGTCGGACATGAGACGCTCGGCCGCATCATGAACGTCATCGGCGAGCCGGTCGACGAAGCAGGTCCGCTGAACACATCCAAGAAGCGCGCCATCCACCAGGATGCTCCGTCCTACGTCGAGCAGTCCACGGAAGCGCAGATCCTCGTCACCGGCATCAAGGTCGTCGATCTGCTCGCCCCTTACGCAAAGGGCGGCAAGATCGGCCTCTTCGGCGGTGCAGGCGTCGGCAAGACCGTTCTCATCATGGAACTGATCAACAACGTCGCCAAGGCGCACGGTGGTTACTCGGTGTTCGCAGGCGTGGGTGAACGTACCCGCGAAGGCAACGACCTTTACCACGAAATGATCGAATCGGGCGTCAACAAGCACGGCGGCGGCGAAGGTTCCAAGGCTGCGCTCGTTTACGGCCAGATGAACGAACCGCCGGGCGCCCGCGCTCGTGTCGCTCTGACCGGTCTGACTGTTGCTGAAAACTTCCGCGATGAAGGCCAGGACGTTCTGTTCTTCGTCGACAACATCTTCCGCTTCACCCAGGCAGGTTCGGAAGTGTCGGCTCTGCTCGGCCGTATTCCTTCGGCCGTGGGCTATCAGCCGACGCTCGCCACCGACATGGGCCAGATGCAGGAACGCATCACCACGACGACGACGGGCTCGATCACCTCGGTTCAGGCCATTTACGTTCCGGCCGACGACTTGACCGACCCGGCACCGGCAACCTCGTTCGCCCACCTGGACGCAACGACGGTTCTGTCGCGCTCGATCGCTGAAAAAGGCATCTACCCGGCAGTCGACCCGCTCGACTCCACCTCGCGCATGCTCGACCCGCTGGTCGTCGGCGAAGAGCACTACGAAATTGCTCGTAAGGTTCAGTCGACGCTGCAGCGCTACAAGGCCCTGCAGGACATCATCGCCATCCTGGGCATGGACGAATTGTCCGAAGACGACAAGCTGGCTGTTGCCCGCGCCCGCAAGATCGAGCGCTTCCTGTCGCAGCCGTTCTTCGTCGCCGAAGTCTTCACCGGCTCGCCGGGTAAGCTCGTCGCGCTCGAAGACACGATCAAGGGCTTCAAGGGTCTCGTCAACGGCGAATACGACCACCTGCCGGAAGCTGCCTTCTACATGGTTGGCTCGATCGAAGAAGCGATCGAAAAGGCCAAGAAGCTGGCTGCCTAATCAGGCCAATCCATTGGCGCGCGGCATTGCCCGCGCGCCCTTGCCTTGCGAATAAGACAATCGAGAAGTGACGGGTCATGGCTGACAATTTCAATTTCGAACTGGTTTCTCCGGAGCGCCTGCTGCTGTCGGAACAGGTCATCGATGTCGTCATCCCCGCCAGCGAAGGCGAGATGACCGTCATGGCGAACCATGCGCCGACCATGACCACGATCAAGCCTGGTGTCGTCAAGGTGCATTCGGCTTCGGGCAAGAAGCAGGACTACGTCGTTTTCGGCGGCTTTGCCGACATCCTGCCGACCGGCTGCACGCTGCTGGCCGAATCCGCCGTTCCGGTAGAAGACATGAGCCGCGACGAGCTGGACCGCCGCATCAATGCCGCCAAGGCCGAGCTCGAAGATGCCGAGCATCACGAGCATAAGTCGCGCCTGGAGCACTTCATCATGGAACTCTCGCATCTGCGCGGTTCGATCACGCAGGATTGATGAGATCCAAACATCGATGAGTGAGATGAAAGCGGTCCTATGGGCCGCTTTTTTGTTTCTCATTTGATTTTGTCGCGATGTCATCTGCCCATGATGTCATTGGCTTTTGTCAATCAGTAGCCCCAGCCTGCCGGATGGATTGGTAACATCTGGAACTATGTCATCGGCCGTGAATGGCATGCCGTCTGGACCGATGCTGCGCAGATAGTAGTGATCGCTCTCCACACGCTGATAATAGAAAGGCTCCTGATCTTTCGAAGCTCCGAGTTGGAATGGGTCGTTGATAAAAACTGCATTGCCTTTCGGTACGGCCTTTTGAAGTTCATCGAGCGAACTCGGATAGGATCCATGCTGCAGTCTATAGAGCTCTACCGTCGAAACCAGATTGTCGAGGGTCTGCAATGCGAGCCTCTTCTTTAGGTCGTCCGCAATCCCGCCCCGCTCGACAAACCCTTTGTAATAAAGACCACCGTACAGGCCTATGGTGACGAGTATTCCACCCGCGCCGAGAACGACCAATAGTCCTCGACCTTTCTTCTTGGTCAGCAATCCCCAGAGAATTGCCGCGATACCAAACGGAACGCCCAAGAGAGGAAAGAATGAAAATCCCGCTATGACATACGGCGCTGCGCCAAGCCGTTGTTGATTGTCCATCATCGAATCCGCCTCGCGCCAGGAAATAAGGAAAACATCCGGCACTCATTGCGAGCCGGGGGCAAGCATCTTGCACGTTGCACCGGATTAAGCCCAGTACGAACTGTATATGTATATGGCTGCGAAATAGATCGGTTGCAATAGGCCGAAAATGCACCTCAGGTAGCTTTCACGGTGCGTTGGCGGACCACAAATGGCTTTAGATCTTTCCAATCATCGGCCGAATTCGAGATCGCGATATCAGCGATTGTCATCCAGCAGAAACCGGTGCAGTTGCGCCGCCTCTGAGGAAAGTGCGCGAAAGCGCGGCGCGCCGAGATAATAGCCGAAGCCGCTCTCGACGCGATCGTTGCCAACGGTGACGAGTGCGCCGGACTGCAGATGCTCCTCGATGAGGCCGAGGCTGCCGAGCGCTATGCCTTCACCCCTGAGGGCCGCTTCTACTGCCATGATATAGGTCGAGAAGGACAGGCGCGGTCGCGGCAGCTTGCCCTTCAGCGGGTCGCCGACGCGGCCGAACCACTGGCGGAAGCTGATCCAGTGGGCGTTGGCGCGCTCGTAATCAATGAGATCGAGACCGGCAATGTCGACCGCCGTCAGTGTCTGCGGGTCCAAGCTGCGGGCTGCCAGATAATCCGGCGAGGCGACCGGGACCAGCACCTCGTTGAAAAGTGGCGTCAGGCTCCAGCGCGGATGTTCTCCGGTGGAATAGATGATGATGAGATCATTGTTCTCAGAGGCGAGTTCGGAGTGCACATCCGTCGTCAGCAGGCGCACGGAGATGCCGGGGCTTTCCTTGCCGAAATCCCGGAGGCGCTGTCCGAGCCAGAGATGCGAGATCGAGCCGCTCGCTGCAATCGAGATGATTTCGCCGGTGCCGGCACGAAAGGGCTCCAGGCTTTCCTCCAGATATTCCAGCGTAGCCCGCACGCGCTGAAACAGCCGCTCGCCGTCCGGCGTCAGTGCGAGATTTCGACCGCGGCGGGTAAAGAGTGTCGCGCCGAGATGATCCTCGAGCCCCTTGATGCGGCGACTAACGGCCGCCTGGGTGATATTCAGTTCGCGGCCGGCGCGGGAAAAATTCATGGCGCGCGCGGCCGCATCGAACACGCGGAAGGCTTCCAGCGGTATTTTCTCTAGCATCTCCCCTCCATGACTTCAGATCATCAATATTCCCGATAATTGCCCGGATTTGAAGATCTGAAATTGTGATGCAGGATCGTGGGTATCAAATCAGCCGCTCCTCCAAAGGGGATCCCGCGTGTCCTTTTCCGTTTCCGCCATTCCAGACATTCGTTTCGGCGAGGGTGCGCTCTCCGGCCTTCCCGCTGCGGTCAAATCCTTCGATGGCGTTGGCACGGTTTTGCTTGTCATCGATGCCTTCCTGGCGCACTCCGGTCTTGCCGCCAAGATCGGCGCTGAGCTCGCCGAAACGGGCGTGAAGACGTTGGTCTTTTCCGATTTTGCCGGCGAGCCAAAACTTGCGCATCTGCATGCGGCGATCGAAGCCGGGCAGGGGGCGGATATGGTGATCGGCATCGGCGGCGGCTCGGCGCTCGATATCGGCAAGATCGTCGCCTGCTGCATCGCTTCGGGCGAAGATCCGATGCATTATGCGCTGGCCGCCAACCCGTTGCCGAAGAATCCGCTGAAGAAGATCATGATACCCACAACGGCCGGCACGGGCTCGGAAACATCGGCGACGAATATCTTCGCGGGGCCTGAGGGCAAGAAGCTCTGGATCTGGGGACCGGAGACGAAGGCCGATCTCGTCATTCTCGATCCGGCGCTGACGAAAACCTTGCCCGCCAGCCTGACGGCGTGGTGCGGCCTGGACGCCTTCATTCATGCCTTTGAAGCGGCGACGAACCGCAACACCCATCGCGGCGCGCAATTCTATGCGCATCAGGCGCTGCGGCTGCTGACTGGTGCGCTGGAGACGGCCGTCAAGCATCCCGATGATATGACGGCGCGCGGCGACGTGCTGCTCGGTTCCTGCTTTGCCGGCATTGCCATCGACAATTGCGGCACGGCGATCGCCCACAATATCAGCCATGCGCTGGCGGGCCTTGGTCCCGTCCATCATGGGCTTGCAACCGCGCTCGGCTTCGAGGCGACGCTTCCGTGGCTCGTCGAAGCGGATACGGCAGATCTCAATGCCGCCGCCAAGGCCTGCGGCGTCGAGAGTGCCGCCGAGCTGCCCGCTTTCGTTTCAAACTGGATGGACCGCTGCGGTATCGTTCGCGCGCTGCCGGCTGCCTTCAAACCGTTCGATGCCTCCGATCTCGCCCGCGAGATGCGGGCGACCGAAAACCAGCCCATGCGGCGATCGACGATCCGCGACGTGACGGATGCCGATATCGATCGCTTTGCCGCCGTCGTCATGGCGCTGCCGAAAGGAATCTGAGATGACCAAGAATTACACGCGCGACTATTGGGAGAGCGTTCTTTCCGACCTCAAGCCAGAAGGTCGTCATTTCATCGACGGCTCGCATCATGCCGCCGCTTCAGGCGAAACTTTCACCCGTATCCGGCCGATGGATGGCAAAACGGGTGCGCAGCTTGCGCGCGGCAATGCAGCCGATGTCGATGCTGCCGTTGCCTCAGCTCGCGCTGCCTTCGAAAGCGGCATCTGGCGCAAGAAGGAGCCGCTGGAAAAGAAGAAGATCATGCTGAAATGGGCCGATCTCATTCGCGCCCACGGCGACGAGCTGGCCATGCTGGAGACGATCGATGTCGGCAAGCCGGTCATGGCGTCGCTGACGGTTGACGTGCGCCTCTGCGCCGACGGCATCCAGTTCTACGGCGAGATGATCGACAAGATGTATGACGAGATTGCGCCGACCGGTCCGAATGCACGCGCGCTAGTGCGCAAGGTGCCGCTCGGCGTCATCGGCGCGATCACGCCCTGGAACTATCCGATGATCATCGATGCCTGGAAGCTCGGGCCGGCGATTGCTGCCGGCAATTCCGTCGTGTTGAAGCCGGCCGAACAATCCTCGCTTTCGGCGATCCGCCTCGCCGAGCTCGCGATCGAAGCCGGCCTGCCGGCTGGCGTCTTCAACGTCGTCACGGGTTACGGCGAAGAGACCGGCAAGCCGCTGGCGCTGCACATGGATGTCGACATGATCGCCTTTACGGGCTCCACCGAAGTCGGCAAGCTGATCATGGGCTATGCGGCGCAATCGAACGTCAAGCGTGTGGCGCTGGAGCTCGGCGGCAAGTCGCCGCTGGTCGTCTTCGAAGATGCCGATCTCGATGCCGCCGCTGTCGCGGCTGCCTGGGGCTGTTTCTACAATTCCGGCGAAACCTGCCATGCCTCGACGCGCCTCATCGTTCAACGCTCGGTGCAGGACAAACTGATCGAGAAGATCGAGGCTGTCACCCGCTCCGATATCGCGCTCAAGCATCCGCTTGATCCCTCGGCGCAGATCGGCGCCCTGATCGAAGAAGAGCATATGATCAAGGTGCTGGCGATGATCGCGGCCGGCGAGAAGGAGGGCGCGCGCCGTGCCTTCGGGGCCGAACGCGTCTTGAGCGAAACCGGTGGCTATTATGTCTCGCCGGGCGTCTTCGTCGACATGACTAATGACATGAGCCTGGCGCGGCAGGAAATCTTTGGCCCGGTGCTGGCCGCCATTCCTTTCGATACCGAGGAGGAGGCGCTGAAGATCGCCAACGACACGATCTACGGGTTGGCCGGGGCCGTCTTTACCAAGGATATGGATCGCGCCCACCGCTTTTCCGAAGAGATCCATGCGGGTACGGTGTGGATCAACACTTACGATATGTCGAACTTCGCGACGCCGTTCGGCGGTTTCAAACAGTCCGGTTTTGGCCGCGACCGCTCGGTGCATGCGATCGACAAATATTGCGACTACAAGACCATTTGGCAGCAGTTCGGCTGAGGTTTGCGGGGAGGCACGACCATGAGCAAGATCGTTTCCATCGAGATCACCCATCACCGCCTGCCGCTCGATCCGGCATTCAAGGCGAGTTGGGATGGCCGCCCACGAAAGCATTTCGATGCGACCATCGTGCGCGTCCGAGACGATGAGGGGCGCGAAGGTATTGGCTCCGGCGACCTGATGAAGGGTTTCGAGGGGCATGAGGATCTGTTCATCGGACAGGATCCGCGGCATGTCGAACGCCATTACGAAGTCCTGTCGCACATCAACTTCCACTATGGCCGCTGCTGGCCAATGGATCTGGCGCTGTGGGATCTCTCCGGGAAGATCACCGGCGAGCCGGTCTGGCGGATGCTCGGCGGGCGCGCCAGCCGCGTGCGGCTCTATGCGTCCTCCGGCGTGTTGCGCGAGCCCTCGGCCATGGCGGATCAGGCCGAGCGTTATATCGACGAAGGCTTCCCGGCCATGAAGGTGCGCTTCTCCTCGTCGTCGGGCGGTCGTGGCGGCTGGCGCGAAGACGTCAAGGCCTTGGAAGCGATCCGCGCCCGCGTCGGCGACCGGCTGGAGCTGATGGTCGACTGCAATCAGGGTTGGCGAATGCCCTGGGATACGACCTTGCCATGGACCTTCAAGGATGCGCTTGCTGTCGCCAGGGAGCTGGAGCGGCTCGGCGTCTACTGGATGGAAGAGCCGCTTCACCGCTCCGACCGCAAGGGCATGAAAGAGTTGAAACAGGCAACGTCGGTCCGGATCGCCGGCGGCGAGATGACGCGCGAGCTCTACGAGTTTCGCGATATCATCGAGGAGCGCGCTTTCGACGTTATCCAGCCGGATGTCGCGCTTGTCGGCGGTATCACCGGTTGCCGGCGGCTGGTCTATCAGGCGCGCGAGGCGGGCGTGCAGTTCACGCCGCATTCCTGGACGAACGGCATCGGGGTTCTTGCCAATGCGCATCTGACCGCCGGCGTCGCCGATGCCGCCTGGCTCGAATATCCCTATGACAATCCGGAGTGGAGCGAGGCCCGTCGCGACTATCCGATGGCGTCGCCGCTCAAGCACGATGCCGGCTGGCTGGATCTGGGGGGCGCACCGGGGCTCGGCATCGTCCTTGACGAGGAGCGGCTGAAGGCGACGCGAATCTAAAGGCGCTTGCGGAATTCGAGGCGATATCTGTCCTCGTGCTATCGCGCATTAGGCAATCGAATGTGAAGTGAAGTCGTTGCCGCGTCCTCCTTCTCCCCGAGGGGAGAAGGAACTGCTGCTCTGACATGCCTCACATGTGATGGCCCTACATTACGCCGTGGCTGGTCGCATGACTTTGTTTTCACGCGTCCGCGCCCATTGAATGACAGGGCGTTCGAGCAGGACATAGCTCAGCGTGCCGATGGCAAAAATGATGGCGGTTGCGATGAGGCTTGAAATTATCCAGCCGCCGAGAACGTCGTCGGAGCCTGCGCCGAAGGATGAGGGAAAGAGCTGCGGCATCAAGGTCAGCACGATATCCTGCCAGATGTAGACGCCGAAGGAGACAGTGGCGACATAACGGCACACAGGATTATCGAGCAGCTTTGCCAGCAATAGCGATTGAGGAAGCGCGCAAAGGGCGATCGCGACCGCGAGGGGCAGCAGCGGGAATTGATAGGGAATGCCGAGCCACGCATAGCCCTCCGCTGCGCCGCCGATCGACTGCGGCAGCTGCCACACGCCCATGACGATCGCGAGTGCACCGATGACGTCGTAGAACACCGAGCGCCGAGGCGGGAGGATGGTCTGGATGCCGGCAGCCAGCGCCCCGATCGCGAATATCGCGAAGAAGCCGACCGGGTTGTAGCGCGGCATCCATTCCTTGGCGCCGCCCTGGAAGCCATATTGCCATCCTCGCCCGACATTGTCGGTCGGTAAATAGGTCACCACGAGCCAATGGCAGACCAAAGACATGGCGATAATGCCGATCCAGAGCAGGCGGCTAACGAGCATGGAACGCGATCTCAGTTTCGGATGAAACAGCAGCAGGAAACCGATCGGCAGGAGAACATAGCAAGTCGTCTCGAAGGGGATCGACCATAAAGGCCCATCGCCCTGCACCGGGAAAAAGGTGCGCCAATGCCATTGGCTCATCAGGAAGAAACCGGAGACGTAGCGGCCAACCAGTTCCGCGTCCAGCGGAAAGCCATAGATCGTGAAGCTGATCAGGAAGCCGACCGTCAGGGCAAACCAAAAGCCCGGCAGGATGCGTGCGGCACGGCGCATGGCATAGATCTTCAGCGAAGGTAAGGGTTGGGCTCTATCCAGCGCCAGCCAGAAGGGGCGTGCAAGGAGAAAGCCGCTGAGCACGAAGAAGACCGAGACGCCGTGATTGCCGAAGCGCGCGATTATGAAGGTCATGTCCAGATCCGGTGGGATCTTGTAGAAATTCATTCGGAGCACGAGATGGTGAGCAAGCACCATCAAGCATGCGACAGCGCGCATGAAATCCGCTCCTCCCAGCCGCTTGGCGTTCTCCATTCCCGTATCCGCCCGAGATCTCCCTCTATTGCGTTAGGTCATTGCGGCGGTTTCGGCAAGCGTGATCCTTGAAGGCAGGACGCCCGGACCCGTGGTGCCGGGTCCGGGCGTCGAACCGATCTCCCGCACCTGCCAGAAACGAGAGATCGGATTCCTATGTTCGGGATAAGGATCAGGCGGCGGCGGAGCGGTAAGGGCGTGTCGTGCGAGCCGGCTTCAGGGCGTTGCTCCACCACGTCAGCCGCGCAATCATGAGGACAAGCGATTTTCTGGCATCGAGCGGGTCTTCCAGCGTGCCATCCTCGGCAAATCTGCCCCAGGGATTGGCGAAGCTCACCGTATCGCGCACGGTGACCGTATGCAGTTCGGCAAAGACGAGCCGCAACTGTTCCACCGCGCGCAAGCCGCCGGAGATGCCGCCATAGGAGACGAAGGCGACGGGTTTGCCATGCCAGGGCTCATAGACGAGATCGAGCACGAATTTCAGCGAGGCGGTGAAACTGTGATTGTACTCCGGCGTGACCACGATGAAGGCATCGGCATCCGAAAGCCGCTCCGATAGGGCGGCGACGCCGGGATGCTCGCGGTTGTGCGCGAAAGGCAGATCGAATTCGAGAGGATCGATCAGGTCGATGTCGATGAGCGGATAGTGCGCCAATTCGCGGGCGACCCAGTTGACCACCCGGTCGCACAGCCGGCCCGGGCGCGTGCTGCCGTAGATGATCGCCAGCCGGGTTCTTTCTGTCATGTCATGCTCCTGCTTTACGCGGTTCGGAGCCAGGGTTATAAAACCTCAAGTAAAGTTGAGGTCAATAGCGAAAATGGGAAAAATCGATCCGGCTCAATTTCCGAAGCTGCTGACGGTCGGCGAGGTGGCCGCACGCAGCGGCGTGGCTGTATCGGCGCTGCATTTCTATGAAGCGAAAGGCCTGATCGAGAGCCATCGCAGCAGCGGCAATCAGCGGCGCTATCCTCGCGAAGTGCTGCGGCGAGTCTCTGTCATCAAGGTGGCCCAACGCGTCGGCATTCCGCTTGCTGAGGTTCAGGCAGCTCTTCAATCGCTGCCGCAGGGTCGCACGCCGATGGCATCCGACTGGAAGGCGCTTTCGGAGCTATGGAAGGATGATCTCGACGCCCGCATCAAGCGCCTGCAGGGACTTCGCGATCAGCTGGACAGCTGCATCGGCTGCGGCTGCCTTTCGCTCGATAGCTGTCCCTTGCGCAATCCCTGGGATCAGCTTTCCGAGGAAGGCGTAGGCCCGCGGCTGCTCGATCCCGGAGAGTGAATTGGCTGCTCAGGCGTGGACGTGGGTCTCTGCCATATAGCTGTCGAGCGCTGCGGCTTCTTCCTTCGAGAGGTAGAGGCCCTTCTTGGAACGGCGCCATAGGATATCTGTTGCGCTATAGGCCCATTCCTGTTCGATCAGATACCGTACTTCCGCCTCATAGAGATCACTTCCGAAACACCGGCCGAGATCGGCGATCGTCTTGGCATTGCCCAGGATCATGGCAGCGCGCGTGCCGTAGCGGCGGATGAGCCGGCGGGCATGCGGATCGGCAAGGAAGGGGTAACGCGCCTTGAGCTTGGTGACTTCGGCCTCATAGCCGCGAACCGGAAAATCGCCGCCGGGCAGCGAGCTGCCGGCAGTCCAGGGTTTACCCTTGAGGCCGATGGCTTCGCCGATCTTTTCCAGCGCATGTTCGCCCAGGCGGCGATAGGTGGTAAGCTTGCCGCCGAAGACGTTGAGCAGCGGCGCCTGGCCCTCTTCGCCCTCGACCTTGAGAACGTAGTCGCGTGTGGCTTCCTGCGCTTTCGATGCGCCATCGTCATAGAGCGGGCGGACGGCCGAATAGGTCCAGACGATATCCTCGGGCTTTACCGGCTCCTTGAAATATTCGCTGGCGGCGTTGCAGAGATAGGTGGTTTCCCCCTCGGTGATTTTCACATCCCTCGGATCGTCCTTGTAGTCGCGATCTGTGGTGCCGATCAGCGTGAAATCCTGCTCGTAGGGAATGGCGAAGATGATGCGGTTGTCCGGGTTCTGGAAGAAATAGGCGCGGGGATCATCGAACTTCTTGCGCACGACGATATGGCTGCCCTGAACGAGACGGACATTGTGCACCTGGTTCTTGCCGAACGTACCGGACAGGACATGATCGACCCAGGGACCTGCGGCATTGACCAGCATGCGCGAACGAAACTCGCTCTTCTCGCCGTTGATCGTATTCTCCGTTTCGATCGCCCAGACGGCGCCTTCGCGGCGGGCCGAGACCACCTTCGTTCTCGGCATGATCGTTGCGCCGCGGTCGGCCGCATCGCGGGCATTCAATACCACCATGCGGGCATCATCCACCCAGCCGTCGGAATATTCGAAAGCCTTGGTGAAGAGCGCCTTCAGCGGCTTGCCCGCCGGATCCTTCTTCATGTCCAGCGTCGCGGTAGGGGGCAGCAGCTTTCGTCCGCCGAGGTGGTCGTAGAGGAAAAGGCCGAGGCGGATAAGCCAGGCCGGACGGATGCCGCCCTTATGATAAGGTAGGACGAAGCGCATCGGCCAGATGATGTGCGGCGCCATGGCCCAGAGCACCTCGCGCTCCATCAGCGATTCGCGCACGAGGCGGAATTCGTAATGTTCGAGGTAGCGCAGGCCGCCATGGATGAGCTTTGTGGCGCCCGACGACGTGCCGGAGGCGAAGTCGTTCATCTCGGCAAGCGCGACCTTGTAGCCGCGCCCCGTGGCGTCGCGGGCGATGCCGCAGCCATTGATGCCGCCGCCGATAACGAAAATGTCGTAGACCTGCTCGCTCACCCGCCCCTCCGCAAAGGTCAGCCATCCCCTGAAGATGGAAAATCGAAACTAATCCATCTAAAACGAAACAGATACGAATGTCAAACGAACGTTTCTTGACGGAAAGTGCGCCGGTCAGACTGATCTGCGAGCGGTTTCAACGAGATGCACGTCATGTTCCGCGGCGATGGAGCGCACGGATTCGATGCTGCATTCGTCCGTGACGAAGGTGTGGACTTGCGAGAGATGACCAATGCGAACCGGGGCGGTTCGTTCGAACTTGGTGCTGTCGGCAACGAGTATGACGTGCCGGGCATTGGCGATGATGGCCTGTGCGACTTTCACTTCGCGAAAGTCGAAATCCAGAAGCGCGCCGTCGGGATCGATGGCAGAGGCGCCGATGACGGCATAATCCACTTTGAACTGCTTGATGAAATCGACGGCGGCTTCACCGACGATACCGCCATCGGAGCCGCGTACGACGCCGCCGGAAATCACCACTTCGATGGACGGGAAAATTCGTAACTTATTGGCGACATTGATATTATTGGTGATTACCATTAGTTCGTGGTGGCCAAGGAGTGCCTCGCCGACGGCTTCCGTCGTCGTGCCGATGTTGATGAAAAGCGAGCTATTGTTGGGGATCAGGCTCGCCGCAGCACGGCCGATCGCATGCTTTTCGGGCGCGGCAATAGACCGTCTCGCCTCATATTTCACGTTCTCGGTTCCGCCGGGAAAGATTGCGCCGCCATGCACGCGCGAGAGTACGCGCCCGTCGCAGAGATCGTTCAGGTCCTTGCGAATGGTCTGCGGCGTGACCGAGAAGCGCAGCGCGAGCTCCTCCACAAGCACTCGCCCCTCCGCCTTGGCGATGTCGAGGATCTCTGTCTGACGCCCGGACAGGAACATGGTTTTCGCTCCCTTTCTTTCGTTTTTTCGTCATCATATGGTAAAGTGAAAATTCCGCAATTACCGGCACGCGAATAGTGTGGTTGGGGAGGTCATCGTGTTTCATCCGAAGCTATTCGACAATCGCAACGTCGTGGTCACCGGCGCCGGTCGTGGCATCGGGCTGGAGGTCGCGCGCCAGTTCCTCGATTGCGGCGCTCATGTCCTTGTTCATGTCGGCCGCGATGCCGGTCGCCAATTGCCCGATTTCCTGATGGAAGCGGAGGCCGAGCGCCGCGCCTTTCTCATTGCCGGCGATTTCGCCACCGGCAATGGCACGCACGATTTCGTCAGCGCTGCCGGCGAGCGTTTCGACCGCATCGACGTGCTGGTCAACAATGCCGGCACCATGGTCGGGCGATTTCCCGCCGGCGAACTGACGGACGAACAATACGAGCAGATCGTTCATCTCAATCAGACTTCCGTCATGGAAGTGACGAGAGGGCTGTTGCCGCTGCTGCGGGCAGCCGGGCAGGCCGCGATCGTCAACACGGTTTCGATTTCGGCGCTGACCGGCGGCAGCCCAGGATCGGCGATTTATTCCGCTTCGAAGGCCTTTGTCGCGACCTACTCGAAAGGGTTGGCGCGCGAGCTGGCGCCTGACGGCATCCGAGTGAATTGCGTCTCCCCCGGCACGATAGCGACTGATTTTCATGAGCGTTATTCATCGAGAGAGAAGCTGGAGCAGACGCGCAAATCGATCCCGCTTCAGCGCCTGGGCACCCCCGAAGATTGCGCGCCCGCCTATCTCTTTCTCGCAGCGCCCCTGCTTTCCGGCTACATCACCGGGCAGGTCATCGAGATCAATGGCGGGCAGCTTATCTGCTGATAAAACGGACCTTTTTTGGTTTTCCGCGTCTTTTTTGAATCAGCTTCTGATTTGATAATATTATAAACATTCCCTGGGGGATTCTTATTAGAGGCTGTGATATGTCGTCGTCTCTACCGCAGGGCGGTGCAGCGGAACATGATGTTGAGGAAATGACCGACAGGGCGCGAAAGTCGAGCGCCCTGTTGAAAGCACTATCGCATGAGACGCGCCTGACAATTCTCTTTATGCTAGCCAGGCACGAGAAAACGGTGATGGAACTCGAGGCTCTTCTTGATCTGCCGCAGGCCGTCGTGTCGCAGCATTTGGCGCGCCTTCGTCTGGACAAGCTGGTCGATACGCGCCGCGAAGGACGTCTCATCCATTATGCCGTTGCGCGGTCGGAAATCTGCGCCGTCGTCGATTCGCTGCAGAAGGCTTTCTGTCAGACCGATCGCTGATCCCTGAAGCCGCTTTGCATGTTGCGCTCGCCATGCTGCCGGTCTAACTCTTTCGTCGCGGGAGAGCGGGATGATCGACAAGCTGGAATTCTTCATAGCGCTGGCCAATCAGAAGCATTTTGGCCGCGCCGCGGAAGAATGCGGCGTGACGCAGCCGACCCTGTCTGCGGCGATCCGCCAGCTGGAGGACCAGCTCGGCGTGATGCTTGTCAGCCGTGGTTCGCGCTTTCAGGGACTGACGCCCGAGGGCCAGCGTGTCTTGGAATGGGCCCGCCGCATCGTCGGCGACAGCCGCACTATGCGCGAGGAGATGCGGGCTGCGCGCAAGGGCCTTGCCGGCCATATTCGGATCGCCGCCATTCCGACGGCGCTTGCCATGGTGCAGAAAATCACCACGCCTTTCCAGGAAAGGCATCCGGATGTCACCTTCTCCATTTTATCGCGTAATTCGCTGCAGGTTCTGAGCCTGCTGGAAAATCTCGAGATCGATGCCGGCATTACCTATCTGGAAAACGAGCCGCTCGGCCGCGTCACCAGCGTGCCGCTCTATGCCGAGCGCTATCACCTCATCACCGCGGCAGGCAGCCCGTTTTCCGAGCGTGAGACGGTCACCTGGAAAGAGGTCGGCGATCTTCGGCTTTGTCTATTGACTGCCGACATGCAGAATCGCCGCATCATCAACCGGCATCTTGCCGAGGCGGGCGCAACGGCCAGGCCGACGCTGGAATCCAATTCGATGATCGTGCTGTTTTCGCATGTGCAGACCGGGCGCTGGGCGAGCATTATGCCGAAGAATATTGCCGATTCATTCGGTTTTCCGGCGGATATTCATAAGATCCCGATCACGGAGCCTGACGCCGAGCATCTTGTCGGCCTGGTCGCCACACATCGTGAACCCTTTACGCCGCTCGTGTCTGCCTTGTTGCACGAGGCGAGATTGCTCGCGGAAGAGAATAGAAGTCGATAGAAATTTTCTATCACGCGACGGGACTGCCTTATTGATCCCTAGTCGTCTCCCTGCGAGCTTATCACTGTGGCGTGTCGATCGTGCGCCAGGAGGAAATGCCGCATAGGCCTTTTCCGAAGATTCGCCTTCGATCTTCGGAGCTATGCGCGGGAGGCTGCTAATGAGTTTGAATCAGGCCGCGGGCGATATCGCAACCCGGGCCGGCACCATCATCGATAGCATGAAATCGATGGAAGGGCCGCTTTTGCCGATCCTGCACGGGATTCAAGAGGAATTCGGCTATGTGCCGCAGGATGCGCTGCCGCTAATCGCCAAGGCGCTGAACCTCTCGCGCGCCGAAGTGCATGGCGTCATGACCTTCTATCATGACTATCGCGATCATCCTGCCGGCCGGCATGTTCTGAAGCTCTGTCGCGCCGAGGCCTGTCAGTCGACGGGAGGCGATGCGCTTGCCGAGCGTATCAAGGAGCTCCTGGGCATCGATTTCCATCAGACCACGCTCGATGGCAGCGTGACGCTGGAGCCGGTCTACTGTCTCGGGCTTTGCGCTTGCGCGCCGGCTGCGATGCTCGACGGCGAACTCTATGGACGGCTCGACGACGAAAGCGCCGACGACCTTGTCAAGGAGGCGCGCCAATGACCCTCACCATCTATATTCCCCGCGATGCGGCCGCCCTTTCGCTTGGTGCGGAGAAAGTGGCGAAATCGCTCGCGCAGGAAATCGCCAAGCGTGGGCTCGATGCGCGCATCGTGCGCAACGGCTCGCGCGGCATGTTCTGGCTTGAGCCCCTGGTCGAAGTCGAGATTGGCGGTAAGCGCATCGGCTATGGACCGGTGAAGGCAAAGGATGTCGCGGCGCTCTTTGACGCCGGGCTCGCCGAAGGTGGCGCGCATCCGCTCTGTCTTGGGGAGGTGGAAAACCTCCCATTCCTCAAAGAACAGACCCGCCTGACCTTCGCCCGCTGCGGCATTACCGACCCGCTTTCGCTGCAGGATTATGAAGCCCATGGCGGCCTGAAAGGTCTGCGCCGCGCCATCGATATGGCGGCTGGCGATATCGTCAAGGAAGTCACCGATTCCGGCCTGCGCGGCCGTGGCGGTGCGGGCTTCCCGACCGGCATCAAGTGGAAAACGGTGCTCGATGCGCCGGGGACACGCAAATACATCGTCTGCAATGCCGACGAAGGCGATAGCGGCACTTTCGCCGACCGGATGATCATGGAGGGCGATCCCTTCGTGCTGATCGAAGGCATGGCGATTGCAGGCCTCGCGACCGGTGCGACCAAGGGCTTCGTCTATACGCGCTCGGAATATCCGCATGCGATTGCCGCGATGATTGAAGCGGTGGAGATCGCCCGTAAAGCCGGTATTCTTGGGGCATCCGTGCTTGGTTCTGGCAAGGCGTTCGATATGGAAATCCGCACCGGTGCGGGCGCCTATGTCTGCGGCGAGGAAACGGCGCTCTTGAACAGCCTTGAGGGCAAGCGCGGCATCGTACGCGCCAAGCCGCCGCTGCCGGCGCATAAGGGCCTGTTCAACTGTCCTACCGTCATCAACAACGTGATCTCGCTCGCTTCCGTCCCCATCATCATGGACAAGGGTGCTACCTTCTACCGCGATTTCGGCATGGGCCGGTCGCGCGGCACGATCCCGCTGCAGATCGCCGGTAACGTCAAGCACGGCGGCCTTTACGAGACGGCCTTCGGCCTTTCGCTCGGTGACATCGTCGACCGGATCGGCGGCGGCACGGCGACAGGGCGGCCGGTCAAGGCCGTGCAGGTGGGTGGGCCGCTCGGCGCCTATTTCCCGCGCACCCTGTTCGACACGCCGTTCGATTATGAGGCCTTCGCGGCGAAGGACGGCCTGATCGGTCATGCCGGTATCGTCGTTTTCGACGATACCGCCGACATGCTGAAGCAGGCGCGGTTCGCGATGGAATTCTGCGCAGTCGAAAGCTGTGGCAAGTGCACACCCTGCCGCATCGGCTCGACGCGCGGCGTCGAGACGGCCGACAAGATCGCGCGTGGCATCGAGCCCGAGAAGAACCGGGTTCTGCTTGCCGATCTCTGCAACACGATGAAGTTCGGCTCGCTCTGCGCGCTCGGCGGCTTCACGCCCTATCCCGTGATGAGCGCGATGACCCATTTCCCGGAGGATTTTTCTCCGGCTCCCTTGATTGAAGCGGCGGAGTAAGATCCATGTCCCTCGTTCCAGAAATCGATTACGGCACGCCGGCCTCCACCTCCGAAACCATGGTGACACTCACCATCGACGGCCGCCAGATCACCGTGCCCGAGGGCACCTCGATCATGCGCGCCTCGATGGAAGCCGGCATTCAGGTGCCGAAGCTCTGCGCCACCGATATGGTCGATGCCTTCGGTTCCTGCCGCCTCTGTCTCGTCGAGATCGAAGGCCGCAACGGCACGCCGGCCTCGTGCACGACGCCGGTCGCACCCGGCCTCGTCGTTCACACGCAGACGGGCCGGCTGAAGGATATCCGCCGTGGCGTGATGGAGCTCTATATCTCCGACCATCCGCTCGACTGCCTGACCTGCGCCGCCAATGGCGATTGCGAATTGCAAGATATGGCCGGAGCGGTCGGTCTGCGCGACGTGCGCTACGGCTATGAGGGCGACAATCACGTCAAGACGCGCAACAACGGCGACATCAATCTGAAATGGATGCCGAAGGACGAGTCCAATCCCTACTTCACCTATGATCCTTCAAAGTGCATCGTCTGTTCGCGCTGCGTGCGCGCCTGCGAGGAAGTGCAGGGCACCTTCGCACTGACGATCGAAGGCCGCGGCTTCGGCTCGCGCGTCTCGCCCGGCATGCATGAGAGTTTCATCGACAGCGAGTGCGTTTCCTGCGGCGCCTGCGTGCAGGCCTGCCCGACCGCGACGCTGACTGAAAAGTCTGTCATATCGATCGGCCAGCCGGAGCATTCGGTTGTCACCACCTGCGCCTATTGCGGCGTCGGCTGCTCCTTCAAGGCGGAGATGCGCGGCGAAGAGCTGGTGCGCATGGTGCCTTGGAAGGACGGCCAGGCCAATCGCGGTCATTCCTGCGTCAAGGGCCGCTTCGCCTATGGCTATTCGACCCACAAGGACCGCATCCTCAACCCGATGGTGCGCGAGAAGGTGACCGATCCCTGGCGCGAAGTGAGCTGGGACGAGGCCTTTGCCCATATCGCCACCGAGTTCAAGCGGCTGCAATATCAGTATGGCCGCGATTCCATCGGCGGCATCACCTCCTCGCGCTGCACCAATGAGGAAACTTATCTGGTGCAGAAGCTGGTGCGCGCCGGCTTCGGCAACAACAATGTCGATACATGCGCCCGCGTCTGTCATTCTCCCACAGGCTACGGCCTCGGCCAAGCCTTCGGCACCTCGGCCGGTACGCAGAATTTCGACAGCGTCGAGCATTCCGATGTCGTCATCGTCATCGGCGCCAATCCGACGGATGGTCATCCGGTCTTCGGCTCGCGCCTGAAGAAGCGGCTGCGCCAGGGCGCCAAGCTCATCGTCATCGATCCGCGCCGCATCGATCTCGTGCGCACGCCGCATGTCGAGGCGAGCTATCACCTGCCGCTGAAGCCGGGCACTAATGTCGCCATGATGACGGCGCTGGCGCATGTGATCGTCACCGAAGGCCTTTTCGACGAGAAATTCATCCGCGAACGCTGCGACTGGTCCGAATTCGAGGACTGGGCAGCCTTCGTTTCCGAGCCGCAGCACAGCCCGGAAGAGGCGGAAAAATATACCGGCGTTTCTCCGGAACTCGTACGTGGTGCCGCTCGTCTCTTTGCCAAGGGCGGCAATGGCGCGATCTATTACGGCCTTGGCGTCACCGAACACAGTCAGGGCTCGACCACCGTCATGGCAATCGCCAACCTCGCCATGGTGACGGGCAATATCGGCCGTCCTGGCGTCGGCGTAAACCCGCTGCGGGGTCAGAACAACGTGCAAGGCTCCTGCGACATGGGCTCCTTCCCGCACGAGCTGCCGGGCTATCGCCACATCTCCGACGATGCGACCCGCGATATCTTCGAAAAGCTCTGGGGCGTGAAGCTCAACAACGAGCCCGGCCTGCGTATTCCGAACATGCTGGATGCGGCCGTCGAAGGCACGTTCAAGGGTATCTACATACAGGGTGAGGACATTCTCCAGTCCGATCCGGATACAAAGCATGTTGCCGCCGGCCTTGCCGCGATGGAATGCGTCGTGGTCCACGACCTCTTCCTGAACGAGACGGCCAATTACGCACACGTCTTCCTGCCCGGTTCGACCTTCCTCGAAAAGGACGGCACCTTCACCAATGCCGAGCGCCGCATCAATCGCGTGCGCAAGGTCATGACCCCGCGCAACGGCTATGCCGACTGGGAAGTGACGCAGAAGATGGCACAGGCCATGGGCCTTGGCTGGAACTACACGCATCCGTCCGAAATCATGGACGAGATCGCCGCCACGACGCCGAGCTTCGCGCTCGTCTCCTACGACTATCTCGAGAAGATGGGCTCGGTGCAGTGGCCCTGCAACGAGAAGACGCCGCTCGGCTCGCCGATCATGCATGTCGACGGCTTCGTGCGCGGCAAGGGCAAGTTCATCCGCACGGAATATGTGCCGACGGACGAACGCACCGGCCCGCGCTTCCCGCTGCTGCTGACGACCGGGCGTATTCTCAGCCAATACAATGTCGGGGCGCAGACGCGGCGTACCGAAAATGTCGTCTGGCATGCGGAGGATCGCCTGGAAATCCATCCGCACGATGCCGAGCAGCGCGGCATCCGTGAAGGAGACTGGATCCGGCTCAGCAGCCGCTCCGGCGACACGACGCTTCGCGCATTGATTACCGACCGCGTTGCGCCCGGCGTCGTCTACACGACCTTCCATCATCCGGACACGCAGGCGAACGTCATCACCACTGACTACACCGACTGGGCGACGAACTGCCCGGAATACAAGGTAACGGCCGTGCAGGTCTCGCCATCGAACGGCCCGTCGCAGTGGCAGGTCGAGTATGATGAGCAGGCGCGGCAGTCGCGGCGCATTGCTGGGAAGATGGAGGCTGCGGAGTGAGTCGGAGTATGGGGAAATATACCCCCCTCTGTCGCTTTCGCGACATCTCCCCCACAAGGGGGGAGATTGTTGGGAGTTTGCCGGTTGCTACTGGCAAGACAATAGGCAGCGATTTCAGCAGACTGGACGTTCGCTTGAGGCAAGAGAGTGCTGCGCGTTACCAATCTCCCCCCTTGTGGGGGAGATGTCACGAAGTGACAGAGGGGGGTATTCCACACCCGGTACCACAATGACCCAATTCACCCCCACCACCACCGTCCCCGAAACCGCCCGCCGCAACGGTCTGGTCCGCTCGGGCTCTCGCATCGTCCCCGAGGAAGTGCCGATCGCCTTTTCCTATGGCGGCACCTCGCATGCGGTCATGATGGGCACGCCCGCCGATATCGAGGATTTCGCCGTCGGCTTCAGCCTCACCGAGGGCATTATTACCGATATGAGTGAGATTGCTGCGATCGAGCCGATCGAGGACGCGCAGGGGATCGATGTGCAGATCGCTCTGGTCGACGATGCGGCAGACGCCCTGCAGCTGCGGCGCCGCCATATGGCTGGTCCGGTCGGCTGTGGCCTCTGCGGCATCGAATCGATCGAGCAGGCGGTGCGCAAGGTGCCTGACGTTTCCAAGGTTGCTTTAAAGCTCACGCAAAAGGACATCGTCCGCGCGGTCGCACTGCTTAATGATGCGCAGCCGCTGCATCGCGAGACGCGTGCCGTGCATGGCGCGGGCTTCTATATCCCGTCCGAGGGTCTGCTTGCCGCGCGCGAGGATGTCGGAAGGCACAATGCTCTCGACAAGCTCTGCGGCGCGGTCATTCGGTCTGGCCATAAGGGCGCGGAAGGGGTGGTCGCCGTCACCAGCCGCCTGTCGGTCGAGATGGTGCAGAAGGCGGCGATTGTAGGCAGTTCCGTCCTTGTAGCGATTTCCGCGCCGACGGCGCTTGCTATCCGTACGGCCGAGGAGGCCGGCATGACGCTGGTGGCGCTGGTGCGCGGCGACGATTTCGAGATTTTCACCCATCCGCATCGCATCATCACGGGGAGCATCGCCGATGTCGCCTGACGACACGCCGCACGGCAAGACCGAAACCAAGCTCATCTATATGGCGAACCAGATCGCCACCTTCTTCAAGACGCAGCCGGCAAACGAAGCGGTGCAGGGGGTTGCCACCCATATCAATAAATTCTGGGAGCCGCGTATGCGCCGCCAGCTTTTCGCGATCATCGATCACGGAGACAGCGGGCTGAACCCTTTGGTCTTGGAGGCGGCCTCGCTGATCCACAGGCCGGCGCCGGTCGAGGAAGTTAAGTCGGCTTAATACTAGCATTGATGGTGCATTGGGATGGAGAGTGGAGGCTCCAGCCACAAATACGATTGCTGTCGAGTGAATCGGTGCCGGTCTTCGAAACAAGGAGGAGTTGTTCATGACGGCTGCGGATACGAATATTTCCCGAGGAACGGCGACGGCGGGTCTGCTCGATCGTGAGCGCATCATTGCCAGGCCGGGCTTCAACCGGTGGCTCGTGCCGCCGGCGGCACTGGCGATCCATCTCTGCATCGGCATGGCCTATGGCTTCAGCGTGTTCTGGCTGCCGCTCTCCAAGGCGCTCGGCACCCCGGCACCGGCTCCGGCCGAGTGCGCAAACCTCAATCTTCTGACGGCCCTGTTCACGACAAGCTGCGACTGGCGCGTCAGCGATCTCGGCTGGATCTATACGCTCTTCTTCGTGCTGCTCGGCTCCTCCGCCGCCATCTGGGGCGGATGGCTCGAGAAGGTTGGGCCGCGCAAGGCCGGCGTGGTTGCTGCCTGCTGCTGGTGCGGTGGTATCCTGATTGCGGCGATCGGCGTCATCTTCCACCAGCTCTGGATCATGTGGATCGGTGCTGGCGTCATCGGTGGTATCGGGCTCGGGCTCGGCTATATCTCGCCGGTGTCGACCCTGATCAAATGGTTTCCCGACCGCCGCGGCATGGCGACCGGAATGGCGATCATGGGCTTCGGCGGCGGCGCGATGATCGGCGCGCCGCTTGCGAGCTTGCTGATGAACCACTTCCGTGATGACGGATCAGTGGGCGTCTGGCAGACTTTCATCGTCATGGCGGCGATCTATTTCGTCTTCATGATGGGCGGTGCCTTCGGCTATCGTCTGCCGCCGGCCGGCTGGCGTCCGGAAGGCTGGACGGCACCCGCTGCTAAGAGCTCAATGATTACGACGAAGCATGTGCATCTTCGCGATGCTCACAAAACCCCGCAGTTCTGGCTGATCTGGGCGGTATTGTGCCTCAACGTCTCGGCCGGCATCGGTGTCATCGGCATGGCCTCCCCGATGCTGCAGGAGATTTTCGGCGGAGCATTGATCGGCCTGCCTGATCTGAAATTCGCCGATCTCAGCAAGGACCAGATCGGGGCGGTGGCGGCCATCGCCGCCGGCTTTGCCGGGTTGCTGTCGCTTTTCAATATCGGCGGCCGCTTCTTCTGGGCGTCGCTATCAGACAGAATTGGCCGCAAGAACACCTATTACTGCTTTTTCGTGATCGGCATTGCGCTCTATGTCCTTGCTCCCTGGGCCGCAGGCATCCATAGCAAGGTGCTTTTCGTGGGTGCGCTCTGCATCATCCTGTCGATGTATGGCGGCGGTTTCGCCACCGTTCCCGCCTATCTCGCCGATATATTCGGCACGCAGTTCGTCGGCGCGATCCATGGCCGGCTGCTGACGGCCTGGGCGACGGCCGGGATCATCGGGCCAGTCGTGGTCAACTATATCCGCGAGGCGCAGAAGGCGGCTGGCGTCGAAGGCGCGCAGCTCTATACCTTCACCATGTATATTCTTGCTGTCATGCTGGCTGTGGGCTTGATTGCCAATTCGCTGGTCAAGCCGCTCTCGGACAAGTGGTTCATGTCGGACGAGGAGGTCGCCGCGCTGCAGGCAAAAACCGCTGCTGCCAATGCCGGCCCCACCGGCTCTTTCGGCATCGGCACGGGCGGTTTCGATGGTAAGGCACTGATCGCCTGGGGGCTCGTCGGCATTCCGCTGCTCTGGGGTGTATGGGTGACGATCAAGAGCACTTACGCTCTGTTCGGCTAAACTATCCTCCGCAAGATCACGAAGCCGCTTCGACCTATCCGAGGCGGCTTCGTGCTGAAGGTTAATTGCGAGGGAGATCAAGCGGCGCGCCGCGTTACCATATCGTGGATCATCGAGTCGGCCAGGCGGAATTGGGCCAGCAGCGTGTGCAGCGCATCCGCCTCATTGGCGAGCCTGAGGCTTGCGGCGGTGCTCTCTTCGACCATCGCGGCATTCTGCTGGGTGGTCTGATCCAGCGAATTGATCGCCGAATTGATTTCTCGAAGGCCGATCGTCTGTTCCTTCGACGCCTTTACGATGGCAGCGACGTTGGTGTTGATATCGGCAACCTGGGTGACGATCTGTTCCAGCGCCTTGCCCGTCTGGCCGACCAGGCCGACACCGTTCTTGACATGCTCGCTCGATGTCGTGATCAGCGCCTTGATTTCCTTGGCGGCACTGGCCGAGCGCTGAGCAAGTTCGCGCACTTCCTGCGCCACGACGGCGAAGCCTTTGCCCGCCTCGCCGGCTCGTGCCGCCTCGACACCGGCATTCAGCGCCAGCAGGTTGGTCTGGAAAGCGATATCGTCGATGACCCCTATGATGTTGGTGATCTCGCGTGAGGATTTCTCGATCTGATCCATGGCGGCGACGGCGTTGCGGACTACCGTGCCGGATTCTTCGGCGCCGCGTTTGGTTTCGGCAACGAGACGCCCGGCTTCTTCCGCACGTTGGCTGGAATCGGCGACCGTGGTGGTGATTTCCTCCAGGGCAGCGGCCGTTTCTTCCACCGAGGCGGCCTGCTGCTCGGTACGCCTTGAAAAGGCCTCGGCTGAATCGCCAAGCTCGCGCGAGCCGGCGGCAATGGCGCTGGCATTGTGGCCGACGGTGGTCAGCGTCTCGGAAAGCCTCTCGATCGTTGCGTTGAAATCGTGGCGAAGCTGTTCCATGGAGGGCACGAAGGACCGCTGGAGCGTCTTCGTCAGGTCGCCTTCCGACAGGCTGCGGAGTGCGCCGGCAAGTTCGCTGATGGCGCTCATGCGCGAGGTGACATCGGTCGCGAATTTCACGACCTTGTAGACTCTGCCGTCGGCATCGACGATAGGGTTATAGGCCGCCTGGATCCAGATTTCCTTGCCGCCCTTGCCGTAGCGGACGAATTCGTTGGCGATGAACTCGCCCTGCGCCAGGCGCTGCCAGAAGCGCTTGTATTCCTCGGTGCGGGCATAGGCCGGATCGCAGAAAATACTGTGATGCTTGCCGACGATCTCGCTAGGCGCATAGCCCATGGCGCTGCAGAAATTCTCGTTCGCGGTCAGGATTTCGCCGGTCGGCAGGAATTCGATCACGGCCTGCGAGCGCGAGAGTGCCTGAAGCTTGCCGGCATCGTCGATCGCCTTCTTCTTGGCCTCGGTGACATCGACGGCGAATTTTACGACCTTAACCGGCTTGCCGTTGAGAAAGACGGGGTTGTAAGAGGCCTCTATCCAGATCTCACGATTGCCCTTGGCGAAACGCTTGTAGGTGCCGGCATCATATTCGCCGCGGCCGAGACGCGCCCAGAAATCATGATAGGCAGGGGTTGTCACATAGGCGGGATCGCAGAACATCCGGTGATGATTGCCGACGATTTCCTTCAGCTCATAGCCCAGCGCGCGGCAGAAATTCTCATTTGCGGTCAGTGCTTTACCCTGGAGATCGAATTCAATGATGGCCTGTGATTTGGAAACGGCGGAAAGAATGCGGCTGGCATCGGATGATAGACTGAACATTCCTATTCCCTCTTAGAAAGCTCACGTTTGTCGGGCGTGGATTAATGGCATCGAAGCGGGCCGCCGCGCTCGTCGGCACGCCGAAAACGGCGTTCCGCAAGGGATGGTCGGAATGTAGAGATTGTATTTTCTTTCCTCGCCTCACAATCGATGATGGAGTTGTCTCCCTTAATTTTGAGTAAAAATTAGATAATTAGAAATTATAATTTAAATAAAACATAACTAACTAAAATACTGAAATAATAAAAAACCGCCGCGAGAGAACGGCGGTTTCTTAGAAAGACTATGCGGCGAAGTTAAGCTGCAAGTTCGTCTGTTTCGTTTTCCTTGAACATCTTGGCGAGGTTCAGGAAGCAGATCATGCCATTCTCCGTGGCGATGATGCCTTCGCAATAGGCGCGATCGAAGGACGCGGTCACTTCCGGCACCGGCTGTACCTGGTTGGACGCGATCGTCAGGATATCGGAGACGCGATCGACCAGCATGCCGATAACCATGTTATGGACTTCGGCGACGACGATGGCGCTGCGCTCATTGGCGACCGTGCTCTGCATGCCGAGCTTGTAGGCGAGGTCGATGATCGGGATCACCGAGCCGCGCAGGTTCATGACGCCGATGACATCGGCCGGCGCGTGCGGGATCGGCGTCGACGGCGCCCAGCCGCGGATTTCGCGGATCGTGGTGGTCTTGACGCAGAATTCCTGATCATGCAGCCGGAAGGCAATGATCTCCAGAGTATCGCCGCTAAAGCTGGTGGAATTGATCGTGGCCATGAACGTTCTTCCCATTGAACCCGTGACGCCGAATTCGACGCGTTATTGGCACGATAGAGCAAGAAGATTGCTTAAACCTAAATCTATACAAGCAGTTTCGACTGGATAGTCTTACGCCGTATGATGTCGGGAAGGGGTCGCCCCGGAAAGGAATGGAGCCCCTTTAAGCGGCTCGGGTCGGGCGATCGAAGATGCGCCGACCGAAGAGGCTTGCCGCCATTTCCACGAGAACACGGGCGCTCTTGCCGCGATCGTCGAGGAACGGGTTGAGCTCGACGAGATCGAGCGACGAGACGAGGTTGCTGTCGGAGAGCATTTCCATGATCAGATGCGCTTCGCGATAGGTCGCGCCGCCCGGCACGGTGGTTCCGACACCCGGTGCGATATCCGGATCGAGGAAATCGACATCGAAGCTGACATGCAGCAGGCCGTTGGCTTCGCTGACGGTATCGAGCACCTTACGCATGATGGCGGCGACGCCTTGCTCGTCGAGGGAGCGCATGTCGAAGACGTTGACGCCGTGTTCGCGGATTTCCTCGCGCTCGCGCGGATCGACGGAGCGGATGCCGACCTGGAAGACCTTCGTCGGATCGACCAGCGGCCGCCCGGCTGGCAGAACGTCCTCGATCTCGGCCTCACCACAATAGTAGGCGACGGGCATGCCATGAATATTGCCCGAGGGTGAGGTGGCCGGCGAATTGAAATCGGAGTGAGCGTCGAGCCAGAGCACGAAGAGCGGGCGACCAACCTCCGCCGCGTAGCGGGCCATGCCGGAGACGCTGCCCATGGAGAGGCTGTGGTCGCCGCCCAGGATCAGCGGGAAGCCGCCGGACGATGCGACATCATAGACCTTTGCTTCCAGTGCGCGCGTGAAAGCGCCGACAATCTTCAGATTGTGGGCGTGGGGATGTTCCGGCAGGTCTGCGGCCGGCGCCGGATGCAGGTCGCCGCTATCCGTGACGCGATGGCCAAGTTCGGTCAGCGTGGTTTCGATGCCTGCGATGCGGAGCGCCGTCGGACCCATGCCAGCGCCGCGGCGGCCGGAACCTTCCTCCAGGGGAACGCCGATCAGGGTAACGGGAGTGGATAGCGTATTCATCAGCATTGCTCCGAGGGTTAGAGCGATTCCGGAAAAGTTAGCAGCAGCTTTCCGGAACGGGGTAAAAAACACAACGACATAGATCAGATCGGGGCCAGGAAGAGCCGATTGGTCCGAATGATGTTGCCTTGCATTATCAATTGTCTGGATGACAGCAAAAAGATGGAAAATTGTCCAGAATCAACCGGCTTTCGACAGATTGATCAATCCGATTGCGCAGAATGATAAGCCCACGGGCAATCTTCATGCGAGCTCGCGCTGCGCAACAATGCGCACATCTTCGTTTCCTCCTTGCCGCGGCGTGGCGCTCGGCAAACCACTCGACGATAGTTTGTTCTCGCGGGAGAGGTGTTCCTCAATATTCGTGCTCGTAGACGACGCCGGCTTCCCCTGCGCCGTCAGATCCCGCCGCGCCGCGCAGCTTCACGCCGCGACCGACGTTGAAATTGATGATGGCCTTGGTGTTGTTGGAGGCGCCCTGCTGTAGTTCGATATAGGTGCGTTTGTTCAGGTACTTGCCAGCGCCGACCTGTGCCTGGCCGTTCGCATCCGTCGAGATGTCGAGATCGTCGACGCCGAGATGGCTGCGCAGGCCTTCGAAGAGCGAGGTGGAACGTCCGCCGGCCAGCTGGCTGGCTGCATCGGCGAGCTGGGCGATCTGCATGGCTGAAAGCTTCGACATGGACTGGCCGAAGATCAGCTGCGCCAGCACCTCGTCCTGCGGCAGGGCCGGCGATGAAGAGAAGCCGATCTGCGGGTCGGTCGCCAGACCGGTGACATCGACGGTTATGGTGGTGGAGCCTGCGGTCGATGTCGCTTCCATGTTGAGCGCCGGCGTCAGGTCGCCGCCGAAGGTGATCTTGCTGCTATCGGTGAAATCCAGCCGGCGGCTCAAGATGGTCAGACGCCCGCGCCTCATGGTGAAACCGCCGGACACGATTGGTTCTGCTGCCGTGCCGCGCACCGTGATGTTGCCGCCAAGTTCGGCATCGATGCCGCGGCCGCGCACGAAAATCTGCGAGGGAGCGTCGAGCTGCAGATCGATGCCGAGGGTCGTCGATTTGCTGCGCGGCGCCTCCGGCTTCTGGTCCTTGAACTGAGCATTGACCGCAGCCGGGGCGTTCTTGTGCTTGATGTTGATTTCCGAAAGCGAGGCCGGCAGTTTCTGCGGCACGGTGATCGATGCCTTGTTGATCCTAAGATTGCCCGTCAGCATCGGTGCGGTCATCAGCGGTCCCTTGATGCCGAGCGTGCCGTTGACGGTCGCGGTCACGAGGGTTCCATCGACATAGGTCGCGTTGTTGAACTTCATCTGGATATCGGCTGGAAAGCCGCTATCCGGGGTAATGCCGACCGTGCCGCTGCCGGAGATGCTGCCGCCGCTGGTGAGATTGCCGCTCAGCCGTGAGATGACGGCTTGCCTGCCGTCGAGCGCAACAGTGACCGCAAGGCCGCTGAGCGTGAGGTTTCGCCGAACATCGACCAGCTTGGCGCCGTCGGTGGTAATCGTGCCTGATATGGCGGGTGCCGCCGTCGTGCCGCCGATCTGCATGTCGATTTTCGCCGTACCTGTCATGACCAGGCCCTGGGCGGCCAGCTGGCCTGCCAAAGCGTCGAACGGCAGATTACCGGCAAACTTCAGCGCCATCGCCTTGTTGCCGGCAATGGCGACGGTGCCGCCGCCATTCAGCGCCAAGCCGCTCTGGCCGGTCAGGTTGGTGTTGATGGTGACGACATTGTCGGCGAACTTGCCTTCGGCCTTGATGCCGAGCTGTGCGAGGCCGGCGGCTTTTGTCTGGCTTGTTGCCGCGCCCGACCAGTTGGTCTGGAAGACAACGGCGGGCGAGGTCGCCTTGCCGGTGACCGCCACCGTGCCCGAGATGACGCCCTCCGCCGCCAGCGTAGGCGCAAAGACGTTGGCGAGGCTTGCGGGCAGGTTGGCGATCTTCGCATTGATGTTCAGGGCTTGCCCGGCAGTGCCGTCGACAGTCACCGAACCGCCACCGGTCTGAAGGGTCAGGCCGTTCATCGAGGCGATGCCGTCCTTGATGACGATCTTCGTCGGCGATGCGAGCTTCACCGGTATCGTGCGCGGCGCGCCGGCGAACGAATCAAGATTGACCGTCGTCTGACCGCCGGCTGTCTCGACGCTGCCATGTGTCGTCAGCGGCGCGTTGTCATAGGCCGATTTCAGATCGAAATCCGTGTGGCTGCCCTGCTGGGTGAAGGTCAGATTGAGTTCGGCGATGCGGTTGGCGCCGGAGGCGATCGTATCGGCGCGGATGCTGCCATTGGCGGAGAAGGCCTTGAGATCGTCGACGGCAAGCGCCACGGCCGGCTTGCTGATGATGAGATCGTCGCGGCGGATACCATTGCCATTGGCGTTGACCTTCAGGCCGATCTTGCCGTTGGTGCTGGCGATATCAAGCGAGCCCTTGAGGTCACCCTCGGCCTTCTGTCCGGCAAGCGCGGCCAGCAGGCTGAGATCCGGCAGGTCGAAGGTCAGCGCGCCGGTGGGCTCGAAGCTCGGCGACAGATCCAGCTTGCCCTGCAGCTTGTTGGTTCCGATTTCGGCTGCCAGTGACGGGATGCTGGTGCGGCCATCTTTGGAAACGGCGTCCGCGGTGATACGGATCGGCTTGCCGTCGATCGCCCCATTTGCCTGGATGTTTGCCTCCGGCGCCTTGGGATCGGCGGTGCCGGTCACGCCGATATCAAGCGTATCGAGCAGCCGTCCCGCCAGTTTGACATTGACGGCCTTGACGGTCGCGTCGATGCCGATCGCGCTCAATGGCCCCTTGGCCTTGAGACCGATATCGGCCTGTCCTTGCGCGTTCGGGACGAGCTTGGAAAGGTCGAGCACCTTGCCGGATAGATCTGTGGTCAGCGATTGGTCGTTGAGCGCGACATTGCCATTGATTTCGGCGACATTGGATTTCACCGCAAGATTGGAGAGGGTCATCTTGGTGGGCACCGTGCCGGCGACCTGACCTTCCAGCGAGATCGTGCCCTCGAACTTGTTCGAGATACCATCCGGCAGAACTCCGGGCAGGGCGAAGAGCTTGAAATTGCCCGTCAGCGCCTTCGACGACAGCGTATATTTGCCGTTGACGGTGCCGCCGATGCTGGCGCTTTCCAATGTCGTATTGTTGAAGCCGATCGTGTCGGGCGAGAGCTGCAGCGGCGCGGTTAGGGCAATCGGCGCGCGGATCAGACGATTGAGGTCGGAGCTTGCGAAAGCCGTCTGACCAACGACGAGGCGAAGCTGCAGTGGGCCGGACATGCCGGTGAGGTTGAAGGCATCGCTTCGGGCACTGAGATTGATCTGTCCGATATTGCCCTGCGGGGTACTGGCGCTGTCGAGTGCTGCCTTGGCATCGATCTTCACCGATTGGGCAGCACCCGTCAGCGCGATGTCGACCCGCGAGATCAGGGCGCGGGCCTCGCCATTTTCCATGGGCCACCGGAAATCGACGGGGCCGGAGGTGCCGATCAGATTGGCATTGAGGCTGTTGTTGCCGGCGGGATCGAGCGTGCCCGATGCGGCAAGCACGGCGCTGCCGGTGGCGAGATTGCCGGTCTGGATATCGATCTTGCCCTTGCCGTCGAAGGTCGCGGAAAGATCGATGGTGGTCTGGCCGGCAAAGAGCGCCCGCATGGTCGGCGGCAGGAGTGAATCGACATCGCCGCCGCCTTTGACGTCGATGTGGTGCAAGCCGTCGTTTGAGAGGCTGTGGTGACCGCTGATGGCGACGGTCGGCTTGCCGTCGAGGGCTGCCTGCAGCTTGCCGGCCCAGTTGGAAAGGGGGCCGTCGCCGGAAAGGTCGATGTTGACGGCCGGACCGCCCGGCAGGTGCAGCAGCCCGGCCAGCATGCCGTCGCGCGGCTCGGAAATCTGCGTCTTCAGTTTCAGCTGATTGTCGCCCGGCGCAAAGGCGATATCGGCGGAAAGCTTGGCATCGGGCACGTCATGGCGGCTGGCATTGATCATGAGCCCCATACTGCTGCTGTTTGCCTTGACGCTGCCGTCGGCGGCAAGAACAAAGTCTTGTCCGGCGACGGCCTGTCCGACGCGAAGATCAGGCAGGGCGATGGCGCCGATATCGATGGCGATGGGCAGGGAGAAACCGCTGGAGCTTGCCGGCTGCGTTGCCGGTGCGGGTGCGACCGTCGAAACCGGCAGCCGTTCGAAATCGACGACATCGGCCGCGACGCGATCGGCATGGAAAGTGCCTCTTAGCAAGGATAGCGGAGACCAGTCGATGGCAAGGTTCTGCACCTTGGCATAGGGGCCTTTCGTGTCGGATACAGTGATCGAACCGACCCTCAGATTGCCGTTCAGCAGTCCCGAGGGCGCGGCGATGGCGATGGTGCGATCCGGCGTAGATGCGAGCTTTGCCACCTGATCGACGGCATAACCGGTTACGGAGGGTACCAAGCCGACGACGAGCACAGCCGCGATCACGAGCAAGAGGATCGCTACGACCGCATAGGCGATCCAGCGCACCAATTGCCCGAGAATTCGAATCAATATGCTCATGAAAGCGACAGTAGCCTCAATTTCGTAACCGTGTGCTGAAAGGCCCGCGACAACTCTGCGGTTTATCAGAAGGCCTGTCCGATGCCGGCATAGATGCCATAAGATGTGCCATTGTCATATTTCTTCAACGGCACGGCGACATCGAGCCTGATCGGACCGAAGGGCGTAGCGTAGCGCAAGCCCACGCCGGCGCCAATGCGCAGATCGGACGCGTCGGGCAAGACGCTGTCGGTAACGCTGCCCATATCGACGAAAGGTACGATGCCGATCGTATCGGTGATCTTCACCCGCGCTTCGAAAGAGGCGGTCACATAGGAACGTCCGCCCGTTTCGTCCCCATGGGAGTTGTAAGGCGAGATTTCCTGATAGCTGTAGCCGCGCACCGAGCCGCCGCCGCCGGCATAGAAACGCCGGGTGGCAGGAATGTCCTCAATGCTGTTTGCACCCAGCAGCGAGCCCGCGGCAAGCTTGCCGGCGAAGACCACGTTGTTGTTGGCGCCTATGCCCTTGTAACCGGTGATCGAGCCCTCGAAGGAGCTGAAAACCGTGCCGCCCATTGCCTCATAGCTCGGCTTGGCGCCGATGGAGGCACGATAGCCTTCGGTAGGGTCCAGCTTGTTGTCGCGCGTATCGCGGACATATTCGAGTGGGATCGCGACCGTCAGATAATTCTGCTTTCCGAAGGCGTCGGTCGTGTCCTTTTCGTAGGACACTTCGCCACCAGCGGAAACGGTATCCTGATCGTTGATTTCGTAGGCGAGACCGGCGCTCGCCGTGGCGGTATCAGCGTCGTAGGCGTCCGGATGAAGGCTCTGCACCTTGAAGCCCGCCGTGAAGGTCGCCGAGGGGTAGAAGGTGGCCGGCCGGACATAGGTAATACCTGCGGTGTAATCCAGCTTGCCGACATCCGTGGTCTCGCCGATGCGGGAGACAGATCCCTCGATACGCAGTGAATCCGCGCGCCCCGTCAGGTTGCGGTGGCCCCAATAGCCCTGCAGGCCAAAACCGTCGATGGTGGAATATTGTGCGCCGACACCGAAGAAGCGCTGCTTGCCTTCCGACACCTCGATGGTCGTGGGGATGCTGCCATCCGGCGCGAGCTTGTCCGCCTCGCGGATGGTGACGCTGGAAAAGACGCCGAGCTTTCTCAGGCGATCCGAGGCTTTCTTCAGCTCGTCGGGCGAGTAGGGCTTGCCTTCGTTGATGCGGGCATAGCGCTTGATGAAATCCGGATCGACCGATTTTTGGCCGGTGACGCCGACATTGCCGAAGGGAGCGACGGGACCGCTTTCGACCTTCAGCGAGACATCGACGGTATTGGTCGAATGATCGGCGACGACTTCGCGTTTGTCGAGCTTGGCGAGCGGATGACCCTCGTTCTTGAAGTCGGCGACCATCTTGTCGCCTGCCTTCAGAATGGTCAGCGAGCCGGCATCGCCGCCGCGCACGAGGCCATAATTTGCCGGATCGAGCCTCGCGGCGTCGCCGAGCAGATTGATCCTGCCGAGTTTGAAGACCGGGCCGGGATCGACGCTGATCGTGACCGCAACAGGCTTGGTGCGGCTGAAGGTCGGTGTCGGCGGCAAAGCATCGAGGGGGGTGCCGTTGACGGTGATGGTGACCACGCCGCCATAACGGGCCTTTTCATAAAGTGTGGCTATCAGGCGATCGCGGTCATCACGCGCCTTCACGACGACGCCAAGGTCGCCGGATACGGGCTTCTTTTCATCGGAAACCAGCATCGAGCTATCGCTCAATGCGTCCTTGAGATCCTTGTCGAGATTGTCCGCCTTGAAATCGACCGTGTAGCGGACGGGATCGGAAACCTGATCCGCCGTTTCGTCTTCACCCCAGAGCTTGATGCCAAAGAGTTTGAATGCAAATGCATTTTGGGCGCACACCGGACCGAGCGCCAGCACTGCCGCAACCGCTGCCACGGTTCCTGCCTGCCGATACGCAATACTCTTTCTCGGTTCAGTTCTTTTATGCATACGCCGCTTTACGGTTACATGAGAACTTACTCAGTTTGACGTTTCCCGGGGGTTAACGCGCGGCCACCATAGAGGCAAAAGTCTCTTAGGTGTACCGTTTTGGAGTCAAAAACCGGGAAAATATGCCCATTAATGCGTGAAACCCTGAGGTTCTTGCCCGAGTTCTCATATATTCGAGTGGCCTGAAAAACAGCCTCCTTGGGTTGTCAAGGCCATGCGACAACCAGGTCTCGCCGCGCTGTCAAAGACATTTGCCGCCTGAATA
>NZ_JBXSOO010000012.1:0-183181 GCF_057784515.1 Martinezella sp. CNPSo 3732
TCGATGCCGGGGCGGGAATCGTCGAGGCGATGGTCGACGCCATGGAAGAGGAGAAATCGCCGATGGTGCCGCCGATATTGCCAGGGCGGAAATCACCGGAATACCAGATCGGCGCGTAAGCTGCCGCGGCAGCACCTGCAGCGGTGGCGAGCCAGGTCTCGAAGGCGCTCGACCAGGGCTTCTCCACCCCGAGAGCGACCGCATAGGGTAGCAGCTTTTCGAAGTGCTGTGGCGACATTTGCGGCGCGCCCTGCATGTTCATCCGGTCGCGTTCGGCGAGCGTCAGATATTGCCTGAGACCGGCGATGCCATCCATCATCTTCCGTCCGAGCGGCGTCGGGGCGCCCATGATGAAAAAGAAGACGACGTTGAGCGCGAAAATGCCGACGATGCCGGCGACCAGCGGCAGCAGGCCCGCTTCCCACAGCGGCACGACCGCGGCGGCAAAGCCGTTGACGACGACGGATACCAGGACGAAGCCGAAGAAGGCGCAGATCAGAACGGAAAGAATTCGCTGGCCCAGCCCGGCGCCAGGGCGCCGGAATCTGCGGCCGATGATGTTGGTAAAGATCGTAACAAAGATCGACAGGACACCGGGCATCACGATCAGCGGCACCGCATTTTCATGCAACCGCCCAAAGATGATGATGGATGCCAGGATCAAAACCGAGAGAGCAATACCGATCACGACATAGAGCGAATTGGCCTTATAATATTCGCCGCGATGATCGCGCTCGATCGCGCTGCGAAATTTCGCACCCAGACGCTGTACTGCTTCGCCATTCTCCTTGTCGATGACGAGCGGCGCGAATGGTCCGACGGCCTGAATGAGCACCTTGTCGCCGCCGCTGAGATCGTTGCCGGACTTGCCTGTCGGGCGGATAACGACCTTTTCCTTCAGATCGTCGAGAATGACGTAGCCGCGCACGGCAAGGTCGATCGCGGCTGCGGAGAATGCCGTCCAGCTGGAACTGGCGAAGCCCTTGTTGTCGATATAGTTGACCAGCGCCGGCGAAATGCCTTCAGGCGGATCCCAGCGCGGGACCATGACACCCGCAGGCGGATCGCGGCCGACCGCGATCCAGCTTCGCATGTAATAGGCAAACAGCAGGATCAGCCCACCGATGGCAATGATCGTGTCGAGGTGATCCCGAAGGAACCAGCCCCATTGCTGGCTGTCGCTCGGCGGTGTGATCGCTCCTTTGGCCAGCTTGATGGCGATCGTCAGGCCTTCAGCCGCTGCGAGCGGCCTGGTCGTTGCGAAGGTAACGATATTGTCCTGTTGGCTCGCACTTGCATTCTTGCCGGTAGCGCCGAGCGGCCCCGTAAAGAAGGCAAGCTGCTGCGGCTGCACGCCATCTGGCAGGGTGACGGTTGCCTTTGCATTGAGGATCGGGAACAGCCAGCCATTGCCCGTCACGTTCCAATAAAGCTCGTCATGATCGCCGAAATAGCGCATCTGCCTGTTAGTGTCATAGGTCAGGCGAAATGTATGCGGGCCTGGGTTCAGGATACGATCGGCCTTGCCGATATAGATGCGCTCGCCGCCGCTGATGCGTTCGGTGCGCCAATCTTCCGGCTGGCCGTCACGCTCGACGGAGACGACCTTGAAATCCACTTCGATCTCGCGACCGTTGGCGTCGGTCATCGTCAGCGGGAAATCCCGGAATATCCCGCGGCGGATGTTTTGGCCCTCGGCATTGACCGAGATCGTCTCGACGACTCGCATGGAGCCGTCACGATGCAGCGCGATCGCCTGATCGAAGTTGGTGATGAGTTCGGCTGCCGTCACCGCCGTTGCACAAAGCAGCAGGCACAAAGCCAGGAAGAACCCGCAAAGCCGTGTCATCGCTCCCCCAAAGGATGGCCGCGACGCCGTTGCCGGCGCCGCTCACGTCAGGAACATGCCTGCGCTCAGCCCTTGAGATGGCGGAGCGTCAGTCTTCGTAAGCGACACCAAGAGACGCCAGCACGTTCCAGTAGGACGGGAAGGTCTTGGCGACGCAATCGGGGTCGAGAATGCTGATGCCGCCGATCTTCAGACCGGCGAGCGCAAAGCTCATGGCGATGCGGTGATCGGCAAAGCTGTCGATTTCTGCTGGCAGCACCTTGCCGGCGAGGCTCGGATCGGATGCGACGATGAGATCATCGCCCTCTTCAGTCCCGAGGTTCGGCACGATGCGGGACAGGCCGCTCGACAAGGCGCGGATGCGGTCGCATTCCTTGACGCGCAGGTTCTCGATGCCGACGAAGCGCACCGGCGTTTCATTGAAGGCGGCGAGAACGGCAAGCGTCGGGATGGCGTCCTGCATCTGCGAGCCGTCGATGACGGCGGGCAGATGCGGAAACTTCGAGATCAGGTCATAGGCCTTCGCATCCGGCTGCGAGAATTGCTCTGCCGGCGTGCCGAGATCGATCTTGCCGCCACCAAGCACTTCGGCCGCCCAGAGATAGGTCGCGGCGGAGGCATCCGGCTCGATCACGAAGTCGGCGGCATGATAGCCGGTGGGCTCGACGCGCCAGGCGACCGGGCTCACACGCTCCACCTTGGCGCCGAAAGCGCGCATGGCCGCGACCGTAAGATCGATATAGCCGAGAGCACCGATATGCTCGCCGAGCAGTTCGACATCGACAGCGCGGTCACCGCCGGCAGCCATCATCAACAGGGCCGAAACATACTGGCTGGACAGGCCGCCATCGATCTGCACGCGGCTGGCCTCGAAGCGGCCGGTGCCGTTGATGGTGACAGGCGGGCAACCGGTTTCCGTGGAAGCATCGATGCCGAGCGAGCGCAATGCGTCGACGAGCGGGCCGATCGGCCGCTTGCGCATATGGGCATCGCCATCGACGATGACTTTGCCGTCGACCAGTGCTGCAGCTGCCGTCAGGAAGCGTGTCGCCGTGCCGGCATTGCCGAGGAAAAGCGGAGCAGCCGGTGCCTTGAGCTTGCCGCTGCCGGTCACGATGAAAGTCGTGTCGTCGGGCTCGTCGATGATCACGTCCATGGCGCGCAGCGCTTCGGCCATATAGCGGGTATCGTCGCTCTTCAGCGCGCCGGTCAGCCGGCTCGTGCCCTTGGCAAGGCCCGCCAGCAGCAGCGCGCGGTTGGTGATCGACTTCGATCCCGGCGGCATGGCGCGTCCGGTCAAGGGCTTGCCCGGCGGGATAATCGTGAGTTTGGCTCTACCCATCATCATTCTCTTTGGTCAGTCAGGAAGCCGGCCGATGGCCGGCGGTCGGCATCCTTTACCGCCTCACATGAAAAACCGATAGCGGAAATCTCAGAACTTTACCGTTGGAACGGCACGGTCCGCTTCGTTTGATATCTCGAAATAGGCCTTCTTGGTAAAGCCGAAGGGGCCGGCGATGAGATTGTTCGGGAAGGTCTCGACCTTGACGTTCAGATCGCGTGCAGCACCATTATAATAGCGGCGGGACATCTGGATTTCACCCTCGACGCCTTCCAGCGAGCGCTGCAATTCGAGGAAATTGGTATTGGCCTTGAGATCGGGATAGGCTTCGGCGAGAGCGATCACGCGGCCGAGTGCCTGCGACAACAAGTCCTCTGCCTGGCCTCGGGCGGCGACATCTCCAGACGGCACGGCCTGCGCCTTATTGCGCAGTTCGACAACCTCTTCCAAGGTTTGGCGCTCATGGCCGGCATAGCCTTTGACCGTCTCGATCAGATTGGGAATGAGATCGGCGCGGCGCTTCAACTGCACGTCGATGCCTGACCAGGCCTCTTCAGCCGCCTGACGTGCGCGGACGAAGCCATTATAGGCGAAGACGACATAGAGCGCGGCCAGCACTATGATCGCGAGAAGAATAAGCATCTGAATCCCCCGTGGCGACTGCAACCCAAGGGACACTAGGCAGATTTCACGCCAATGTCACCCGGCTTTAACAGCGGCGCAGAGCCAAGAGGTCGCGATGCCCAATCCCTGAGGAAGTTTGCCTCAGGCGGCCTGCTGGTTCCAATTGATGCCGCCGGCATCGGTCAGCAGAAAAGCCTCGCCGCAAGCCTTGGCAAGCGTGCGCACACGCAGGATGTAGCTCTGACGTTCTGTCACGGAGATGACGCCGCGGGCGTCGAGCAGATTGAAGACGTGGCTCGCCTTGATGCACTGGTCATAGGCCGGGAAAACGCATTTGTGCAGGCGTTGATTATCGCTATCGCCGGGCGCGCCGGCAGCCAGCAATGCCTGGCATTCCTTCTCGGCATCGATGAAATGGCGGTGCAGCATCTCGGTATTGGCATATTCGAAATTATGCCGGGAATATTCCTGTTCGGCCTGTAGGAAGACGTCACCGTACGTGATCTTGTCTTCGCCCTCGAGGCCGTTGAAATTCAGGTCATAGACGCTGTCGACGCCCTGGACATAGGTCGCAAGACGCTCCAGGCCGTAGGTCAGCTCACCGGCGACGGGAGCGCATTCGATGCCGCAGACCTGCTGGAAATAGGTGAACTGCGAGACTTCCATGCCGTCGCACCAGCATTCCCAGCCGAGGCCCCATGCGCCGAGCGTCGGGCTTTCCCAGTCGTCTTCGACGAAGCGGATATCATGCAGAAGCGGATCGAGCCCGATCGCCTTCAACGAGCCGAGATAGAGCTCCTGCAGATTAGGCGGATTGGGCTTCAGGATGACTTGGTACTGATAATAATGCTGCAGACGGTTGGGGTTCTCACCGTAGCGACCATCGGAGGGGCGGCGGGACGGCTGGACATAGGCGGCCCGCCACGGCTTCGGCCCCAGCGAGCGCAGCGTGGTGGCAGGATGGAACGTGCCGGCGCCGACTTCCATGTCGTAGGGCTGCAGAACCGCGCAACCCTTGTCGGCCCAGTAATTGTGCAGCGTCAGGATCAGCGCCTGAAAGGAGCGCTTCGGATTCATATGGTCGGGCACGTTGGCAGTCATGGGAACTGATTTCTTCCGCTAGCGAATTGTTTGGCGGACAGGTGCCACGGCGTGGCGAACGGGTCAAGTTTTTACTCTGCGGAGTGCAAGGACATTGCCCGCACTTGATCCCAGGGGTCAGAATGGATTGACGATGGTCAACTGCTTCTCGACTATCAGGCCGGCGTGCAGATCTTCCGAATAAAACCGCTCGCAGCCAGCCCCGATCGCTGCGGCCATCATAGTCGCATCGTAGAAAGAAAGCTGATAGCGCTGGGCAAGATCGAGCCCTGCCAACGTGATCTTCTCGCTTACCGGAACAATGGTCGCCGACAAAGCGACGACAGCATCAACCGCTTCGCGAATATCAGCCCACGACATATTGAGTTTCTTACGCCCCACATTGCCAAACTCATTCAGCGCCTGAGCGCTGATAACGAAGGGCTGGGTCAACAGCGCTTGTGCCTTTTCGGCCCGCTCGTCCTCCGAAAGAGCATAGAGGAGAACATTCGTGTCGAGAAAATCCAAAACAGGGCGCATCAACGAGAATTGGCGTCTTCGCGGTCAAACTTCCAATCCTTAGGGAGTTTGAGCTTGAACGATCTGATCTTTTCCAGGGCTTTCTGTCGCCTGTCGTCGCGTTCGATCTCGAAGGCGTTTCCCGTGCCGACACGCACAACGATATCGTCACCCTCCTTGAGATCGAGCGCATCCACAACCGCAGAAGGAATGCGGATGGCTAAACTATTCCCCCATTTTGCGATCTGCATAAAACACTCCAATGATATACATTAGGCAAAGTATATCAAAAACTCACGAACGAAGCAATTTGACTTACTCATCCTCGCGCTTCACATGATATTCGCCGGTCTTCGGGTCCTTGACCAGCGTTCCCATCGCGCCGGTACGGCGTTCCGTTTCGGCGCGGCGGGATTTTTCGGCGAGCCGCTGGGCATCGCGCACGAAACGCCGATAGAGCAGCCAAAGGCCGCCGACGGCGACGACAAAGAAGATGATCTGGGGCATTACCCAGCGCTCCCGCTTACAATCCGTACCGGCTCCACAATGCCCTTTCCTCTGCTGCTTCTGCAAGTCCGGATGCGAGCCCCGCGCCGAGGTTATCGATGCCTCCCAATGAAATGCCCGGAGCCTTGCGGCCGAAGAGGCTGCGCGGCGTGGTGATCAGCGTCGGCTTGACCTTGTCACCGAAGCGCTTCCGCAATTCCTGGCGCATATCGCCGAGGCCATCGATCAGGCCGAGCTCCAGCCCGCGGCTGCCGGTCCAGAACAGGCCGGAGAACACCGTTTCGTCGGCCGAGAGTTTTCCTGTGCGACGCTCGAGCACCATGTCGATGAAGACCTTGTGGATCTCCAGCTGCAGGCTCTTCAGATATTCGATGTCCTTTTCCTTCTCCGGCTTGAAGGGATCGAGGATCACCTTGTTGTCGCCGGCAGTATAGACGCGACGTTCGACGCCGATCTTCTTCAACAACTCCGGAAAACCGAACCCACCGGAGACGACGCCGATCGAACCGACGATGGAGGTGGCATCGGCAATGATCTCGTCACCCGCCAGCGCGATCATATAGCCGCCTGAGGCTGCGACATCCTCGACGAAGACCAGCACCTTCTTGTTTTTCTCGGCGGCAAGATCGCGAATGCGATTGTAGATCATGCGCGATTGCACCGGAGAACCGCCCGGCGAATTGACGATAATAGCGACAGCCGGCGCCGTCTTCATGCCGAAGGCTTTTTCAAGAGCCTGGGATGAGCCTGCCAGATTCAGCGATTGGCGCAGCGGCCCTCCACCGGAAGAGATGACGCCGCTCAGGCGGACGACAGGGACGATCACCTCCTCCTTGCGGAAGCGCTTCGGAAGCATGCGTCTCAAGAACCCAACCATTCGTCATCCCTGTTTCATGATGTTTGCTGCCTCGTGATGTATGCATGGAAACGACAAACGCAATATTGCGGATCGTATTTGATGCCCTGATACTGAGGGCAACCGGATGGCTATCGGCGCGGATACGAAGCGCGGCCATTGTTCATATCATCGACGAAATCGGTGAATTTATGCGTCCCTTCGCCGTGCATGATCAGAGGCGCGCGCAGTGCCAGCCTCGCCCTCGAACCCTTGATCGCCGTCACCAGAATGCGCACCGCACTCTCGCCCTCGCGGGGATGGATCGGCGTGATTTCAATGCCGCCAAAGCGGCGGCCACAGGCGGCGATGATCCCGCCAATCGATTCCGGCCGCGCGATCAGCGAGAGCTGGCCTCCCGGGATCATGATCGCGCCTGCCGTGCGGATCCACCGTTCGAACAGCCCCTCGGTCATGGCATGCGCTTCGGCCTTCAGCGCGTCAGGCGTCAGCCGGTCGCTGGCATCGTTGAAGGGCGGGTTCATGATGACGTGGTGGAAGCTGTCGTCGACAAGGCCCGCTTCATTGCGGTCTTTACCGGTCAGCGTGACATCGGCTTCGATGACCGAGACGCGGCCGGCAAAACGGGCATTTTCCGGCAGCTGGAGGCTCTTGCGCGCGAATTCGGCCATATCGGATGAGCGCTCGAACAGCACGACCTCCGCCCGATCGAGTCTCGAGGCCACGGCCATTCCGGCTGCTCCGGCGCCCGCACCGAGATCCGCCACCCGGATCGTACGCTCATCTGTCACAAGCGCCGCCAGCAGCATGGCATCCATGCCGGAGCGGTGCCCCCTGCCCTTCGGCTGCACGACATGGAAGGCGCCGCGATGGAAGGCATCGATGGTTTCGGAGGGCTTGCCGGTCATGGCTGATCTCAGGTCCGCACCGGGCGCAACTCGTCACCGAGACCGGCATCGATGAGGATGCGGCGGGCCAGATCGGCACGCTCTTCCTCCACCAGAAAGCGTCGAGGCAGCATGCCGAGCGAACCTTCCAGAACGCTCATCGCCTGATCCGCCACCAGGCAATGGATTCCTGCATCCTTCATCAGACTCTCCGCAAATGAGAGGAGGACCGGGTCGTTGGTGCGGATCAGCTCGTGCATAAGCCTTAGAATTCCTGTCAAATTTACGCGACGAGACAATTCGCCTCTTGCCGCCTCTTTCGCCCCTTCTTATTGTGCTTTGCAGGAAATGAACAGGAGTCCGGATCGTTGGGCGTCGTGATACCGCTGGAAGAAAGCAAGAATAAACTGGCATCCATCAAGCCATTGGTGGACCTGACCAAGGCGGACATGGAACGCGTCAATCAGCTTATCCTGTCCAAGGCCGGCTCCGATGTGCAGATGATCCCCGAGGTTGCGGAGCATCTGATCTCCTCCGGCGGCAAGCGTTTGCGGCCGATGCTGACCATCGCGTCTGCCGCTCTTTACGGCTATCAGGGCGACAATCACATCAAGCTCGCGACATCGGTCGAATTCCTGCATACGGCCACCCTGCTGCATGACGACGTGGTCGACGAAAGCGATCTGCGCCGCGGCAAGTCCACAGCCCGGATGATCTGGGGCAATCAGGCAAGCGTGCTGGTCGGCGACTTCCTGCTCGGCCAGGCCTTCCGCATGATGGTGGAGGTCGGGTCGCTCGAAGCGCTTGACGTCTTGTCGTCGGCCGCCTGCGTCATCGCCGAAGGCGAGGTGCTGCAACTTTCCGTTTCCAAGAATATGGAAACGACGGAGGACGATTATCTCTCGGTCATCCGCGCCAAGACCGCGGCATTGTTTGCCGCCGCAGCCGAAGTCGGCCCGATCGTTGCCAATGCCGGCAAGGCCGAGCGCAATGCGCTGAAGTCCTACGGCACAAATCTCGGCCTCGCCTTCCAGCTCGTCGATGACGCGCTCGATTACGGCGGCAAAGCCGCCGATCTCGGCAAGAATGTCGGCGACGATTTCCGCGAGGGCAAGATCACGCTTCCGGTGATCCTCGCCTATCGCCGCGGCACGGAGAAGGAGCGCGCCTTCTGGCGCGAGGCCATCGAAACCGGCAACAACAGCGACGAGAATCTGGAAAAGGCGCTTGGCCTGATCACGAAATACGGCGCGCTGGCCGACACAATTGCCCGTGCCGTGCACTACGGCACGATTGCCCGCGACGCTCTGGCACCCCTGCCGGAAACGCCTTGGAAATCGGCACTTCTCGAAGTGATCGATTTCTGCATCGAGCGCGTTAATTGATGGTGGCGGCCTGAATTTGTTGCAGGGCCGCTTCAAAAAAGCCATCCTGTTGTGAATCAGTTGACACGAATGCGTTGTGCCGCCGGCGACTTCGCCGGCCATTCCCTTGATGAAAGGCTTTCTAATGCGGCAGAGACTTGCCATCCGTTTCCTTTCGGGCGTAGCCTTGGCGGCAATCCTTTCGGTGTCCGCCCTGACTGGCGCGCGCGCAGAGGATAAGCCGGCAGCGCCGGAGGCCAGTGCTCCGGTCACTTCTTTCGATCCGGATAGCGTCGATACCTTCGCAGGCGCTTTCCTGGCCGCCCGTACCGCCGATGTCGATCACGACTACGATACTGCCATCGCACTCTATAAAAAGGCGCTGATGATCGACCCGAGCAATCCGGAGATCCGCCAGCGACTGATGATCTCGCTGCTGCTGAACGGTAATCTGGAAGAAGGCGTCAAATACGCCAATGAGCTGAAGAGCGATCCTTCCGTCGAACGCGTGACTACCATCGTGCGCGGCATGGACGCCATCCGCCGTCACGAATACCGCACCGCGCAGGAAATCCTCAAATATAACGGTCCGAACGATCTCGACCGGATGATGACCAACCTGCTCGCCGCCTGGGCGCGCGCCGGATCCGGCCGGGGCAAGGAAGCGATCTCGATGATCGACAAGATGAAGGGCCCGGATTGGTTCAACATCTTCAAGAACTATCATGCCGGCGCCATTGCGCTGACGATGGGCGACCTGAAGTCGGCACGCTCGCATCTCAACGATGCCATCCTCGACAAGACCGGCGGCGCGACTGCACCTGACACCTTCATGCGCGCCGTCATGGCGCTCGCGCGCCTCGAAGCCAAGGCCGGCGACAAGCAGAAAGCCTTGGATGCGATTTCGGTCGGCGACAATCTTGTCAGCAATTATGCGCCACTGAATGCGTTGCGCGACAGCATCAGCAAGGGCGATACGCCGGACCAGCAGGTCACCAATGCCAGCGAGGGTGCGGCCGCCGTTCTCTTCACCATCGGTGCCGCACTGAACCGTGATGGTGCCGAGGATGTCGTCTCGCTTTACCTGCAGATCGCCAACTCCCTCGATCCGAAGGCCGCCGATACGCTAGTCCTGCTCGGCGGGCTGGCCGAAAAGCAGGAGCAGACCGATCGCGCGATCGGCTTCTACAAGAAGGTACCCGATAATTCGCCGATGGCCCGCATCTCCGAGCTGCAGCTCGGCCTCGCACTCGCCCAGGCGGGTAAAGTCGACGATGCACGCAAGCATCTGAAAGCATTGATTGATTCCGATCCCAACGATGTCCGCAGCTATCTCGCCTATGGCAGCGTCCTTTCGGATGCCAAGGACTTCCAGGCCATGGCCGACAATTACGACAAGGCTGTGCAGATCATCGGCCCCGTGCCGAAGCGCAGCGATTGGGCCGTGTTCTTCCAGCGCGGCATTGCCTATGAGCGGCTGAAGAAGTGGGCGGATGCAGAGCCGAACTTCAAGAAGGCCCTTGAGCTCAATCCGGATCAACCGCAGGTTCTGAACTATCTCGGCTATTCCTGGGTCGACATGAACATGAACCTCGACCAGGGTCTGGACATGATCAAGAAGGCCGTCGATCTCAGGCCGGACGACGGCTATATCGTCGATTCCCTTGGCTGGGCCTATTTCCGCCTCAATCGCTTCGACGATGCCGTGAGCGAACTGGAGCGGGCAGCGCAGCTCAAGGCCGGCGATCCGACGATCAATGACCACCTCGGCGACGCCTATTGGCGCGTCAATCGCAAGCTCGAAGCCGTCTACCAATGGAATCGGGCGCTCGCTTCGAAGCCGGAAGAGGCCGATATTCCGAAGATCAAGGAGAAGGTCGAGAAGGGCTTGCCGCCGCTCGACAACGATCCGAAGACCGTCGACAAGAGCAAGCTGCCCGATCCAGCACCAGCGCCCTCGCCCGACACGAACGCTCCGGCGCCGATCGACAAGAAGTCCTAAGATTCCATGAGCACGATCTTGGCTGCGGGCGCTTTCGACCTCACGGAAGAGGCGCCCGCAAAGATCAATCTTGCACTGCATGTCACGGGCCGCCGAGCCGATGGCTATCATTTGCTCGACATGCTCGTCAGCTTTGCCCGCCACGGCGATCGTCTTTTCTTTCGCGCAAGCGAGGATGACGATTTCAGCCTTTCCGGACGGTTCGGCCCGTTGCTTTCCGCCGATGCCGAGGCCGGCGACAATGTCGTTCTCAAGGCGCGCGATCTCTTGCGGCAGGCAGCCAAATCGGCCGGCTTCGATGCGCCCCCTGCCCATATTCATCTGGAAAAGAACCTGCCGATCGCATCCGGCATTGGCGGCGGCTCGGCGGATGCGGCGGCGACCTTGCGCGGGCTGATGCGGCTATGGCGCGTTACCCTGCCGGAGGCGACAGTCAAGACCATCGCCTTGAAGCTTGGCGCCGATGTGCCGATGTGCCTTGCCAGCCAGCCGCTGGTCGCGCGCGGCATCGGCGAGGCAATCGACCTGTTGCCAGGATTTCCCGCCTTTGCCATGGTTCTCGGCAATCCGCTTGTCGGCGTCTCGACATCGGATGTGTTCCGGCAGCTCACCCGCAAGGACAACCCGCCGCTCTTGTTTCCATCGCAGATGCCACAGGGACACGGCGAATGGATCGACACGATCAAGATCCTGCGCAATGATCTCGAACCGCAGGCGCGCTCGATCTGCTGCGAGATTGGTGTGCTTTCCGGCTTGATCGAAAGCGAATCCCCAATCCTGACACGCATGTCCGGCTCCGGTGCGACGTGCTTCGGCATTTTCAACGATATCGAACAGGCGACGGCCGCCGCCGCTTCGCTTCACAGGCAGCGGCCGGGCTGGTATTTCCAGGTAACCGAAACGATCGCGGGAGAGGCATGATGGCAGCGTCAGGCAACGAAAGATCCTTCATTCCCGTCGGCATCGCCGTATTGACCGTTTCCGATACGCGCACGCTCGCCGACGATAAATCCGGCGATACGCTGGTTGCTCGCATTGCAGAGTCGGGCCACAGGCTTGCTGCCCGCGCCATCGTGCCAGACGACAAGGAGCGCATCCGCGCGCAGGTGGAAGCCTGGACGAAGGACGATGCGGTCGACGTCGTGATCACCACCGGCGGCACGGGCTTTACCGGCCGCGACGTCACGCCGGAGGCGCTGGAGCCATTGTTCGAGAAGCGAATGGATGGGTTTTCAGAAGTCTTTCATCGCATTTCCTACGACAAGATCGGCACGGCGACGATCCAGTCGCGAGCGACCGGCGGCGTCGCCAATGCCACCTTCATCTTCGTGCTGCCGGGCTCTCCCGGCGCCTGCAAGGATGCCTGGGACGGCATCTTGAAGGCGCAGCTCGACTATCGCCACATGCCCTGCAATTTCGTGGAGATCATGCCGCGTCTCGACGAGCATCTGAAGCGCGGCGCCGGCTCGAGATAGGTCTTCTGCTCGCCGCGATATTGGGCGTTGGTCATGCCTTCGGAAGGACAGGAATTGATTCCCAGGAATCGCCACTGAGTATGATGCAGCTCCGGCCGGATACATCACTCATCAGCAGTGTCCAGTTGCCGCTCTCGGCGGCGTAGATCTCGACAATCGTGCTCTGATCGAGCTTGCCGACGGCCGAAAGCTTTTCCGAAAGATGGTCGCCAAGAAACGCGACGATATCGACGTGCTGAGCGCAGGCGAGCGTTACCTGGGAGGCGGCGACGCGAGGATAGAGGATCGATGTTGCCACGAGGGCCGTTGCCATGAGGCGGGTGAGCATTGTGCGTTTCATAACGCACCTCCTTTCGCCGAAATCCCGGCGGAAAAGGAGAGTTCCGCTGACCAGTTCCGCCTGATATCGGCATCTTCATGGTCGGCCGCCTGACGCGACACGCGTAAGGTGCCGCCACACGCAAATTATCGCAGCTATTCGCGCGTTTACAAATGGAATCTGCTGAACGCTGGGGCCTATCGCGCCGCGCGTGCTACCCAGGACGGAATGAGCTCGCTTGAAAGCCGTCGGCCCTTCTGTCCCTTGGCGAACTCCGCCAGCCCCATGCCCGACCTGGCGACGGCGATCGCCTGGTGCTTGGAAAGCAGCAAACCCAGTTCCAGCGGCGCCATACGACGGCCGATTCGCTTCAGAAACGGGCGACGATAACCGCGCGATGCTGTAAAGCGCGCCGGCATCTTGTTCAGCGAGACATATTCGGCGACCTCGTCGATCCAGCCCGCTTGCGGTCGCGCGCCCGGCTCGACCAGCAGCAACCATTCGCCACGGGCCGACCGCAATATATCCTTGATATCCCATTGCGAATAAAAGCGGCAGCCGGCAGCATCGGCCACTTTCGATGTGCCGTCCCTGGAACCGTGATCGAGCACGACCACGTCGCTGACCAGCCCCTCGACCGCGCCTGCCACCAATGCCGCCAATGTCTGCGCCAGCTCGGGTTCGTGATCCTGGCATTCGATGATGACCGTCAACATTGCCCATTTATAGAGCGCCGCATAATTTATTGCCAGCACCTAACCCTCAGGCTCGAGCGTTTAAGAAAAGCATCATAAGCGGCCGAAATTCTCACAGCCGGCCCCGCCGAATGCCTCCGTGAATGAGATGGAAAATGACGGTCGCGGATTTTTGTTCTTGCAATGTTCTCATTTGTCGGATAGGAATTTAATCATCTTAGACGCGACATGCGATGGCATGAGCCGCCCTGGAGCTACCGATGAACGAGCAGTCCCTTGCAGGGCAGGCCGCTTTCGCGCCTGCCAATACGGCAGATGTTGCCAACGCTTTGATCGCCGATTCCGGTCTTAGGGTCGACGTCGAGCGTCGACGCGGACGCGGCGCCGGATTGAACCCGAGCGGCCGGTTCGAGCCGCAGCAGCGCGAAGCCTTCGACGACGGCTGGCAAAGCTGGGAAGAGTTGCCACCCTTCAAAACCGAAGTGCAGGTGGAGAAGCCGCGCACAGCCATTACCCGCAACGAATCGCCCGATATTTCTTTCGATCGTTCCATCAATCCCTATCGCGGCTGCGAGCATGGCTGCATCTACTGCTTCGCGCGGCCGACGCATGCCTATATGGGGCTTTCGGCGGGGCTGGATTTCGAATCGAAGCTGTTTGCCAAGCCGGATGCAGCCAAGCTTCTGGAGCGCGAATTGGCAAAGCCCGGTTACAAGCCGCGTGTTATCGCCATAGGCACGAATACCGATCCCTATCAGCCGATCGAGAAGGAATGGCGGATCATGCGCCAGATCCTTGAGGTGCTGAACCGGGCAAACCACCCGGTTGCCATCGTCACCAAATCGGCGTTGGTCATGCGCGATATCGATATTCTGAAGGAGATGGCAGCCAAGAATCTGGTGCGGGTGGGAGTATCGGTGACGACGCTCGACCGGAAGCTCGCACGCACCATGGAACCGCGGGCAGCGACACCGCCACGGCGGCTGGAAGCGATCCAGGCTTTGAACGAGGCAGGCATCCGCACCGCGATCATGGTGGCGCCGATTATCCCCGCGCTCAACGATCATGAAATCGAGCGTATCCTCGATGCAGGCAAAACGGCCGGCGCGCAGGAGGCGAGCTATGTCATCCTACGGCTGCCGCTGGAAGTGAGCCCGCTGTTCCGCGATTGGCTGCTGCAGCATTATCCGGATCGGTATCGCCACGTCATGTCACTGATCCGCTCGATGCGCGGCGGCAAGGATTACGATGCGGAGTTCGGCAAGCGCATGAAGGGTGCCGGGCCTTATGCCTGGCAGATCAGCCGCCGCTTCGAAATGGCGACGCGCCGGCTTGAGCTCACGCGCCGCAATATCGCTTTGCGCGACGACCTGTTCGTGCCGCCCGATGGCAGCGGCGTGCAGCTGTCGCTGCTCTGATATTCCTTGCGGGTTTTCCCTGACCCCGCTGGAAAAGCCCCCCGGTTCGCCGCCATGATCCACCGGGGGCTTGCAGGAGATCGGGTGGTGTGCGAGCTTCGCCGCATGACACGCAGCACATCACCCGATTCTCCAATGCTCTTCGAGGACGTCCCACTCGTTCCCACTTTCGAGCTGGAGCTGATTGCGCGCCGGGCCGGCCATTGGCCTGTCGCCGGGGCCGATGAGGCTGGCCGAGGCCCGCTTGCCGGGCCGGTCGTAGCCGCCGCCGTCATTCTCGATCCAGAACGTATCCCGGATGGGCTCAACGATTCCAAACAGCTGACCGCGGCCAGACGCGAAGAGCTGTTCGTGGAGATTCTCGCAACAGCCACGGTCTCTATCGCCTCATCAAGTGCGGGCCGTATCGACACGACCGATATCCGCAAGGCAAGCCTCGATGCGATGCGGCGCGCCATTCGCGGACTTGCCGTGCCGGCAAGCTATGTACTGACCGATGGGCTCGATGTGCCAGTTGGACTCGCCTGCCCCGGAAAAGCCGTCGTCAAGGGAGATGCGCGCTCCTTCTCCATCGCTGCCGCCTCGATCGTCGCCAAGGTTACCCGCGACCGAATGATGGCCCGCGCAGGTATTGTCTTTCCGGCCTATGGCTTTGCAGCCCATGCCGGCTATGGCACTCCTCAGCATCGTGCTGGCATCGAGGAACATGGTCCCTGCCCGCTGCACCGCATGAGCTTCCGCCCGTTGCGCAAAGAGGCCGTTTGAAACTCAGCCCGTCAGTCCGGCGACGATTTCAATCGAGTATTTTCTGACATAGGCGATGTCTTCCCTGTAGATACGATCATGTCCTTCCTGGAGATTCCGGCGATATCTCTCGATGCCGCGGGCAGCTTCCCGTTCCATGAAAGCCAATAGCGCCTCAAGCCGCTCGACGATGATTCCAGGCAATGAGGGACGCTCGGCAATGGACAAGCCATAGGCGTCGGCAAAGATACGGGCACGATCGACTTGGGCGGCAAGTGTGTCCATTTCCTCGAGAGCGATGCTGGAGGACAGCGGCGCCCAGCGATAGACGGCATAGGCCAGATCCCATATTCGCTGACCGGGATGCGCAGCCTCGAAATCGATGATGCCGGTCACTTCGCCATCATTCAGCACGACATTGTAGGGGGCGAAATCTCCATGGCAGATGACCTCGCAAGGCGAGCGGGTCGGCAATTGCCACGTATAATCGGCTTCAAGGTCCTTTGCGAACAAACTAGAACAATCATGATAGCGATGCAGCAGCGATGCAGCCGAACGCAGCGCCTTTTCGCCGCGCATAGCGGCGTGGCCATCGAGATCGCCGGTATCTCCGGGCAGATAGGTTACCCGCTCCCAGGCCTCGTCGTATCCAGCCGAAATCGGAGCTGCATCGAAACCATGCCGATGTAACGCAACCAGCAAGGCGTGCACGCCCGGTGTCCATGCCGCAACCGGCCTCACGATGAGATCGCCTTGACGAAACGGTTCGCTACCCGTCGTTGCCTGCATCCACTCTCCCCTCATGCACTGATCTTGCCTCCCGTTGCGGTAATGATCAATCATGGCTGGGCATGAAACAAAAAAAGCCCTACCGAAGCAGGGCTCTTTCGAGTTTCGATAGTCCTGCGCCTTAGTTCAGCCGCGTCTTCACTTCCTTGACGGCGTCGCTGAAGAGGCCTGACTGGACGTTGCCATCGGCCTTCTTTGCCAGAACCGATTCAGCAGCAGCGATCGCAAGGTCGACGGCGGCGGAGCGGACCGCCTTCATCGCATCGGCTTCGGCCTGCTTGATCTTCTGCTCGGACAAAGCGGTGCGGTTGGCGACGAACTCCTCGGTCTTCTTGCGAGCCTCGGTCGTCAGCATTTCCGCTTCGCGCTCGGCTGCGGCAACGATATGTGCCGCTTCAGCCTCGGCTTCCTTGCGCTTGCGCTGATATTCGGCCAGCAGATGCTGGGCCTCTTCGCGCAGACGCTTGGCTTCGGCCAGCTCGTTGCGGATCTGATCGGCGCGGTCGTCCAGCGACTTTGCCATCATGCCCGGAACCTTGAGGTAAACGATCAGGCCGAGGAAGATGAGAAGGCTGACAAACGCGAAGAAGGTGTTGTCGAAAGCGAATTCCATGGATCACCCCTCCTGCTTGGCGGCAGCAGCCGCAACCGCAGAGGCGACATCGGCCTTGCCGGCGACATTGCCAACCAGCTGCTCGACGACAGCACCGGCCGTCTCTTCGGCAATTGCACCGACATCACCGAAGGCTTTCGCCTTGATTTCGGCAATGCGGCCTTCTGCGGCCTTGAGCTTCTCAGCCAGGCTTGCCTCGATCGCCTTGCGATCCTCTTCGGCTTTGGCCTTGGCGGCATCGCGGGCAGTGGCGGCGATGGAATTCGCCTTGGCGCGCGCAGCGGCCAATTCGCTTTCATAGGTCGCGACGGCGGCGTCGGCCTCGGCCTTCAGACGCGAGGCCTCTTCGATATCCTGGGCGATCCGGTCATGCCGGCTTTCCAGAATGGTGCCGACGCGCGGAATAACGATCTTCTGCATGGCCACGTAGAAGATGACGAAGGTGATCACCAGCCAAAACAGCTGTGACGGATACGTCGTATGGTCAAACGGCGGGAATACGCCGCCGTGATGGCCTTCATTCGGCGCACCCGTTTCCGTGTGCACCGCTCCGGCGGCCGGCGGTGCTTCTTCAGCATATGCCGGGGTCACAAACATGCTCACCTCCAGGTGGTCTGCAAATACAAAGAATCACGGCTCGCTGCCCGCGAACCGTGATCTATGACGCCGCTGATATCAGACGGCGAAAAGCAGGAGGAGAGCGACGAGCAGCGAGAAGATGCCCAGAGCTTCCGTAACGGCGAAGCCGAATACCAGACGGCCGAACTGGCTGTCAGCAGCCGACGGGTTGCGCAGTGCGCCGGACAGGTAGCTGCCGAAGATATTGCCGAGGCCGAGAGCCGTGCCGGCCATACCAAAGCAAGCCAAACCTGCGCCGATGAACTTTGCTGCTTCCGCGTCCATGTTGAACTCCTTTGAAATGGTTGTGCGGTGAATGACTGACGCCCGTTAGACGCCAATGTCTTTATCCTTAGTGGCCACCCGGATGGATTGCGTCGTTGAGGTACATGCAAGTCAGCACCGCAAAGACGTAAGCCTGAAGGAAGGCGACAAGGAACTCGAGACCGGTGAGGGCGACGGTCATGATAAGAGGAAGAACAGCTCCGCCGATACCAAGCGCGCCAAGTGCTCCGAGCGAGGCGACGAAGCCTGCGAACACCTTAAGCGTGATATGACCGGCCAGCATGTTGGCGAAAAGACGAACGGAGAGCGAAACCGGACGGGATAGGAAGGAGATGATCTCGATCGCCACCACCAGCGGCAGAAGAACACCCGGAACACCCTCAGGAACGAAGATCTTGAAGAAGCCGAAACCATGCTTGATCAAGCCGTAGAAAATAACGGTAAAGATGACGAGGAGCGCAAGCGCAAGCGTCACGATGATCTGGCTGGTGACGGTGTAGAAATAAGGAACAAGACCGAGCAGGTTCGCCGTCAGCACGAACATGAAGAGAGAGAAGACCAGCGGGAAGAACTTCATTCCCTTCGTCCCCGCCCCTTCTTTCAACATCGAGGCGATGAACTCATAGGCCATTTCCGCCACCGACTGCGAGCGCGTCGGGATGACACCGCGCGGCGCGCTGGCGAAATAAAGGAAGCCTGCGGAAAGCGCTGCGGAAGCAACCATGAACAGCGATGCGTTGGTGAACGAAAAATCAATTCCGCCGATATCGATCGGGATAATCTTGAAGATCAGGAACTGATGGGTAGGATCGTTTGCCACCGCTTGTTCTCTTTCATTTTTCCGCTCCACCGAGCGGATGCTTCTCATCTGGAAACAGCGCCGCAGCGTTGCTTCCGCTCATTTCTTATTAGGTCCACCCTCGCCCGGCACCGGTGTGGCCACCTTGCCCGCAGAGCGCAGCACATTCAAAACGCCGGCACAAAATCCGAGAAGCAGCAAGATAATCATGCCCCACGGCGCCGTACCGACAAAACGGTCGAAGATATAGCCCAGAACGGCGCCAACGATGATTGCGGCTATGAACTCGCTGGAAAGCTTCATCGCCTGAGCATAGCCCTTACGGCTTTCCTCGGCGCGAACCTCCCCGCGTTCATCCTCTCTCACCGCAGCACGCTTGGTCGCCAATTCGGCTTCCAGCTGCGCCCGCCGCTGTTCCAGACCCTCGTCGCGGTCATCCGTCATAGTGGCATCCTCCCCATTTTCGTTGCGCGCAATCCCTGTACCCCGGTCAAACGCGTAAACGAACAGCAGGTTTCGCCACCTTTCGGCCCGTTTTGAAGTCGCGCGCAACATAGTTTTAGGAAAAAGCATAGTCAAGGCGTAGGCGTCATCTGTCCAGCCATAAATTAGCCCAATTAAATCATGAGCTTAGAGCGAAAGAGCCATATTGACCGAAAACAGAGCGGAAGAATCCTCTTCAGCCCGCGCTTCCCTGTGGCTTTTTTGCCAGGGGAAGCTGCCCTCGCCGCCGTGTCAATCTGCCGGAACCGGCCGCCTCAGCTCCAGCCGCCGCCATAAGTCCTGTAGAAGATGTGCATGCCTATGCGGCCGACCTTCACCATTTCAGCGGCCCATTTCGGGCGGACATAGACAGCATGATAATGGGTGGCGGAACCGACTTCCGGCAGCCAGATCTTGCCGGCGGTCACCGCCATGGCGACCTGGCGGGCAATGCGCCAGTGTTCGGGAGAATTGACACGCTCCTTGACGTTGTCACAGGCGAAGGAAAACTGGCAAGCGTTGGTCCAATCCTCGTTCTGATAGACGACGCCGCAAATGGTCTTCGGATAAGCGGGGTTGCGGACACGGTTGAGGATGACCTGGGCAACGGCCGCCTGTCCTTTCACGGACTCGCCCCTCGCCTCGAAATAGATGCCGGTCGCAAGGCATTGCTGCTCATCCGGCGAGAAGACCGAGGGCGGCAGGACATTGGCTGCCCAGGCATGATCCTTCGGGCCGATCTGCGGCACGAAGCGGCCCTCGCCGTCCTGATCCTTGGCGAGAATGGAATCGAAGGGCGAGACACGGGCATAGTCCGGCGCCGGCGAGGCATAGGCCGCCGCAAGAACATCGGCATTCTGATTGGTGACCAGATTGGCGATATAGGCCGGTACGCTCTCGTCCAGCTTCGGCGGCTCTTTCTTATAGAAGGCGGTGGCGATCTGGATTTCCTTGCCGCCGAGCTGCGGCTTCAGGAAGGCGGTACGCTCACCGGTCGCGGATTCCGGCCGAAGCAGCATGCTCTGGCGCTGCAGCACAGAGCCTGCGGAAAAATCCTTCGGCGGCTGCATCGGCGTGATGGCCACCACTCTGCCCTTCTTGTCCTGCCGGTTGATGCGATCCTCGTCGGGCCGGGGATCGCTGCCCTTGACTTCGGACTGGAACGCGACACGGCGTCCGTCCGGCAACACCAGACCGCCGTCTCCAATGGCGGCAGAGGCCTTGACGTCACCGAAGGCCAGTTCGGCCTGATGGGTGGAACCGGCTGGCGAGTCGGTCATCACCATGCGCCAGTTGGCTCCTTCCCTATCGATCCCGGCAAGCAGGCCGGCAAGATCGCCATAGGCTGCTGTCGACGGAAAAATAAGCCAGGCGCAAAGCCCGAAGACGGCTGGAGAGGTCCAATTTTGTGGCACGAACCGCGACTTGCGGCTGACATAACGCGAGCGAGACAATACCGGACTCCAAACGGCACTCGAAACTAGGAGCCGGAATAATCTCCCATTAACCTTGATGGATGGTTAATTCAGGCAATTCTATGGTTACGAATGTGACGGCACGCAAACAGATGTCATCGTACCCGATACATAAGGCGTCAGGATTGTCGCGCAAAGCCGCTATTCTCTCTGCCTGAACAGCCCATTACGTAAGAGCCGTGAGCAACTCTGTTCCAGGCGGAGGCTCGATATGTTCGGCCTCCATGTATCGGCGCACGAGAACGACTGAGACATAAGTCCAACCAATGGCCTGCAGCAAGTTGGACCCCAAAGAGATCGCGACAGCAGGGATATTCAAGCGACCATTCGCGATAAGATCCGCGCTCCCAACGTTAGTCGTAAGAACCAAGACGATAACCGCAGCGACGAGCGGGACGGCCAGCCCCAGGAATACCAGAGATGCCGTCGACGGAAAACGCGCCAGGCCTCTCCGCAAAGCCCCTCCTATACTCGTGTTGGTGCCATGGAGCTTCGCTGGCAACCACGTGCCAGCAAGTGAAAAGATAATGGTGAACACTGCCAAAAATGCCAGCATTGCCCATAATCCGAAGTAAGTCTTGCCGGCACCATCCGAGCTCAAAAGAAAAACAAGAGCAGGCAACATTACCAGGAATGCAAGCAGCGTCAGCGCGAGGCTCCTCAACATATATCCACCGATTGGAAGCTTTCCGGCCTTAGCCGCCGCGGTGAAATTCAGATTGCGTAGAACAGAGCTCTGTACATTCATCGCCAACATGCTCGACAAGAAGAAAGTCACGCCTGCCGTCGCGGATTTCCCGGAATACTCATCGAAAATCGAAGCGCCAACCGAACACAACACGAATATCACGTAAAATGCCGGATTATTCCGGGCGATGGATAAAGTCTGTCTGAGCATCTGCGTTCGCTTCCCCCGAGAGCATTGCATCGCTTTCGCCTTTAAATTGAATAGGCCAGCACCCCGCTTGCGCAATAGAAAAATGAAGAGGCCCGGCGGATATCCACCGGGCCTTGAACAACCAGCAAGAATATCCGTGTCAAATGATGACGTGCGATCCGAGCTCCACCACGCGATTGGCCGGCAGGCGGAAGTAATCCGATGGGTCGGTCGCGGCGTTGGCGAGCGCGATATAGAGCCGGTCCTGCCAGTGCGGCATGCCGGATTTCGCATCCGGCACCAGCTTGCGCCGGCCGAGATAGAAGGAGGTCGACATGATGTCGAACTTCAGGCCCGTCTTGCGCAGGGTCGCGAGTGCCTGCGAGACATTCTGCGATTCCATGAAGCCGAAGCGCAGTTCGACACGCGAGAAACGATCCGAGACCTTCTCGACCGTATAACGATCCTCCTGGGCGACGCGCGGCTTGTTGATGGTGCGGATCGTCAGGATGACGTTCTTGTCGTGCAGGACGTGATTATGCTTCAGATTGTGCAGCAGCGCGGCGGGCGCGGATTCCGGATCGCTGGTCAGGAAGATTGCCGTACCGGGCACATGCGCGGGCGAATGATCGCTTTTACGCTCGATGGAGCTGACGAAGGAGGACAGCGGGATATCGGTGTGCCGCGTCTTTTCCATCAGGATCGAGGTGCCGCGACGCCAGGTCCACATGATCACGGTGAAGGCCGTCGCGATCATGACCGGAACATAGCCGCCGTCGTGGATCTTCAGAAGGTTAGCGCCGAGGAAGACGAATTCCAGCAGCAAGAGCGGCGTGAGCACGGCAACCGCCATCGGCAGCGTCCAGTTCCAGCGGACCCGGACGAATTCAAACGCCATAATCGAGGTGACGACCATCGCGCCGGTCACCGAAATACCATAGGCCGTTGCCAGCGCGTCCGAGGTCTTGAAGGCCAATACGAGGAAGATGACGCCGAAGAACAGGACCGTATTGACCGACGGCAGGAAGATCTGCCCGGTATTGGTCTCGGAGGTAAAGAGGATTTCCATGCGCGGCAGGAAGCCGAGGTGAATCGCCTGACGCGTGAGCGAGAAAGCACCGGTAATGACGGCCTGGCTGGCAATGATCGTCGCCATCGTGGCAAGAATGACCACCGGCAGGATCGCCCAATGCGGATACATCAGGAAGAACGGGTCGGACATGGCCATGGGATCGCGCAGAACCAGCGCTCCCTGGCCAAAATAGTTGAGCGTGAGGGACGGAAACACCAGCACGAACCAGGCCCACTGGATCGGACGGCGGCCGAAATGGCCAAGGTCGGCATAGAGCGCTTCCGCGCCCGTCACGGTCAGGAATACCGCGCCGAGAACCACAACGCCAAGAAAGCCTTCGCGCATGAGGAAGCTCACCGCATACCAGGGATTGAGCGCTGCCAGAATGCTGTAGTCATCGGAAATGTGCATGATGCCGGCAAGGCCCATGACGATGAACCAAAGCGCCGTGATCGGGCCGAAGAAGCGGGCGACCGCACCGGTGCCATGCGACTGGATCGCAAACAGCAGCGCCAGGATCGCGACCGATATGGGCACGATATAATCCGACAGTTGCGGCGTGACGAGCTTCAGACCTTCGACCGCGGAAAGGACCGAAAGCGCCGGGGTGATCATCGCGTCGCCGAGGAAGAGCGCGGCACCCAGGAGGCCCAGCAGCATCAGGACGGCCGTATGGCCATTCGCCGTCTTCATCAACAGCGCGAGAAGCGACAAGGTGCCGCCCTCGCCGTCGTTGTCTGCACGTAGCAGAAAAAGGACATATTTGATCGTGACGATGATGGTCAGCGTCCAGAACATCAGCGAGACGACGCTGATGACTTCGCCGCGCGTCAGACCGTCGGCGGCCACCGGCTTCAATGCTTCGCGAAAGGCATAGAGCGGGCTCGTACCGATATCGCCATAAACCACGCCGATCGAACCGAGCGCGAGGTATGCGAGCTTACGAGCGTTCATTTTCCCGTCGGGAGAATGATGGGTTTCGTTAGACATTCAGGATCACTAGACTCTCAGAGCCAGCCTTTCCAGCGAAAAAAGAAAAACGGAACGATGGCGGAAACCACCATCAACAACAACGATGTCGGGTAACCGTAGGCAAAATGCAGTTCGGGCATATGCTCGAAATTCATGCCATAGACGGACGCCACCAGCGTCGGCGGCAGAAACACCACGGAAGCGATCGAAAAGATCTTGATGATGGCGTTCTGCTCGATATTGATCAGCCCGAGCGATGCATCCAGCAGGAAGGTGATGTTTCCCGCGACGAAAGACGCATGCTCCGACAGTGACTGGACATCCCGCGAGACGTTGCGACACAGTTCCCTGGCCTCGTGGTCCTGTTGCATGGCTGGGATGGTATGAAGAAAGGTCAGCAGCCGGGACAGCGAACTCAGGCTGTCACGTACCTTGCTGAGCGTACGGTGATAGCCTGCGATGTCCTTGAGCTTTTCTTCCAGATAGTTGCCCGGGCGGCGGATCTTCTTTACGCGATCGCCGAACACGTGCACCGACAATATATCGATACCCGCAACGGTCTGTTCAAGGACCTCGGCGGTACGGTCGGCGATGGTTTCGAGAAGCTTGGCAAGAAGCGCGACACCCGTGCGCCGCTCCTGCGGAATGCGCTGCAGCGCCGCGATGAAGAGCGCGAAGGACTTCGGCTGCGCATAGCGGATGGTGACCAGCCGATGTCCCGTCAGGATGAAGGCGACATCGGTGAGCATCGGCAGATTAGTGTCGGCCTTCCACAACAGCGACGCCGTGAGAAAGACGGAGCCGTTTTCGACATAGAGGCGGCTCGATGGCTCGATGTCCTTCATGTCCTCCCGGGTCGGCACCTCAAGGCCCAGCAGACGCTCGATGCTGGCTTCCTCCTCGCGGGACGGGTCGACCATGTCGATCCAGACCGCATTGTCCGGCAGCCGGGAGGCAGCTGAAAGATCGGGAAGCTCGAGCCGCTTCTGGTCTGAGCAATAGGCAGTTATCAACTGCTCGCTCCCGCAGCAGCGGAGACGACGCTAAGGCCGAGGCACATTGCGCGCACTCGCTGCGATCCCACCAATGGCCAATGAAAAAAGCTCATAAAACCCCGGTCGTATCCCGCCGGTCCGGCCAGGAATCCGTGTCCATGTTCCATTGCGCTGCTGTACCAATCCTTCGCCCGTCCTGGCGAAGCCGCCTGCTCGGACGAAATAAAACCACCATGCGGCGGAGGGCGGTCATCGGAAATGCTCGACCAGTTCCACGCCGGCGGCGCATATGCAGCAAAGCTCGCAAAGAATCAAGTCACAACCTCTTCATTGCGCGATTTCACCGCAGTTTGGCTAAACTTGCGAAGTCATAGCACAGGATGCCGACAAGACAATCCGTCACTATCCGGAAAGCTCAGATGTCTTTGTGAATTATTCAAATACGATCGATGGCGCCGCGCGCTGCGGTGCTTCTGCCACTTGCTTCCAGACATTCGCTGCTATCTCGCGGTAAATATTCGCAACCACTCCATTGGGCTCTGCCGCCACGACCGGCGTGCCGGCATCCGAAGTTTCGCGGATGCCCATGGTCAGCGGCACTTCACCGAGGAAAGGCACACCGATGCGTTCCGCTTCCCTGCGGGCGCCGCCATGGCCGAAAATATCGTAGCGCGCACCGGTATCCGGCGCGATGAAGTAGCTCATGTTCTCGACGATGCCGAGGACGGGAACCTCGACCTTGCGGAACATGTTCAGGCCCTTGCGCGCATCGATCAACGCCAGATCCTGCGGCGTCGAAACGATAACGGCGCCGGCAAGCGGCACCTGCTGCGCCATGGTGAGCTGGACGTCGCCGGTGCCGGGGGGCATGTCGACCACGAGCACGTCGAGCTCGCCCCAGGCGACTTCGCGCAGCATCTGCAATAACGCCGATTGCACCATCGGCCCGCGCCAGATCATCGCGGTCTCCTCTTCGACGAGGAAGCCCATCGACATCACCTTGAGGCCATAATTCTCCATGGGATTGATGATGCGCCCATCGATCTGCGTCGGGCGTCCGGAAATCTTCAGGAGGCGCGGCATCGAAGGGCCGTAGATATCGGCATCCAGAATGCCGACCTTCAGGCCGTTGGCAAGCAGCCCCAGCGCCAGATTGACCGCCGTCGTCGATTTGCCGACGCCGCCCTTGCCCGAGGCGACCGCGATGATGGCCTTGACGCCCGGAACACCGATCTTGGCAGCGCGGGGCGGCTGTTGCGGCGCGTGCTGGTGAGGATGCGAATGGCCTTGCGGGGCAGCTTGCGCAGCCGCGGGCCGGGGCGCCGGAGCGCCAGCCTTCTTGTCAGCCGTCAGCGCGACCAAGGCACCTTTGACACCGGGCATATCCTTGACGACCCGCTCGGCGGCAAGACGCATCGGCTCCAGATCCTTGGCGCGCTCGGCGGGAACGGTGATGGAGAAATAGACCTTGCCATCGGAGATGAAGACATCCGACACCATGCCGAGTTCAACGATGTTGTGCTCCAGGTCCGGGCCGCGAACCGTCCTCAACGTTTCCAGCACCTGTTCCTTGGTGACGTCTGCCATTTCATCCTCACTGCAGAATCTTTTTCGGCAGCGCCGCATGGGGCGGACGCTTTCCGAAATCATTCTGGCTTAGATAGTAGAGAGGCGGGCCTTCGCCAAACGAAATCCGGCACGTCGTCGATAAAATGCGTCTTCGTTGCGGCCGGCAGGTCCGCCGGGTCCATAAAGGACCCTTACCAGCCGCAACGCGCTCCCAATTCGGGAAGACATGATCGCGCGCCGACATAGAACACTCGTCTGAAAGGAATAGGGCAAAGGCGCGAAAATCGTCCCACGAGCGCGCCCGAACTTGCTAAGCGTGTTAAATGAGCAACAACCGCCGCCGATCCCTTCGCCGGGAGAAGGCGACGGGCATCGGCGACGGTCGTTTGATCCGCGCACGTTTCGTCGGCGCTGTTATCAAAGTCCCCTCTGGACCTCTGTCTTTTTAGAAGCAGGAAGCGTGCCAGTTTTCAGAAAATCCGGGAAACGACGGTATTTCAATTACTTATTCGCTGTTCCGCCTGAATCGACATGAGCCACCCCCGCCGCAGGGTTCATTATATTTTATTCGCAGCGCACAAAATTCATTCACACCCTGCTCGAATCTCGATCATCGCATCGAGATGGCGACGCCATTATTTGATCAATCCGACGCGCAAAGCTTTGGCGACGGCCTGAGTGCGGTTGACGGTGTCGAGCTTCTTGGTGGCGCGATTGAGGTAGTGATTGACCGTATGTTCGGACAGAGACAGGATTTCGGCGATTTCGGCGCTGGTCTTTCCGGCGGCCGTCCAGTTCAGGCAATCGATCTCCCGGTCGGTCAGAGCATCGACGACGCGAACATCGAGATTGCGGATTTCCGCAAGCCGGTCGTAGACATGAACTGCTATATAGAAAAGGTCCTTGACCTCTTCCATCGAAAAGAGCTCGCGATCACCAGCCAAACAAACCGCGCCGCGAAGACCGGAGGCATCGTGCGTCGGGAAATAGACGAAACGCGTCATGCGGAAACGTTCGAACAGAGCCACGACGAGTTGCGACTTGCTCTCCTCGCGGTTGGAGCTTTTCGCTACCTCATAAAAGAAGGGCAGCGTGGAGCCGCGCAGACGCTGCAGGGCGGGGCTGGTCGACAATAGGTTTTCCTGATCGTAGATCGACAGCAGCTCTGCCGGCCAATTGTTGATGACTGAATTGCTCTGCAGGTCCGAGGACGTAATAGGCGGCAGATTGAGCACCATGAAGGCTCGGCAACGATAGGCCTCCGTCAACCCCTTCATGAAACGGAACACATCGAACTGCGTCTTAAGCCTACTGATTTCCTCGATAAAGTCCTCACCACGAGGGGACATGCCCGCCTGTATCAATGCCGCCATCATCAGTCTTCTTTATGTAAAAGAGGAAAAAAATACGAAACTTCCGTTTCTTGTCCCTCACGATTATCGTACGGCAGCCTGTCTCAGCCGCTCGGCAAAATATAAGTTTTCCAAAATCGCGACTGCATCAACGCCCGTTACTAGTATGTCCGCTCAACACCTCGCAAAATCCTATATGGCTTCAATAATCACCTGCGGATAATGGCAGTTCTTCCGCATATCTCAACAGTAAAATTCAAGATAAACGAGCAATTTTGCTAAGATCCGGCGCCTACAGCATTAAATCCGCGAGTTTCCGACAGCCGTTGCGCGAAATTTATGGAGTCAGCGCTTAGGCCCCATGCGGTTGCGCATATCCGTCATGATCGAATCAGCAGCGGCAACCACCAAAGGCGCCCATGCCCGTAACTTTTCCAGTGTGACGCGATAGGCCGGGCCGGTCACCGAGATACCGGCCAGCATATGTCCATCGTCGGAACGGATCGGCGCGGCAACGCAGCAAATGCCGCTTTCATGTTCCTCGAGATCGAAGGCATAGCCCCGCGCCCTAATCTCCGAAACATCGGAAAGCAGCTCCGAGACATCGCGAAGCGTATGCTCGGTATAAGGGTGATATTCGAGGCGTGAGATTCTCGCGTCAAGCTCGGCATCGTCGAGCGCGGAGAGCGCCGCCTTGCCGACACCGGTACAATAGGCCGGAGATGCATTGCCGACCTGCGAATACATGCGAACGGATTGGCGCCCCTCGACCTTGTCGAGATAAATGACCTCCGTGCCGCGCAGGACGCCGAGATGGACGGTTTCGCCGGTCACCTCCTGCAAGCGATGCAGGTGTGGCTCGGCGACCGCGCGAAACTCGTTGCGCGCCCAACTGCGCGAGGCAAGCGTCAAGAGACGCAATCCGATCAGATAACGACCATCGCGGTCGACCTCCAGAAGCCCTTCCTCGACAAGGTGCGACAATTGGCGATGCAATGTGCCGCGCGGCTGATCAGAGAGGGAAAGGATGTCGGTAAAGCGCATCGGGCCATCGGCGAGTGCGACGAGATCGAGCAAGGAGACGAGCTTTCCCAGCGTCCCGGTTTCCCGGTCGCGATGCCCTTTATTTTTTCCACCCTCTGAACCCAGATCCATGCTCATTCATTTATCTCTGGCAGAGCCGCGCTATCCTTGACACCGTGCAAAGGTAGATCGATAATTCCATATAGTCAAATTATGTTCCGAATAATGGAACTTCGATTGATCCGGGAGGAGACATCTTGGTGGATACTCAGGCGCAATTTCCCGATCTGAAAGATCGCACCGTTCTCGTCACCGGCGGCGGTTCCGGCATCGGCGCAAGCCTCGTGGAAGCCTTCGCCAAACAGGGTGCAAAGGTGGCCTTCATCGACATCATCGAAGAGTCGAGCAAGGCTTTGGCGGCTAAGCTTTCAGGCCAATCGGCCCATCCCGTTTCCTTCTATCACGCTGACCTGCGTGATGTCGGCGCGATCAAAAGCACGGTTGCGGCGGTCGAGTCCGATCTCGGAGCGGTCCGCGTCCTCGTCAACAATGCAGCCTGGGACGACCGTCACGATATCGACACCACGACCGAAGAATATTGGGACAACAATCAGGCAATCAACCTGAAGCAGGTCTTCTTCGTCTCGCAGGCGGCTGTACCCGGCATGCGCGCCGCTGGCGGCGGCGCGATCATCAACTTCTCCTCAATCGTCTTCAAGATGAACCCGCCGCAGCTCGCCTCCTACGCGACCGCAAAGTCGGGCATCATCGGGTTGACCAAGAGCTTTGCCGGGCGCTTCGGCCCCGAGAACATCCGCGTCAACGCCGTTCTGCCGGGAATGATAGTCACCCAGCGGCAGCTAGACCTCTGGCTGACGGAGGACGGCATGGAAAAGACGATAGACCGGCAATGCCTGAAGCGCGTGCTGAGCGCCGACGATCTGGTCGGGCCGGTGCTCTTCCTGGCTTCGGACTGCTCCGGCGCCATGACCGGGCAAGCCATCACCGTCGATGGCGGTATTTTCTGATCTCAAGATTTCTGACGTAAGATTTGGAGCATTTCTCATGACGAAACCCGCATACGTCGCGGTGGACTGGGGCACCAGCAGTTTCCGGCTGTGGCTGATCGGTGAAGACGGCAGCATACTGGCTGAGCGCCGCAGCGGCGAAGGCATGACCACGGCGGCTCAGACCGGCTTTGCCAAGGTCCTGCAAACGCATCTCGATGCCGTATCGGCGCCGGACGCCCTTCCTGTCATCGTCTGCGGCATGGCCGGAGCGCGCCAGGGCTGGGTGGAAGCCGGATATATCGACACGCCAACCTCGCTTGCCGCCATCCTGACCGGTGCCGTTTCCGTGCCCGGACAATCCCGCGACGTGCGCATCCTGCCGGGGCTCGCACAGAGAAGCCAGCAGGTACCTGATGTCATGCGCGGCGAGGAAACGCAGCTCCTCGGCGCGATTGCGGCCGATGCCAAGGGCGAACAGCTCGTGTGCATGCCAGGAACGCATTCGAAATGGGTGCGCGTGCTGGATGGTCAGGTGGCGGGCTTTTCCACCTTCATGACCGGTGAGCTTTTCGACGTCATTACCAAGCACAGTATCCTGTCGCATGCCGTTGCCGGCGCTGCAGACATGCCGGCCGACACGAAGACATTCGAGACCGCCCTCAAGATCACCCTGGACAAGCCGGCCCTCGTCACCAACCTGCTGTTTACGGCCCGCTCCGGCCAGCTCCTGAACGGGCTTACGGCCGCAGGCGCCCAGGCACTGATCTCGGGCACACTGATCGGTGCGGAAATCGCCGGTGCGCGCGCGTCGGCAGGGCAGAATGCAGCCATCACGCTCGTCGCCTCCGGCCGTCTCCAGGCTCTCTATGAAGACGCCTTCCGCACCCTCTCCCTCAATTACAAGACCATCGATGCCGATGCCGCCGTCCGTCGCGGATTGTCCGCCGCGGCCGAAGCGATCTGGTTCAAGAAAGAAAGCAAAAGCTGATGACGACCCGCACCCCCTTCCCGCCCATGAAGCGCCCGCTCATTGCCATTCTTCGCGGCATCAAGCCGGAGGAAACGACTGACATTGTCGGCACGCTGATCGAGACAGGCTTCACGGCAATCGAAATCCCGCTGAATTCGCCCGAACCGTTCCGCTCTATCGAGATCGCCGCCAAGATGGCGCCTGCCGATTGCCTGATCGGCGCCGGCACTGTGCTGACGGTGGAAGACGTCGACAGGCTGGATGGCGCCGGCGGCAAGCTCTTGGTAACGCCGAATGTCGAGCCTGCGGTTATCAGCCGCGCCCGCGACAAGGGCATGGTGACGATGCCTGGCGTGTTCACCGCCACGGAAGCGCTTTCGGCGGCCCGCGCCGGTGCCACCGGTCTCAAATTCTTCCCCGCCGGCGTGCTCGGCGCCTCCGGCATCACAGCCATTCGCGCGGTCTTGCCGCCCGAGCTCGTCATTGCGGCGGTCGGCGGCGTGTCGGACAAGAATTTCGCCGATTACACCAAGGCTGGCGTGCTCGCCTTCGGCCTCGGCACCAGCCTTTACAAGCCGGGAATGACGGCGGCGGAGGTTGCCGAACGCGCCAAGGTCACCATTTATGCCTATGATGCAGCCGTAGGAGCCTGATCTATGACCGATATTCATGATTTCCAGGGCAATATTCTCTGCAACACCTCCTCCGTTCTGGGAGAAGGCCCGACCTACGACCCCGATAGCGACACCGTCTGGTGGTTCAACATCCTCGGCAAAGAACTGCATGAATTGCACCTGCCGACCGGCAAGAAACAGGTTCACGAACTGCCGATGATGGCCAGCGTCCTGGCCCGTGTCGATGCGGAACGGCAGATGATCGCAACCGAACAAGGTCTCTTCCTTCGCAACATCGGAACGGGCGAATTGAGCTTCTATACGGCCATCGAAGCCGACAAGCCGGAAAACCGCTCCAATGACGGACGCACGCATGTTTCCGGATCGCTCTGGATCGGCACCATGGGAAAGCGCGCCGAGATGCAGGCGGGCGCCATCTATCATGTTGCCGGCGGCAAGGTCACCAAAATCTTTGACCAGATCAGCATTCCGAATTCCATCTGCTTCTCGCCGGACGGCACGATCGGCTATTTCACCGATACCCGCGTCAGCCAGCTGATGCGCGTGCTCGTCGACCCGGAGACGGGGCTTCCGACCGGCGAGCCGATCGTCATGGTCGACAGCATGGAAGATCCTGGCGGCCTTGACGGTTCCGTCTGCGACGCGGACGGCTATATCTGGAATGCGCGCTGGGGTTCCGGCTTCGTCGACAAATACAGCCCGGACGGCCTGCGCATCGAGCGCTATCGCGTGCCCGCGATGCAGCCGTCCTGCCCGGCCTTCATCGGCAAGAATGCGGACCGGCTGGCCGTGACCACTGCCTGGGAAGGCTTGGATGAGGAGGCGCGCTCGACGCAGCCGCAGGCGGGTGCTCTTCTGGAACTTGGCCTGACGGTGAAGGGCGTTTTCGACCCTCTATACAAGCTTTGATTGAAGGCCGCCTTCAGCCGATCCGGCTGAAGGCGGTATTATTTTGCCGGGCCACGCAAGGTGCAAGGCACGTTGGGCATCGGAAAAATTGAAATTCGAGTTGAATCGTTTTTCTGCGATCCTAATAATCTTTCTGGTTGTTTTTTGAAGCCGTAGCTATTGATTTCCCAACATATTCCTTTTGCTTTCGAGCTGAATGAAGCAATTTTCTGCAACTTTTGACGGAACCAAAACCTCCCTGAGCCATTGCTTCTAGGACCGGTACGATAAGGGCCGGCAGCACAAAAGTTCCACTCGCGCTGGTAAGCATGCGCGTATGACGAAGCATGCCCATCAGAATGAAAGGTAGGTTCACGATGACTGGGAAACTCTTCACTTCCGTTGCCGCAGGCGCCATCTTTGCCACGGCGTCCGTGCTTTCACCCATGGCTTTTGCCCAGGCGCAACAGCCATCAAACGGCGCTGGCAATAATGCGCCGGTGACGCAAAGCGCGCCGGCAACGCCGGATGCCACCAAACCTGATAGCTCGGCAGCACAGAAAAGTGCTCAGGCTCCTGCCCCCGCCACGGGTGGCCAGGCTGGCTATCTGACCACGCAGTCCGCCGATCAGATCAGCGCCAAGACTTATATGGGCCAGTCGGTCTATAATGGTCAGAACGAAAGCATCGGCAGCATCAACGACCTGATCCTGCAGAAGCAGGGTGGCGTCGTTGCCGCGGTCGTCGGCGTCGGCGGTTTCCTTGGCTTGGGCCAGAAAAACGTCGCTGTTCCTTTCGATAAGATCAGCGCCACCCAGAACCCGCAGGACGGGACGGTGAAGCTGACGACGACGGAAACGGCCGATTCCCTGAAGGCCGCACCGGAGTTCAAGACCCTCTCGATGCAGGCTTCCGAAAAGGCGGCTCAATCGTCCGGTACGTCGACGATGCCGGCAACCGACAACACCACGACTTCGTCGACCACCAATAAGTAAATATTGGCAAAATCGACGAAATGCAGAGGCGGCGACCCTTACGGATCGCCGCCTCTTTGACATTTTTCGGACCCGCTTTTCAGAATCAGGCGATTTCGCGTTCGTGGCTGAGATCGAAATAATGGGTCTGCAGGTAGCGTAACGTCCCGGCACCGTCGACCGGCTTTCCGAAGTAGTAACCCTGCCCCATGGCGCAGCCCAGCGCCTTCAGCTTCGCCGCTTCGGCATGGTCCTCGATACCCTCCGCGACAACACGCAGATCAAGCCCCTCGCACATGGCAAGAACAGCCTTGATGATATGTTCGGAGGCCCTGTCCGAATTCATGCGCGAGACGAAAGCCCGGTCGATCTTGACCTTGTCGAAGATGAACTCGCGCAAGCGCCCAAGGCTGGACTGACCGGTGCCGAAATCATCGAGAGAGATGCGTACGCCGACGGCGCGAAGATCGGCAATGATGCGATGAGCCGTATCGGCCGAGCTCATGACGGCCGTTTCCGTGATTTCAAGTTCGAGGCGGTGCGGGTCCAGACCGGCGCGCGTCAGGATGGCGAGAATGCTGCTGCTGGTGCCGGGATCCATCAGCTGCGCCGAGGAGAGATTGAAGGACAGGAACAATTCGCGGGGCCACGAGAGCGCTGCCTCCGCCGCCTTTCGCAACAAGGTCTCGGACAGCGCGTCGATAAAGCCTCGCTCCTCGGCAAGCGGCACGAAGACTGCGGGAGAGACGAAGCCGAGATCCGGATCGTTCCAGCGCGCCAGAGCCTCGAAACCGAGAACCATGTTGTTGGCAAGCGATACGATCGGCTGGAAGTGTACGTCGATGGAGTCGGAGATGATGGCGTTGCGCAGCGCCTGCTCCAGCTGCGTCGCACGCTTCATCTCCTGCGCGATCTCTCTGGAATAGACGGTGATCTGGCCGCGGCCGCGACGCTTGGAGCGATAGAGCGCCGTATCCGCATTTTTCAGGAGATCGTCGAACTCTTCTCCGGCGAAAGGGTGGATGGCAAAGCCGAAAGATGCGGAAAGGCGGACATTGCGGTCGCCGAGATCATAGGGCGCCGACAGCACTTCGCGGATCATTTGCCCGAATTTCTCGGCACCGACGCGTTCGAAGACAAGCGGCAGCACAAAAGCGAATTCATCGCCGTCATGACGCGTCACGAGCGCACCATCGGGTATGCAGGCCTTGAGACGATGGGCAACCTGGCAGAGGATCTCATCGCCCGCCTCGACGCCGAACAGGTCGTTGATCGGCTTGAAGGCATCGAGATTGACGATGCCGATCGTAAAGGGTGCGGGATCGCCGGCGCGCTCGAGTGAAAGCGCGCGCGCACGCTCGCGCATGCGATGACGATTGCCCAACCCGGTGAGCGGATCGGTATAAGCGATTGCTTGCGGCTCTTGACTGGCTGGCCCCGGCAGCATCTCAGTCGATTTCATATTTGGTTCCGACCTTTTCTCCACCCGGGGGAAAAGCATGCCGAGGAAGTCTTAATAAAGGATGCCAAGAAGACGGTCATTCGGCGCCGGCGATAAGTTGCCGTCAATGGTGAGATCATTGTAACATTTATCTATTTTGCGCCTTCAGGGCACCACGCATATATTTCTGAAAGACGGTCTCGATGATGTCGGGGCTTACCGGCTTCAGAATGACGTCGTCCATGCCGACCTCGGCGCATTCCTTGCGGTCCCGCTCGAAAGCCTGAGTCAGGACGCCGATGATTGGAGTATGGGTGCCGCTGCCCTTTTCCGCGCCGCGGATCAGCCGGGTAGACTCAAAACCGTTGAGCCCCGGTAGCGAAATGTCCATCAGGATCAGTTCAGGACGATTCTCCTGCCACAGGCGCACTGCCTCATCACCGCTTGCGGCGATCACATAGCTGTATCCCAACCCTTCGAGGATCTGCGAGAAGACGATCTGATTGATGTCATTGTCTTCGGCGACCAGGATTTGCGCCCGGCGCTCCTCACCGGCCGCACGCCGCCATTCGGATGCAAGTCCCGGCTCGACGATCTCGCCCAGTTCGCCACGGATGTTGCGATTGAAATGACGCGCGATCAGGAAGGCAAGCTCGGTTGCGAGCTGCGATCCATTCAGCGACAGCGCGGCGAGGTTCTGCCGCTCGGCCAGCTCAATCCCGCGCTTGCCGAGCTGGTTGTCGACGATGACCAGGTCGATCTTGACGCCATGCGCGCTCGCCACATCCAGAAAAGCCGCCTCTTCATTCTCGTTGTGAACGACGCAGGCTTCGAAGCCATATTTCTCGAGCGTCTTCAGAGCCGCGGTTTCGGCAGCGAAATCCGGCGTGACCACCAGCACCTTGCGGCCGCTGAAATTCTCCGGAACGAAGGTCTCCATGGCGGCCGGACGGCGCGAAATGGTCTGCAGCGCGACCATCGGAACATAGGCGCGGCGATAGGAGCGATCGCTGTTTTCCCGAATGCTCGACGCCATCGCAAACTCGTCGAAGTCGCTGCCATCCTTGGGCAGGTCCTGCATGGTGCAGACCAGAAAATGGCGGCCGGGCTTGCCGATGCGCTGCTTGCGGGTGACGATGTCGCGCTCGACGCCGTCGCGGGCGATCTGGCGCTGCCGCGAGATCGACATTTCACCGGTCTCGATCACATGCCGATCGCTCTCATGGAAGCGATTGGCAAGATCGGTGGAAAATATATCGATGCTCTTGCGGCCGCGCACCTCGTCCGCTGCCGTCTGGTACTTGTCGCAGAACGCCCGGTTGACTGCGACGTAGACGAGGTTCTGGTCCTTGACGAAAACCGGAAAGGGTAAGTTGTCGAGGATATCCTCGGTTAGCTGCACGCGCTCCATATCGACGCGCCATTGCTCTTCGCGTTTCCTGACTTCGGAAACATCGGAAATGATGCAGAAACCGATACCCGAGGATAGTCGTCGGTTGAGGATGCGCACCCAGCGGTCGTCGATGAAATGCTCGGTCGTCTCGTAGCGTTCGCGCCAATGGGTGGCTATGCGCTGCGATATCCAATCGTCGCGATTGGCGGCCGTTCTGGTCTGGTTGCGCTGATAGCGGACACCGGTATCGAAGACGGCGCTCAGAAAATCGCGCAGCCGCGTGGAGGGTTTCAGGAATTCCTGCTCAATCGGAAAGAAGTTCAGAACCTGACGGCTGGCAAACAGCAAGAGGTCGTTCTTGTCATAGGCGAAAAAGGCGCTGGAAAGACCATCGCAAAGGGCATCGAAGAACATCGTCTGCAGACTGCCGCCGAAAGGCGTATCAGCCGTCATCATTGCCAAAGCTGCCTTTTCAATCTCGGCAGTCATTCGTCGGATTCCTACACTCAACCAGTTTCACAACACGGCAAATCGACAAAGCGGCATTCGCTCTGCAAGGCAAATTCGTGGAAGTTGCATGCTGGCCTTGGCACTTGAAGCAGATGGCACCTGGCTCCATTTTGACTGATGGCCACCAACCTGCCATCGAGAGCCGTCAGCATGCACGAAACGCGCCACCTGCGGTCATTTCAAGTTCTGTCTCCGCAACCTGTCATCATTCCCTTAAACATTGATTAAATTTCTTAACAAAGCTCCCAGGTAAACGGGTGGATCAAGGCCGCAAAATCGCCTTTCCTCTTCCCTCGCCGCCGCGAATCCACGAGAATGCAGGCATGGCCATCAAGCAACTTTCCGAGACCCTGATCAATCAGATCGCCGCCGGCGAAGTCATCGAGCGCCCGGCGAGCGCCGCCAAGGAACTGATCGAAAACGCGCTCGATGCCGGCGCGACCCGCATCGAGATCGCGACCGCAGGCGGCGGCAAGGCACTGCTGAGAGTGACTGACAACGGCTCGGGCATGGAAGAGGCGGATCTGGAGCTTGCGGTGCGGCGCCACTGTACCTCGAAGATTTCCGAAACGCTGGAAGACATTCGAACCCTGGGCTTTCGCGGCGAGGCCCTGCCCTCCATCGGCTCGGTGGCGAACCTTTCGATCGCAAGCCGCAGGGTGGGTGCGGCTGGCGGCGCCGAAATCGCCGTTGCCGGCGGCAAAGTCCTGCATTTACGCCCGGCCGCCGCCAATCCGGGCACGATCGTCGAGGTACGCGACCTGTTCTTCGCGACGCCGGCACGCCTCAAATTCCTGAAGACGGAGAAGGCGGAAGCGGCGGCGATCACCGAAGTCGTCAAGCGCATGGCGATCGCTTTTCCGCGCGTGCGCTTCGTCCTGTCAGGCAGCGACCGCTCGACGCTGGAATTTCCAGCGACCGGTGATGATCATCTCGCCCGCATGGCGCAGATACTGGGCGCCGATTTCAAGGACAATGCCATCGCGCTCGATGCCGTGCGCGAGGATGTGAGCCTCAGCGGTTTTGCCGGCGTGCCGACCTTCAACCGCGGCAACTCTGCTCATCAATATGCCTTCGTCAATGGCCGGCCGGTGCAGGACAAGCTGATCCTCTCGGCAATCCGCGGCGCCTATGCCGAGACCATTCCCTCCGGCCGTTATCCCGTCGCCGTCCTTTCCCTAAGGCTCGATCCGGCGCTGGTCGATGTCAACGTGCATCCGGCGAAATCCGACGTGCGCTTCCGCGATCCGGGGCTGGTGCGCGGGCTGATCGTTGGCGCCGTTCGCGAAGCGCTAGCGCGCGAGGGCGACCGGGCGGCCACGACTGGTGCGGATGGCATGCTGCGCGCCTTTACCGCCGGACGCTCCGGCTTCCAATCGGGCTGGCGACCCTCGCCCGCAGCGCCGCCGTGGACCGCCGAAGCCTCGCCCTTCCGCCCCTATGAAAGACCGGCGACGCCGACGGGCCATGGTTTCTCGGAAAGACCACAGGCGGCCTTCGAGGGACTTTCGACGCCTACCGCCCGCGCAGACGTGGCGCCCCCGCCGGAGCCTATGCGAGTTGAAGAGCCGGCACGCTTTCCGCTGGGTGCCGCGCGGGCGCAATTGCATGAGAACTATATCGTCGCCCAGACGGAGAACGGGCTTGTCATCGTCGATCAGCATGCGGCGCATGAGCGGCTGGTGTTCGAAGCCATGCGCAAGGCCCTGCATTCGAAGCGGCTGTCCTCGCAGGTGCTGCTCATTCCCGAGATCGTCGACCTGCCTGAAGAGGATTGCAACCGGCTGATGGTGTTTGCCGAAGAGCTGAGCGAGCTCGGGCTCGCGATCGAACGCTTCGGGCCAGGCGCAGTTGCCGTTAGGGAAACGCCGGCCATGCTCGGCGAGGTCGACGCGCAGGGTCTGATTCGGCAGCTGGCGGACGAGATCGCCGAATGGGATACAGCCTCGGGGCTTGCCGCCAAGCTGGAATATGTCGCGGCAACCATGGCCTGCCACGGCTCCGTGCGCTCAGGCCGACGCCTCCGCCCGGAAGAGATGAATGCGCTTTTGCGCCAGATGGAAGCCACGCCCGGCTCCGGACAATGCAATCACGGCAGGCCGACCTATATAGAGTTGAAGCTAACAGACATCGAACGGCTGTTCGGGCGCAGCTAGCCTCAGCCGTTTCCAAAAGGAACTTTCCGGGAAATAGTCTGGAAAAGTTGTGCCTGCTGCGTAATTTTAAAGTGCCGCAGCGACCTTTGCGCATCATATTTGACGCGCGGCGCTGTAGTGCGGTATGGCAAATGGATGACAGAGATCAAGGACGGCATCAGATGAATCTTTTCGAAGGACATGGAAACCGCGAGGCGAAAGTTCGCTATCTCGACGGCGATTTCCAGATCCTGATGCCTGGCTCCTACGTGGTCTGCGCCATGACCGGCAAACATATTGCGCTCGATGAACTGCGCTATTGGAGCGTTGCCCGGCAGGAGCCTTATGCCGACGTTATCACCTCGCTCGAAGCCGAAAAGCGCGCCGGCGCCTTGCCCAATCAGAAGCGCTGATTTCTCGCTGAGTAGCTGATCTAGTTTTAAGCCGTTTTGCCGTGCTTTTCCCGCAAACGCCGCTCTCGCGCGGCTGCAATGGCCCTGTCGATAATCAGGGCTGGAGCCTGCGGATCGGCAAAGACCATATCGATCTCGATCACCCTGCAGCGCCGCAAGAGTTCATCGGCCCGGCCATGATGGCCGATCAGGCGCACGTAGTCCTTCGATGTGGTGACGATCTCCAGCCCTTCACGCGAGGCGATCTCGAGCATGTCGGAGACGTCGTCCTCGCCAGGATGCTCATGATCGCCGAAGCTGCGTGCGACGGCGATATCGGCCCCCAGCGTCTCGACCGTGCGGAAGAACTTGGTCGGATCGGCGATGCCGGCGAAGGCAAGCACCTTGCGGCCGCGCAAATCCTCCTGCCCGCGCACTCTGACGCTTGCAGAAAAGAAGGGCTTCCCCGCCCTTGCCGCAAGTCGAACGACACGATCGGCGGCAGTGCCCTCGCCGACTTTCAGGAGGCCGGACGCATAGAGGAGCTGCGTGCGCAGTGGCGCACGCACAGGACCGCCGGGAACGAGATGGCCATTACCGATGCCTCTGCTGGCATCGATCACCACCAGCGCGTAATCGATCGCAAGCTGCGCACTCTGGAAGCCGTCATCCATGATGATGAGGTCGGCGCCCTCGCGCACCAGCCTTTCCGCACCATCGGCTCGGCGACGGGCAATGACCGTCAGCGCCTCGCGGGCGAGCAGCAGCGGCTCGTCGCCAACGGCCGTGGCATGATGATGCGAGGGATCGACGATCGTCGTGACATCAAGCGAACCGCCATAGCCGCGGCTCAGAAAGCCCGGGTTCAACCCCTTTGCCTTGGCAGCCTGAGCGAGCGCAAGCGCCGTCGGCGTCTTGCCGGCGCCGCCGACCGTGAAATTACCGACGCAGATAACAGGCACCGGCACGGAAGCCCGTTTGCTATTCGCCATGCGATGCCCGGCGATACGGCCGTATAGGAACGAAAAGGGTGAGAGCCCCCAGGCACGCCAATCCGGCTTTCGCCACCAGAAGGGTGGGGCTTCCGATACCATGCGTCTAGTCCAGCCCTATTCTCGTGCCTGCAACAAAGCGGCAAGAAAGGCCAGATTGCGTGAAAAAGCAAGCCACTGCCAGGATCAGGCCGATTGCGCCACAGGCATGAGCAGGCCTTCCAGCTCGGTAATGTCGTTGAGGCAATAGTCCGAAGCGGCCGTCAGCGTCTCGCGCGAGCCGGTGCCCGTCAGCACGCCGACGGTCAGGCCGACGCCGGCGTTGCGGCCCATATGGAGATCGTGATTGTTGTCGCCGACGACGGCGACCTGTGCGGGCGAAAGACCAGTCGCCGCGTAGAAGCCGAGCACCATGCCCGGCTCCGGCTTCGTGCCGAAGCCGCTGTCATAGCCGGCGATGTAATCGATATAGTCGATGAAGCCGAAGCGGCGCGCCGTCTGGCGGATGGAGCGCTCATTGTCGCTGGAGGCGACACCGAGCTTGTATCCGCGCTCATGCAGGCGCTGGAAGAAGGCGGCGAGATCGGTGACGGGCGAGGAGAAATCGGCCGCATGCGCAAAAAGCGCGTCGAGCTTTTCAACGAGCTCCGTGACGCTTACTTTCGAGCCGGCAGCCACCAACCCCTCGGAGATCTGCCTGGTATTGCCGGCCGCGAGCAGGCTGTCGGGCACGATATGGCCTGTGATCGGGTCCATACCACAAGCGGACAAAAGATGATCTGCCAAGATCGGGTCATCCTGAGCAGCGATCCTGGCGAGCTCACGATTGACCGGCAGCCAGCTCTGGTCATAGTCGAGCAACGTGCCGTCCTTGTCGAAAAGAATGCCCGCAATCGCTCCCAGCTTCGCCGCTGTCATACCCTTCCCTTCTTATCCGTTCGCCATCGTCTTCGGCATCAGCCGCGCCTTGACCGAAAGCGGATTGATATAGGGCTCAAGGCCCTTGACCGTTGCGGCCAGCGCGCCTCGCATTTCATGCACGGCTGCGAAGCCGGCATCGATCATACCGCGTCGTGCCGTGTCGTTGGTAAGCAAATAATGCACGCCGCGCGCCAGCATCTCGGTATCGCGCACCATGCGGGCGCTGCCGCGGCGAGCGAGCAACTGATAGGAGTCGCGAAAATTCTGGACATGACCGCCCGTCAGGATCGCGCAGCCGAGCATGGCCGGCTCGAGCGGGTTCTGGCCGCCTTCGTTGAACAGCGACTTGCCCATGAAGGCAACTTCGGTCATCCGCAGATAGAGTCCCATCTCGCCGATCGTATCGCCGAGAAAGACATCGACATCGGGCGAAAGGATGTCGTTGCGGGTGCGGCGCGCCACTTTCAGGCCTTGCTCCACGAGCATCGCCTCGATCGCGTCGCCGCGCTCGGGATGGCGCGGCACGATGATGGTGAGTTGGCCATTATGCTCCTTGAGCATCGAATGGACGGAGGCTGCAGCGCCCTCCTCGCCCTCGAAAGTGGAGACAGCGGCCCAGGTCTTGCGGTTGCCGATCTGCTTCGTGTAGCTGGCAAGCGTCGGCGCATCGTAGGACGGCGCGTCCGTATCCACCTTGAGATTGCCCGATTTCAGAACCTGCAAAGCGCCGAGATCGCGGAAGCGTTCGGCATCGAGGTCGGACTGGGCCACGACCAGCGCCAGATTTTCAAACAACGCCTCGGCAAGCGAGAGATGCCGGCTCCAGCGTTCAAAGGATCGATCCGACATGCGGGCATTGACGAGGATCTGCGGGATTCGCTTGCGGCTAAGTTCCATGATCGTCGTCGGCCAGATCTCGGATTCGGCAAAAATAGCGCAATCGGGCTGCCAGTATTCGAGGAAGCGCTTCACAGCGGGCTTGAGATCGAGCGGCACGTATTGATGGATGACTTCTTCGCCAAGGCGCTGGTGCGCAACCTTGGCCGAGGTCATCGTGCCCGTCGTCAGGATGACGTGAATGTCGCGGCGACGGATCTCGCGGATCAACGGAATGACGGCCGAGGTTTCCCCCACGCTTGCGGCATGGAACCAGATCAGCGGCCCCTGCGGACGGTTGGCGCTCGCATAACCCGAGCGCTCCAGTTTGCGGGAACTATCTTCCTTGCCCTTGGCCGCGCGGACGGCGAGATAAGGCCCGATAAACGGATAGACGGCGATTCCACCAAAGCGATAGGCGCTCAAGGCAAGACGCGCCCTGAGGCTACTCATTTTGTTCGCCTCCTATCCCAGCTGATCACCATCAATGCCAAATCCCGATTATCAAACGGCCGAATAAACAGCCGAATTTTCGTTCTTATTGTGTCAAAGATACTGCTTCATGACCGGATTTAAAGCGACGAGGCTGTACCGGATAGAGATATCAAATGCAAAATTTGGTGCGAGGCGAGCTCAGGATGCCGCTTTTTCCTGCGGATCGAGCAAGCGATGCAGGTGGACGATGAAATAACGCATATGGGCGTTGTCAACGGTCTGCTGCGCCTTGGATTTCCACGCCGTCAAAGCGCTTGCATAATCGGGATACATGCCGACGATATCGAGCTCATTGAGGTTGCGGAACTGGACCTCTTCGAGGCTTTCCAATTCACCGCCGAAGACAAGGTGCAGGAGCTGCTTTTTGCCGCTGGTATCAGTCATTTTCGTCTCTTTCTACTGTCGTCCCCCTCCGCCCTTCATCTGCGGGATTTTGACCGAAAGGTCAACCGTCTCGTCGATGTGAAAGCTGGCGGAGAAACTCAGGTAATTGCGATGCCGATGCACCGCAAAGCTCTTCATGCGATACTTCGGCGCGGTTGTAGCTGAGGGTATTGCCCGAAAGGTCCACAAGCGCGCCGCCGGCCCGCTCCAGAATGAGATCGGCGGCGGCGAGATCCCAGTCATGCGAGTTGCGCTTGACGATCGTTCCCTCCAGCCTGCCGTCCGCCACCATGGCGAGACGATAAGCGAGCGACGGCACGTGCTTCACACGCTCGACCATCTTGCGGAAATCCGGATCGACGCCCTTCAGCATATCCTCGCCGGTCGCCAGCCGATGAACATCATCGCCCACCCTTTGCGAAACGCGGATCGGTTTGCCGTTCTTAATGGCCTCACTGCCGGCCGTCGCCACGAAGAGCTCGTCCAGCGCCGGCGCATAGAGGACACCCGCCACCGGCCGGCCGTCTGTGACGACGGCAACGCTGACGCACCATAAATCCAGGCCGGAGAGAAAACCTCTGGTGCCATCTATCGGATCGACGACGAAGACGGTCGCGTGCTTCAGACGCTCGGCGTCATCATCGGTTTCCTCGGAAAGCCAGCCATAATCGGGCCTTGCGGTACGAAGCGTGGCGGCAAGGCTTTCGTTCGCGGCAAAATCCGCGGCGCTGACCGGGGACTGGCCGTTATTCTTCCACCAGACTTCCGGCGATTGCCGGAAGAAACCGAGAGCGATCTTGCCCGCCTCGAGCGCGGCACCCACGATCAGGTCCACGTCGCTCAATTGGCTGGCCTTGCTATCGATCATTGACTAATTCCAATCTCCGCTCGTTTATCAGCGGCCCGCCAGCGTCATGCCCTCAATGGCAAGCGTCGGGGCAGCGATGCCGAAATCGCGGTCGATGTCGTTTGCCGGCGTCACACGCATGAACATGTCCTTCAGGTTGGAAGCGATCGTCACCTCCGAAACCGCGAAGGTCAATTCGCCGTTCTCGATCCAGAAACCGGTAGCGCCACGGCTGTATTCGCCTGTTATCATGTTGACACCCTGGCCGATCAGCTCGGTAACATAGAAGCCCGTACCGACGTTGCGGATCAGCTCCTCGGGCGAAATATCGCCGGGTTCCAGCGCTAGGTTGGTGGAAGCAGGCGATACGGACGTGCCGCCGCGCACACCGCGGCCGTTGGTCTTCAGCCCGCCGCCGATTTCCCGCGCCGTCGCCGTGGACAGGAACCAGGACTTCAGCACGCCGTCCTCGATCATGACGAGCCGCTTGCCGGACACCCCTTCGCCGTCGAAGGGGCGCGAGGACGGACCGCGCACGATCAGCGGATCGTCCGTGATCGAAAGCCCGGCCTTCAATACCTGCTGGCCCATTTTGTCGCGCAGGAAGCTGGTCTTACGGGCGACGGAAGCGCCGTTGATAGCACCGGCAATATGGCCGACGAAGCCGCGCGCTACGCGCGGGTCGAAAACGACGGTGACGTTCTTGTCCGTCGGAACCTGGCGCGGATTGAGGCGCTTGACCACACGTTCGCCGGCGCGGCGGCCGATCTCCTCGGCCGCATCAAGATCGGTAAAATACAGGCGGCTGTCGAAATCATAGTCGCGCTCCATGCCGGTGCCTTCACCAGCAATGACGCTGACGGAGCGCCCGAAGCGCGAGCCCATATAGTGGCCGGCAAAACCATGCGAGGTGACGAGCACGAGGCCGCCCATACCAGCCGAGGCGCCAGCCCCGGAAGAATTGGTGACGCCCGGAACAGCGAGCGCCGCGGCTTCGGTCGCAAGCGCAGCTTCGCGCAGTTGCTCCGTGGAAACTTCGGTCGGATCGAACAGTTCGAGATCCGGGTAGCTCTTGGCAAGATCGGCATCGTCAGCAAGGCAGGCGAAGGGGTCTTCCGGCGAAACCTTGGCCATTGCGACTGCGCGCTCGGCAAGCGCATTCAGATCGAAGCCTGGATTGGCGGAAACGTTGGCAACACGGTTGCCGACAAACACCCGCAAGGAAAAGTCATCGCTCTCGGAGGATTCCGTACCTTCGACCTTGCCGAGGCGGACGCTGACGGAATGGGCTCTCGACCGCACCACAACGGCATCGGCCGCATCCGCACCGGCTTTCCGGGCGAGGTCGATCAGCTGGCTGGCACGGGAAAGCAGAGTGGCGGAATCGATTTCAGAGGTCATGACTTGGCCTTTCCTTCGCGTTCCATTTATTGTGCACTACATAAAGCATCAAGGGCGGCAAAGCCGATTCTTGTTCTAATCCCTTCACGCATGGCTGTTTATCATGACCAAGCGCCGCAACACCGCCTGCCCCACGGAAAGAAACAGACGATGTCCGCCCCCAATACGCTTTTCACCGAAACCCTGCTGCTGCTCGGCGGTGCCGTCGTCACGGCGCCGATCTTCAAGAAACTAGGGCTTGGCACGGTGCTCGGCTATCTCGCCGCAGGCGTTGTGATCGGGCCTATTCTCCACAGCATCAGCGACAGCGAGGCCGTGCTCGCCGTCGCCGAACTCGGCGTCGTCTTCCTGCTCTTCATCATCGGGCTGGAACTGAAGCCGTCCCGCCTCTGGCAGATGCGCCGGGATATTTTCGGCCTCGGCACGGCGCAGGTTGTTCTCAGCGGACTTGCATTGATGGTGGCCGCCTATGTCGGCGGCGTTGCCGGCTGGAAGGGCAGCAGCATCATCGGCTTCGGCCTGGCGCTTTCCTCGACCGCCTTCGCGATGCAGATCCTCGAACAGCAAGGCGACGTCAACACGAAATACGGTCAGCGCTCCTTCTCGATGCTGCTGCTGCAGGATCTCGCCATCGTGCCGTTGCTGGCGCTGATCACCGTTCTCGATGGCGCGCAGGAAACCGCCAATCCCCTGCCGAGTCTCGCCATTGCCATCGGCGCGGTCGCGGCGATGATCATCGCCGGCCGCTACCTATTGACGCCGCTATTCCAGGTGATCGCTCGCACCGGTGCACGCGAGGCGATGATTGCCGCAGCCCTGTTCGTGGTCATGGGATCGGCAACGCTGATGCAGCTTGCCGGCCTTTCGATGGCGATGGGTGCCTTTCTCTCCGGCGTGATGCTGGCGGAATCCTCCTATCGGCATGAGCTGGAAGCGGATATCGAACCCTTCCGCGGCGTGCTGCTCGCCATTTTCTTCATCGCCGTCGGCCTGTCGCTGAAACTCGACGTCATCCTCGACAACTGGGTGATGATCGTGCTCGCTGTCCCGGTGATGATGGTCATCAAGGCGGTCGTAATCTATGCGCTCTGCCGCATAGCAGGCTCGCCGCATAATGATGCTGTCCGTATCGCCGGACTGCTGCCGCAAGGCGGCGAATTCGGCTTCGTGCTCTTCAGCGCGGCCAGCGCCAGCGGCAATCTTTTCTCGGCGAACACGGCATCGATGCTGATCGCCATCGTGACGCTATCGATGGCGCTGACACCGCTCAGTTCCGCGCTGGCGAAACGGCTGGTGAAGGGCGATACGCGGGAAGAGCTGGACGAGGATTTCGAGGGCGCCGGTTCCGATGTGCTGATGATCGGCTTTTCGCGTTTCGGCCAGATCGCCGCACAGATCCTGCTTGCCGGCGGCCGCGATGTCACTGTCATCGATTTCTCCGCCGACCGCATCCGCCAGGCATCGAGCTTCGGTTTCCGCATCTATTTCGGCGACGGCACCCGCAAGGACGTGCTGCGCTCCGCCGGCATCGACCGCGCCAAAATCGTCGTCGTCAGCACGCATCTGCGCGAGGTGACCGACAAGATCGTCGAACTCGTGCAGACGGATTATCCGCATGCGCGCCTTTTCGTCCGCTCTTATGATCGTATTCACTCGATCGAACTGCGTCACAAGGGCGTGGATTATGAGCTGCGCGAGACGCTGGAATCCGGCCTGCTCTTCGGCCGCCGCACCCTGGAAGCACTTGGCGTCAGCGAAGCCGAGGCCTATGAAATCGGCGAGGATATCCGCAAGCGCGACGAGCAAAGGCTCGTACTGCAGGTGAGCGAAGGCCTGCAGGCCGGGACAGACATGCTCTATTCGCGCCCGGTCAAGCCAGAACCGCTGGTCAAGCCGAAGCGTGCCGCCGAGAGCTACAGCGACGCAGACGATCTCGTCGCTCTGCCGCAGGAGGAGCCGGAGCGGGCTTAGTCGCTTCGTTTGCGCGGTCCTGGAGTAAGCACAGCCAGCAGCTTATAGGCGGATACTAATTCTTCGCGGTTATCACCCGGTCGAGGGCGAATTTCAGCTCGTCCTTGACGCCGGCCGACATGGCGAGGATATCGCGCGCCTTCAGAAAATCGAGGACGCCGGTGCGGCCGACGGCGGGGCGCAGGAAGATTTGCGGCGCCTGCAGGCGTAGCTTCAAGGCAATATTGGACTGCATGGTGAGCTGCCCGGCACCGAACAGGCTCTCGATACGGTTCGGAACCTGTCGGCCACTGCCTTCCGGCCCGCCGACGACGTCGATGCCGATGATGATATCGGCAAGCCCGGCCAGATGCTCGTAAGGAACCGGGTTCATGATGCCGCCGTCGATCATCACGCGGTCTCCGAGCTTGACCGGCATGAACACGGCGGGAATGGCGGCAGAGGCGGCGAGCACGGGGAAGAGCTCGCCCTTCTCGATGACGACCTCCGCCTGGTCGTAATAATCGGTCGTGACCACCTTCAGCGGAATGTGGAGCTCGGAAAAGCTTTCCGGGATGGCCGGCGGCAGGAAGGTGCGCAGAATGCGTTCGAGATTGAACTGACCGAAGCGGATGCTGCGCATGCTGACCGGCCGCAGGCTCCAGATTTTGTTGAGAACGGCCGGGCGATTACCGACGGTTGCCAGCGTATAGTCGCGGATCTCAGCGCCACTCATGCCGACGGCCATAGCGGCGCCCATGATCGAGCCGATAGAGGAGCCTGCTATGGCGACGGGGCGGATACCGAGCTCGTCCAGCGCCTCTATGATATGAATATGGGCGAGACCGCGCGCACCGCCGCAGCCGAAAGCGACTGCGACGGTCGGCGTGCCGGAGGCGGCGAGCGGATAATCGCTGCCGACGAAATCAGCATAATCGCCCATATTGTTCTCCTTCCTCCGTCAGGCCGCCAGCGGCTGGTAACGGAAGAAATGCATCTTGCTGTCGCCGAAGGTTCGCTCCTCCAGAAACAGGAAATCCGATGGCGCGGCAACTGTGACATCGGCGCGCTCCTCGAGGATCGCCAGAGCGCCCGGCACCAGCCAGCCACCGGCGGCGGCAGCCGCGAAAGCCTTCTCACCTAGCCCCTTGCCGTATGGCGGATCGGCGAAGAGAAAATCGAAAGGTTCGAGATTGCCGACGCTGCCGAGATCCGTCGCATCGCGCCGCAGCATGCGCGTGCGGCCGTGCAAGCCGAGGGCATCGATGTTTTCCCAGAGAAGCCCCCTACCCTCGACGCTGCTTTCCACGAAGAGCACATGGCGGCAGCCCCGCGAAGCTGCCTCCAGCCCGACTGCGCCGGTGCCAGCAAACACATCCATCATCCGCGTGCCGTCGATGGCTTCCGGATAGGCGTGGTTCAGGATGTTGAACAGGCTTTCGCGCGTGCGATCCGCCGTCGGACGAATATCGTTCGACTTCGGCGTTGCAAGCGAGCGACCGCGAAACTCACCGCCGACGATCCTCACCGCGCGTCAGCCCCTGCCGCCCTTGGGACCGCCCCTGCCGGGGCCACCCCGCCCAGAACCGCCGCGCGGACCGCCGGATGGGCGCCCTGCGCCACCGGGCTTGCCGCCAAAGCCGCGCGAACCACCGGGTCTTCCACCCGGCTTGCCGCCAAAGGATTTGCCGCCGCCTGGCTTCTTGCCAAAAGGCTTGCCTGCCGGCCGATCGCCGAAGGAGCGTTCGCCTTGCGGGCGATCACCGAATGGTCGGTCACCACGCGGCGGGCGATCACCAAACGGACGATCCCCCTGTGGGCGAGCGCCGCGGGGGCGTTCGGAGCGCTGTTCGCCGCCGAAAGATTTGCTACGCGGACGCTCGTCTCCCTCGGCGCGCGGGCGCCGGTCGCCACGGGGTTTGTCACCGAAAGGCCGGTCTCCACGCGCGGGCCGATCTCCGAATGAACGCTCGGAGCGGGCTTCGCCCTGGAAGGATTTCGCACGAGGACGATCGCCACCCTCAGACCGCGAGCCGCGCTCTCCGCGAGGACGGTCACCAAACGGTCGATCGCCGCGGGCGGGACGGTCACCCTGAGGGCGGTCGCCGCGCGAGCGCTTACGATCGAAGCCCTCGTCGTCGCCACGCGAGCGGCGCGGAGCTTCCTCGCTCGAACGGATCCATTCGCCATCACCCTCGTCGACGCGATTGATACGGACGCGCAGGCCTTCGTCCGGACGATCGAAGCCGCTGCGCTGCGGGCGTTCAATCTCGCCACGGCGAGAGGCGGTCTTTGCATTCTTGGCGGCCTTCGCTGCCGCCTTTTCACCGAGCGGGCGGGCGCCTGGTGCCATCCAGACATTGGCGCTGCGGCGTGGGCCGAGCGGCTGGCGCTTCGCGCGATCATCATCCTTGTGACCACCATCACGACGATCGTCACGCTTGGAATCGCGTTTGGTATCGAGGCGGCTCAGCGCACGCTCGCGCTTGTCCTCGGGACGCTCGCGGCGCGGGCGCTCTTCCTTGGCCGTACGAGCCGGCTTGGTATCCGCCTCTTCGGGCTCGGCAACGGCCGGGGCGTTATAGAGCGGCGCATCGAAATTCGCCTTGGCATCCTCGACCAGGCGGGGACCGAGCTGGTCGCGCAGCGTACGACCGCGCACCTCTAGCACGTGGCCTTCCGGCAGCTCGCCGAGCTGGAACGGGCCATAGGAGATGCGGATCAGGCGATTGACCTCGAGGCCGAGCGCGCCGAGCACGTTCTTGATTTCGCGGTTCTTGCCTTCGCGCAGGCCCATGGTGATCCAGACGTTGGAACCCTGCGTACGGTCGAGCGTTGCATCGATCGAGCCGTAAAGCACGCCGTCGACGGCAATCCCTTCCTTCAGCTTGTCGAGCGCTTCCTGATCGATCTCGCCATGGGCGCGGACGCGGTAGCGGCGCAGCCAGCCGGTGGTCGGCAATTCCAGAACGCGGGCAAGACCGCCGTCATTGGTCAGCAGCAGCAAACCCTCGGTGTTGATGTCGAGACGGCCGATCGACAGGACGCGCGGCAGCTCTTCCGGCAGGTTGTCGAAAACGGTTGGACGCCCTTCCGGATCGGCATTAGTGGTCACGAGGCCTGCCGGCTTGTGATAGAGCCACAGACGCGTGCGCTCGATGCCGCGGATCGGCACGCCATCGACTTCGATCTTGTCGGCGAGGGTCACGTTGACCACGGGCGTATCGAGGAGCACGCCGTTCAGCTTCACGCGGCCATCCAGGATCATGCGTTCGATATCGCGGCGCGAGGCCACGCCGGCGCGCGCCATCACCTTGGAAATGCGCTCGGCCTTTCCATCCTCGACCGCGCTCTCGTCCGCAGCTTTGACGGCTGCGACCTTCGCAGGCTTCGCGCCATCTCGTTTTACCGTCTTCTTGTCGCCAGCAAAGGGTTTAGACCCAGGCCGCTTGGGCTTGTCATTCATCGTCATTTGTTGTTTGCCTGAATTTTTAACGCGTGTTCCTATCAGGTCACGCCCTTGCGGTTAAGTGGAAAAACTTGAATGGCGGCTACAAATCAATTCATGGAGCTTGCTTTGGCCGAAGCGCGCCGTGCCGGAGAGCGTGGCGAAGTGCCGATCGGCGCCGTAGTCGTGCTCGACAACAAGGTCATCGCCACTGCCAGCAACCGCACCCGTGAGCTCAACGACGTCACCGCACATGCCGAAATCGTCGCCATCCGCCTGGCCTGCGAGGAGCTGGGCCAGGAACGTCTTGCGGGCGCCGATCTCTATGTGACGCTGGAACCCTGCACCATGTGCGCCGCTGCCATTTCCTTCGCGCGCATCCGCCGGCTCTATTATGGTGCCGAAGATCCGAAGGGCGGCGGTGTCGACAATGGCGTGCGCTTCTATCGTCAGCCAACCTGCCACCATGCGCCGGAGGTCTATTCCCGCCTCGGCGAAACCGCATCCGCCGACATCCTCAGAGGCTTCTTCCAAGCGAAACGCTCCGAAGACTGAAAAGCGGCGGTTTACAGCGTCGTGCGTCTTTCAAGACACGCGACGCTGTAACACTTTAAAATTCTGCATAATTTTCCCTTAAATCGATTCCGATTTAAGGAATTATGCAGCTGCCGCCGCCTTGAAATCTTTTTACTGGAAAGGCTTCCACCAGCTGCTGTTGTTGGTCTGCTGCGCAGCCTCGGCATCCTTCTTGCGCTTCTTTTCCTTCTTCGACTCAGGCGTGCCGAGATCGTTCAAAGCAGCCTGATCGGATACCTGGCGATATTGCTGAGGCGGGTCGATCAGATAGCGACGTTGATCGATATAGGTGCCGGCCTGGTCCTGACGGGCGGCGCGATAGGCAGCCGTCTGCTGCGCTTCGCTCAGATGGTTCTTGGCGCTGTCGGCCTGAGCCAGCGGCGAGCGATAGTTGACATCGTTCTTCTTCTCGTCGGCTTCTGCGGCAAGGCGCTTGCGGGCATCTTCCGGCGATTCCAGCCAGGCCGGGTTGTCCTTGCTGGCCAGCGACTGCTGCGGCTGAGTCAGGGTGTTCTTGTCACCAGCGACAACCAAGCCGGGTCTGTTCGGGTATTTTACACCCTTGTCCTTCGGCGTCGCGGCAGAAACGGAGGCGATATCGCCGAGGTCATCGAGGAGCTGAACGCCGGCCGTCTTGTCGGTGCCGTAAGTCGGGCTGCTAAGGCAACCGGACATCGCGCCGCAGCCAACCACAAGTGCCGCCAAGCTGACGCCGACACGAACCTTATGCATCGCTCTCATGAAAACCCTTCCCAGCCATGCCGGAATAAACGTAACAGGACCCCATTTCACGGCAACTGCCGTAAAAATCAGGCCATTTTCAGGCAGCTTTTACCGGATGAACGCCGCAAAGGCAATTCACCCGGCAATTTTCTTCAGTTGACAGCGGCAAGTTCGCGCAGCGCCGCAGCGTCGCGCGCCGAGACATCCGGATATTCCGGATCGGAGCCGACATCCGTCGTGATGCGCCAGGAACGGGCGCACTTTCGGCCTTCCGCGAGCTTCGGAACGACGCTGACCTTGGCATCGTCATCAAGGCGGAAGGCATCCGCAGGCCCCTGTTCGCCAAGGACGGTGATACCGGAGGTGATGCAGATTTCCGAGAAGTCCTGGCCTTCGAGCACCTTCAGCAGCTCTGGATCGGCGATGTAAACGACCGGGGCAGCTTCCAGCGACGAGCCGATGCGCTTGTCCTTGCGCTCGATTTCCAGCGCGCCAGTGACGACGCTGCGCACGGCGCGGATCTTCTTCCACTTCTCGGCCAGCCCCTCGTTCTTCCACTCGGCCGGAACGGTGACGAACTGCTCGAGATGAACGGAGACCGCCGAGGGATTGCGCGACAGCCATGCCTCTTCCGTGGTGAAGGGCAGCATCGGCGCCAGCCACGTCACCATGCAGTCGAAGATCGTGCGGATGACGGCCAGCGAGGCGCGGCGGCGCAGGCTCGACGGAGCATCGCAGTAAAGGGCATCCTTGCGGACGTCGAAGTAGAAGGCCGAAAGCTCGACATTGGCGAAATCGATCAGGGCGCGGGCGATGCGCTTGAAATCGAAGGCGTCGTAGCTTTCGCGCACCAGCTCGTCGAGCTCGGCGAGACGATGCAGCATCAGCTGCTCCAGCTCCGGCATGTCGGTATAGGCGAACACTTCGCCCTTGTCGTGCGCCAAAGTGCCGAGCATCCAGCGGATGGTGTTGCGCAGCTTGCGATAGGCATCGACATTGGTCTGGATGATGGCCTTGCCGACGCGCAAGTCCTCAGAATAGTCCGACGTCATGACCCAGAGGCGGAGGATGTCGGCGCCGGCATCCTTCATTACCTCTTGCGGCGAAGTGACGTTGCCCTTGGACTTCGACATCTTCTCGCCCTTCTCGTCCATGGTGAAGCCATGGGTGAGGACGGCATCGTATGGCGCACGGCCACGCGTCGCGGCACTTTCGAGCAGCGACGAATGGAACCAGCCGCGATGCTGATCGGAGCCTTCGAGATAGAGGTCGGCCGGCCATTTCAGATCCGGGCGGTCTTCCAGCGTGAACGTGTGGGTCGAACCGGAATCGAACCAGACATCAAGGATGTCCATGACCTGCGTCCAAGGCTCGTTGGCCTTCTCGCCGAGGAAGCGCTCGCGCGCGCCTTCCGCGAACCAGGCATCGGCGCCCTCCTGCTCGAAAGCCTCGAGGATACGGGCGTTGACGCCATCGTCCTGCAGGATGTTGCCCTGCTCGTCGACGAAGATCGCGATCGGCACGCCCCAGGCGCGCTGGCGCGACAGGACCCAATCGGGGCGCTGCTCGATCATGGCGCGCAGGCGGTTCTGGCCGGCAGCCGGCACGAAGCGGGTGTCGTCGATCGCCTTCAGAGCGCGCGAACGCAGCGTCGAACCATCCGCGAAGTCCTTGTCCATATAGACGAACCATTGCGGCGTGTTGCGGAAGATGACCGGCTTCTTCGACCGCCAGGAGTGCGGATAGGAGTGCTTCAACCTGCCACGCGCAAAGAGCGTGTTCGTCTCGATCAACGCCTTGATGACGAGGTCGTTGGCATTGCCCTTCTTGCCGTTGTCGTCCATGACACGGCCGCCTTCGAAGCCCGGGGCATCGGCGGTGTAGAAGCCCGCGTCGTCGACCGGGAACGGGATGGCGGAGGAGATGCCGCGCTTTTCGAGATCGCGGGCGTGCGACGTCCAGGCGTCAAAGTCTTCGCGGCCGTGGCTGGGCGCCGTGTGCACGAAACCCGTGCCGGCATCATCGGTGACGTGGTCACCGTCGAGCAGCGGCACCTTGAAGCTGTAGCCAAGCGAGGCGAGCGGATGAGCACAGGCGAGCGCGGCCAGATCGGCAGCGGTCACGTCGCCGAGGCGCTTATATTGCAGCTTTGCCTTGGCGAAGGATTCCTCGGCGAGCTTGTCGGCAAAGATCAGCTTCTCGCCGGGACGCGGGCCGAAATCATTGGCAGCTCCCGTGACCTCATAGAGGCCGTAGGACACGCGCGAGGAGTATGCGATCGCGCGATTGCCGGGGATCGTCCAGGGGGTGGTCGTCCAGATGACGACGAAGGCGCCGGCGAGATGCGCCGGGCCTTCAGCCACCGGGAACTTCACCCAGATCATGTCGCTCTCGACATCGGCATATTCGACTTCGGCTTCGGCAAGCGCCGTCCGCTCGACCACCGACCACATGACCGGCTTGGAGCCGCGATAGAGCTGACCCGTGCGAGCGATCTTCAGGAGTTCGCCGGCGATGCGGGATTCCGCATGGAAGTTCATTGTGAGATAGGGATTGTCGAAATCGCCCGTGATGCCCAAGCGCTTGAACTCCTCGGACTGGATCTTGATCCAGCCGGCGGCGAAGTCGCGGCATTCCTGGCGAAACTCGTTCACCGGAACCTCATCCTTGTTCTTGCCCTTCTCGCGGTACTTTTCCTCGATCTTCCATTCGATCGGCAGGCCGTGGCAATCCCAGCCGGGTACGTAGTTGCTGTCATAGCCGCGCATCTGGAACGAGCGGGTGATGACGTCCTTGAGGATCTTGTTCAGCGCATGGCCGATGTGAATATGGCCATTAGCGTAGGGAGGGCCGTCATGCAGCACGAACTTTTCGCGGCCAGCGGCGGAAGAGCGCAGCTTCTTATAGAGGTTCATCTCCTCCCAGCGCTTCACCAGCTCCGGCTCCTTCTGCGGCAGTCCGGCGCGCATCGGAAAATCGGTTTCCGGCAGGTAAAGGGTCTTGGAGTAATCCATCTTTTCAGCGGTATCGGTCATAGTCGTGACAATTGCCTCGGTGTCTCGGGCGTCTTGCGCCTGAACTGGCGCAGCCATACGGGGATTTTTCGGCGGCGGAAAGCGCCTCTTGAACGAGACGCCAAAAACCCGGACCTTCCGGCAGCTTACAGCGCGCGGAAGGCCGGGCCAATAATTCGTATCGCGTGGCTCAGCCGAAATTGGGTCATGGTCGCCGGTTCATAGGCGTTTTTTCCAGGGAAAGGAAGAGGAAACAGTCGCGGCAACGCACAGAAAGGCCGCGGACGTTTCCGTCCGCGGCCAATTTGAGGGTCTATCTAATCAGGCTCGTACTGCTGCCCGTGTTGGCACGACCGCATTGACGATAACGGCCACGACGATATTGGCGAGAAGCGCCAACAACCCCGTATAGACGGTGAAGCCGGTTTCGCCGAGCGGAACCATGTGCAGCGGCTTCCAGCCAGCATCCCAGACCAGATAGGTGCCGCCAAAAAAGCCGACGAACCAGCCGGCAAGCAGACCGGGCGCACGGAACCATTTGGTATAGAGACCGAAAACCAAGGCCGGCAGCGTCTGCAGGATCCAGATGCCGCCGAGCAGCTGCAGATCGAGCGCGAACTGCGTCGGCAGGAAAATGATGACCAGCAGCGCGCCGACCTTGACGACAAGCGAGGTCATCTTGGCGACCTTTGCCTCGTCGGCATCGGAAACCTGCGGATCGACATAGGCCTTCCAGAAGTTGCGGGTGAAGAGATTGGCAGCGCCAATGCTCATCACGGCCGCAGGCACCAACGCCCCGATAGCGATGGCTGCGAAGGCGAAGCCTGCAAACCAGCTGGAGAACAGGGTCTGGAATAGCGCCGGAACGACATCGTTCGGGCTGTCCAACTTGAGCTGCGCAGCATGGCCCATATAGCCCAGCAGTGCCAGCAGGCCGAGCAGCAACGTATAGGCCGGCAGGAGCACCGCATTCTTGCGGATGGTGTTGCCGCTGTTGGAGGCGAAGATGCCGGTCAGCGTATGAGGATACATGAAGGCTGCCAGTGCCGAGCCGAGCGCCAAAGTCGCGTAGGCGACGTACTGGTTGCCGCCAAGCAGCAGGCTACCCGCCCCCTTGGCCTTGAAATCCGCATCGGCCGCCGCAAAGACATTTGCATAGCCGCCAAGCTTGGCGGGGATAAGGGCAATGGCCGCGATCACAACGATATAGATCATGATGTCCTTGACGAAGGCGATCAGCGCCGGAGCGCGAAGGCCGGCCGAATAGGTATAGAGCGCCAGGATGATGAAGGCGATTGCGAGCGGCAGTTCGCCATGAAGTCCGAGCGCCTTGAACACCGCCGTCATGCCGACGAGCTGCAGAGCGATATAGGGCATGGTGGCGATAACGCCCGTCAGAGCGACCGCCAGTTCCAGCGCCCGCGAGCCATATTGCCCGTGGACAACATCGCCCGCCGTGACATAGCCGTGATCCTTCGCGCGCTTCCAGAGAAGCGGCATAACCATGAAGACAAAGGGATAGACGACGATCGTATACGGCAGCGCGAAGAAGCCATAGGCACCGACCGTGTAGACCAGGGCTGGAACTGCGATGACCGTATAGGCGGTGTAAAAGTCGCCGCCAACGAGGAACCAGGTGATCCAGGTGCCGAAGGTGCGGCCGCCAAGGCCCCATTCGTCGATATGGGCCAAGGTCTTCGGCCTACGCCAGCGGGCGGCTACAAAGCCCATAACAGTTACAAGGGCCAGGAAGAAGATGAAGACGGCAAGCGCGGTCGGATCGATATCAGTCATCATGGCGCATGCTCCGATAGGCGATCCAGGTCAGGATAGCTGTGATCGGCACCCACGCCAGCTGATACCAGTAGAAGAAGGGGAATCCCTGCAGAACGGGGTCATGGCTGTTGTAGAAGGGAACCCAAAGCAAACCAATATAGGGAATAACGAGCAGCCAGCAGGCTGCTGTCCCAAAACGTTTATCCATCTCGTGCGCCTTTCGGAAAATGGGCGCGGCGACTCGCACCCGGCTATATGAGCATTGCAGCATCCTTCCAACCCGCTCAAGGCAAAAAGATATTGCAGCGCCGCAATCCCCGCGCGCAATTTGGCAGGTAAAATCAGCTGAAAGCGATGACCCGGTCGAGCTCGCTGAGCGGCTGGACACCGGCGAGCAGCGCCCTCGCCTCATCTTCGTCTTTACGGATTTGCGCGACCAGCGGGTCCAAGCCGTCGAACTTCAGCTCGGGGCGGAGATAGCCGAAGAAGGAGACCGAACAGACCTGTCCGTAGAGATCGCCGCTGAAATCGAAGACGAAGGTCTCCAGCAGCGGCGCGCCATTGTCCGTCACCGTCGGGCGCCGGCCGTAGCTGGCGACGCCATCGCGGATGGTGCCATCGGCCGTCCGGAAGCGGACAGCATAGATGCCTGCCCTCAGCGATGACTCCGGCGGCAGCTGCATGTTTGCCGTCGGGAAGCCGAGCGTGCGGCCGAGCTTCTCGCCGCCGATGACAGGCGCCTGAACGGTATAACGATAGCCGAGCAGACCGGCAGCTTGAGCGACGTCGCCTTCCGCGAGCAGTGCACGAATGCGGCTCGACGAGATGACCTCCGTGTTTTCGTCGCGGAAGGCATCGATCAGGGTCACGCCGAAGCCGTTATGGCTGCCGGCATTCATGAGAAAGGCGGGGCCTCCCTGGCGATCATGGCCGAAATGAAAATCGAAGCCAGTGACGACTTCCGATGCGTGCAGCCAGTCGATCAGGATCGAATGCACGAATTCATCCGCAGAACGCTGCGAGAAAGTACGATCGAAAGGATATTCGATGACGGCGTTGAAGCCGAGCGCCTCCAGCAACCGCGCTCGCAAAGGCGCAGGCGTCAGGCGGAAGACGGGATGATCCGGCCTGAAGACGGTGCGCGGATGCGGCTCGAAAGTCAGCACCAATGCGGGAATGCCGCGCTCCCTGGCGATCTCCAGCGCACGCGTCAGCACCGATTGATGGCCGCGATGCACGCCGTCGAAATTGCCGATGGCGACCACACCGCCCTTCAAGGCATCGGGAAGCGGCTCGCGGGTTTCGTTGCGATGGAAAACGGTCATCGACTGCCACTCTCCTCAGATAAGGCGCGGCATCCACCACTTCGGCGAGGCCTGCTCACGCGCTAAGAAGGCGCCGAGAGCGGCCTCATCCGTATGCCCCTCGACGACATATTCGCGGGCGTGGATGCCATGGCTGATATAAAGAAGATCGAGGCCGTAATCGAGTGCGCCGCGTACGTCGGTCGGCATGCCGTCGCCGATCGCCACCACGCGTGACAGCGGAAACTCGCTTTTCACCTCGCGGGCCGCCGCGATCGCGGCATCGTAGATCGGCTGATGCGGCTTGCCGGCGATGCGCGTCTGGCCGCCGAGCCGCTCATAATAGGCGGCCATGGCGCCGGCGCAGGGGATCATGCGATGGCCGCGCTCGACGACGAGATCCGGATTGGCGCAGATCAGCGGCACGTTGCGGGCCGACCAGGCCGTCAGCATCTCGGTGTAATCGTCAGGCGTTTCAGTCTCGTCATCGAAGAAGCCGGTGCAGACGATGCTTTCCGCCTCGCTAGCCTCGACGCGCTGCACGTCCAGACCTTCCAGAATGCCGATATCGCGCTCGGGGCCGAGCAGGAACACCTTCTTCGGCCCCTCGGCAATCAGCTTGCGCGTCACGTCGCCCGACGTGATGATGCGATCATAGACGCTGTCAGGAACACCGATCGCACGCAGCTGCTCGACGACCTTCGGAGCGACGCGCGGAGAATTCGTGATGAGGACGACCGCAAGGCCTTCGCTGCGGGCAGCTTCGAGCGCGATGGAGGCCTCCTTGTAGGCCGTGACGCCGTTATGGAGCACGCCCCAGACATCGCAGAGCGCAACATCATAAAGTCCGCCGATGTCGCGAAAGCTCTCGATCCGTTTGCCCATGCCGTCCTCGCATCAAATAAATCACGGGCTGACATCGCAAACCGGCTGGCAAATTACAAGAGCGGCATGCAAGGTTTTTGCGTCGCACAAGGCCTGAGCAGCGAGCGTGGGCAAGGTCGGCGAGCGGCAAGATTGCGCAGCGGAAGCAACGGGATGACGGTCTGGAAAAGGCGTGATCCAACCCTGTCTTCACGAGGGCAAAATGAGAGCACCTTTGCAACCACATGCTACGCGGCGCCGCCATGGGCGTTAATCATCCTCAAAACAAGCCGAGGCGCGCCGCAAAAAATTCACAGGGCTGTCCTTGACTCGTCCGGAAGCCACCCCTAAATCACCGTCGCTAGCACTCTCAGAGGATGAGTGCTAACAAAATCCATACGGATCCCCGGTGATCCGTGAATGTCATTTGATCGAGGGATTAGACAATGGCAAGCACCAATTTCCGCCCCCTTCATGACCGCGTCGTCGTTCGTCGCGTCGAGTCGGAAGAAAAGACCAAGGGTGGCATCATCATTCCCGATACCGCCAAGGAAAAGCCGCAGGAAGGCGAAATCGTCGCCGTCGGTTCCGGCGCTCGCGATGAATCCGGCAAGGTCGTAGCACTCGACGTCAAGGTTGGCGATCGCGTTCTGTTCGGCAAGTGGTCGGGCACCGAAGTCAAGCTCAACGGCGAAGACCTTCTGATCATGAAGGAAGCCGACGTCATGGGCATCATCGGCTAATTCAGCCGGTTCCCTTTTCCGATACAGCTGACGGGCCTTAAAGCCCCGAAAACGCGAATTCAGGAGTTTCAAACATGGCAGCTAAAGAAGTAAAATTCGGCCGCGGCGCCCGCGAAAAGATGCTTCGTGGCGTCGACATCCTCGCTGACGCAGTGAAAGTCACGCTCGGCCCGAAGGGTCGTAACGTCGTTATCGACAAGTCCTTCGGCGCTCCGCGCATCACCAAGGACGGTGTTTCGGTCGCCAAGGAAATCGAACTCGAAGACAAGTTCGAAAACATGGGCGCCCAGATGGTCCGCGAAGTCGCTTCGAAGACCAACGACGTCGCCGGTGACGGCACCACCACTGCAACCGTTCTCGCCCAGGCGATCGTTCGCGAAGGCGCCAAGGCTGTTGCGGCCGGCATGAACCCGATGGACCTGAAGCGCGGTATCGACCTCGCCGTTGCAGAAGTCGTCAAGGATCTCCAGGCCAAGGCCAAGAAGATCAACACCTCGGAAGAAGTTGCCCAGGTCGGCACGATCTCCGCAAACGGCGAAAAGCAGATCGGTCTCGATATTGCTGAAGCCATGCAGAAGGTCGGCAACGAAGGCGTCATCACGGTTGAAGAAGCCAAGACCGCCGAAACCGAACTCGAAGTCGTCGAAGGCATGCAGTTCGACCGCGGCTACCTCAGCCCCTACTTCGTAACCAACCCGGAAAAGATGATCGCCGACCTCGAAGACGCGTTCATCCTGCTCCACGAGAAGAAGCTCTCGAACCTGCAGGCCATGCTTCCGGTTCTCGAAGCCGTCGTTCAGACCGGCAAGCCGCTCCTCATCATCGCTGAAGACGTCGAAGGCGAAGCTCTCGCGACCCTCGTCGTCAACAAGCTGCGCGGTGGCCTCAAGATCGCTGCCGTCAAGGCTCCGGGCTTCGGTGACCGCCGCAAGGCCATGCTGGAAGACATCGCCATCCTGACGGGCGGCACTGTCATCTCCGAAGACCTCGGCATCAAGCTCGAGTCCGTCACCCTCGACATGCTCGGCCGTTCCAAGAAGGTTTCGATCTCCAAGGAAAACACCACGATCGTCGACGGCGCTGGCGCCAAGTCCGACATCGAAGGCCGTGTTGCCCAGATCAAGGCTCAGATCGAAGAAACCACCTCCGACTACGACCGCGAGAAGCTGCAGGAACGTCTTGCCAAGCTCGCTGGCGGCGTTGCCGTGATCCGCGTTGGCGGCTCGACGGAAGTCGAAGTGAAGGAAAAGAAGGACCGCATCGACGACGCTCTCAACGCGACGCGCGCTGCCGTTCAGGAAGGTATCGTACCGGGCGGCGGTATCGCTCTCCTGCGCTCCTCCACGAAGATCACTGCCAAGGGTGAAAATCAGGATCAGGAAGCCGGCGTCAACATCGTTCGCCGCGCCCTGCAGTCGCTGGTTCGCCAGATCGCTGAAAACGCTGGTGATGAAGCTTCGATCGTTGTCGGCAAGGTTCTCGACAAGAACGAAGACAACTATGGCTACAACGCCCAGACGTCTGAATATGGCGACATGATCGCCATGGGCATCGTCGACCCGGTCAAGGTTGTCCGCACGGCTCTGCAGAACGCAGCTTCGGTTGCTTCGCTGCTGATCACCACCGAAGCCATGATCGCCGAACTGCCGAAGAAGGATGCCCCTGCTGGCATGCCGGGCGGTATGGGTGGAATGGACATGATGTGATAAGGCCTCAGCCTTAGTACATTTGTTCAATCCGACATTCGGAATTGACGAAGGGCGGCCCTCGGGTCGCCCTTTTCGTTTTTAGCCCTTATGACTTCGGTCCCAAGCCGCCAAGTCTTGCGGTAGCGCAAATTTACGCAAATTGCCCCATTGCCGTTTTCAAAAAAGCTCTTATAAATCGCAGCGCAGCGATTTTAGAGGGTTAGCTGCAATGAACGCAAATTTTACTTACATTCGGCACGATTAATCGGCACCCACGCATGTTTATGATCTTAAGGATCGAGAGGCGTCTGGATTTTTTACTTGAAATGACTTCATAGCTTGGATCACCAAGCCGGAACAAGCATGACAGAAAATGGAAGCAGCAGAACCGAATGCCCTGCCTTTCATCGGATGCGGCATACGGGAAGACATTCCATCCGGAAGACGCCTGGGAATTTGGATACAGCGCGAGGGGGGACCTGGCGCTCAAATGGGGATCATCTTGTTCAAGATTGCCAAGGCCAATTTTTCCGCACCGTTTGCGCCGGGCTCGCTGGAGTTCGAGGGCCATGACCCCGATCTTTTGGCTCAGTTCTGTATTTCCGAGGGATGGACGGGCGATCTTTCAAGCGGCATCATCAAACTTGGGCAGTGGGGCACAATGCTGCATGGGCTGAGTTCCTCGGAATGCGGCCTGCTGAGCCTCATGTATTGTTATGACCTGCAGGATCGGGCCCGTATCCTCGATCTTTTCGAGCAGGCGGCTACGGCCAATTCGTGCTTCTGCTATTCGACGACGATGCTCGGCGCAGGCGGTCATCGTCAGCCGGTCTTTTGCGTTGGCGAATCCGTTGCTGCCGACAAGCAGCATGCCGGCAGCATGGTCGGCGTTTTCCTGTTTCCACGCTTCAAGCTGGAACCGGGCAGCCAGCTCGCCACCCGGCAGTAAACAGCTGTCGATGCTGGTCGGGTGAGTTCACCCAACCAGCTATCGGGCCTAACGTGATCAATCCCGCTTCGGAATGCTGAGACCGCGCTGGCTTGCCGGACGCGCAAGCGCGCGGTCCAGCCAGGCCATGACCGAGGGGAAACTTTCGAACTCCAGAACCTCGCGGCCACCATAGAAGACGTCGACGCCGCGAACCCAGGGGAACGTGGTGATGTCGGCGATGGTGTATTCATCGCCCATGATCCATTCGCGCCCCTGCAGGCGGTTCTCCAGAACGCTGAGCAGGCGCTTGGCCTCATCGCGATAACGCTCGACCGGATAGGGGTTATTGGCGACCTTTTCGGCCGCAAATTTGAAAAAATGGCCAAACTGGCCGAACATGGGACCGACACCTGCCATCTGGAAGAAGACCCATTCAAGGGTCTCGTAGCGCCCGGCTGCGTCGCTCGGAATGAGTTTTCCAGTCTTTTCCGCCAGATAGACCAGGATCGCACCGGATTCGAAAAGACCGATCGGCTTGCCGTCGGGGCCATTGGGATCGATGATTGCAGGAATGCGGCCGTTCGGGTTCAGCGAAACGAATTCCGGGGATTTCTGATCGTTGGTGCCGAAGGAGATCAGATGCGGCTCATAGGCCAGACCGAGTTCCTCCAGAGCGATCGAGACTTTGACACCGTTCGGCGTCGGCAGCGAATAGAGCTGGATAATATCCGGATTGCTGGCAGGCCAGCGCTTCGTGATCGGAAAGGACGACAAATCGGCCATGGGCTGCTCCTGAAAACCATGATTTGACAACTGATTTGGCGCCACAATAGCCGATACGGCTCGTATGGGAAGAGCGATCTAAGCGGATCATTGTTCAATGATTGTGAACTAATTGTACGCAGTTGTTTATCTTTTCAACTCCTCGAAAATCACGAATATCTGTCTTCAGAAATTGTCGCCACCCGATCCCAAGTGAATTTACCGGAGACTGTCATGTCCAACACCAACAACATCATCATTCTTGTGGCGCGCATCCTGCTCGCCTTCATGTTCATCTTCGCCGGTTTCGGCAAGCTGACGGATCCGGCCGGCACCGCGGGCATGATTGCCGGCGCTGGTATGCCAGCCGCAACGCTGCTCACCTATCTTGCCGGCGCCTTCGAATTCGTCACCGGCGTCTGCGTCCTCATCGGCTTCCAGATCCGCATCGTCGGCTGGCTGCTCGCCGCCTTCTGCGTCTTCACCGGCGTCGTCTTCCACCTGCCGACCGTCAATGTTCCGGACTTCCCGGCAGCCGCCAATGGTTGGATCAACGGCCTGAACTTCGTGAACTTCCTAAAGAACATCACGCTGGCCGGCGCCTACATCATGCTCGCCACCAACGGCGCAGGCGTCTACTCGGTCGACGCTCGCCGCGGTGCCTACGCAGCCGCCTAAGCGCTGCCTATCTCCCAAGACAAAAGGCCCGCCGGAATTCCGGCGGGCCTTTTTACGTCAAATGTTTGAGAAATCAGAGTGCACTGCGCACGGCTGATATGATGCGCTCAACCATCGGATCGCCTTCATGACTCGGCTTGCGCGCGCGCACCAGACAAGCCTCCGAGCGCAGGATGATGCCATCAGACAGGATCTTCAGATGGTTCGCTCTCAGAGTCGAGCCGGTGGAGGTGATGTCGACGATGATATCGGCCGAGCCGGCAGCAGGTGCCCCCTCCGTCGCACCCAGGCTCTCGACGATGCGATAGAGCTGTATGCCGTGCTGGCTGGAGAAGAACTGCTGCGTCAGCCGCCAATATTTCGTCGCGACCGTCAGCCTGTGACCATGACGGGCACGAAAATCGGCTGCGACATCACCGAGATCGGCCATGCTATCGACGTCGAGCCAGATTTCCGGCACAGCGACGACGACATCGGCATGACCGAAACCGAGCCTAGCGCAGAATTCGACCCGGCGATCGGCCTCCGCCATGCCCTCACGTACGAGGTCTTCACCGGTAATGCCGAAATCGACGCTGCCATTGCCGATCTCTCGCGAGATTTCCGAGGCTGACAGGAAGGCGATCTCGACTCCGTCCCAACCTTCGACACGGCCGCGATAGGAACGATCGTTACCGACGGCGACGATCGGCATTCCGGCACGCTCGAAGATCGCGGCGCAATCGTCCTTCATCCGGCCCTTGGAAGGAAGCGCTATCGTGATGGTCATCAGGCTGCCCTCGCGGTTTCGATACGGTCGAGCCAAAGCGCGAAGCCGACAGCCGGGATATGGTTCTTGGCACCGAGCAGGGTCATCAGCCGGTCGAAGCGGCCGCCGCCGGCGAGCACCGCGCTCGACCCTTCCGCCGTCACCTCGAAGACGAGGCCGGTATAGTAATCGAGCGGGCGACCAAAGGCAGCACGATAGTCGATCTTAGAGGCGTCGACACCGGCGTAGGCCAATGCCGCGACGCGGGCATCGAAGCTTTCCAAGGCCCTGCCCAGCTTCAGACCTGCCGCGTCGGCGAAGCCCGCCAGTGCGGCGGAGGCATCCGAAAGCGGCACGCTCAGGGACAAAAACTCCTCCAGCACGCGGAAGGCCGCATCGTCGAGCCGCGTTTCCGATAAGACCAGCTTCTCGCGAAGGCGGCGGGCGATCTCCTGCGGCGAGCGGCTGGCGTTGGTCGAATAGCCGGTCGCGTGCATGGTGGCGTCGATATGCCTGACCAGCCCCTGCTCGTCGCCACGGCTCAGGAAATCGAGCACATGGGCATCGAGCCCTGTGACCGGCTGCGGGCTTGCAAGATGCGCCAGCAAGGTTTCGAGCTGCATCATGTTGCCGAAAGCGTGGATCAGCCGCTTCTGCCAACCGGATGGCAAGCCGAGCGCCTGTACGACAGCCTCGAACACGGCCTGATCGCCAAGTGTCACGGAGAACGGCTTGCCGGGCACCACGCGATCCAGGATACCGATGGCATCGCTGATGGCGCGGGCATCGGCGTTCGCCGTATTGCCATCACCCAAATCCTCGATGCCGGCCTGGTAAAATTCATGGCCGCCTTCGCGGCGCTGGCGGAAGATCTCGCCGAGATAGGAATAGCGCTTCGGCGTGCCGGTGGCGGTCTCGATATGGCGCAGGCAGACGGGAATGGTGAATTCCGGGCGCAGGCAAAGGCTGGCGCCGGTTTCGCTTTCAGTCATGAAGATGCGCCGGCGAAGATCCTCGCCGGCCATGTCGAGAAAGGGTTCGGCCGGCTGGATGATGGGCGTATCCACCCTATCCGTTCCGCGAACGGAGAATTCGTCCAGCAGATCGCTGGCAAAATTCGGGAGGTTAATCAGGGGCATGGGGCTATTCTCCCCTTCTCCCCGACGGGGAGAAGGTGCCCGACAGGGCGGATGAGGGGGCCGAGGAACGAAGGGACGAGGATTCTGAGCGCCAACGTACGAATAGCTCGCGTGAGCCCAGAGCCCCCCTCATCCGGCCCTTCGGGCCACCTTCTCCCCGAGGGGAGAAGGAGAAAACGAGACTGCTCGACACACTCAGACATTGCCGAGCGCCCTCTTCCGGTCTTCCGCCTGTGCCGCCAAGATAGTTTTGACCTTCTCGATCAACTCCGCTTCCGACACAGTTTCCTGCGCAACACGAGCTTCGCGCCAGCTGGCATTGTCCTCGATCTCGCCGGAAAGGCGCTTGCCCTCGATCAGATCCTTGATCTGCACGACGCCCTGGGCACGCTCGTCGCCGCCCTGGATGATGGCGATCGGGCAGCCGCGGCGGTCGGCGTATTTCAGCTGGTTGCCGAACTTCTTCCAATTGCCCTGGAACATTTCGGCGCGGATGCCGGCGGCACGCAGTTGCTGCGTGAAGCGCTGGTAGCGTCCCATGGCATCGACATCCCCATCCATGACGGTGACGAGTACGGGCTCGATCACTTCTTCCGTACCGAGCTTGCCGAGGTTCTTCAGCGCGGTCATCAGACGCGAGACTCCGATGGAAAAGCCGGTAGCAGGCACCGGCTGGCCCATGAAGCGCGAGACGAGCCCGTCATAACGGCCGCCGCCGCCGACCGAACCGAAGACGACCTTCTCGCCCTTCTCGTTGGTGACGTCGAACAGCAGCTCGGCTTCGTAGACCGGGCCGGTATAATATTCGAGGCCGCGCACGACGGACGGATCGATAATAATACGGCCGTCATCATAACCAGCGGCCTTGAATATCCCCGCCATCATCTGAAATTCGGATACGCCCTCAGCAAACTTTACATTTTGCCCGTAAGTGCTTTCAGCCATCGCCGTAAGCATGTCTTTGCTAATTGGCGCAGATGTCGCTGGAGCGTCCTCCGCTACATATGAGAAAACGGGGTTCAGTACGTCCAGCTGAGGATTTTCATCATAAGGCCGATATCGAAGCGTAATGAAATAACGCAATAGTCCGATTTGCTGGAGGGTTAGATCAACGCCTTTTGTGAAGTCGCCACTTTCATCTTTTCTACCTGCACCCAAGAGTTGCTCAACGCCATCCAGGCCGAATTTGTCGAGCTTATCCAAAGCACGCAAAACGTTGAGGCGCCGGTTTACATTGGCATCGCCATCCAGTCCGATGTGATCCAGGACGCCGTCGAGAACCTTGCGATTGTTGACGCGGATCACATAGTCGCCGCGCTTGATGCCCAAGGCCTCCAGCGTGTCGGCCATCATCATGCACATCTCGGCATCCGCCTGCACGCCCGGCGCACCGACGGTATCGGCATCGAACTGCATGAACTGCCGGAAGCGGCCCGGACCCGGCTTCTCGTTGCGGAAGACGTAGCCGGCGCGATAGGTGCGGTAGGGAAGCTGGATCTCGTTGAAATTCTCAGCGACATGACGGGCGAGCGGCGCCGTCAGATCGTAGCGCAGCGACATCCACTGCTCGTCGTCATCCTGAAGCGAGAACACGCCCTCATTCGGCCGGTCGCTATCGGGCAGGAACTTGCCGAGCGCATCGGTATATTCGAACAGCGGCGTTTCGACAGGATCGAAACCATAATGCTCATATACCCTACGGATCTTGGAGGTCATCTCGTTGACGGCGCGAATGTCGCTGGCCGAACGATCGACAAAGCCGCGCGGCAGGCGGGCCTTGAGCTTCTGCGGTTTCTTTTGTTTGTCGCTCATCTCTAGGGTAATCCGGTATGGGAACAGTCGCGGTTAACTAGCGGATTGGGCCGAATGCGGCAAGGATTGTTATATGTTGGCGGCCGACAAAACCGAGAAAAGCCGGATGACAGACGGACAAGAAAGATGTATGTTTGGAATACACGCATCCCAATTCCTATCAAGGCATCTTGATGAGCAAACAAACCGCCATCCGTCTGCCAGATGAAACCTATGAGCGCCTGCAGGCTCTGGCCACGCGAACGGGCCGGACCGCAACCTTCTACATTCGTCAAGCCGTTGAGGCGCACTTGGACGAAATGGAAGACGTATACTTAGCAGAACGCGCCATGGAGCGGATTAAGAACGGTGAAGACGAGGTCGTAAGCTCCGAGGAATTCTGGCGTGGCATGGACGATTGAGTATGCGCGATCTGCTCGCAAATTTGTCGAAAAACTCAATCCAGAGACACGCAAGAGAATAAGGAGCTTTCTCGAGGAACGTCTCGCCACTTTGCATGATCCCCGTCAGGTTGGCGATGCTCTGCAGGGTGCGCGGTTGGGGAATTACTGGCGTTATCGAGTCGGCGATTACCGAATTATCTGCGACCTGCAGGATAGCCGCTTGGTTGTGCTTGTTATCGAAATCGGAAACCGTCGCGACGTCTATCGTTAGGCGTAATTTTGGATTTGGAACAATACCGGAAAATGGCGGGTTGGCGCCGGACTCGCTTCATCCTATGTTGATTGCATGCGTTTCTTTGCGATCCTGACAATGCTGATTGCCTGGTTGCTCTATGGTGCCATGCCGGCGCTGGCGAATTGTCCTGTCTGCGATTCCGCCATGTCCATGCCAGCGACGATGAGCATACATGATGGCGTAACCGATATGCCTGACATGGCCGGTCATGCCAACATGGCCGAGCGCCAGCAAAAGAAGCCGCAAAACCCTTGCGCCGGTGGCATGGCGCATGTGGCGTCCTGTGCCGCCTGCATTGCCTTGATGCCGACCCTTGCGGTCGAAGGTGGCAAACACGCCTTCTCCTATCCGGCGCCGGAGCCCGGACAGCGTCTTGCTGGTTCCCTGCCGCAGCCGACAGCACCTCCTCCCCGTTTCATCTGACGATCTCCTGCATTCAATCGACGAGCGTTGCCGCTCAAATCTGATACCGTCCTGAAACGGAGAGAATACCTATGACTACTTCAAGATCGCTGATCCTCGCCAGCGTATTTGCTTTTGCCCTCACCCTTCCCACCTTTGCCGACGACATGAAGGGCATGGACATGAGCAAGCCGATGGGCGACCAGAGCGCCTCCAGCAAGGCGTTCAACGATGCCATGGGCAAGATGCACAAGGACATGATGATCCACTACAGCGGCGACGCCGATGCGGATTTCGTCCGCGGCATGATCCCGCATCATCAGGGCGCGATCGACATGGCGAAGATCGAGCTGAAATACGGAAAAGATCCCGAGCTGCGCAAACTGGCGGAGGCCGTTGTTACCGCGCAGGAAGCCGAGATCAAGGAAATGAAAGCCTGGCTGCAGAAGCACGGCAAGTAATTCACCCCATAATGAGGGGCGGTATCCATGCCGCCTCTCTCACCGTTCCGGATGCGGACGGCGGAAGATCCCATCCAACCAACTGGAAACGGCGCGTATGCGCACGAGCGGACGAAGCTCGGCATGCTTCAGCAGCCACATCTCTCGCACCGGCAGATTGCTGTCACCGCTATCGATGCGGCAAAGACCTCCCACATTCTCGGCCAGGATTTTCGGCAGCAGCGCGCGACCTAATCCTGCAGCCGCGGCCTGCAGCAGAGCCTCGGCATCGTTGACTACAAGCTGGCTGGAACGACCTGACTTTTCCGCCTGTACGGCAATCCAGCGGGCATGCGGCAGATGCGCCATTGCCTCTTCATAGATGATCCATGGCAAATCTTCCGCGTGCCTCTCCTGCCCGGCAGCGACATAGACGGCATAGTCCAGCGTCGCGATCCGCCTGGCGACGACTTTGCCGTTTGTCATATCGGCAGGTCTTGCGAGGCGCAGTGCCATGTCCGCCTCGCGTCGGGTCAGATTGAGATTTCTGGAATCGCCGATGAGTTCCAATTGCAGGCCGGAATGTTGCGCCAGCAGACTGGGCAGCGAGGGGATCAGCAGCCGGTTGATGAAGGATGGCGCCGCCGTGAGGCGTACCTTGCCGAGTGTCATGGGATCGGCCGCATCCAACGCGCTCGACAGCGCCATGACTTCGGCCTCGATCGTCTCGGCCTTCGCCACCGCGATCTCGCCCGCTGGCGTCGGCAATAGGGCACCACCTCCATCGCGCGTAAACAGCGTCGTGCCGAGGCGTTTCTCCAAAATGCGCAGGCGGCGACCGACCGTCGTCGCATCCGTCCGGAGCACCCTGCCGGCAGCGGCAAGGGATCCACCCCGCGCGAGCGCCAGAACATGGCGCAAATCGTTCCAATCGACATCGTGCAATTTTGCAGCTCCTGACGGCAAACTTACCGCGTGTGTCGGCATTATTGCAGTCATAGACTGGAAATATCCAGCAAGGAGATGACGATGACCCTGTTCGCAGTTCTGTTCGAGGACGATCAACAAAACGCCGCCGCGATCCGCAAGGAATATCTGCCGCGCCACTTCGCCTTCCTGGAGGCGAATGCCGCTTCCATCAGGACGGCTGGACCACTCAGCCGGGAGGGCGACGCTTTTGCCGGCGGCCTCTGGCTTGTCGAAGCGGAGACCGCCGATACCGTCGATCGTCTGGTGAAGGACGATCCATTCTGGGCGGCAGGCCTGCGCAAATCCGTGCAGGTCTTCAGATGGAACCAGGTATTTGCGGAGGGCGCGCTCCTTTAACCGGAGGCATCATCACATGCTCAGTCCATGACGTCAGGCAGGCGCGCGGCGAGCAGGTCGATGACCATGCGCATCTTCAGCGAAAGCTGCGGCACCTGCGGCCAGACGGCATAGATGTTGACGGGCCGGCTGGAGACATTGAGCACCGGCATGAGCTTGCCCGCGTGCACATAGCCCCGCACCAGCCAGCAGGGCAGCCACGCAATGCCCATTCCGGCGGCGGCCGCATCCGCGATGACCTCCAGGTCATCAAGACGCAACCGCGTCTGCGGAAAATAGTCGACGGCTGCACCGTCGCCCTGCAGGAAGGTCCACCTTTTGGCTTCCCCCGATCTCGCATAGATCACGAGATCGTGGCTATCGAGATCGGCAATGGTCTGGGGCGTACCTCTGGCAGCGAGATAATCCGGCGAGGCGCATAGCGTCATGCGATGAAGGGCGATCTTGCGGGCGGCAAGGCCGGCTTCGTCCCGCAACACGCCGTTGCGAATGGCGAGATCGAAGCCCTCGTCGAAGAGATCGACCACGCGATCGCTGAAGGAAAGGTCGAGTTCAAGCTTGGGGTGGATACGCGCCAATTCCAGCAGCAGCGGAGCAGCGCAGCGGCGGCCGAAAAGGACAGGCATCGAGATGCGCAGACGTCCGGTAACCTCGCGCTTACCCGATTCCAGCATGGCTTCGCCGGACTGTATCTCGTCCAGCGCCCGGCGGCAGCGCTCGTAAAAAGCTTGCCCCTCGTCGGTGAGGCTCTGCATGCGGGTGGTGCGGTGAAACAGGCGCACATTCAGGCGCCGCTCCAATTTGGCGATGGTCTTGCCGATCGCCGAGCGGGAGAGATTCATGCGCGTCGCCGCGGCCGAAAAGCCGCCGGCTTCGACCGCCTGCACGAATTCGGGAATGCCGTTGAGCATGTCATTCATGACGATTGCTTCCTTTGGGGAACCAGTTAGCGGAAATAATATCGCCACTGGCGACCAGAAAGCAACGATATGCTCTATCCATTGCTTTCAATTCCTCTCAGGAGATCATGATGACGAAGACCATAAAGCGTTGGACTCTCGATAAGATTGCCGTCGGCGCGCCTTTGAATCTGACGGAAACCGCAATTCCCTCGCCCGCGCGCGGCGAGGTTCTTGTGCGGGTCAAGGCCGTTTCTCTGAATTATCGCGACAAGCTCGTGCGCGAGACCGGCATGGGGCTGCCGATCCAATTTCCCTTCGTGCCGGCCTCAGATATGGCAGGTGTGATCGAAGCGGTCGGAGACGATGTGACCAGATTTGCCCCCGGTGATCGGGTGATTTCGACCTTTCATCCCGGTTGGATCGACGGCAAGCCGCTCGGCGATGCCCGCACACCTCCTTACAAGACGCTTGGCGGGTTCTATCCCGGCGTGCTCTCGGAATATATCGCTATGTCGGAGGACTGGTTCGTATCGGCACCGAAGAGCCTCGATTATGCCGAGGCGAGCACCTTGCCTTGTGCCGGTCTCACGGCATGGTTTGCGCTGGTGGAACGCGGCAAGGTCAAACCGGGTGACAGCGTGCTGGTGCAGGGAACGGGCGGCGTGGCACTGTTCGGGCTGCAGATCGCCGCGGCCCAGGGCGCCGAGGTCTTCGTGACCTCATCGGGACGGGAAAAGCTCGAGCGGGCCAAGGCTTTGGGCGCTCATCACGGCATCGACCGCAGCAAAAGCGATTGGGTGGAGGAAGTCTATCGTCTCACCAACGATCGGGGCATCGACCATATCATCGAAATTGCCGGCGGACCGAACTTCGGCCAGTCCCTGAAGGCGGTGGCGCCTCATGGCCGGATTTCCATTATCGGTGTCCTCGAAGGCTTCGACATCTCCGGTCCGGTGGCACCGCTGCTGCTAAAGTCCCCCACCGTGCAGGGCATCGGCGTCGGCCACCGCCGCTCGCTCGAAGATTTCGTGCACGCGGTCGACAGCATTGGCCTGAAGCCCGTCATCGATCATCGCTATGCACTCGGCGAGGCAACTGCCGCCTTCGATCATCTCGATCGCGGCCCCTTCGGCAAGATCGTCATCGAGCTCTGACGTAAAGCCGGGCCGCCGCGAAAGGCTGCGGCCCGGCTTTGCATGATATCAAACCTTCGGCTCGAAGGGCTGCGGTACGCGCTGGGCGCCCTGGCGGGTCAGCATCCAGCCGGGATATTCGGGCGCTAGCGCGCTGACTTCATCGAGCTTGGCCATATCCTCGGTATCGAGCTTCAGCTTGACGGCGGCCAAATTCTGATCGAGCTGGTCGAGACGCTTGGCGCCGATGATGATGCTGGTGACGAAGGGCTTCGCAAGGATCCAGGCGAGCGCCACAGTAGCCACACTGGAGCCGTGCTTCTCCGCCACTTCGCGCATGGCGGCGACGCAGGCCCAGGCGCGGTCCTTGTCGACGGGCGGGAAATCGAAGCTCGCACGCCGTCCCTCGCCATTGCCGGGAGCGCCCGGACCATACTTGCCCGAGAGCAGGCCGCCGGCCAGCGGCGACCAGACCATCAAACCAAGTTTCTCTTCCGACATTAGCGGCACGATCTCCCGCTCGAGATCCCGGCCGGCGATGGAATAATAGGCCTGCACCGTCTCGAAGCGAGCAAAGCCGCGGCGTTCCGAAATGCCGAGCGCCTTGGCGATACGCCAAGCCTGCCAGTTGGAGACGCCGACATAGCGGACCAGGCCGCGCGAAACGAGATCGTCCAGCGCCCGCAGCGTCTCGTCGATCGGGGTTACCGTATCCGTGGCGTGGATCTGATAGAGGTCGATGTGATCGGTCTGCAGGCGATCAAGGCTCGCCTGCACGGAGTCCATGATATGGCCGCGCGAGGCGCCGCGATCGTTCGGCTTGTCGCCCATGACGCCATAGACCTTGGTGGCGATGACAACATCCTTGCGGGGAACGCCGAGATTCTTCAGGGCCTGACCGAGCAGCTTTTCGGAATTGCCGAAGGAATAGACGTCGGCGGTGTCGATGAAATTGACGCCGGCCGCGAGCGAGCCTTCGACGATCTTATCCGCCAACGCCTGGTCGACATCGGCGATCGAGCCCCAGGGAGTGTTGGGGTTGGATTCGCCGAAGGTCATCGTGCCCAGGCAAAGTTCGGAGACGAACAGGCCGGTATTGCCGAGTTGGTTGTAACGCATAGGAGAAATTCCCTTGTGGTCAGCCGGAAGACTCTTCCCGCCGGTGAACGCTATCTTTTCGCTGAATTGGCCTCGGCACGACAGCCGCAGTCGGGGCTGCCCTGGGGAGATCATAAGACGGTCGTCGAGGCCGGGCTCTGGCTCCGCGGCAATCGAGACAACAAGCACATAATGCACCGGAAATCGATTTCAACACGAGACCTCGGACCGATCACGATGCGGTGACCGACGCATGCTCTTGCGTCCGACTGGCTCTTGCGTCCGGCTGGGCGCGGATTAGACTCCAGCCTTCATATCATGCGCAGAACGGACATACCGATGACGCAACGCCCTTTGACCACGATCGGCTTCGACGCCGACGACACGCTCTGGCAGAACGAGCAGTTCTACCGGCTGACGGAGCTGCAATTTACCGAACTTCTCGCCGATCACGCCGCAAGCGATGTCATTGCCGCGCGGCTACTGGAGGCTGAAAAGCGCAACCTCCGCCATTACGGTTTCGGCATCAAAGGTTTCACCCTCTCGATGATCGAAACGGCTATAGAGATCACGGAGGGCGAAGTGCCAGCGACCGTCATCGCGCAGATCCTCGATATTGGCCGCGATCTTCTCGCCCATCCCGTCGAAACGCTGCCGCACGTGCGCGAGACGTTGGAAGCGCTGTCGGGAAAGTATCTGCTGGTGCTGATCACCAAGGGCGATCTTTTCGATCAGGAGCGCAAGCTCGCCCAATCCGGGCTCGGCGACCTTTTCGATGCGGTCGAGATCGTCTCGGACAAGAACGCGTCGACCTATCGCCGCATCTTCTCCAAGGTGGGCGACGGGCCGGAACGGGCGATGATGATCGGCAATTCGCTAAAATCGGACATCGTGCCGGCACTTGCCGCCGGCAGCTACGGCGTCTTCGTGCCACACGAGCTTACATGGTCGTTCGAGCATGTCGAGGAGCCGACCGAAGCGCCGCGTTTTCGCAAGATCGGTCATCTCGGCGAGCTGCATGGCGTAATCGAAACGTTGCAGTAACCCTTACTGTCCCTGCTTCGAACGCGGCGGAAACAGCATCGGTCCCTGATCCTTCTGCTGATCAGCCGGCGCCTGCTGCGCGGCCGGCGGATTGGGATCGATGAGGATCTCGTATGGCGCACCGAGACCGCGCCGGCGCGTGACGCGCGAATAATAGGGCTTGATCAGCCAGGTCGTATCCTCATTGACGGTGACGTCGGCGGTGTTGCCGTCTTCATCCGTGCCGAAGAAGGATTCATCCTCGCTCGACGAGAGATCGAAGATCGCCATATAGGCATATTTGCTCTTCGAGCTAAAGGTGATCCGTACATGCTGGCCCTTCTTCAGCGGCAGTGTGTAGACCTTACCCTTGCCGAACTTCGTCCAGCCCGTCAGCCTCTCGAGAACGGCCGGCAGAGCGATCTTCTCAAGCTTTTCCCCACGGTCGAGCTGCGGCAACTGTTGTTGCTGGGTATCACTTTGCGCATGGGCGGCTGCGGCGCTGAACAGCGCAAAGATCGTCAGCGAAAGACCGAGAAGCGCAGCTCTCATGGCCGCACCAATGCGCATCGCATCGCCTCCACCTCTTTCCGGCAATAGCAGCCCTCGATGTGATCGTTGACGAGGCCCATGGCCTGCATGAATGCATAAACTGTGGTCGGGCCGACAAAGGTCCAGCCGCGCTTCTTCAGATCCTTCGAAATCCGCACCGAAGCCGCCGTCGTCGGATTGGCGCGAAGATGGGCAAGATCGAAGATCTCCGGGCGCTCGGCAACGCTCGGCTCATGGCTCCAGAAATAGCGGGCGAGCGAACCGAATTCGTCGCGCAGCTCGATGGCGCGATTGGCATTGTTGATAGTGGAGACGATTTTGCCGCGATGGCGGATGATGCCGGCATCGGCGAGGCAGCGCTCGATATCGGCTTCGCCAAACTTGGCGACTTTCTCGAAATCGAAGCCCGCAAAAGCGGCACGGAAATTCTCGCGCTTGCGCAGGATCGTCAGCCAGGACAGGCCCGACTGGAAGCCTTCGAGGCAGATCTTCTCGAACAGCCTGATGTCATTGACAACAGGCCGACCCCATTCCTCGTCGTGATAGCGCTGATATTCCGGCAGATTGCCGTGCCAGAAGCAGCGGTCCTTGCCATCTTCGCCGGTGATGATGCCCGTTTCGGCCATTTTCGCGATTCGTCCCCTATTTCAGCACGCGCTACCGGGAGCCGGTATGCCACTATCGGATAAATTGAGATCAATCAAATGCTTAAATTCATAGGCTGACTTCGACGACCGCGCATTCCGATTCATGATTTACCACTTGCAAACCATCTTTCCAAACCAAGCGGTAACCCTGACAAAGCTTTATCGGCTTCGCGGCATTTTGATGAATAGATGTTTACCATTCGCTCGCGTGCAAGTGGCACCATTGTTTCGACCGGGCGCTTTCGCGCCCATCCTCGGCCCATGTGTAGAGAGTTTGTCCGATGATGAAACATGCCGTCCTGTTTGCCGCGGGCGCTCTGAGCCTCCTTGCTTCCAACGCCTTTGCCGACGATCGTTATCAGTCGCGCCCGCCCGTCATCGTCAGTCCCGATCTGACGGCCCCCTGGGTGATGCAGCTTGGCGGCGGCAACGTGCAGCCGGTCGTCTATCCCCGCCCGATGGCGCGCCGCGCCGCCGATCCCAGAATGGAGCAGCAGGCCAATCCGCAGGTGCGCCAAGTCGTGCAGCCGCGCGGGCTGTTTGCGCGCCCGGCCGTGCAGCAGGTCGCCATGGCCCACCCTCAATATCCGGCAGTCCGAGGCCAGATCGATCCGCAGTTCCTGCCGCAGATCGTCGACTACCAGACCAAGGAAAAGCCCGGCAGCATCATCATCGACACCAATAACCGCTTTCTCTATCTGGTGATGGATGGCGGCAAGGCACGGCGCTATGGCGTCGGCGTCGGCAAGCCCGGCTTCGAATGGGCGGGCGCCCATACCGTGACCCGCAAGCAGGAATGGCCGGACTGGACGCCGCCCGCCGAGATGATCTCGCGCGAAGCCGCCAAGGGCCACTATCTGCCGGCGCACATGGAAGGCGGCGAAGGCAATCCGCTCGGCGCCCGCGCCATGTATCTGGGCTCCACCCTCTATCGCATCCATGGCACCAACGCCCCCTGGACGATCGGCAGTGCCGTCTCGTCCGGCTGCATCCGCCTTCGCAACGAAGATGTCATCGACCTCTACAACCGCGTGAAGGTCGGCACCCGCGTCACCGTCATGTAATTTCTAATGACCGCTGGACCTGTGCGGCGATACTATCCCATCGAGGGAGCAGTATTCGGCGCACCGGACGGCCCGCTACTATAGTTCAGACTATAGTCTGATCCGCGATAGAAGAGAGGCTGGTTCTTCCAAACCATTCTCCTTATCGGGTATTTTGATCTTGATCCCTTCGTTGGTTCCGGTAATTTCCTACCGGATTCAACGAGGGGAATGCCAATTATGAAAGCAGCATTGTCGATCGTGACGGCAGGTGTCGTCGCGGCGTGTCTTCTTACAGCATCGAACGCAGCGGCCTTTACCGCCTCAGCACCCTATGCGACGCCAGCCACGCGCGGCGATGTGATCCGCGTCGCGATGGAGCCGCAGGGCCAGGTGAAGCCGCAGTTCCAGCGGCGCATGGTGCGGCTGGCGACGAACGAGGAGCCGGGCACCGTTATCGTCGACACCAACAACAAGTATCTCTACCTCGTCGAAGGCAATAACCGCGCAAGACGCTATGGCATCGGCGTCGGTCGCGATGGTTTCGGCTGGTCCGGCGTCGTCAAGGTCGGCCGCAAGGCGGAATGGCCCGGCTGGACGCCGCCGCCGGAAATGATCGTGCGCGAAGGCAAGAAGGGCCACAAGCTGCCGGCCTATCAGGAAGGCGGCGAGGACAATCCGCTCGGCGCGCGCGCCATGTATCTCTATCGCAACGGCAACGACACCGCCTTCCGCATCCACGGCACCAACCAGCCATGGAGCATCGGCCTCAACATGTCCTCCGGCTGCATCCGCATGATGAACAAGGACGTGATCGATCTCTACGACCGCGTTCCTGTGGGCACCAAGGTCATCGTCGTTGGCCCCGGCAATAAGCAGGGCGAGGTCAGCTATCAAGATCGCGGCGTCGATGTGCTGAGGACCCTGTTCGGCGGCTGAAAAAGCCGCCTCTCTGTCTTACCCGAATCAGGCAGCGGTATAACGGGCGCTCCGAACGATGGCATGACCATTTATGCGAGATCGGAGCGCTCGCATCACTTGCAACAGCTTATTGCCTGCAGGCTGGAGTAAGGACGCTGTTGCGCCAGTGTTACAACTCGGCACTTATCGTGCCGCATCGCCGAAAAGCGGCCCACTGCCTTCAGTTTGCCGTCAGTTTTCCCGCCTAAGCCGTGCTTGCCTATCCATGACTGCAATAGAAGTGTCATGGAAGCGCGTTTAGATAGCGGCACTTTGGCATCCGGGGATTTCATATGCATCGTGCATTTCGCATCAAGCAGCCGGCATTCGCCGCGCTTGCGACTTCCGCATTCATATTTGCCGCAAGCTCTGCCTCGGCAGAGATGCAATTTTCAGCTTACGGCGGCATACAGGGCGCGACAGGCAGCAATGTGACCACGTCGGACGGCGCTGATTTCGACCCTAACTGGTCCGGCAAATCCTTCAAGATGCCGCCCTATTTCGGCTTCCGCGGCATCTGGTGGCTTGACGAGTTCGACAAGCCGAACTGGGGCGTGTCGCTCGATTATACCCATGCGAAGGTCTATGGCGATCTCGGCAATACGCCCGGCTGGTCGCATTTCGAGTTCACAGACGGCCTGAACATGCTGACGCTGAACGCGCTCTACCGCTTCCAGGACCCTAGCCGCAACTGGACGCCCTATGTCGGCCTCGGCGCCGGTATCAACGTGCCGCACGTCGAAGTCACCCGCGCTTCCGGTACGACCTTCGACTACCAGTTCGGCGGTGCTTCGCTGCAGGCGCAGGCGGGCGTCAGCTATCAATTCGCCAAGCACTGGTCGACCTTTGTCGAATACAAGGGCAACTACAACTTCGTGAACAACGTCTCGATCGATAGCGGCGACACGCTGAAGACCAGGGTTTTCACCCACGCTCTCGACTTCGGCGTCTCGTTCAACTTCTGACGTCATTCACGCTGAAGTCGCAATCGACCCCTCAAACCGGTTCAGACTTGGGGGATCTTGTGCTATGTTTCAGCCATGAGCTTTTTCTACTACCGATGTGACTGGATCCATCCGGAAAGCGAGGAGCCAGTCATGGTTTATTACGAGGTCGATATTGCCGGCGATGTTCCGCGGCTCATCGATGTGTTTGCCGATGGCCGCCGACATTGCATGTCTGTTGCCGATATCTCCCTGCGCGGCCGCGATATCCAGCACCTGACCAGCCTGGTGGAAGGCTCTTTTTACGACGGTATCGCAGGACTGGTCGACGGGATCTTCTTCGAAGAGGGCCAGGAGCGCATCAGCATGACGCGCATTGCGGCCGACAAATTCGAGGTTGAATGGCAGGCACACCGCCTGCCCGCGCCGGACAGGCTGCATTAGGACTGCCGAGCCTTTTTCAGATCGCTCTAGGCCGCCGCCGGCTGCAGGCCCTTCAGTTTCTCCGGCATATCACCGCCGTAGGCCCAGTCCAGCAGCTCTACCGTATGCAGGATGGGAATGCCCGTTCCCGTCGCGATATGCGTGATGCAGCCGATATTGCCCGTGGCGATGATATCTGCCCTCGTTGCCTCGATATTCCGGACCTTGCGTGCCTTCAGCTCGGCCGAAATCTCCGGCTGCATGATGTTGTAGGTGCCGGCCGAGCCGCAACAGAGATGTCCCTCCGCCGGATCGCGCACCGTGAAACCGGCCGCCTTCAAAAGCAGCTTCGGCGCCATGGTGATCTTCTGCCCATGCTGCATGGAACAGGCGGAATGATAGGCGACGGTGATGCCGCGCGGCATATGCGAGGGAAGATCGAGACTTGCGAGATATTCGGTGACGTCCTTGGCAAGCGCTGACACCATTGCCGCCTTGTCGGCATAGGCCGGATCGAGGCGCAGCATATGGCCGTAATCCTTGATCGTCGTGCCGCAGCCCGACGCCGTGATGATGATGGCGTCCAGCCCTCCGGCCTCGATCTCGCGCATCCAGACATCGACATTGGCACGGGCCGCGGCAAGAGCCTGCTCCTCCCGGCCCATGTGATGAACCAGCGAGCCGCAGCAGACCTCCCCTTCCGGCACCACGACCTCGACGCCGAGGCGGGTCAAAAGGCGGATGGCGGCTGCGTTGATTTCGGGATCGAGCACCGGCTGGGCGCAGCCCGTCAGGATCGCCACCCGGCCGCGTCGCTCGACCTGCGCTACATGCAGCCCCGGCTTTGCAAGGGGCGACGGCGCGGGAATGCTGCGGGGCGCGAGATCGAGCATGGCGGCGAAAGCCTTCAATGCCGGATTACGCTTCAACAGCCCCTTGAACGGCCGCCCAAAGTTCGCAAGCCGCAGGGCCAGCCGGAAACGGCCAGGATAGGGCAACACGGCGGCGAGCATATTGCGGGTCAGCCGATCCATCAGCGGGCGTTTGTATGTGTTTTCGACATGGACACGCGCATGGTCGATCAGGTGCATATAATCGACGCCGGAGGGACAGGTCGTCGTGCAGGCAAGGCAGGAGAGACAACGATCGATATGCGTCACCACTTCTGCATCGGCGGGGCGGCCGTTTTCCAGCATATCCTTGATGAGATAAATGCGGCCGCGCGGGCTGTCGAGCTCATTGCCGAGCGTCACATAGGTCGGGCAGGTGGCGGTGCAGAAACCGCAATGCACGCATTTGCGCAGGATTGCCTCGGATTCGGCCACATGCGGATCGGCGAGCTGTTCGGGCGTGAAATTGGTTTGCATCAGGCTTTCCCTACTTTCTTACCGGTCGCAAGACGGTTGTTCCCATCCTCGAACAGTGCCCCCTCATCCGCCCTATCGGGCACCTTCTCCCCACGGGGAGAAGGGGAAACCAGCGCCACGACCCTCTACTTGCCACGAAGAAACGATTCAGGATTGAAGCTTCCCCTCTCCCCCACGGGGAGAGGGCTAGGGTGAGGGGGTGGCGCACCAAAGAATCGATCTCCATCACCCCATCTTCCCCGGATTGAAAATCCCCGCCGGATCGAATTTTTCCTTCACGCGCGCCGAAAGCAGCGCCACTGCTTCAGGTTGCGGCTGGAAGGCCGATGTCATTGCGCGGTGAGCCGGGGTGGCTCGCATCAAGGTCGCATGCCCGCCGCCGAGCGCATGAATATAGCGCCTCAGCATGTTGCCTTCGGGTTCTGCTTCCATGCGCATCCAGACAAGACCACCCTGCCAATCGTAATAGGCATCTACGCCTTCTTCCAGGCGAAGAGCCGCAACGAGCTGATGGCCCATGCTGGGGGCGACGGACACCCGCCAGATCGGGCGCATCGTCCCATCCGCATAGGGCTTTACATTGCGGATTTCGCGCCAGAGCCTGCGGCTGTCCTCCTCCTCGAGACGCTTCACCGATCCGAGCCGGCCCATGGCAGCCCCGAGCTTTTCACCCCGGACTGCGACGGAGCGGGGAAGACCTTCGATGCGCAACACCGTCGCCTCGCCTTGCGGCAGCTTGCCGTTGAGAAAGGACCAGGCGACCGTTAGCGGTAGATGGGCGGCGCCCGATACTTCGAGCGGCAGGGCCATGGCGGCGGCCATCGCATTGGCAGCTTCGGCATCGTTGAGACCGGAGAGGACAATCGTCTCCTCGGTCTTCGGCTTCGGCGGCACACGGAACGTTACTTCGGTCAGAAGGCCGAGCGTACCGTGTGAGCCGGCCATCAGCTTGACCAGATCGAGACCGGTGACATTCTTCATCACCCTCCCCCCGGCCTTGACGATCTCGCCCTTGCCATTGACGAAACGGACGCCGAGCAGGCTATCGCGCGCCGCACCACTGACGAAACGGCGCGGGCCGGAGACATTGGCTGCGAAAATGCCGCCGATCGTCGGCTCACCTTCGGTTGCCATCAGCGGCCTATGATCCATCGGCTCGAAGGCCATCATCTGACCAGCCTCGGCAAGAGCCGCCTCGATCTCCGCAGCCGGCGTGCCGGTGCGGGCCGTCATCACCATCTCACCCGGATTGTAGGCGACGATGCCGGTCAGGCCACGTGACGAGAGCACCGCTTCCGACGCGACCGCATTGCCGAAGCCGGATCGCGTGTTGCCGCCGACGATCGCCAGAGCTGCGCCGCGTGCCGTATGATCGCCAATGATGGAGGCGGCTTCCTCCTCGGTTCTCGGATGAAACTCGGTCATGCGGCGTTGCGTCCGTCGAGCGGGAAGACTTTGGAAGGATTGAGGATCCAGCCGGGATCGAAGGCCGCGCGCACCGACATCATCTGGGCGAGATCGACATCGGCATATTGGTGGCGCATCAGGTCGCGTTTTTCGATGCCGACGCCATGCTCGCCGGTGAGACAACCGCCGGCATCGACGCAGAGGCGCAGGATATCGTTGCCGGCTGCTTCCGCCTTGGCTGCCTCGTCAGGGTCATTGGCATTGAAGAGGATCAGTGGATGCATGTTGCCATCGCCGGCATGGAAGACATTGGCGACACGCAGACCGTAACCGTCGACGATCTCGCCTGTCTTCTTCAGCACATAAGAGAGCTGACTAAGCGGCACAGTGCCGTCCATGCAGATGTAATCGGCAATGCGGCCCGTCGCGCCGAAGGCCGACTTCCGGCCTTTCCAGATCAAGGCCGCTTCCGTCGCCGACTGGCATTCGCGCACCGTCTTGACCTTGTGAGTGCGGGCGATGGCAACGATGCTAGCGAGCATATCGTCCATTTCCGCCTCGGAGCCTTCGACTTCGATGATCAGCAGAGCCTCGACATCAAGGGGGTAACCGGCCTTGGCGAAGGCTTCGCAGATCTCGATTGCCGGCTTGTCCATGAATTCGATCGCGACAGGCACGATGCCGGCAGCGATGACATCGGCGACGCAGGCGCCCGCCTCCTCGGAACTGTCGAAACCGAAGAGCACCGGCCGGGCGCCTTCCGGCTTGGCGATGAGCCGCACCGTTGCCTCGGTGACGATGCCGAGCTGGCCTTCCGAGCCGCAGACGAGGCCAAGCAGATCGTAGCCCGCCGCATCGAGTGGCTTGCCGCCAAGATCGATGACGGTGCCGTCGGTCAGCACCAGCTTGACGCCGAGGAGATTGTTGGTCGTGACGCCGTATTTCAGACAATGGGCGCCGCCGGAATTCATGCCGATATTGCCGCCGATGGTGCAGGCAAGCTGCGAACTCGGGTCGGGCGCATAGAAGAAGCCATCGGCCGAGACGCTTTCCGAAACATGGAGGTTCGTCACCCCCGCCTGCACGGTCGCGGTGCGATTGGCATAATCGATATCGAGGATGCGGTTCATCTTGGAGAGGCCGAGAACGACGGCATCCTCCTGCGGTATCGCGCCGCCGGAAAGCGACGTGCCGGCGCCGCGCGGCACGACGGGAATGCCGTAGCGATGGCAATATTTCATGACGGCCGCGACTTCCGCCGTCGAGCGCGGCAGGGCGACGGCAAGCGGCAGACGGCGATAGGACACGAAGGCGTCGGTTTCGAAGGGCACGAGCTCACGCGCCTCGTGGATCAAACATTCGGGAGCCAGGAGATCGGCGAGATCGGCAACGATCGCGCTGCGGCGCGCCAGAACATCCGCACGCGGCTCCAGAAATGAAATGGCCTCGGCCATGCCGTCCTCCTCCTGCATCCCGTCGGATACAGCCCCTTTTAGCGCATTACAGGCTTAGCGCTTTCCCAAGTTTGGAGCAAATGATAAGCACTTATTCCAAAACAGGAAATAATTCTGCATGACCAATTTAGGGGATCTCGAAATCTTCGCCAGCGTCGTTGCGACCGGCAGCATGTCGCTGACGGGCCGTGCTCTCGGTTTTTCGCCGGCCGTCATTTCCAAGCGCATCAAACGCCTGGAAGACAGGCTCGGCACACGGCTCCTGCAGCGCACGACGCGGCAGATTTCGCTGACGGAAGCGGGCCAGGGCTTCTACGACCGCGTGCTCGCCATTCTCGCCAGGCTGGAAGAGGCGGAAGCCTATATTGCCGGACGCTCCTCGCAGATGCACGGCACGCTGAAAATCTCGGCCCCGACATCCTTCGGCCGGCTGCATATCGCGCCGCATCTGAAATCCTTCATGCAGGCCCATCCCGAACTGGCACTCAACCTCGTGCTCAGCGACGAATTCGTGGATATCGTCGGCGGCGGCTTCGATCTTGCCATCCGCATTGCCGAACTGACGGATTCCAGTCTCGTCGCGCGCAGGCTGGCCCCCGTACGCCGCGTGCTCTGTGCCTCCCCTGCCTATATCGATGCTCATGGCATGCCCGAGGATATCGACGATCTGCGCCGGCATATCTGCCTGCCCGCGCACAATCTCGATCCGTGGCGGTTGGAGGGGCCGAAAGGCAGCCTGATCTTTCGGCCGGAAGGCAGGCTCATTACCAATTCCAGCGAAGTCGTGCGCGAAGCCGTCATTGCCGGCCTCGGCATTGCGCTGCGCTCGACCTGGGATATCGGGGGGGAATTGCGGGACGGCCGCCTCGTTCAGGTGCTGCCGGCCTATGAAGGATCGCACAATGTGACACTGTCGGCCGTTTACCCCAGCCGGCAGTTCCTGCCGGCGAAAGTGCGCGTCTTCATCGATTTTCTCGCGGAACTTTACGGCCCTGTTCCCTATTGGGAGCGATAGAGCCACCTGGAGGCTTGAGGAGACCGTCATCATGTCCGCACTTGAGACCATCCGTTCCGATCTCGCTCCGAATTCGAAGACCCGCTTCACCGTGACGCTTGGCGATATCACGACGCTCAAGGTCGATGCGATCGTCAATGCGGCCAATAGCAGCCTGCTCGGCGGCGGTGGCGTGGACGGGGCAATCCATCGCGCCGCCGGGCCGGATCTCCTGGCGGAATGCCGGACGCTGAATGGTTGCAAGACCGGGCAGGCAAAGATAACGGGCGGATATCGCCTGCCGGCAAAACATGTAATCCATACGGTTGGCCCCGTCTGGAATGGCGGAAACCATGGCGAAGAAGAGCTGCTTGCCGACTGCTATCGCAACAGCCTCAACCTTGCCCGGCAACACGATCTGAAGACCATCGCCTTTCCTGCCATTTCCACCGGCGTCTATCGCTTTCCCGCCGAGCAGGCGGCGAGGATCGCGATCCGCACTACCCTTGCCGAAAGCAAGGATGGCGCCTTCGATGAAATCATCTTCTGCTGCTTCGGCGACGAGATGGCCGCACTCTACGTCCGATTGCTGCCGCAGGCGCTGTCCGGAGCCTGATGCCTATCGCGCCAGATCGAGATAGGCGGAGGCGACCAGCGCATCGATGTCCGTGGGAACGGGGATGACGCAGGCCTCCTTGCCGAGGCTGCCCTTGGCGACCCTCTCCAGGCATCGCGCCTGCAGGGCAAAGCCGAGATCCATGGATTCGACAGTATTCCCCAGCGGGCGCGGACCGGCCAGATTAGCCATGTGACCGCCGCCGAGAATGTGGAAGGCACGGCCATCTCGAATGCGGACGGTCTCGATCTGCTCAGCTTCGTAGCGATCGACGCCGACGACATCGGGACTGTCGCGGAAGCCTTCGACATCGATCTCATGCGGAAAGTGGCCGCCATTCATCAGGATCGCGCCATCCTTGATCGAGGGCAGATCGGCAACCGTGATGATGTTCGGATAGCCCGTCACAGTGATCAACACATCGGCAGAGCGGATCGCTAATTCACGCAGCGGCGTTGTGAAGCCATCGAGATGAGCTTCGAGTGTGATCACCGGATCGATATCGACGACGCTAACGGCGGCGAATGCGTTGCGGAAGCACGCCGCCGTGCCCTTGCCACAAGCGCCGTAGCCGAAGACGGTCACATGTTTGCCATTGGTGGAACGGTTGGTGAAGCGCAGATAGCTCTCGAACAGACTTTGCCCGACGGCATGCCGGTTTTCGGCGAACTGCTTGATCGGGCTGTCGTTGATGACGAGGATCGGCATGTTGAGCTTGTCGCGCATCGGCATCAGCCGAGTGCGGCCGGATGTGGTTTCCTCCGTGCCGCCGAGCAGGTTGGCATAGGGCCTGTCGGCCGCGCGAGCGAAGAGATCGCCGCCATTGTCGAGCAGCAGGTCCGGCTTTTCCGCCAGGATCGCATCGAGGCTTGCACCATGCTCCTCTGCGTCGCGGGTCTGCGTCGCAAAGACCTTGATGCCCTGAGCGCGCAGATAGTCCACCGTTTCCGGCTGGGTGCTGTTGAGATTGCCGGTGCAGACGAGATCGGCGCCGCCAGCACGCAGCGTCATCAGCAGCGCAACCGTCTTCGGCTCGAGGTGAATGCCGGTGCCGATGGTGAGGCCGGCAAAGGGTTTTGTGTTACGAAATTCCGCTGCCGTAGCGGCCAGCAGACGGCAACTGCGCGCCACCCAGTCGACACGCGAAAGAGAAGAAGACTGATCCATGACACGCTCCTGCCGGCTGGTTCGATGCCGCGATCTGGCATGATCGCAAAGGAGGTGTCGATGGACATTGCAATGCGCTGCATGGCAGAGAATCTGCCATGTCGATGCGCTTCGTTTTGATGTTTTGCTAAGCCGGTTCGGCCCCTGCCTCGCTTAGCCAATCCGCCATTCGTACCAACGCCGGGTCCTTCACATCGCTGCTGCGAATGCTGAGGCTGTAGCCTGCCGGCCTACGGATGAAGCCGAAGGGAGCAACCAGAGTACCACGATCGATATCCTCACCGACGGCGGCGCGTGGCGCGATGGCAACCCCGAGGCCCGAGCGGGCGGCGCCGATCGCGAGCAGCAGGTCTTCGAATTCGCGATTGCCGGCAAAACGGATGGGGGCGCGACCGCTTTCGGCAAACCAATCCTCCCACAGGCTCGGGGCGGAACGGCTGGCAAGGCCGATGGCTCCGGCAAGTGCCGAAACCCTATTGGCAAGCCCGAGACGATCGGCGATATCTGGCGTTGTGACGGGACCGAACTCATCCTCCATGAAACGAATGGCCGTGATATCGCGCATCGGCCGGTATTCGCCCCCCATGATGACCGCTTCCAGGTCGGGGCGCTTGGCAAGCGGCTCAACGATTGCCATCGGCACGATATCGATATCGATATCCTGAAGGACCGTCTGAAGCGCGGCGAGGCGCGGCATCAGCCACCAGACGGCAAAGGCCGAGGGAACGCCGAGCCGGATCGACCGCCGTTCGCCGCCGGAAAGTTCGGCGGAGGCCCGCGTCAGGATGCCAAAGGCGACGCCAACGGAATCGGCGAATGCCCGGCCCTTCGCTGTCAGCACCAGCCGGCCATTCTCCCGGTCGAACAGGGGTACGCCAAAATGTGCCTCCAGCAGGTTCAGCTGCTGCCTGATAGCCCCGCGCACGACGCCAAGCTCATCAGCCGCCTTCAAAATGCTACCGCAGCGCGCCACCGCATCGAAGGCACGCAGCGCGTTCAAAGGCGGCAGGCGTCGAGGCGGGGTGCGTCCGGACATAATAAATTTTTTCTCTCTTTCCAAAACGATAGCAGCCACATCCAAGCAATTGCGCCATCTGCGGCACGAAAATGCTGTTGAATGTCGCTTTCAGCACAATCGCCGGCGAATATCAGAAGACAAATCCTCGCATTTTTATCTATGCAGCACTCAATAATTTTGTGGGGAAATACCATATAGCCTTATATGGCGCGCAAATTTTTTCCACACCATGATAATATAGATTCCAGCCTTCACTCCAACTCTCAAAGGTGAACCGACAATTGGCCTTTCTCAGCCGCATAGCAAATGATGTGCAACTCATGTTTCGGCGTCCGCCGCGACAGCAATATGCTGCGCTTTGTTATCGGGTGAAAAAGAAAACCGGTCATTTTGAGATGTTGTTGCTGACCAGCCGCGACACCGGTCGCTGGGTCATCCCCAAGGGATGGCCGATGCCGGGCAAGCTCTCCCACGAGGTCGCTGCCCGCGAAGCCTATGAAGAGGCAGGCGTGCGTGGCGTGGTGGAAACCGAGCCGCTCGGCTCGTTCGGCTACGACAAGGTGTTGAAGGACGGCATTCAGGTGCCATGCAGGGTGCAGGTCTACGCCCTCGAGGTCAGTGAACTTGTCAAGAACTTCAAGGAAAAGGGTGAGCGCTCCATGGAGTGGGTCTCCTTCGAGGAAGCCGCCGAACGTGTTCGCGAACCGGAGCTGCACGACCTCATTCTTGCCTTCGCGCAGCGGATGACGGCAGCTCCCCCTGCAATCCAGGCGAAATAAGCCACATTCGTCACAAAAAACTGTGCCAGTGTGCATGGCGGATATTGCGCGCCTCATCGGTCAGCGCAATACGAGAGTTTTGACCCAGAGAATTGCATGCCCGACCGACCGGCCACACCTGTAAAAAGGACGCTCGACAAGGACCTCGACAAATTCACCTATGTCGAGGACGCGACCCATCACGTCACGAGGCGTCTGGTGGCGCCGGGCATCGGCCTGATCTTTCTCGGCCTCGCCATGGTCTTTGCCGGTATCTACGTGCTCGACCAGCCGGGGGCGACCCTTATCTTTGCTGCGGTGGCGCTTGCAGGCTACATGGCCATGAATATCGGCGCCAAGGACGTTGCGAACAATGTCGGCGCCGCCGTCGGTGCGCGTGCGATCACCATGACGCAAGCCCTCGTCATGGCGGCTATTTTCGAGATTCTCGGGGCGACGATCGCCGGTGGCCCGGTCATCAACACGATCTCGACCCATATCGTCGATACCAACCGCATCATCAGTGTCGGCAAGCTTGCCTGGCTGATGATGGCAGCCCTTCTCGCAGCAGCGCTCTGGATCAATTTCGCCACCTGGCGGAAGGCGCCCGTTTCGACCACGCATACGATCGTCGGCGCCGTTGTCGGCGCAGGTGCAGCCGCAGTCGGCCCGGAACTGGTGAACTGGAACACGCTGGCAGCCATTTCCGCAGGCTGGGTTGTAACACCCTTTCTCGGCGGCACCATCGCCGCCGGCATCCTCTACTTCATTGAGACCTGCATCATCTATCGCGATGACAAGATTGCCGCCGCCAGATACTGGATTCCCATCCTGATCGGACTGATGGCCGGTGCCTTTTCGGGCTATCTCGTGGTCCAGCTCGAACCTAAAGGCACGATACCCAATATCGTCAATCTGGCGATCGGCCTCGGGGTCGGCATCATCGCCTGGTTAGGCGCGCGGCCGCTGGTCAAGGCGCAGTCGGTCGGGCTTGAAAACAAGAACAGCTCGCTGCGCAAGCTTTTCCGCCTGCCGCTGATCTGTTCGGCAGCCCTGATGTCCTTCGCGCATGGCGCCAACGACGTTGCCAACGCCATCGGGCCGCTGGCCGCGATCGTCCGCGATATCGGACTTGGCGGTTCGCTGAACGTCCTCGCTGAAACGACGACCCAAAAGGCTCCCTTCTGGGTGGTCATGATCGGCGGCTGCGGCATTTCCGTCGGCGTTCTGCTCTACGGGCCACGGCTCATTCGTCTTCTCGGCGAGCAGATCACCAAACTCAATCCGATGCGGGCCTATTGCGTCGCCGTGTCCGCGGCCCTCACCGTCATCGTGGCCGCCTGGTTCGGTTTCCCGGTGAGTTCGACCCACATTACCGTTGGCGCAGTCTTCGGCGTCGGCTTCTTTCGCGAGTGGTCAACCGTCCGTTCCAGGCGGCGATTTGACTATATGCGCAAGAAGGCCGAGGCGGCGGGCATACCCTGGAGCGAGCCGGAAGCCACCGATGAGCGCAATCCCGATGAGGTTCATCGCCGCCGGCTCGTGCGCCGCTCGCATTTCATGACCATCATCGCCGCATGGGCGATCACCGTGCCGGTCGCAGCCCTGCTTGCCGCCATCGTTTATTGGGTTATGGTCGCGCTCTTCATTTAGAGCGGTTCGGTTCCCACCGGGTCATCGAACCGCTCTATCTCATTATTCTAAGCAATTCCGGGGATCATCCATGCGCGCCAATTTCCGCATGCAGCGGCTGTTTGTGACATCAAACATCAAGGCAGGTGCACCCATCGAGGCGGACCATGACCAGTTCAACTATCTCGCCAACGTGCTGCGCATGGAGGATGGCGCCGAACTCCTGATCTTCAACGGCCGCGACGGCGAGTGGAAAGCCGGCGTTTCCTTCCCGACACGTAAGCGCATTCTGCTGACGCCGCTGGAGGAAACGCGGCCGCAGCCTGCCCCGTCCGATTTGCATTATCTCTTCGCGCCGCTGAAGGTTGGGCGCCTCGACTACCTCGTTCAAAAGGCGGTGGAGATGGGTGCCGGCCTGCTGCAGCCGGTCATGACACAGCATGTGCAAGGGAAGATCACCAATCTCGACAAGGTCAGGGCCAACGTCATCGAGGCTGCCGAGCAATGCGGCATTCTCGGCATTCCCGACGTCGCCGAGCCGGTGAAGCTTACCGATCTGCTGGCAAGCTGGCCGCGAGAGCGCCGCATCATCTACTGCGACGAGGGCGATGCCGGCCAGAATCCGCTGCCGTTGCTGACCAAAGTGAAGGAGAAACATCTGGCGCTGCTGGTCGGCCCCGAAGGCGGCTTTTCGGAAGAGGAGCGTGCCCTCCTGCGCAGCCTCGATTTCGTCACCGCCATTCCGCTCGGGCCGCGCATCCTGCGCGCCGATACGGCCGCCGTTGCCGCCATGGCGGTAATCCAAGCCGCAATCGGCGACTGGAACTGACCCTTTACTCCAAGACGGCGACGACGGTCGCAACGACCAGCAGGATTGCGAGCGAGATGTTGACGATCCGCGAGATATTCGGATCTTGAAGAAAACGGGACAGCGAAGCGCCGACGAGAAGCCACACCATATGGATGGCGACGATCATGACCGTCAGCAGCGCAATCTTGGCGGTAGCGTCGAGCAGCCTCTGATCCTGAAACAGGCTGACGCCGGCAAAGACGGCGGCGATCGCCAGGTAGGCCTTGGGATTGGCGACGGCAAGCAGGAACCCGCCGGAAAAGGCAGGCGCCACGACCTGATCGTCGCGGCGGGACAGCGGCGGCGCCGTGGCGATCTTGAAGGCGAGATAGAGGATATAGACGGCGGAAACCACCGTCAGCAGCAATGCGCCGTGCGGCACGGACAGCAGGATCGCAACGACGCCGGCGGCGACGGCTAGCAAAACCGACACGGTGCCTGCGATGAGACCGGAGACGTAAGCGAGCGACCGCCTGAAACCATAAGCGGCGCCCATTGCTGTCGCGCTGATCGTGGACGGGCCTGGGCTGCCCATGATGACCACCGAAGCAAGCAGCAGTGTCAGTATGGAATAGTAAAGGGCATTGGGACCGTTCATCGATATGCTCCGCTTGATGTCAATGGAAGCAAAACTAGCGGCGTGAATAGAGAGGCGTCTTGAACGCTTGTGCAAATATGCTTGTGCCTGCCACTGGCGTGATGCACTTGCGAGACATAAAATCCTATTTTTTTGAACGACCCTTGAAAGAAATTCACTTGCGCCGTACGTCAATCCGCGTCAATCACCCTCCTATTGACCTGCGGCTGGCGCGGGTTCTTCTCCGAGATCTAAGGTAATACCATGGCGCGCGACACCACCGACCAGACCCCGCTCTCCTCGGTCTCGGAAATGACAGCCTATCTGGCTGCCGGCAACAAGCCGAAGGAGAAATTCCGCATCGGCACCGAGCACGAGAAATTCGTGTTCTTCCGCGCCGACAACAGCCCAGTCCCCTATTTTGGTGAGGCCAGCATTTCCGCGCTCTTGAAGGGGCTGCAGGCAAAGTGCGGCTGGGATCCGATCATGGACGGCGACAACATCATCGGGCTAGGCGAACCCACAGGCATGGGCGCGATCTCGATCGAGCCGGGCGGTCAGTTCGAGCTTTCCGGCGCGCCGCTCGAAACTATCCACCAGACCTGCAAGGAATCCAACAATCATCTGGCGGCGGTGCGCGAGATCGCCGAACCGATGGGCATCCGTTTCCTCGGTGTCGGCGGCAGCCCGAAGTGGACCCTTGCCGAAACGCCGCGCATGCCGAAATCGCGCTACGATATCATGACCCGCTACATGCCGAAGGTCGGCACCATGGGTCTCGACATGATGTACCGCACGTGCACGATCCAGGTGAACCTCGACTTCTCGTCGGAAGCCGACATGCGCCGCAAGATGCGCGTTTCGATGAAGCTGCAGTCGCTGGCAACGGCGCTTTTCGCCTCCTCTCCCTTCACCGAGGGCAAGCCGAACGGGCTTTCCTCCTGGCGTGGCGAAATCTGGAAAGATACCGACAACCGCCGCGGGGGCCTGCTCGACTTCACCTTCCGCGACGATTTCGGCTTCGAAGACTATGTGAAGTGGGCGCTCGACGTTCCCATGTATTTCGTCGTTCGCGACGGCCGTTATCACGACTGTACCCATGTCACTTTCCGTCAGTTCATGGATGGAGCGCTGAAGGGCGAAATCACCGATTGGCAACCGACGATGGGCGATTGGACGAACCATCTCTCCACCCTCTTCCCGGATGTTCGCCTCAAGCGCTTCCTCGAAATGCGCGGCGCAGATGGTGGCCCGTGGCGCCGCATCTGTGCGTTGCCGGCCTTCTGGGTTGGCCTGCTCTATGACGATGAGGCGCTGACGGCCGCCGACGAGCTGACCAAGGACTGGAACTTCCAGGAGGTCAACGCACTGCGCGATGTCGTTCCGGCACAGGGCCTGAAGGCTTCCATCAAGGGCCACGGTCTGCTTGATATTGCACGCGAAGTGATCGGCATTTCCCGCCTTGGCCTGAAGAACCGCAATCGCTTGAATGGCGACGGCCAGGACGAAACCGTCTTCCTTTCGCCGCTCGACGAGGTGCTTGCCAAGAAGGGCACGCTCGCTGACGATCTGCTGATGCTCTACAATGGCCGCTGGAACCAGTCGGTCGAGCCGATCTTCGAGGAATATCAGTACTGATAGGCGATTGGCTGCTGTCATTAGCCGGTCAAGCCGGAACAGAAACCGGTAGGCGCACCCTTTTTTCCCGCTATACTGCTGCAAGCAAGCGCCGCGTGATTCCGAAGCGGCCTCATAGCGGGGAAAGGGACTTCGATGCTGCCACTCTTCGACATGATGATGCAGGCACAGAATGGCGCCGCCACGGAGGCCATGGCCAAGCAGTTCAATCTGGCGCAGGAGCAGGCGACGAAAGCGATGGCCGCGCTGATGCCGGCCTTTTCCTCCGGCTTTAAGCGCAGCGCCACCGATCCCTATAATTTCATGGGCGTGATGCAGGACATCAGCTCCGGCAACTACGCCAAATATTTCGAAGACATGACCAGGGCCTTTACGCCCGAGGGCGTTGCCGACGGCAATGCGGTGCTCGGACGACTGTTCGGTTCGAAGGACGTGTCGCGTGCGATTGCCGCACAGGCCGCGCAGATGACCGGCATCGGTCAGGAAATCTACAAGCGCATGTTGCCCGCCATGGCCGATACGCTGATGGGCGGCCTGTTCAAGGAAACCAGCGGCCAGATCCCACAAATGGCCAATCCCTTCCTCAACACCGATATGGGCGAGATGATGCAGGGCTGGCTGCAGAGCATCGGCTTTGCGCCCAAACAACAGCCCACGCCGCAGGCAAGCATCTTCGACAATCCCTTCACCCAGGCGATGGAGCTGATGTTCGGTGCCGATGCGGTCAAGCGCGAGAAGCCGGCGCCGACCAATCCTTTCCTCGACAATCCCTTTGCCAAAGCGTTCCAGGACATGATGAAGAACTTCCCGATGCCGGCAGAGCCGCCGAAGGAAGAGCCGAAGACCAAGCCTGCCGCCGGCATCGACATGGCGGCCTATACCGAGATGTTCAACGCCATGTTCGACAGCGGCCTCGAAGTGCAGAAGAATTACCAAAAGAACATGGAAGCGATCTTCGACAGCTACATGCAGAGTGGGGACAAGCCGGCGCCGAAACAGAAGTGACGCTCGAGTAGTCTTATTCCGTTCCATCCACTGTTCGTAATTCCGTACAGGCCGTGCGGATTGCGCCCGATTATCACACACTGCGACTGCGCCTATTTCTTCTTTCATTGTGAAAAGGAGATAGCCATGTCCAGCATCGATCAATCCGGAAGCTTCGCCCTCGGGGACCACAAGGTCAAACGGCTCGGCTACGGCGCCATGCAGCTTGCAGGCCCCGGCGTGTTCGGCCCGCCGAAGGACCATGACACCGCGCTTGCAGTCCTGCGCGAAGCCATCGCCTCCGGCGTCGACCACATCGACACCAGCGACTTCTACGGTCCGCATGTAACCAACCAGCTGATCCGGGAAGCACTCCATCCCTATCGCGACGATCTTGTCATCGTAACCAAAATCGGCGCGCGGCGCGGCGCGGATGCTTCCTGGCTGCCGGCCTTTTCGCGCGAGGAGCTGACGCAGGCGGTTCATGACAATCTGCGCAACCTGGGACTCGACGTGCTCGATGTCGTCAACCTCCGTATCATGATCAATCCGCATCACCCGACCGAGGGTTCGATCGAGGCGCCACTGACCGCCCTTGCGGAGCTCAAGCGGCTGGGTCTGGTACGTCATATCGGGCTTAGCAACGTCACGCGAAACCAGATCGCCGAAGGGCGCGGGATTACCGAGATCGTCTGCGTGCAGAACCTCTACAATCTGGCGCAGCGCGCGGATGACGCACTAATCGACGATCTTAATAGCGACGGCATCGCCTATGTGCCTTTTTTTCCGCTCGGCGGCTTCACGCCGCTGCAATCCTCGGCGCTTTCCGATGTCGCTGCCCGGCTGAATGCGACGCCCATGCAGGTGGCGCTTGCCTGGCTGCTGCAGCGCGCGCCAAATATCCTGCTCATCCCGGGCACGTCGTCGCTTGCGCATCTCAAGCAGAATATTGCGGCCGCTGAACTCAAGCTGCCGGAGGATGCGATCGCCGAACTCGATCGCATCGCCAGCGCCAGCCGCACCTGACGCTACCCGTCACCGATCCGAGGCGGCTCGGGCAGGCAATTCGAGCCGTCTGTCTATGCCGATATTGTCGAGAAACACCTCGTCGTGGCTGACGACCAGAAGCGCGCCGTCATAGGCGCGAAGGCCCGCTTCGACCGCGGCAATGGAATCGATATCCAGATGGTTAGTGGGCTCGTCGAGGATCAGCAGCGATGGCGGCACCGTGCCGCCGAGCACGCAGGCAAGCCCGGCGCGCAGAAGCTGTCCGCCGCTCAGACTGGAGACGATCTGCAGCGCGGCATCAGCCCGGAACATGAAGCGCGCCAGGGCAGCTCGGCAGGCATTTTCGTCCGCATCCGGGTTGATCCTGCGGAAATTGTCGCGGATCGACAGCGATGGATCGAGAAGGCTGACCCTTTGGTCCAACAGGGCGGAATGGACGACCCGCACCGTGCCGCTCCAGGGTTTTAGCGCGCCGGAGACCAGCGCCAGCAGTGTCGTTTTGCCCGAGCCGTTCGGCCCGGTGACGGCAACACGCTCCGGCCCCGTCATGATGAAATTGAAGTCGCGCAGGATTGGCCGTTCTGGCTCATAGCCGGCGGTGACGCCTTCCATCTTGAGGACGATCCTGTTTGCCGGCAGCCCCGATGTCGGCAGCTTAACGGTCAGGGGCTGCAGGATCTCGATCTTTTCGCGGGCGGCGGCGGCATCCTGTAAAGCTTGGGCGTGGCGGCGTTCGGCAAGCCGCGTATTCTCCGCGCTTGTCATCTCGGCCCGCTCCTTCAAGCCGCCGAGCATGATGCGCGGAATACCGCCCTTGGCCGCCATCTTACGGCCTGCCTTGTCTCGCCTCGCCTGCCGTTCGACGGCTGCCTGGGCGCTTCTCTCCACTTCGGCGACACGCTTCTCCGCCTCGGCGAAATCACGCTCAGCTGCGGAAAGCTCCAGCGCCTTGCGTTCGCGATATTGGCTCCAGTTGCCGCCATAGCGCGAGGCGCCGAGCGATGTCAGTTCGACGATCGCATCCATGGTATCGAGCAGTTCACGGTCATGGCTGATGACGATGGCGCCTGCCCTCCAGCCCGCAAGCAGATCGATGACAGCAGCGCGGCCGTCGCGATCCAGATTGTTTGTGGGTTCGTCGAGGATCAAGAAATCAGGATCGTCGACGATAAGGGCCGCAAGCCCGCAACGGGTGCGCTGTCCTCCCGACAGGGTCACGAGAGGCGTTTCCGGCGTGACGTCGAGCCCGACACGATCAAGGGCTGCGGCGATGCGCGACTCGAGCGTCCAGTCGGCCAGGGCGAGTTCATCGTTGGTCGCCTCGCCGGCTTCCGCCCGCTTCAGGACGGCAAGGGCTTCGCTTGCGCCAAAAAGATCGGCAACGGTCTCGTCCGCTTCCACCTGCACGCTCTGGCGCAGGATCCCCAATCGGCCGTTGAACGAGATGCTGCCGGATTGCGGCTGCAGTTCGCCGGAGATGAGCTTGATCAGCGTCGTCTTGCCGACGCCGTTGCGTCCGACAAGGCCGGTGCGTTCTGCACCGAAGCTCAGATCGAGATTTGAAAGAAGCGGCCGGCCGTCAGGCGTGGACCACGAAAGATTGGATAGAACGATGGATATGGGCATGAGCAAGAATGTCCTCGATGGCAAGGCTGAACGGCATTGCGGTCGAGGTGGAATCCATTGCTGCACACATCCTGTTGGTATCAACGATGCTCATAAACTAGGCGAGCGGCATCTTCAGTTCAAGTCCTGCGAGTGAAGATGCAGGCATTTCACGCGTTGGCATCGATGGCGTCAAGGAAGTCGATGACACGTTTCCAGGTGAGATCGGCGGCCTTGGCGTCATAATCGGGCAAGCTGGCATCGGTATAGAGATGGCCGCCACGGCCCGGATACCGGAAAATCTCTGCCGCGACGCCGGACTTGGTGACGGCCTGCTGCCAGGCGGCAACGTCTTCCTCTGGTTCGAACGGATCGGGATCGGCCAGATGAAGCTGCAAGGGCAGCCCCTTGCGGGCATTGTCGGCGATGGAGGCAATGCCATGCAGGAACAGGATGCCGGCGGTCTTTTCCCGCTTGGACCAGAGGCTGGCGGCGACGGCGGCGCCCATAGAGAAGCCGGCCAATACGGTCGAGGCCGGCAGCCCGGCCAGCGCCCATTCGGCGCGCTCGCAGATCGTTTCCCAGCCAATCTCGTCCTTGAATTCGAAACCTTCTTCAATGGATCGCGCAATCAGCCGGTCATAGAGATCCGGCGCGAAAGCCTTGTGCCCGGCCGCCTGCGCCCGTTCAACAGCCTCATGCTCAAGCGAGCGCAGACCATAGACGGAATGGAAGAAGATCACCGTTGCCATCGTTGCTTCCCTACTATTCGGATCAGATCGTTAGATAAGACAGTTGCCGCCGGAAGCAACTTGCCCGCGCGTGATCTATGACGGAAGCCGGTGTTCAGAAAGAAAAAACCCGGTGTTGGCCCTTGGGCCGAACACCGGGAAAGAGGCAGGGCTTATTGGCTATCACCCTGCGGGGAAACTATTGCCCGCCATCAGCCTCTAAAGCTGCCGAAGGCGGATAGGCGCGCGCAGCGGCGAGCGGAATTGGTGAGATGGCCCGACGGATCCCCGAAGAAAGTCGAGGTGGTCAGCGCGGCGTTCAAATCCTGCCTGGTGAGGCCGATGTCGCTCAACTGAGCGTCGTTCAGTTCATTCAGATATTCGATTTCCTTACGATTTCGGATTGCGCGCCAGATCGATGCGACATTGCTCAAAGCAAGTACAACGCGTGCCATCAGTGACAGCGATGGCGTTGGCAAACCGAGTCCGAGTGTCCGATCTATCGTGCGCATTTCCATATTCCTTTCCTTGGGGCACGCGCATCAGCCAGGCCCCTTCCCGATCATCCGGAAAAGGGCATAGGCCGGGAGGAGTTCGACAAGAGTTCTGTTCGATTGGTATGCTGAATTGCATTCAGAAGATGCCAAAGCCCTATTGATCAGTCCAACGAATGTTTCTAATGATAACTATCAAACTCCTTTATAGGTGAGCTCATGTCCGCGCCGCTTGATATCGATCAGTTGCAGACCTTCATCGCAATCGTGGATTCCGGCAGCTTCACCAAGGCGGCCGACCGGGTGTTCAAGACGCAATCAGCCGTTTCCATGCAGATGCGCCGGCTGGAAGAGCGCGTCGGCAAGCAACTCTTTATCAAGGATGGCCGCGGCAACCGCCTGACGGCGGAAGGCGACAAGCTGCTGAACTATGCCCGCCGCATTATTCGCCTGAACAACGAGGCCATCGCCGCTTTCGATGACAACCGTCTCGAAGGCACGCTGCGCATCGGCACGCCGGACGATTATGCCGACCGCTACATGCCCGAAATCATCGGCCGTTTTGCCAAGACGCATCCGAATGTCGAGCTCTACATCGTCTGCGAACCCTCGGTCGATCTTGCCGAGCGCATGCATCGCGGCGAGCTCGATATCGCGCTCGTCACCCACAATCCGCGCGAACGCATGTCGGACGTGGTTCGGACGGAGCCGCTCTGCTGGGTCGGCTCGGCCAACCATCCGCTGCGCGACGATGCGCCCATTCCGCTCGCCGTCGGCCGTCGCGACTGTCAGTGGCGCCAGCTCGCCTGCTCGGCACTCGATGCCGGCGGCCGCGACTATCAGATCCTGTTCACCAGCTGGTCCTGCACCGTCGTTGCCGCGGCCGTGCTTGCCGGCATGGCGGTTTCGGTCATGCCGGAATCGGCGCTCAGGACCGGCATGAAAGTGCTGACCCAGGCCGATGGCTTTCCGCCGCTGCCGCCGGTGCAGATCGGGATCATGAAGCGGGCCGGCCTGTCCGTATCGCTGATGAACGCCATCACCGCGCATATCTCGGCCTGCCTGGACAACATCACGCCGGCTGCGGTGGATGACGATCTTGATGGCGAGGTGAAGACCTATACGCGCTTCTATCCCCGACTACGCGCCGGGCACATTCTGCCGGGCTGGTGAAATCGAAGCGCACCAGCCGGTTAGCTTCGTCGATGGTTACTGCTCCGGCTCCGCCAGCAGGGTGGCGCGGATCACCTGCTTCCATTCATGCAGCATGCGATGCGCCATTTCCTCCTCGCTCATGATGGCAAAGCGGACGGATGCGCCGATCAAATGGCTGAACAGCTGCGTGCGCGCCTCGAGGTCGATGCGGCTTTCAGCCGGAAGGAAAGGCCGAATGCTTTCCAGGAAAATTTCGGCGACACGCTTGCTGTGCTGTATGTTGAGCCGGAGGATATCCCTGTCGATATCGGTACCGAGCCAGACGCCGATATAGGCGGGATCGCTGCGAAACTCGCGATAATACCAATCGATCATAGTGCAGACGAGCTCGATGGCGTGATCGAGTGATGTCACGAAGGCAAAAGCCTCTCCGACCTTTTGCCGGATGCGGCTGGAATGCCGTTCGAGCAAGGCGCGGACAATCGCCGCCTTGTCCGGAAAATACTGATAGACAGAGCCGATCGGGATTGCCGCAACCGTAGCCAGCTCTGTCATCTTCATTGCGCTCACCCCCTTCTCGGCGATCAGCGCGGCCGCAACCGACAGGATGGCATCAACACGCTGGATGCTTCGCTCCTGCTGTGGCCTCTTTCGAAACGTAATGCGGTCGGGATTATCCGGATTCATGCTCTTCCCGTTTCATTCTAGCACTGAACGACGCTCAAGCGCGCAGACGCTATGACATCCGACGCGTTCAATGCACGTAAACGGGAAAAGTCCAATTTTAATCATAACTTAGGAGCAGGCGCGAACTCCGGAACGAGGGCCAAAACATGGTTTCGGCCCTCGTAATCGGTAAGCCCGCATCCTGAACCTGTGCCGTTCTAGGACACGTATTTCTTCAAAAATTCCACCGTCCTTCCCCAAGCGAGGTCGGCCGCCTTCTTGTCGTAACGGGCAGCCGAGGTATCGTTGTTGAAAGCGTGATTGACGCCGTCATAGACGAAGATCTCGAAGGTCTTGCCGCCGGCCTGCAGCTCCTTGCGGTAGGCATCGATGCCGGCATTGATGCGATCGTCGAGGCCGGCGTAATGCAGCAACAGGGCCGCCTTGATCTTCGGAACCTCGCCTGCTGACGGCTGCGCGCCGTAGTAGGCAACGCCAGCCTTCAGCTCCGGTGAGATAGTCGCGAAACGGTTGACGAGGCCGCCACCCCAGCAGAAGCCGACGGCACCGACCTTGCCGTTGGCGCCATCCGTTTTGGCGAGATAGGTCAGGCTCGCCTCGGCATTGGCGGCCGTTAATGCCGGATCGAGATTGGTGAACATGTCGCGGGCCTTGTCCTCGTCCTCGGGCGTGCCGCCGAGCGGAGACAGGAAATCGGGCGCCAGCACCACAAAACCCTCCAGCGCCACCCGACGGGCGACATCGCGGATATGCGGGTTGAGGCCGCGGTTCTCGTGGATGACGATGACACCGCCGAGCTTACCGGCCGCATCTTTCGGGCGGGCGAGATACCCCTTCATCTCGCCCTTGCTACCGGCAAAAGTCACATCCTTGGTTTCCAGCCTGTTGTCATCCGCGGCAATGACCTCGGCGCTTGCCTTGTTGGCGGCAAGCAGCGGCGCGATGGCAGCGGCGGCACCGGCCGAACCTGCGAGCTTGGTCAGCTTTTCCATGAAGCCCCGACGATCGAGCGTCAGATGCGTGTATTCGTCATAGGCGTTGATCATCGCCTGCGTCACGACCGGCTTTTCCGTGCTCATAATCCTCTTCTCCCTGTTTCCCCGGCAGCAGGCAACAAACGACCGGCCACCCGCTGACAAGATAGGTCAACCGATGTCGGCGTAACGGTAAAGGAAAAACACAAACGCGTTACCGCAGGTTGCGGCTTGCGGAATGCAGGCAGCCTCAGGAGAAGGCGAGCCAGATGCCAAGCCAGCCCCACATGCAGACCAGGGCTGCAAAGCCGAGAGTGAAGAGCGGGCTGCGATAGCGCAGATCGTTGCTGGTCACATGCACGAAGGCATGCGCGTAGCGCGTGGCGACGAAAATCCAGGCGAGGATTACGGCCGGCAGATTATCCGCCTGAGCGGTGTAGAGGACGATACAGCCGACATAGAAAAGCAAGGGAAGCTCGAACTGATTGGCGAGGCTGTTTCGCACCACCAGGCTTTCCGCCGGTTCGTCGGCTGCATGGTTTTCGCGGAATTGTGCGGGCTGAATGCGGCCGGCCTTCACCAACACGCGGCGGCGCCATCCGAGGAGCGCATAGAGGATGAAGACCAGCACCGCATGCGCCATCATGGGCCAGAACATTTCATAGCCAGTCACGCCGCCAACTCCTTTGGAACTTCCGAAAGCCGAACCACTGTATAGCTTTGTCCTTAAATCGATTCCGATTTAAGGACAAAGCTATACAGTAGATCTAAAATGCTACAGCGACTTTTGCGCGTCACGTATGACGCGCGGCGCCGTAGTCAATCAGGACGGCCGCGTGCCGTCCGGCGAGAGGTAGCGAAAAATCGCAAAACGGGCCAGTAGAATAACCGTCACAACCAGCGTCAGGAATTTCAGCCGCACGATGATCGGCAGCAGGCCCGCCAGCAGCGATATCGTGGCATCGGATGGCATTGCGGGCGGATAGAGCATCAGGCCGGCGATATTCTCGGCATAATCGACAAGCGTGTAGAAGATCGGCAGGCAGAAGATGACTGCGGTCGCGCCCGGTGGAATCGGCCGGCCGAAGAAAAAGCCGCCGGGGCCGACCAGCCGCATTAGGCAAAACAGCAACCCGCCCAGCACCAGCGGGAAGATCAGCTCAGGCCCGAGATACATCGAATGCAGGATGGTCGCCGGATCGGGGTGATCCTTGAGGTAACGGATCATGGCGATCACGTCGTCGCGCTCATAGCCGCCGATACGCGCATCGAGCATCTGCTGGCCGGCTGCGGCATTGCTGAACGCCCGGACGAAGCCGGCCTGAATCCAGGCAAAAAGTGCTAGGGAAAGAGCCGCAAGGATCGCCGCCAGACCCTGTAAGGACCTGGCGTTGCCCGAAGCGCGATCTGCCATCGATCAGCCGCCTGCGCCAGGATAGTTCGGGCTTTCGCGGGTGATGGTGACGTCGTGGGCATGGCTTTCGCGCAAGCCAGCGCCGGAGATGCGCACGAAGGTCGCGCGCTCCTGGAACTGCTTGAGATCGGCGCCGCCGACATAGCCCATGGCTGCCTTGAGACCGCCTGCGAGCTGATGCAGCACGCCGGAGACAGGACCCTTATAGGGAACCTGGCCTTCGATGCCTTCCGGAACGAGCTTCAGCGTGTCACGGACCTCGGCCTGGAAGTAGCGGTCCGCCGAGCCGCGCGCCATGGCGCCGACGGAGCCCATGCCGCGATAGGCCTTGAAGGACCGGCCTTGGTAAAGAAAGACTTCGCCGGGGCTTTCGTCCGTGCCGGCAAGCAGCGAGCCGATCATGACAGCCGATGCTCCGGCGGCGATCGCCTTGGCAAGATCGCCAGAGAATTTGATGCCGCCATCGGCGATGACGGGAATATTCTGTTCCCGCGCCGCTTCGACAGCCGACATGATAGCGGCAAGCTGCGGCACGCCAACGCCGGCAACGATGCGGGTGGTGCAAATCGAACCGGGGCCGATACCGACCTTGACTGCATCGGCGCCGGCATCGATCAGCGCGCGCGTGCCGTCGTAGGTAGCGACATTGCCAGCCATGATGCGGACGGAGTTTGAAAGCTTCTTGACGCGGGTGACGGCATCGAGAACGCGCTGAGAATGACCGTGGGCGGTGTCTACGACCAGAAGGTCGACGCCAGCCTCGATCAGGCGTTCGGCACGCTCGAAACCATCGTCGCCGACATTGATGGCCGCGGCGGCGCGCAGGCGGCCCTGCGCATCCTTGGAAGCGTTCGGGTTAAGCTGCGACTTCTCGATGTCCTTAACAGTGATCAGGCCGACCAGACGGCTATCGCCGTCGACGACGAGCAGCTTTTCGATACGATGCGTGTGGAGCAGGCGCTTGGCTTCCTGCTGCTGTACGCCATCCTTGACCGTCACGAGATTTTCGCGGGTCATCAGCTCGTAGATCTTCTGCTGGGGATCGGAAGCGAAACGCACGTCGCGGTTGGTGAGGATGCCGACGAGGCGATGCGATTTCTCGACGACCGGAATGCCGGAAATGCCGTGCGCCTTCATCAAGGCGAGCGCTTCGGCAAGCGTAGCGTCCGGACCGATAGTGACCGGATTGACCACCATGCCGCTTTCGAACTTCTTGACCTGACGGACTTCTTCAGCCTGTTGCACCGGCGTCAGGTTGCGGTGGATAACGCCGATACCGCCGGCCTGGGCCATGGCAATCGCCAAACGGCTTTCGGTCACCGTATCCATCGCCGCTGAAATAATCGGCAGGTTGAGATCGATATCCTGAGCGATCCGGGTGGCGACATTCGTCTGGCCGGGCATGACCTCGGAGTGTCCCGGCTGCAGGAGCACGTCATCGAATGTCAGAGCATCCAACCCGGTTGGCGTTTCAATAATGCGTGCCATGGCCAATTCCTTCGTCTGTGAAAAACAGGAAAGCCCGGAACGAATCGTCTACCGGGCGATCTTGCAAGTGTTGCTTGGAAGTTGGCGAGGGCTGGTAACACGTCTATGACAGGAAGGGAATAGCAAAAAGCGATGGGCAGCTATGCTAAGCCTTGGTTTCAGTGAGGGATCCAACCTCTACGCTGTGATAATCTCATGCAAATGACTATTGAGGATTCAGACAAGGTGGCACTTATGACGTTCTGGATAGCGAACATCATTGGGTTGGCGATCGCTTATCTGCTCGGCTCCATTCCCACGGGCTATCTGGCGGGAAAACTGCTCAAGGGCATCGATCTTCGCGAGCATGGCTCCAAGTCCACCGGTGCAACTAATGTATTACGCATCCTCGGAAAATGGCCCGCTTTGGTGGTGCTCCTGGTCGATGTACTGAAAGGCGCAGGGGCGATCCTCTTTGCCCGTTGGCTCTATCCTTGGCTCGACACACTCACACCGGTCGCTTCGCCGACGGCGCTTGATCCGAACAATCAACAGGTCTGGGTGCCTTGGGCGATTTGCTTGGCCGGGCTCGCCGCATTGCTGGGGCATAGCCGTCCGATCTGGTTGAATTTTCGAGGCGGCAAGTCCGTCGCAACTGGATTGGGCCTATTGCTGGCGATAGCCTGGCCGGTCGGCTTGGGCGCCGTTACGGTGTTTGGGATTTTGCTGGCCGTGTTCCGGATTGTTTCCCTGGGATCGATCCTGGCCGCATTGACCGCGATTGCCCTTATCTGCGGCCTGGAGCAGCCGTTGTCCTATCGATTGTTGGTCATTGTGGGCGGTGTTTACGTCATAATACGCCATCGCACCAACATTCAGCGGCTGCTGGCGGGGACAGAGCCTCGCCTTGGGCAGAGTGCAGCGGCCCAGAATTGAAGCCGGCATCGCACATTTGGCATGTGCGATGCCGACGCCCCCAATTGGCTCACAGATCGAACTGGTAGCTCTTCGGAACATAGCGAAAACCTTCCGGCTGCTTTTCGACGAAACCGACGGCGGGGAAAGGCATGTGGAAGCCGAGGAAGGGGATGCGGTCGGCGGCGATCATGTCGAAGATGCGGCGGCGGGTTTTGGCCGCCTGCGGCTTGTCCAGATCGAAACGCACGTCCCAGTCCGGACGGCCGAGCGACAGGACATAATGGTTGGCGGTGTCGCCGGTCATGACGAGCTGCTTGCCGTCGGATTCCAGGTGGAAAACGAGATGGCCGGGTGTGTGACCTGGTGCCAGCATCGCGGTCATGCCGCGGACGATCTGATCGCCATCCCTAAGGAAGGTCATCTTCTCGGCGAAGGGCACGACGTTGGCGAGGACTGCCTTGTGGCCGCCCTCGGCCGGCGTTCCCTCGCGCGCCTTGTCCGTCCAGAACCCGTATTCGATTTCGCCTGCGACATAGCGAGCATTCGGAAAAGCAGGACCGCCCTCCTCCGTCAATCCGTTAATATGATCGCCGTGCAGATGCGTAAGCGCAACAACGGTGACCTGCTCCGGCGTGTAGCCGACGGCCTTCAGCCCCTCGCGAAAGCGGCCAAGGCCACGCGCGCGACCGGCTGCACCAAAGCCGGTATCGACGACAATCACGTCGGAGCCCGTGTCAATGATGGCGGGCGCATAGCTGTTCACGAGTTTTTCCGTCGGCAGGAAATTCTGTTCCAGTAATTTGCGAACGGTGTCGGGCGCCTGGTTCGAGCCGAAGGTCTCCCAGGGATTGTCCATGATGCTGGCACCGTCCTTGACGACGGTGACGGTGCAGGATCCCAATTTGAACCGATGCGTATCCGGGGGCAGGACGGCTGTCATGAACTCACTCCTTATGTTGATGCGCAGCGTAAGCCGCGCCTATCGTCGTCGCCGGCGACAGCGGACCGGAAGTTGCGCGTCTACAACCGAAAATTTGGTCATGACAAGACAATCCAATTCCGCTAATACACCGACGACGTTTTATGCGCTTAGCATTTCCATGCTCTTAGCATATGTCAAATCCTGCTTTCCATGCCCTGCGATGGCGGACATCACGAAGACGTGATCCCCTGTCGTCCATGGAGCGAAATCCGGGATTGGCAGCGACCTCGCATAGGACTACAGAGCGGCTGATTGTGCCAACAGCGATAGCCTTACCGAGACAGACCTATCGAGGCGGATGCCCATGAATCGCATCGTTCCATTGATCCTCGCCGTAGCCCTTTTCATGGAACAGATGGATTCCACTGTCATCGCGACAGCGTTGCCGGCCATCGCCAACGACCTCCATGTCGGTCCGATCACGCTGAAGCTGGCCCTGACCTCCTACATGGTGTCGCTCGCCGTCTTCATCCCGATCAGCGGCTGGATGGCGGATCGCTTCGGCGCGAAGAACATCTTCCGCGTCGCCATCTGCGTCTTCGTCATCGGTTCCATCATGTGCGCCTTTTCGGGCGGCCTGCTGGAATTCGTCTTCGCCCGCTTCCTGCAGGGCGTCGGCGGCTCGATGATGACGCCCGTCGGGCGCCTCGTGCTGGTGCGCACCACGCAGAAGAGCGACCTTGTTTCAGCCATGGCGCTGCTTTCCATCCCGGCGCTCGTCGGCCCGCTTGCCGGCCCGCCGCTCGGCGGCTTCATCACCACCTATGCTTCCTGGCACTGGATCTTCCTGATCAACGTGCCCGTCGGCATCCTCGGCGTGATCCTGGCGTCGATCTTCCTACCTGATGTTGAGGCGACCAAGCCACCGAAACTCGATGTCATCGGTTTCCTTTTGACCTCCTTTGCCGCCTCCGGGGTCGTCTTCGGCATGTCCGTCATCAGCCTGCCGGCGCTGCCGCCCTATATCGGCATCTCGGCTGTTGTCATCGGCTTTGTCTGCGGCTTCCTCTATGTCGGTCATGCGCGCCGACACCCGGCGCCGATCCTCGATCTCACCCTGCTGAAGAACGCCACCTTCCGCGCCTCGGTGACGGGCGGCACGCTGTTCCGCATCTGCATCGGCGCCATGCCGTTCCTGACACCGCTGATGCTGCAGCTCGGCTTCGGCCTTAATCCGTTCCAGTCCGGCCTCATCACCTTTGCCGGCGCGATCGGCGCGATCTCTACCAAGTTCATCGCGCGGCGCGTCTTCACTGCCGTCGGCTTCAAGACGGCACTGCTTTCGGCTGCTGCCGTCACGACAGTCACGACGATCTGCACCGGCCTTTTCCAGCCGTGGACGCCGCATCTCATCATCGTCGGCATCCTGCTGATCGGCGGCTTCTCGCGCTCGTTCTTCTTCACCGGCGTCAATGCACTCGCCTTTGCCGATATCACCGACAAGCAGGCGAGCCAGGCGACGTCGATGAGCTCGGTCATGCAGCAAATCAGCCTGGCGCTCGGCGTGGCCATTGCCGCCATGATCCTCGAAGCCTCGACTTTCTTCAGCGGCACGCAGCTGCAGGTTCGCGATTTCCACATCGCATTCTTCTGCATCTCGATCCTGACGGTCGTTGCCACCATCCCCTTCATCCGCATGGATCGCAGCGCCGGCGCCATGGTTTCCGGCCATAAGGCTGGCCTCAAGCGTGTCGCGGCGGTACAGCCGCAGGTGGAGCAGACGGTCGCAAAGTGACGGTCCAGCCCTCATTGCGCTTCAGCCAAACGGCAGCGCAATGAGGGTTTCGTCAGTTTAGCGATCGAGGGGCGCCGGATTTAGCGTTCGGCGGCGGCTTCCGCCTCTTCCGTCTCGCCTTCCGGCTTCCGACCCTTGAAGCCTTTCGCCAGCAGGAACATTTCCACCGACTCGGCCCTGGACGCGCCGGGCTTTACATGGATGACCTGACGGAAATTCTGCTTCAGGAAGGTCAAGAGGTCGCGCTCGGTGCCGCCCTGGAAGGTCTTGGCCAGGAAATGCCCGCCTTCGGCCAGCACCTCGACGGCGAAATGTGCCGCGACCTCGCAGAGATGCATCGTGCGCAGATGGTCGGTCCGGTGATGGCCCGTCGTAGGCGCGGCCATATCCGACAGCACCAGATCGGGCGTACCTCCGACCGCATCGATCAGCCGCTGCGGCGCATCCGGCTCCAGAAAGTCGAGCTGCAGGATGCTGACGCCTGGAATCGGCGCCATTTCCAGGAAGTCGATAGCGGCGACGCGGATATCCTCCTCGGTCGAATCGGTTACCTTGGCAGCGATCTGCGACCAGCTGCCCGGAGCGGCGCCCAGATCGATGATGCGGCGAGCACCCTTGAGGATCTGATGCTTTTCGTCGATCTCCAGCAGCTTGAAGGCGGCGCGGGCGCGGTAACCTTCAAGCTGGGCGCGCTGCACATAGGGATCGTTGATATGGCGCTGCAGCCATTGGCGCGACGAAGCCTTCAGCTTCTTTTTCTTGACGCGCTGGCCGAGCTTGCGGCCCGTGCGGTTGCCGGCGATGGTTGGCTTGGTCACGTCTGCGGCCCCTTCATATCCCTCGGTCGATGACCCCGGCGCGAGCGACCCCGCCGCCAAACGCCATCGTCTGCCATCATGTCGGTCAGCAATCCCTCGCGCAGGCCGCGATCGGCAACGCGCATGCGCGGGCTCGGCCAGCGACGGCGGATCGCCTCCAAAATGGCGCAGCCGGCCAGCACCAGATCGGCACGATCCGGTCCGATGCAGGGATTGGCGGCGCGGCCGGCAAAATCCCAGGACAAGAGCTTCGCCTGCATCGCGCTCACTTCGTCATCCGAAAGCCAGACGCCGTCGACCCGGCGCCGGTCGTAGCGCGGCAGATCGAGATGGACGCCGGCAAGCGTCGTCACCGTGCCCGAAGTTCCGATCAGATGGAAGTCGCCGTTGTCGCGCGCGGCGCCATGCACCGGCGGGCAATCGAAACGCTCGAGCATGCGCTGGACTTCGGTGACCATCGTCTCGAACAGTTCAGGCGTTACATCGCGACCGCCATGCCGCTCGGAGAGCGTGACGACACCGACGGGCAGCGATGTCCAATGGGTGATGTGATTGGCCAGCCGGCTGGAGCGATTCTCGCCGATCCGAATGACGGCAATCTCGGAGGAGCCGCCGCCAATATCGAACAGCACGACCGAGCGCGCCTCCGGCCCGACGAGCGAGGAGCAGCCCGACACGGCAAGCCGCGCCTCGGTTTCACGGTCGATGATTTCGAGCTGCAGACCGGTTTCTTCGGTTACGCGAGACAGAAACGCTTCGCCATTGTCAGCGGCACGGCAGGCTTCGGTCGCGATCAGCCGCATGCGCCGGATTTCGCGCGTCTTCAGCTTGGCCGCGCAGATGCGCAATGCCTCCACTGCGCGATCCATGGCATCGCTCGACAGACGTCCGCTGGCTCCAAGTCCTTCGCCGAGGCGCACGATGCGCGAAAAGGCATCAACCACCCGGAACTGGCCCGGACGTGTCGGCTGTGCAATCAGCAGACGGCAATTGTTGGTGCCGAGGTCGAGGGCCGCATAGAGGTCGAGTGGCCGGGAATCGGCGTCGGCATAGTGGTGATGTTGGCCCTGCCCTTCACGGCGCGGCGGCGATTGCCTGATCTGGCGATGCTCGTCATGGGCCACTGACGCATGCGCGTTCGAAGGTGCATTGGCAGGCGCGACGATCTGCGCCACTTTCTCATGCACCAGAGGCCGGCCCTGCAGGCCACGCTTGCTGCGATGCTTGCGCCGGTTCTTGCCGCTTTTATGCGAAGACGGCTGGCCATGATCCGGCGAGGCACGATGCTCAGCCGGTGCCGAAAGCTGCTGTATCTGGGAAGCAGACTGCGCGCCACCTTGGGCTGCGCGTGCACGGCGCCGGCGCTTGCGCTTTTTGGCCGGTAAGCCAGCCTCATCCTCTGCTGGGCGTTGCGCCACCTGGCTGGACTTGCCTGCCTGGGCGGCCTCCGCAGAATGAGCGTTCGGACGGCCGTGACCGCGCTTACGCTTCGCGCGCCGGGAGGATTTACCCTTCCTGCGCTCTGCTGCCGACGCCCCGTCTGCCTGCGGCGCTAGGCCGCTGTCGGGGTCACTCACGTATCTTTTCCACCGCGCCGCGCAAGGCCCCTGAGGGTATGCTGCTGGCACTCGTTCGATTTTCGTTGGGCAAAGAATACCAGCAGGATGGGTTTTCGCCAAATTCTTTTTGAATCACGCCATTTTAGTCGCGCGCCAAACAGCCATCAGGCGATCAGATGCGCCCTTACATCAGCCGCAAGTTGCTCCATCCGGTCGATCGGCGCATGCCCGATCAGCATGAAGGCGTGGGTGGCGCTCGACCAATAGACGACATTCATGCCCTTGCGATTTTCCATGTCCGGCGCCGCCGCACCCTTGGCGGATCGGACGATGCAGAGCGCCATGGGACCACTTTCCGGATCGAGATAGGCGATCTGAGCCAGCGGCTTGCTGTCATAATTCAGGATCTGAGCACGCTTGAACTCGATGCCCGGCATGGCGACGGCTTCGGGCGCCAGCGACAGATTCAATTTGGCACCGACTTCATTCAATTGCGCAACCTGCTGCGCGCGATCGCCGGCCGGAGCACTCAGCGTATCCACCGTGTAAAGCGAGAGATATTCGGCCACCACTGCACGCCATTCGGCATCCTCGTCCGGCTGCGAACGCTTACGGCCGATACCAATCACTGCACGGTCGACAGCAATGGCGGCGACGAAACTCGCGGCCATTGCGGCCAGGAAACCGCGGCGGCCGATGCCAGCGGCGCGGACCTTGTCCTCCTTGGACGAGGGAATGGCGGCAAGCATGGCATCCAGCTTCGCAGCCGGTGCCTCATCAAGCATCGGCTGGAATGCCTCTGCGAAGGGCAAGGTGCTGCGCGACAGAAAATCGAATCGTTCCGCCACCTGCTCGTCGTCGGCGATCAATCGTTCGATCCGCTCGCGCTCGGCAGCATTCAGCTCGCCATCGATGAAGGCGGTGAGCTGCTCGTCCGAGGGCATCTGTCCTTTATGCGATTCACTCATTTCCATTCCCCAGTCGCTCACCTCCGGATGATTTTCCGTCCGCCGCTATCCCCATGCCTTCGGCGAGTTTCGCCCGCGCCGCCGCCAACCGGCTCATGACGGTGCCGATCGGCACATCAAGAACGTCGGCCACCTCGCGATAAGAAAGCCCTTCGACATAGGCCAGGAACACCGCGGTGCGCTGCGCTTCCGGCAGGGCCTGAACGCGCTGCAACACCTGCCCGGCCAGAACATGCGTTTCGGTTTCGCGAGCACCATCAAATACGAGTGTCTCATCGGCATCGACAAAGCCCTGCCCCATACGCACTCGGCGCGATCGGACCTCGTTCAGCCAGATCGAATGCAGGATGGCAAAGAGCCAGCGGTCGAGCCTCGTGCCGGCGGTAAACTGCGCCGCCCGTTCCAGAGCCCTGACACAGGTCGCCTGTACAAGATCGTCGGCCACGTCGCGCTGACGCGACAGCACGACACCATAGCGCCACAGCCGCGTCAGATGTTGGGACAGGCCTGCCCTGATATCCTCTTCGCTCGCTATGGCATCCTCCGCCGCTTTCGCATGTCCGGGAGCCGCCGATCTTTTTGGCGGCTCCGTTGCCGTCAGACTATAAGCAGAAATTGCGCCACGAGCGACCGGCATCACTCCCATATCCCTCGCAAAGCTCCCTGCTTCTCGTCTTTATCCCCGGCGCTGACCTGCGATCACAAGCTGGACGGATTCATGATCGCGGCGTGGAGATCGCGATATTCCTCACAGCTCGTGTTGCCGCAGAGCGTCTTGATCGTGTTCAGCTGGTCCTTGGCGAGGTCCATCTGGCCCTTGATGACGTAGGCTTCGCCGAGATATTCACGAACCAGCGTGTACTTCGGATCCATGGCGACGGACTTCTGGTAATAGGAAATGCCTTCGTCCGTGCGGCCGAGCTTGCGGGTAACATAGCCGCGATAGTTCAGCGCTTCCGCCGTGTTCGGGTTCTTCATCGTGTCGAGAACGGCCAGGGCTTCCTCGTAGCGATGATCCTTCTTGGCGAGCGAATAGGCGTAGTCGGCGCGGTTTTCGTCGGTGACGTTGGCGCTCTGCTGCTTGACGCACTTCTTCGCCTTCTGATCGTAGATCTCGCCCTTCTTGCAGGTCGGCGTCGTACTGGAATCGTCGCCTGCGGCGAAGGTGGGAACGGCGAAAGCGCCGAGGGTCAGGCTTGCACCGAGGGCGATGGAAGCCAGGCGAAATGCTTTGGTCGTCATGGAAGGTCTCCTTGGCAAAATGAACGTTGCGAGGGGAGAACACACCGTCTGCATATTTTATTCGAACGACCCCGGAATTTTTTCGACATATCCTATGTCGAGACGCCGTCACTCTTTCGTGACTGCTCCGGCATCGAATAGACCACCTCTATCACGTGTTTCAGCCGACATGCCCCTCAAGGGCGCAGGAGAAACTCGTGACCGATACCGTCAAACTTCTAAGCCTTGCCGTCGCAACGCCCGACAATATCATTCTCCAGACCGACGCTGCCGAGACGGCTGGCCGTCTGTTCTCGGACCGCTTTCAGGACTTCAAATATCTCGCCCGCGTGTTCGAAAGCACCGGCATCCGCAAGCGCCATGTGGCGCGGCCGCTTTGCTGGTTCGAAGAGCCGCATGGCTGGCGGGATCGCATGGCTGCCTATACAGAGGTGGCCTCGGAGCTTTTCCGCCGGACGGCGGCTGCAGCGCTGCAACGCGCCGGTCTTGAGGCCCGGCATGTGGACTGCGTTGTTACCGTCTCATCCACCGGACTTGCGACGCCGAGCCTCGACGCGCGGCTCGCCGGCTTGATGGGCTTCCGCAGCGATATCGAGCGCGTGCCGGTCTTCGGGCTCGGCTGTGCAGCCGGCGTATCCGGTCTTGCGGTCGCGACGAAGATGGCACGAAGCCATCCGGGCGCTGTTGTCCTTTTTATCTCGATCGAACTCTGCTCCCTTGCCTTTCGGCTCGACGAACTGACACGGCCCAACATCATTGCCACCGCGCTGTTTGGCGATGGAGCAGCAGCCTGCGTGCTGCGGGCCGGCGAAGGCGGAATTGCAGAGATCGAATCGACGGGCGAACATCTTTTCCCCGACAGCCTCAGCATCATGGGCTGGAAAATCGACGATACCGGCTTCGGCATCATCCTCGAACAATCGCTGCCAGTCTTTGCCGAAACGCATCTCAAGAGCGCCGTTGCCGGCATCCTGGAGCGATCCCGGCTATTACTCTCGGATATCGACCGCTTCATCTGTCATCCCGGCGGCGCCAAGGTACTGGCGGCTCTCGAAAGCGCGCTCGGCCTTGAAGAAGGCTCGCTCGATATCGAACGCGAGGTGATCCGCGACTACGGCAACATGTCCTCGCCCACCGTAATGTTCGTGCTCGAGCGCGCGATCACGGCTGGCTTGCCGGAACGTTCCGCCCTGCTTGCCATGGGGCCGGGATTTTCGGCAAGCTGCATCACCTTGAAGAGGGTCGCCTGATGCTGTGGCCTTCGATCACGCTTCTGGCCTTCGTGACGCTGCAGCGACTGGCGGAGCTCATCTATGCAAGGCATAACACCGCAGCACTCCTTGCCCGCGGAGCCCATGAACATGCAGCGGAGCACTATCCCTTCATGGTGGCGATGCATGCGGCCTGGCTGATCGGATTATGGTTCTTAGCCATCGGCCGGCCGGTCGATCCCTTCTGGTTCGTGCTGTTCATGGTGCTGCAGGCGACGCGCCTCTGGGTGCTGGCGACGCTTGGGGAACGCTGGACGACGCGCATCATCATATTGCCCGGCGCCGCTCTGGTGACCAAAGGTCCCTATCGTTTCCTCAGCCATCCCAACTATGCCGTCGTCGTCGGCGAGATCGCCGTGCTGCCGCTTGCTTTCGGGCTGCCGCTTTATGCCGCAATCTTTTCTGTGCTCAACGGCATCATTCTCGCAATCCGAATCCGCGCCGAAAACGCCGGCCTGCGACAGACTGCAAACTGATCCGCATTTTTCAATTGCGCCGCTCAAATTTGGCAGGCATTTTCGATGCTTAGAGCACGGTCAGGCCATGCGGAACGACCGGGCGGCAATGCAATAGGCATGCGGATAGCAGGATAAGATGACAAAGGACGCAATCGTTCTCGGCGCAGGCATCGTCGGCGTTTCGACGGCAATCCATCTGCAGCGACGGGGGCGGCAAGTCGTCCTCGTCGACCGCCAGCCACCAGGCCAGGGAACATCCTTCGGCAATGCCGGCCTGATCCAGCGCGAAGGTGTCGTGCCCTACGGCTTTCCGCAACAGTTCGGTCTGCTGCTGCGCTATGCCTTCAACAACCGCATCGACGCGCATTATCATCTGCGCGCCCTGCCGGCGCAGATCGCCTTCCTCGCCCGCTATTGGTGGAACTCCAACACCAAGCGTCACGAGATGATTTCGCGCGCCTATGCGCCGCTGATCGAACATTCCGTCAGCGAGCACAACGATCTCATCGAAGCCTCGCATGCCGAAGAGCTCATTCGCAAGAACGGATGGGTGGAACTGTTCCGTTCGAACGAGAAGCGCGACGCCGAGTTTGCCGAGGCCGAGCGCCTCAACCGCGAATTCGGGATCGGCTACGACGCACTGAGCAGTGCGGAGATCACAACCATGGAGCCGCATCTCAGAGGCAATTTTTCCGGCGCGCTTCGCTGGCGCGACCCCTGGTCGGTGCTCGACCCGCACGGGCTGACGGCGACCTATCGCCGCTATTTCGAAAGCATTGGCGGCCGTGTGACGACCGGGGATGCCGTCTCGCTCGGCATGGCCGGCTCGGCCTGGAGAATGGTGACGGCGGAAGGGTCGATCGAGGCGAAGGATGTCGTCGTCGCACTCGGCCCCTGGGCCGATGTCGTGACGAAACGCTTCGGCTATGCCTTTCCGCTCGGGGTCAAGCGCGGCTATCACATGCATTACGCCGCCGAGGGCAATGCCATCCTCAACAACTGGACGCTGGATGCCGAGCGCGGCTACCTGCTGGCACCGATGAGCCGCGGTATCCGGCTGACGACTGGCGCCGAATTCGCCCTGCGCGATGCTCCCAAGACACCGGTCCAGCTCGACCGTGCCGAAGCCGTCGCGCGCACCACCTTCCCGCTCGGCGAGCGGCTCGACCCGGAACCCTGGATGGGCGCGCGGCCTTGCACGCCAGACATGATGCCGATCATCGGCAAGGCGCCACGGCACAACGGCCTATGGTTTGCTTTCGGCCATGCTCATCACGGGCTGACGCTCGGGCCCGTGACCGGCCGCGTGCTCGCCGAGCTCATTACCGGCGAAAAGCCCTTTATCGATATTTCGGCTTATGCTCCGGGCCGGTTTGCACCGTAAGCTTATGATTTAGAGAATTGCTTTCAAGCTTTTGACAGAGGCATCGACGATCTCTTCGATCGTGGCGTCAATGTCGACCGTGACGACGCCGGGCTCGCCGGTCGGCACTTCCAAAGTCTGCAATTGGCTTTCGAGCAGCGACGTCGGCATGAAATGCCCCTTGCGCTCGCCCATACGCTTCGTCAGCAGCTCTTTCGAGCCTTCGAGATAGATGAAATAGAGGTGGCCACCGGCAGACGCCCGCAGCCGTTCGCGATAGACGCGCTTCAGCGCCGAGCAGGTAACGGCAACGCCTTCGCCTTTCGCAAGACTCGCCGATATTTCCTGGCCGATCTTTTCCAGCCAGGGCCAGCGATCCTCGTCCGTCAGGGGGATGCCCTTGCTCATCTTCTCGACGTTGGCGGCCGGATGCAGGGCATCGCCTTCGATGAAATGGATGCCGAGCTGAGCAGCCACGCCCTCGCCGATTGAAGATTTGCCGCTGCCGCTGACACCCATGACGATGATGGCAAACGGGATTTTGGATGTTTCACTCATGTTGTCTTCTGCCTTGAATGACGGATGCCAATGATCGTCAGGCGGGTCTGCCGTCGACGCATCCGATTGCCTGGCCCCTCACCCTAGCCCTCTCCCCGTAAACGGGGCGAGGGAACGACGGAGCAAGCCAATCGGTCACCGGGCCTAGGACAAGCAGCGCTAGGCAAGATCAGCCCCCTCGCCCCGTTTACGGGGAGAGGGTTGGGGTGAGGGGCAAGCAACAAGAGGAGAAAGTCGAACCTGCCCGATTCGCAACTTGGATCAATCCAGCGGAAAGAAACAGGAAAATTTATGCGTTCCCTCGCCCGCCAGTTCCGGTTCGACCTGCCGGCACTTGTCCTGGGCGCGCCAGCAGCGCGGATTGAAGTGGCATCCCTTCGGCGGATTGAGCGGCGACGGCAGCTCGCCCTGCAGGCGGATGCGGTTCTTCTCGCGATCCGGATCGGCGATCGGCGTCGCCGACAGAAGGGCAGCAGTATAGGGATGGCGCGGCCGGCTGAAGACCTCTTCGGCCGTGCCGGTTTCCACCGGACGTCCGAGATACATGACCATCACATCGTCTGCGATATGACGCACGACGGAGAGGCCATGCGAGATGAAGAGATAGGCAAGCCCCATCTCTTTCTGCAGGTCCATCAAAAGGTTCAGGACTTGCGCCTGAATCGACAGATCGAGTGCGGACACCGGCTCATCGAGCACTAGCACCTTCGGCCGCAGCATCAGGGCACGCGCGATGGCGATGCGCTGGCGCTGGCCGCCCGAGAACATATGCGGATAACGATCATAGTGCTCGGGGCGCAGACCGACGCGTGCCATCATCTCCTCCACCTTGCGGCGGCGGGTGGCGGCATCATCATCCGTGTTGATCTTCAGCGGCTCTTCCAGGATGGAGCCGACCTTCTGGCGCGGGTTCAGCGAGCCATAGGGGTTCTGAAACACGATCTGCACGGCGCTGCGCAGGCTGCGGTCGCCGAGCCTGGCGGGCTTGCCGTCGATCAGCAGCTCGCCAGCCGTCGGGTTTTCGATCATCGTCACGAGGCGAGCGAGCGTCGACTTACCGCAGCCGGATTCGCCGACGACAGCGAGCGTGCGGCCCGACTGCAGGCTGAAGCTGACGCCGTTCAGCGCCTTGACGGTCGCTTCCGGTTTGAAGGTGCCGCGCTTGACGGTGTAGAAGCGGGCGAGATCGCGCCCTTCGAGAACAGCGCCGGTCATGCGGCACCTCCTGCTTTTTGCGTGGTGGCAATGCCGGGGTGGCCGAGCGGCTTGCCATGTTGCAGCGGATAATTGCATAGGGCTACGCCCAGTTCGGGCCCCTGACGCTTGACGCCCTTGTCGCATTCCAGCGTTGCAAAGGAGCAGCGCGGCGCAAAGAGACAGCCAGTCGGCCGATCGTGCTGACCGGGAACGACGCCGGCGATCGATGGCAGGCGCTCGCCGACCTCGGCGCGCTCCGGCAGAGCCGAAAGAAGGGCTGCCGTATAGGGATGATGCGGATCGCGGAACAGTTCCTTGACCGGCTGCTCCTCGACCTTCTGGCCGGCATATTGCACCTGCACGCGCTCCGCCGTTTCGGCGACGACGCCCATGTCGTGGGTAATGAGCACGAGCGCCATGCCCTGCTCCCGCTGCAAGCGCACGAGCAGGTCGAGGATCTGCGCCTGGATCGTCACGTCGAGGGCGGTCGTGGGCTCGTCTGCGATCAGCAGCTTCGGATTGCAGGCGAGAGCCATGGCGATCATGACGCGCTGGCTCATACCACCGGACATCTGATGCGGGAAGTTCGACAGGCGATCCGCAGGGGCTGGAATGCCGACGAGATTCAACAGCTCGATCGAGCGTTCACGGCGCGCCTTGCGGTCGAGACCCATATGGATGCGGAGCGTCTCGCCGAGCTGGAAGCCGACCGTGAAGCACGGGTTGAGGCTCGACATCGGCTCCTGGAAGATCATGGCCATGTCCTTGCCGATGATCTTGCGGCGCTGACGCGAGGAGATACCGCGCAGGTCCTTGCCATCGAACATCATGCGGTCGGCGGTGATCTTCGCCGTCCAGGGCAGAAGGCCCATCATGGCAAGCATAGATACGGATTTGCCGGAACCGGATTCGCCGACGATCGACAGGATCTCTCCCTTGTCGCATGTCAGCGAGACGCCATCGACCGCCCGGAACAAGCCGGACGAGGTCTGGAATTCGACGGAGAGGTTTTCAATATCGAGGAGTGCCATTACGACCTCTTCAGCTTCGGGTCGAAGGCATCGCGCAGGCCGTCGCCCATCAGGTTGATGGCGAGCACCGTGATCAGGATGCAGAGACCGGGGAAAGTAACGAGCCAGGGGTTGCTCTGGAAGAATTCGCGCGAGTCGGCGAGCATCGTGCCCCATTCCGGCGTCGGCGGCTGGGCGCCTTGGCCAAGAAAGCCAAGCGCGGCGGCTTCGAGAATAGCGGCCGAGAAGGCGAGTGTCGCCTGCACGATCAGCGGACCCAGACAGTTCGGAAGTATGGTCTTGAACATCAGCCGCAGATGGCCCGCGCCGGCAACCCGCGAGGCGATGACATATTCCTTGTCCCGCTCGGCCATGACGGAGGCGCGCGTCAGACGGACGAAATGCGGCTGGTTGACGATCGAGATTGCGATCATCGCATTGATCAGACCCGGGCCGAGGATTGCCACGAGCACCAGGGCGAGCAGCAGCGACGGAACCGCAAGAATGATGTCCATGACACGCATGATGATCGTGTCGATACGACCACGGGCATAGCCGGCGACAAGTCCGATCAAAATGCCGACTATCGCCGAAAGCGAGGCGACGACGAGGCCGATGAACAGCGAGAAGCGCGTGCCGTAAATGAGGCGCGACAGGAGATCGCGACCGTTGGCATCGGTGCCGAGCAGGAAACTGCTGTTGCTGCCCTCCGCCCAGGCGGGCGGCAGGCGCTGCATATCGCTGCCGTAGGCAATATCGGGATTATGCGGCGCCACGACGCCGGCAAAGATTGCCAGAAACAGGACGAAGAGGAAGATCGCAAGGCCGATGACGGCGCCCTTGTTGCGAGAGAAATAATACCAGAACTCCGCAAGAGCGGAAGGACGGTCGGATTTGACACTAACCGTTTTGACGCTAACCGTGCTCATGGGCCGCTCCTAGTGACGAATGCGTGGATTGACGAAGCCGTAGAGCAGGTCGACGACGAGATTGACGAGCATGACGATGCCGGCGATCAGCAACAGGCCGCCCTGCACCACCGGATAATCGCGCTTGAAGACCGCATCGATCATCCATTTGCCGATACCCGGCCAGGAGAAGATGCTTTCCGTCAGAATGGCGCCGCCGAGCAGCACGCCGACCTGCAGGCCGATCGTGGTGACGACGGGGATCATCGCATTGCGCAGTGCATGCACGGAAACGACGCGCAGCGGCGAGAGGCCCTTGGAGCGGGCCGTACGCACATAATCCTCGCCGAGCACTTCGAGCATCGCCGAGCGCGTCTGACGGGCGATAACGGCGAGCGGGATCGTGCCAAGCACGATGGTCGGCAGGATCAGCGAATTGAAAGCGGACCAGAAGGCGCCCTTCTGGCCGGACAGCAGGCTGTCGATCAGCATGAAGCCGGTGATCGGCTTGAAGAAATAGATGAGTCCGATACGGCCCGAAACCGGCGTCCAGTGCAGATAGCCGTTGAAGACGATGATAAGCAGCAAGCCCCACCAGAAGATCGGCATGGAATAGCCGACGAGGGCGACGCCCATGACGCTCTGGTCAAACCATGTGCCGCGCTTCACGGCGGCAAAAACGCCAGCCGGTATGCCAAGACAGATCGCGAGGATCATGGCACAGATCGACAGCTCGAGCGTGGCCGGGAAGAAGGTCAAAAAGTCGGTCAGCACGTCACGCTTTGTAGTGATCGAGGTGCCGAGATCGCCATGAAGGGCATTCCAGATATATCGGCCGTACTGCACGACCATCGGCTGGTCGTAGCCGAGATCGTGGGTGATCTGCGCATGGCGTTCCGGCGACATGACGCGTTCGCCCGACAGCAGCATGACAGGATCGCCGGGAAGCAGGCGGATGAAAGAGAAGGCGACGATCGATACGCCGAGGAATGTCGGTATCAGCACCGCTAACCGGCTGAGAAGAAATCGCAACATGGCAGATGTCCAAATTTTTCCGGCGGTCAGACAGAGTGTCTGACCGCCGGGTCGCCCGGTCCTAGCCGGGCATTCTCACAGATTTTTCGTTATTCGGCGATATCGACACCGTCGAAGCGGTGAACGCCAACCGGATCCTGATGATAGCCGGAGACATTCTTCGTCATCGGGACGAACTCTTCCGAATGGTCGATGGTCATCCAGGGTGCTTCGCGCTTGAAGACGACCTGAGCCTGTTCGTAGAGCTTGGTGCGCTCCTTGACATCAGCCGTCTGCTTGGCCTTCTTCACCAGATCGTCGAATTCCTTGTTGCACCACTGTGCACGGTTGTTGCCGCCGACAGCGTCACAGCCGAGCAGCGTGTCAAGGAAGTTGTCCGGGTCGCCGTTGTCACCGGTCCAGCCGAGGATGGCTGCGCCGTCACGGTCCTTGGCGGAAGAGAGCTTCAGGTACTGGGCCCAGTCATAGGTGACGATCTCGACCTTGACGCCGATCTTGGCAAGGTCCGCCTGCATCAGCTCGGCAGCGCGGCGGGCGTTCAGCATGTACGGGCGCGACACGGGCATCGCCCAGATCTTCATGCTGAGATCCTTGACGCCGGCCTTTTCGAGCAGCTTCTTGGCTTCTTCCGGATTGAAGGCGTCGTCCTTGATGTCCTTGTTGTAGGACCACATGGTCGGCGGGATCGGGTTGGTCGCAACCTTACCGGAGCCCTGGAAGACGGCGTCGACAATGGCCTGCTTGTTGACAGCCATGTTGATCGCCTTGCGCACTTCGACCTTGTCGAACGGAGCGACCAGCGTGTTGTAGGCGAGGTAGGAGACGTTCAGGCCGGCCTGCTCAAGAACCTTGAGGTTCTTGTCGGCCTTGAGGTCCTTGATATCGGCCGCATTCGGGTAAGGCATGATGTTGCACTCGCCCGACTTCAGCTTCTGCGCGCGGACGGAGGCGTCGGGCGTGATCGCGAAGACGAGATCGTCGATCTTTTCCTTGCCCTTGAAGTAGGTTTCGTTCGCCTTGTAGCGGATGACGGCATCCGGCTGATAGGCGACGAAGGCGAATGGACCGGTGCCGAGCGGCTGCTGGTTCATCTGTTCCATCTTCTTGTCGGCCTGCAGCTTGTCTGCATATTCCTTCGAGAGGATCGAGGCGAAGTCCATGGCAAGGTCAGCGAGGAAGGGAGCTTCCGGACGGTTCAGGACGAACTTGACAGTGAGGTCGTCAACCTTGTCGATCGACTTGATGAGCTTCGGGAAACCCATGCCATCGGCATATTCATAAGAGCCGCCGGCGACATACTTTGCCCAGGGGCTGTCCGTGCCCAGCTGACGGCTGATCGAGAAGATAACGTCATCGGCGTTAAAATCACGCGTCGGCGTGAAATAGTCGTTCGTTTGGAACTTCACGCCCTTGCGGAGCTTGAAAGTGTATTCCTTGCCGTCCGGAGACACGGTCCAGCTTTCCGCGAGGCCCGGCTCGATTTCGGTGCTGCCATGCTTAAATTCGACAAGACGGCTATAGACCGTGCGCGACGCGGCGTCGAAAGTATTGCCTCCGGTGTAGAGACCCGGATCGAAACCTTCCGGCGAGCTTTCCGAGCAATAGACAAGCGTTTTTGACCAGGCGGACGTCGCCATGACCGAAGCCAAGGCTGTCACTGCCAGCAGGACAGAAATCTTTTTCATGATATCGTTTCCCAGATTTGTTATTCTTTTGAAGCCGTGGACACCACCAGAGGTTCCCATCCGGATCGCGCCGATGGAACTTTATTTTAAGTTTGAAAGCAACAAGCGCCGCCTAAAATTTTTCCAATTTCTAGAGTTTGGAAATTTTTGGATGAAAAAACCACTGGATTGATAATTTTCTGGCAAAAAACTGCATGCTTTTAGTGGATTCGGAACGAATTGCCGTTTTCCTCTTTCAATCCGCCAACCGCCTATTGCCCGGATAGGAGGCAATATAAACAAAAATCCGCAGCTACCGGCGGTAACTGCGGACCGAAACCGTTCGAATTTCAGACGACTGATCAGGCGGCCGGGGCTGCGATCACCGGCTTCTTCGCGATCGCCTTGTGATCCTTATCGGTGAGGCCAAGGAGGAAATTGATCTGGGGGCGGGCCTTGACGAGGTCGTCGATGGAATATTCTGTGAGAACGTCGAAGAAGGCGTTGAGCGCCTTGCGCAACGCCGAGTTGAGGCCGCAGCTATCGACCAACGGGCATTCCACCACGCCGTCCTCGAAGCATTCCGCCATGGCGAAACTGTCTTCGGTGACGCGGACGACGTCGAACAGGCTGATATCGGTCGCGGGTTTGCCAAGGCGTACGCCGCCATTACGGCCACGCACCGTTTCGACAAGCCCTGCCTTGGTCAACGGCTGCAGGATCTTGAAGAGGAACAGCTCGGACACGCTGTATGCCTTGGCTATTTCCGGAATTCGGCTCAGATGGCCTTCATTGGCGGCGCAATACATCAGCATGCGCACTGCGTAATTGGTCTGCTTGGTCAAGCGCATGCCGATCTCCTGGAATCGAGGCTGCTTAGGGGCTGATCCCGTATATAGTGGCTTTCTTAGTTTTGAACAATTCCAAAATATGAAATTCATATTCAGCTTATTTAGAAAGCCGGCCGTCCAGCCCGTGCCGATCTCCAACCGGCCATGTCCAAACTTATGGCACGGAAATCCAGACCGCCATTTCGCAGCCGCCCGGCTCGCGGAAATGAAACCGCCGGCCGCCGGGAAAATCGAAAGCCGGACGGGTGATGACGCCGCCGGCGAATTCGACGGCGCGCTGGGCAGCCTCCAGATCGGTGGTACGCACGACGGGCAGCGGCGTGCCGGCCGCCTCTCCCGCATCTCCGTCAATGCCGGCATCTATCCCGGCCGCCTCGATGACATGGTAGGTCGGTCCATAGCTGACAAAGCTCCAGTCGAAGGCTTCTTCGAAGAAGCGGCGGGTCTTCAGGCCGTCTTTCGACGGAAATTCGAGATAGTCGATCTGATAGGTCATGGCCATCGCGCGGCCCTCCCGTTGTTCTTGTTTTGTTCTAAATGAAAACAGCGGCAATGACAAGATGACTCCATCGAAAACAAACGCAATAAAAAAGCCGCCCTCCGAAAGGTTTCGGACGGCGGCTGAGACGAGCCAGTGATTGCGATGCTTACTTCATCGTCGGCATGACGAATTCCGCACCGTCCTTGATGCCGGACGGCCAGCGGGCGGTGATCGTCTTGGTGCGCGTCCAGAACTTGATCGAGTCCGTGCCATGCTGGTTAAGATCGCCGAAGCTCGAAGCCTTCCAACCGCCGAAGGAGTGGTAGGCGAGCGGAACCGGGATCGGAACGTTGACGCCGATCATGCCGATGTTGATGCGTGAAGCGAAATCGCGGGCCGCATCGCCGTCACGGGTGTAGATGGCGACGCCGTTGCCGTATTCGTGCTTCATCGGCAGGTCGAGCGCTTCCTCGTAGTTCTTGGCACGGACGACCGAGAGGACCGGTCCGAAGATTTCGGTCTTGTAGATGTCCATGTCGGGCTTGACATGGTCGAACAGCGTGCCGCCGACGAAATAACCGTCCTCATAACCCTGCAGCTTGAAGCCGCGGCCGTCGACGACCAGCTTGGCGCCTTCTTCCACACCGCGATCGATCAAGCCGTTGACGCGGTTATAGGCATCCTTGGTGACGAGCGGGCCCAAGTCGGCCTTCTCATCGGTGTAGGGGCCGATGCGCAGAGATTCGATCTTCGGAACCAACTTTTCGACGAGACGGTTGGCGGTCTCCTCGCCCACCGGGACGGCGACCGATACCGCCATGCAGCGCTCGCCGGCCGAGCCGTAGCCTGCACCCATCAGGGCGTTGACGGCCTGGTCCATATCGGCATCGGGCATGATGATCATGTGGTTCTTGGCGCCGCCAAAGCACTGAGCGCGCTTGCCGTTTATCGCGGCCGTGCCATAGACGTAGCGGGCGATCGGCGTGGAACCGACGAAGGAGACGGCAGCGATATCCGGATCGGTCAGGATGGCGTCGACGGCAGCCTTGTCACCGTTGATGACGTTGAGGATGCCAGCAGGCAGGCCGGCTTCGATCAGGAGTTCGGCCAGGCGGAGCGGCACGGACGGATCGCGCTCGGATGGTTTCAAGATAAAGGCGTTGCCGCAGGCGATGGCCGGCGCGAACATCCACATCGGGATCATGGCCGGGAAGTTGAACGGCGTGATGCCGGCGCCGACGCCGACAGGCTGGCGGATGGAGTACATGTCGATCGCCGGGCCGGCGCCTTCGGTGAACTCGCCCTTCTGCAGGTGCGGAATGCCGCAGACAAATTCGCAGACTTCGAGGCCGCGGATGATATCGCCCTTAGAATCCTCGACCGTCTTGCCGTGCTCTTTGGAAAGAAGCGTCGCCAGCTCATCCATGTTCTGGTTCAGGAGCTCGACGAACTTGAAGAAGACGCGGGCGCGGCGCTGCGGATTGGTGGCGGCCCATTTCGGCTGCGCAGCCTTGGCATTTTCGACGGCGGCGCGCAGTTCGTCGACGCTCGCGAGCGCGACGGTTGCCTGCACTTCGCCGGTTGCCGGATTATAGACGTTGCTCGTGCGTCCGCTCGTGCCGGCGACGTGCTTGCCGCCGATGAAATGACCGATCTCACGCATGGATGTGCCTCCTCGTTTTCTTGGATGCTGACAGGATGGCACTTCAATTTGCACAAATCAATGAGCTGCTATAAGCAACCGTTGTGCAAAAATTAAAGCCCGAAAGCATGTCGCGCAAAAGTGTATAGCGGTTTTTGCGATAACGACATGCGGAAGACCACAGGATTTAAAGTGCAAGAGAGGATATGCTGATGGATTGGGATGACGTCCGCATGTTTCTGGCCGTGGCGCGCACGGGCCAGATCCTGGCCGCTTCGAAACGGCTGGGCGTCAACCACGCCACCCTCTCCCGCCGCGTGACGACGCTGGAGGAACGGCTGAAGACGCGGTTACTCGTGCGCCGCACCAATGGCTGCGACCTGACGGCGGAGGGAGAGATCTTCCTGCACGCGGCAGAGCGCATGGAAACGGAGATGCTGCGCGCGCAAGCCAGCGTCGGTCATCTCGACAGCGCGATCACAGGCACGGTTCGCATCGGCGCGCCCGACGGCTTCGGGGTTTCCTTTCTCGCGCCACGGCTCGGGCGGCTGATCGCCCGCTATCCTGAGCTGCGCATTCAGCTCGTACCCGTTCCCCGCTCCTTTTCACTGTCGCAGCGCGAGGCCGATATCGCCATCACGCTCGAACGCCCGGAACAGGGCCGTTTGGTCTCCTCGAAGCTGACAGATTACACGCTTGGGCTTTATGCCTCGAAAGCCTATCTGGAGCAGGCGGGATTGCCCGACAGCGTCGAGGCGCTGAAGCTGCATCCGCGTGTCGGCTATGTCGAGGACCTGATCTTTACGGCTTCGCTCAATTTTTCCGGCGAGATCATGCGCAGCTGGGATGCCTCCTTCGAGATCTCCACCGCCATCGGCCAGACGGAAGCGGTTCGCTCCGGCGCCGGCATCGGCATCCTGCATGATTACATCGCCAGGCAGTTTCCGGAGCTGACGCGCATCCTGCCCGACATGTCCATTAGGCGCGCCTATTGGACGACCTATCATGAAAGTGCCCGCGACCTAGTGCGTGTGCGCACCGTTGCGGACTTCCTGCAAGAGCTGGTCAGCGAAGAGCGGCGGATCTTCCTGTAAAATGATGCCGATGGATGCGCCTGATGCTCACAGGCAGAGGTCACGGCATCAAGCTGCACCACCATGACGGCGCATGCGGCGGCTGAGCCTCCGCATGCTTCGGCGGCTCTTCATTCTCATCCGGATTGGGAACGGGAACTTCATCCGGCAGTCTGTCCGGATCCGGCTCCTCGACGGGCGGCTTCGGCATCCAGCCTGGCTCTGGCATCGGGGGCGTATCAGGGATCGGCTCGTTCGGTACAGACATGTCCGCTCCTTTCGTCTCGTTGCCGATAGGGACACAACGACGAGCGATGCGGACGGTTCCAAGATATTTCGGCATCCGGCCACTTCTCGCCGTTCGGCCCTCGCTGCTGGACAAAGGCCGGACGAAGCCTAGTATTTCAGACAGAGATCAGGGAGCCAGGACGATGAGCGACAAGAAGCAGCAGAAACTGGACGAGAAAAAGCACAAGGAACAGGACGATTATCTAGAGGAAGCGCTGGAAGAGACTTTTCCGGCAAGCGATCCGATATCGCCCGGCCATGTGTCGAAGAAGCCTGAAGACAAGAAATAACCCGCGGGGCCAAAGGGCCGGCAACTTGAAACGGGATGGACCGGGAGAGAATGGTACGGTTGGGGGGTCTCGAACCTCCGACCTCAGGTGCCACAAACCTGCGCTCTAACCAACTGAGCTACAACCGCACATGCTCGCGTCGCCGCGAACGGGGGTGACATACGAGGACTTTGAAATTATTTCAAGTCCTATCTCCCCGCAATATAAAAAAGCTTTGCAGATATCCAACGATGATGTGCGACCGGGTCCGCTCTTGCCGCAAATGAAAAGTCCCGCTCCAAGCTTTCACCTGGGAGCGGGACATTCGTGCCTTGGGAGGCGTATCGGACGTGATTAGGCCTTGAAGGAGGACATTGCCTTTTCAGCGGCGTCCTTGGCGGGCTTTGCCAGCTTTTCAGCAACCTTCTTGGTGGTGTCCTGAATGGACTTCGCCTGCTCGACGGTGACTTCAGCCTGCTTGCGGATGAAAGCGGTCTGAAGTTCGAAGAGTTCTGCAACGGACTTGACACGAAGCAGAGCTTCCATGTGAGCCAGCGAGCTTTCGGCATTGGTGCGCAGAACATCGATGGCCTTGAGGCCGATTTCGACCGAGCCAGCCTGTGCGGTCTGCACGGTTGCTTCAACCGTCTTGCCCGCTTCTTCGGTGGCAGCCTTCAGCTTGGCAAAGGCTTCCTTGGACTGGGCAGCGCCCTTTTCAGCGAAATCGCGGAAGGATTCGGAGAACTTGGACGGATCGAATGCAGCCGTTGAAAAAACGTCGTCTTTCTTTACAGTAGCCATGATTACGCTCCTAAAAGGGCCCTCCCTGAGGCGCCCGTCGTGAACTTGTGTAAGGGGTATATAATATAAATTATTGTGCAGCGCAACATAATTGTGCGCCGCACAAGGCGTTAACCTTTCCGGCCGAAAAATGGGCCGTTCGCTGGACCGAAAAGCGGGGCGCCGTTATTAATAAACTGTTAAATCACGAGAGGCGATCACGCCCGCAAAACAGGTTGGAAAATGCCCGCAATTCAATATCCGTTCATTGACATTGCCGTGCATCCGCGCGTTCGGGAGCGTTTCGCGCGCGGTGAAGCCATGGTCATGTTCTCGACCGGCATGGATCGCGTGCTCTGGGCCAATGGCGCCGGCGCCAACCTTTTCGGCTATGATGTCATTTACGATTTCGTCGAACAGGGACCGAAGCCAGGCGACGTCTCGTTCCGCCAGATCGAGGCGACGGCGCGCGGCCTTGGTGCTATCGGCGATCAGCGCACATTCCTGATCCGCATGGCCTCCGGCTTCCAGCGGGCTGTTGTCAATGCCGCCGTCGAGCTGATCCGCATTCAGGCCGGCGAAGAGGCGGTGCTGTTTTCCTCTCCGGTCTCTTCGAAGCCGCTTTCATCGGCCGAATGCGCCAAGCGCATGATCGACGGGTTCGACGATCCTGATACCCACATTGCCGTCATCGGCCGCGACGGCGAAATCGTTACCGCCTCTGCCGGCTTCAGGACGCTCGGCGTAACGCCGCAGACCGCGCGGATGCTGACGACCATGGCCGGCGCGCAGCCTGACCGGCTGATCAAGCGGCCGATCCCGACCGGACATGGCTATCTGCCCGCCGCCATCGGCAAGCTTTCCGAAATTCCGGCCCTGCACCTGCTCTTCGTCGTGGAAACCGTGCTTGGCCATCTTGACCCGACGGAAAGCCTTACCGAGGAAGCCCGTCCCGTTGCGGCCATAGAACCGCAGGCGCAAGAAACCCGCAACGAGCTCGAGGCAGCAGCACCGGATGAGGAGCCGAAGCCCGCTCCGACTGCACCCTTCGGCGACGTCATCGATGCGGTGGCTGATATCGAGGAGCTGGATGAGACGCCGGAATATCGCGAGGACGAGCAACAGGAGGCGCCCCCAGCCACCGGAAGCTCAAGCGAAGCCGGAACGGAAGCGGCTGCCGATGCGGATAGCACGCCCGGCGCAATTGCCGAGACCGAAGCTCACGTCGATGAGCATCGGCCGGAAATGGCGCCAAATGACGAAGACGCCACCGCCTTAGAGACAAAGATGGCAGCGGAAACGCCTCCGCCGGAAACTCACGCCAATCCAGAAATCCACACCGATATTGAAAACACTCCTGTGGAAGGTTTCAGCTTCAAGCGCAATGGGCGCGCCACCCGTTTCGTCTGGAAGATCGATGCCGCCGGCCATTTCAGCGAAGTTTCCCGTGAATTTGCCGATGCTGTGGGGCCGCATGCCGCCCAGATTGCCGGCACGGCCTTTGCCGATGTCGCCCGCCGCTTCAATCTCGATCCGGACGGCAAGATCGCGGAACTACTGGCGCGGCGCGACACATGGTCCGGCCGCACGATCTACTGGCCGGTGGAGGGTACGAGCCTAACAGTGCCGGTCGACCTCGCCGCCCTGCCGACCTATACCCGCAGCCGCGAATTCGACGGCTTCCGGGGCTTCGGCGTCGTTCGCCTGGCGGATGCCATCGAAGATCCGATGAAGCGCGGCATGGCTCTCGGCACCCAGGCAGCTGAAGACGCCGCGGCCATCGCCGAGTTGCCCCCCGAAGCGGAAGCTGCATCCGACGAGCAACCGCCAGCTACCGAAGCTCAACCATCTCCAGCGACGGAAGAGATTGAAAGGCCCGCTCAGGATAGCGCAGAAGCCGACCCGGCTTCCACTTACGAACCGCCCGCCCTACGGATTTCCGAGACGCCGAACCGTCGCGAGTCGGACAAAGTCGTTCGCCTGCACGAGCGCCGGACATTGACGCAGGCCGCCCTTTCGCTGAGCGAACAAGCAGCCTTCCGCGAAATTGCCCGGCAGCTCGAGCCCTTCGGCAAGCGCACGGAACCGCCGGTGGAGCAGCCTCACGACGGGCAGCATGAGCATGGGGAGGGTGCAGATACGCCTCCGCAGCCGAATGCGGCCGACGAAATTCTCTCCGAGACACCCGAAACGACGGATGGGCACGGCCCTACCGATGACCAGCAACCAATCGCGCCAAGTATAGAAGAGAAGGCGTCGTCGCCGGTCGTGAAATTCGTCGAGGCTACGGATGATAACGGCCCGAAAGCGGGTGATGAGACTGCTGCCGAAGCGGCGCCGGCATCGGCCGAGCCGGAGGAGGATTTCGATCCGCTGGATGTGCTGAGCAGCGCCATTCCGCCGCGCGTGAAAATGCGCACGGGCCTGTCGCCGGATATCGTCGACCAGCTGCCGCTCGCGATCCTCGTCCATGCCGGCGATCGCCTGATCCACGGCAATCCGGAATTCCTGCGGCTGACCGGCTATGACAGCCTTGACGAGCTCGAGCAGGTCGGCGGGTTGGATGCGCTGCTGCAGCGCAACGATCTGGAGGGCAAGACCGAGCAGCCCGGTACGATAATGGTCGTGCGCGGCGACGATGCGCTGGTGCCGGTGACGGCCCGGCTGCAGTCGATCCGGTGGGAAGACGGCACGGCCTTGATGCTGGCGTTGATGCCGGTGGAAAGAAGCGAGCCGCCGGCGCCGCCGCCGCAGCCAATTCCTGAAGAAGCCCGCCCCGAGCGCATCCTCGAAAAGGTCGCGAAGCTGCAGGTGGAGATCGAGGAACTGCGCTCGACGCTGGAGACGGCGACGGATGGCGTCATCATCATCGGCCAGGACGGCGAGATCCGCTCGATGAACCGCTCGGCAAGCGCCCTCTTCAATTATGACGACCAGGAAACGCGCGGCAAACCTTTCGTCATGCTGTTTGCGCATGAAAGCCAGAAAGCCGTGCTCGATTATCTCGGCGGCCTTTCGGGCCATGGCGTCGCCAGCGTGCTGAACGACGGCCGCGAAGTGATCGGCCGCGAGGCGTCCGGCGGCTTCGTGCCGCTGTTCATGACCATGGGTCGGTTGAACTCGTCGAACGGCTACTGTGCCGTCATTCGCGACATCACGCAATGGAAGCGCACCGAAGAAGAGCTGCGCAACGCCAAGCGCGCCGCCGAAACCGCCAATGCCCATAAAACGGACTTCTTAGCCCGCGTCAGCCATGAAATCCGCACGCCGCTCAACGCCATCATCGGTTTTTCCGACATGATGGCCGGCGAGCGCTTCGGGCCGATCGGCCATTCGCGCTATGTCGAATATGCCACCGATATCGGCCGCTCCGGCCGCCATGTGCTCGACATCGTCAACGACCTTCTCGATATCTCGAAGATCGAAGCCGGCGAGATGGACTTGGACTTCGCCTCGGTCGGCCTGAACGAAGCGATCACCGAAGCGGTGTCGCTGGTGCAGCCGCAGGCCAACAGCCAGCGTGTCATCATCCGCACCGCTCTGTCCCAAGCCGTGCCGAATGTCGTCGCCGATCTGCGCTCGATCAAGCAGATCGCGCTGAACATCCTTTCGAACGCCATCCGCTTCACGCCGTCGGGCGGCCAGATCGTCGTGTCGACTGCGTATGAGGGCAACGGCAGCGTCGTCCTGCGCATCCGCGATACCGGCGTCGGCATGACGCGCTCGGAACTGGAGCAGGCGATGAAGCCCTTCCGGCAGGTGTCCACCAATTCCCGCAAACGCGGCGACGGTACGGGCTTGGGATTGCCACTGACCAAGGCGATGGTCGATGCCAACCGGGCGACTTTCTCGATCAACTCAGCCCCGAACGAAGGCACGCTGGTCGAGATCACCTTCCCCTCGCCGCGGGTGCTGGCGAACTGAGAAGCTTCGGCTCGCCGTCAAAACCAGAGGTCGCGCACACATCGCTCATCGGAAGGAAGATCTTCAAACGTGTCGAGCCCATCGAAATGATCGATCGGCAGGTCGGCAACGAGATCCGGCGGTGCCAGCCGAACATTGACCGCCATGCGCCGGCGGCCATCCTTTTGCAGCCTCAGGCCGCGCCAGCTCACCGCGCAGGCGCAGGACGGGCAGAACAGTATTTCGAGAGAAGGGTGTTCCTTGCCGGCGCGGGTATAGGAAGCGGTCGAGCCGGTGACGGAGACCCGTTCCCCTTCGTAGTCATAGGCCCACAGCACACGATAGCGCCGGCAGAGGGTGCAGTTGCAGGCTGTGATCGAGCCCGGATCTCCTTCGAGCGTCCAGCCTGATTTACCGCAGTGACATGAACCGATCAGCATAGGTAAGCCGCTCCATCCCGCAATCTGGTCGCAGACGATATTCTGCCTCAGTCGCGCAAGGCCTGCAAACCTCCGCAACGGCTTTCGCTACCGAACAGCAATAGGTATTCGAAGGAGGCCGCCTGGATGGAGGCTTCGATTGTCCGATCGACAATGGCCTTGCCAGCTCAACTCGCCAGCGCCAACCCACCATACCGGCTGATTTCGCTTTCGATCTCGGCCACAAGCGTATCGAGCGCGGGATTTCTCACCTTGCGACCGCGGCGGACTGCGTAAGCCAAAGCCGGCGGCGTCGGCAGGCCTTGGGTGATGATCTCCATATCAGGCTGCAGGTGACGGCCGTTCAAAAGTGCGACACCCAAGCCCGAGGTTACGGCCGCGATGATCCCCGCCGCACTCGCGCATTCGAAGACGGTCTCCAGAACCACGCCGCCATCCTGCCCGATATCAAGCGCCCATCGGCGATAGAAGCATTCATCATCAAAAGAGAGGAATGGAACCGGGCCGCCAGATGACAGAGACAGACCCGGATGTTTGACCCAATGCAACTGCTCGCGAAAGAGAACGACATCGGTCGGGCGAACCTCATGGGCGAAAACCTGGATAATGGCGGCGTCGAGCTCCCCTCGCTCCAGCATTCCCCGAAGGATCAGACTCATGCGGACCTTGGTGCGCACGGAGACATTCGGGTGCAGGCGGCGGAAACGCCCCAGGATGCGCGCAAGATCGGTGCAGGTCGTGTCCTCGGTCAGGCCGAGGGCGACGCGGCCGGCAAGCGACGTCTTCGAGAGGCTCAGCAGCGCCTCGTCATGCAGGCCGAGAATGCGCCCGGCATAGTCGAGCAGATCCTCGCCGGCTGCGGTGAACATCGACGCTCCGGGTTTGCGACTCAGGAGATCGCAATCGAGGCTCGTCTCGAGCCGCTTGATCTTGTGGCTGACGGCGGATTGCGACAGGCCCAGGGCTTCCGCCGCGCGGGTGATGCCGCCGTGATGGCGGATCGCCCATAGCGCGCGCAGAGCATCGATTTCCAAACGTCGGCTTGTCAATTCGGTCATGGCAGACTCGGCTTAAATCATAGTCATGCGGAGAGAATGCATGCTGCGACCGAATCTGGCAAACGATCATGAGTATTGCGACTGAATTTTCATGCCTTGATCGATATTTGTCATGTGCTATCGACCTCACGCTCGCCTATGGCTGGGCTGTACAGGACATTCGATCGAGAACCCTATGACAGACCAAAGCCTATCGCAGCCCGCGCCAAACGAGCGCCGTTTCCTCTGGCCTTTGATGGCGGCTCTTCTGATCGTCAGCTGGAGTTCCGGCTTCATCGGCATTCGTTATGCCAGCCAGGAGGCCAGCGTCATACTGGTCTTGTTCTGGCGCACGCTTCTATCCGGCTTGATCCTGCTGCCTTTTGCGCTTTCGGTCGGGCCACGGATGCGGATGCGTGCGATAGGGCAGCAGATGCTGTTCGGCGTAATGTCGGTCTTCCTCTATCTCGGCGGCTTTGCGCTGGCGATCGAACAGCGTGTCCCGACCGGGCTAGTGGCGCTGATTTCGGATCTCTTACCACTCGCGATCGCGGCCCTGTCGCAACCTGTGCTGGGAGAGCGGCTAAGCCGGCGGCAATGGCTCGGAACAGCCATCGCGATTGCAGGCGTGCTGATCGTATCGGTCGACAGCCTCAGCTTCGGCACGGCTCCGCTCTGGGCCTATAGCGTAACGGTCGGCTCCATGCTCGTCTTTGCTTTCGCCTCGGTCCTGCACAAGCGGCAGCGCACCGGGCACATGCCCGTTCACCAAAGCCTGTGTATCCACACACTGACGGCTTCGGCATTGTTCGGCATCTGTGCCAGGATGCAGGGCGATCTTGCCCCGCCGATGACCCTCGGCTTCGTGATCGGCATCATATGGCTGGTGTTGATCGCAACCTTCGTCGCCTATTCTGTCTATTATGTCAGCCTGCGTCTTTTCCCGGTGGCACAGGTCAGTGCAGCCATCTATCTCAGCCCGCCGGTGACCATGATGTGGGCCTGGGCTCTATTTTCCGAACCGCTGACAACGGCAATGTTCGCGGGGCTGGCAGTGACGCTGGTGGGGGTGTGGTTGACGTCTCGCAGATGACGCGGCACATGCCTCTGCCGTCAGGAAACGAAGACAGTCCAGCCAACGCCCAAAGCTGCAGATGCCAATAAGGTCGATATCACCGACATTTTCAGGCGAAATATGGCGATGGCGGCAAGCAAGGTCAGCACCAGCGAGGGCAATGAAAGCGAGGTCAGGACGGGCACATCTATCGCCCAGGAGCCATAGGTGAAGCTTGCGGTCTCTCGGAACAGCACATGCAGCCCGAACCAAATCGCGAGATTGAGGATGACGCCCACTACAGCTGCCGTTATCGCAGACATGGCGCCGGTCAGGGCGACATTCCCGCGCATCTTCTCGATGAATGGCGCACCTGCGAAGATCCAAAGGAAGCTCGGCAGGAAGGTGACCCATGTTGTCAGTACGGCGGCAAAGGTTGCTGCCGCAAGAGGGCTGAGGGTGCCGGGATTGCGATAGCCCGCCAGGAAACCAACGAATTGCGTGACCATGATCAGCGGTCCAGGGGTCGTTTCCGCCATCCCCAGACCGTCCAGCATCTCGCCCGGCCGCAGCCAGCCTAATTGCTGCACGGCCTCCTGTGCGACATATGCCAGCACGGCATAAGCGCCCCCAAAGGTCACGATTGCCATCTCGCTGAAGAATATCGCGATTTTGGAGAAGACATTGTCGGGACCGAGCGTCATCACGAGGGCCGCAACCGGAATGAGCCATGCGGCCGCCAGCGCACCCGAGGTCTTCAGAGACCAGGCGAGGTTTGGTCGAGCGTGCAAAGGGATCTCCTCGCCAAGAACGGAGTCCTTGTCTTCCAGAATTGTCCCGGAGCCCGACTTATGCCCTCCCCCCATTTTGAAGGCCGCAACGCCTGCCCGGGAGGCTAGGTAGCCGATAAGTCCGGCTCCAACGATGATGACGGGGAACGGAACATGCAGGAAGAAGATCGCCACGAAGGCAGCGGCGGCCAAAGCAACCATAGCCCTGCTCTTGAGGGCTCGGCTCCCAATGCGAAAGACCGCCTGGACGACGACCGCCAACACGGCGCATTTGAGCCCGAAGAACATCCCTTCGATAAAGGTCAGGTTCCCGAACAGGACATAGACATAACTGAGCGCGAGAATTGCCAGAAAGCCCGGCAGCACGAATAGAAGGCCGGCGATCATCCCACCCAGGGTCCTATTCAGCAGCCAGCCGATATAGATGGCAAGCTGATGCGCTTCCGGACCCGGCAGCAACATGCAGTAGTTCAGGGCATGAAGGAACCTGTGCTCTCCCACCCATTTCTTCTCGTCGACGACGATGCGGTGCATGACGGCGATCTGTCCCGCCGGTCCGCCGAAGCTTAGCGCAGCAACGCGGGTCCAAACCTTGACGGCCTCATGGAGGGGAACGATGTCCCGATCAGCCGCGCTTGATCGCTCGGCTACATTTTTTACAAGGTCGGTCATAGTCTCTTACATCTTCCTCGGATTTGGCCAGTTGTGCGTCTCTTCCGTCGCATCACGACACCAGCGATAGAAGGCATCATAAAGCGCCATGCCGGCTTCCAACTGCTGCAGGTCGTCGTTGAACATTCGCGAAAGCCCAAGCGAGGCCGCAAGCAGCCCCGGCACTTCAGGTGCCAAGTCGGGCCGCGCGGTATCGGCGCCGCGAACGATGGTTGCAAGATGAAGGAGAGGTTCTGCGCCGAGACCGAATTCCTCGATCATGACATCGAAGGTGCACAGCTCGCCGCGATGGCTCCAGAAAACATCTTCGATATCGAATGGCGTCGCCATGAAGCGATCGGCGACGGCCGAAACTTCGGTTGCGGGAACGAACAGGAAGATCGCTGACGGATCGATGAAGCGCCGGATCAGCCATGGGCAAGCGATACGATCGATCTTCGGCCGTGCCCTTGTTACCCATACCGTCCGCCCCTTGGCATCGCGGGGAGGCAGCTTTTCCCCGGCGACCAGCATGTACTCCGCGCTGCGCCACGCTTCGAATCCGCCTTCGAGGACCTCTGCCTCCTTTCCGACCACACGCAGATGCGCAGCAACTCCGTGGGCGAGTTTCTGTCCTTTCTGACAGAGAATGATGGCAGGCCCCACCAGTTCGTTCGCCCAGTCGACTACCCTTCGATAGTCGCGGCGACTGGAGCCGGGAATAAGACGCGGATCGGCAGCGAAATCCTCGTCGTTACGGACATCGATAATCGCAGGCAAATTGGGCGTGCCGATAATGCGATTGAGCTTGTCGGGTGTAATTTCCAGAAATGACGGCATAGCGCGTCCTCCGTTGGCTCGGTTTCACGGACGCGATTCTTCAGCCGTAGCCTCGTGGGGTGATCGCAGCCCCATGATCGATTTTCTGCCTGACGCGCTTCAAATGTCAAGCCGGATAAACAGCTGCCGCACGAGACGAACATTTTCTCAACGTCCGCAGCCCACTCGCCGAGTGCCCGCGACTTCACTGTCGCCGCGACGTCCCCGGAAGACAATGGAACGCCGCGCCGACCTGAGCGCGGCGTTCGAGCTTACTCCCCGCGTGCCTTCGCAGCCTTGCGCGCGGCCCTTGAATTCGGATTGCCACCCTTTGCCGGGCCGTCGTTCTTAGCGAAGCTCGGCTTGCCGGGCTTTTTCGCCCAGGGCTTCTTGTCGGAGCGTTCGGAAACGCCGCCCTCGCCTGCATGCGCCCGCTCCGGCTTGCGGTCGGACTTCCATTTCGGCTTCAGGCCGTCATTCGAACGGGCGCCCTTCTCAGCGAAGGGCTTCTTCTTTGCGAAGCCGCCTTCCCGCTTGGCCTGGAAATCCGGCATGCCGGCAAGCGGCTTAACGCGGATGCCGCGCTCGAGCGTCTTGTCAGGGCCGATCGCCGCGAGGAAGCGCTCAAAACTCTCCGGCGAGAGCTCGACGAAGGTTTCCTCAGGCTGCATCTTGATGGCACCGATATCGCGCTTGGTCAGATTGCCGTTGCGGCAGAGCATGGGGATGAGCCAGCGCGGCTCGGCATTCTGCTTGCGTCCGACAGAGAGCGATACCCAGAGACCATCGGTGAAGTCGTTACGTCCAGCAGACGAGCCCTCGTCGCGAGGCGTGACCGGGAAATCGTCGCGGCGGGGCTTTCGGCGCTCGCCTTCGGCCGGCACGTCCTGCAATTCCTCGGGCGCTGAATGGCCGGCGCGGTATTGCCGCAGGAATGCGGCGGCGACCTGCTCGGCGCCGTGGCGCTCCAGCAGCTGCCGGACGATCGACTGCTCGTCTTCAGCAAGCGGTGCTTCAAAGACCGGATCGGCGAGAAGACGCTCGTCATCACGCTGGTTCACCTCGTCGACCGAGGGCGGCTTTGCCCAGGTGGCGCGGATGCGGGCAGCTTCCAGCAGGCGTTCGGTGCGGCGACGGGCGCTGAGCGGCACGATGAGGGCGCTGACGCCCTTGTTGCCGGCGCGGCCGGTGCGGCCGCTGCGATGCAGCAGTGTGTCCGGATTGGTCGGCAGATCGGCGTGAATGACCAGCTCCAGACCCGGCAGGTCGATGCCGCGTGCAGCAACGTCGGTGGCGATGCAGACACGGGCGCGGCCGTCGCGCATGGCCTGCAGCGCGTGCGTGCGCTCGTTCTGGCTGAGCTCCCCTGAGAGCGCAACGACCGAAAAGCCGCGATTGTTGAAGCGAGCCGTCAGATGATTGACGGCAGCGCGGGTCGAGCAGAAAACGATGGCATTGCGCGCCTCATAGTAGCGCAGCACGTTGATGATGGCATTTTCCCGGTCGCTCGGCACCACGGTCAGCGCGCGATAGTCGATGTCGACGTGCTGCTTGGCCTCAGAGGCGGTCGCGATGCGGACAGCATCGCGCTGATAGTTTTCGGCGAGCTTGGCGATCGAACGCGGCACGGTGGCAGAAAACATCAGGGTGCGGCGCTCGGACGGCGCTGCTTCCAGAATGAATTCCAGATCCTCGCGGAAACCGAGATCGAGCATCTCATCGGCCTCATCGAGCACGACGGCCTTCAGTTCGGAGATATCGAGCGAATTGCGGCGGATGTGATCGCAGAGCCGACCGGGCGTGCCGACGACGATGTGGGCTCCGCGTTCCAGTGTCCGCCGTTCCGTGCGCATGTCCATGCCGCCAACGCAGGAGGCAATCGTGGCGCCCGTGAGCCCATAGAGCCATTCCAGCTCGCGCTGCACCTGCAGCGCCAGTTCGCGGGTCGGTGCAATCGCCAGCGCCAGCGGCGCACCTGCGCGGCCGAAACGTTCCGCGCCGTCAAGCAGGCCGGGCGCCAGCGCCAGGCCGAAGGCAACCGTCTTGCCCGAGCCGGTCTGGGCCGAGACAAGCGCATCCTTGCCGGCCAGGCCCGGATCGAGCATGGCCTTTTGCACCGGCGTCAGCGTCTCGTAACCGCGCTTCGCCAAAGCCTGGGCAATCGCAGGAGCGATGCCTTCGAATTCAGTCATCATCTGTCTTTCGGAATTCTTCGCGCGCCATCAGGCGGCGATCATCGTGGCTCGCACGTCGCGAACCTCTTCTTCACGCGTGCACATACTTGCTCAAGGCGGCAATGTACAGAGCAGACGCGTTTTCGCGCGGGGCGAAACGAAAAAAAGGCAGCGAATCGCGCTGCCTTTGAAGTTTATGCTGTCGAAAGCAAGCTCGAGTCGGGGAGCTTCATGTCTCGGGAGCCGAGAGTGGCTCCAATCCGCTCCAGCTCATGCGAACGGTCTCAAGTTGGCCTTTACTTTTGACCAAGCTTTCTTAACGCGAGGTTAGCAAACGATGGTCATCGTTTGCCCCCTCAATTTTAAGGCTCACCTTAACTTTTGAGTTCTTCCAGCCCGGCGAAGAGATCGAGCGCTTCCGGATTGGCGAGCGCTTCCTTGTTCTTGACCGGACGGCCGTGCACCACCTCCCGCACCGCAAGCTCGACGATCTTGCCGGATTTCGTGCGGGGGATATCCGTAACCGCGATGATCTTGGCCGGCACATGGCGCGGCGAGGCGCCGGTGCGGATGCGGGTTTTCATCGCCTTGACCAGGTCTTCGGTCAGGGCGACGCCGGCGGCAAGGCGGACGAAAAGCACCACGCGAACGTCATCGTCCCAATCCTGACCGATGCAGAGCGCCTCCAGAACCTCGGGAATCTGCTCGACCTGATTGTATATCTCGGCCGTGCCGATGCGCACGCCGCCGGGGTTGAGCGTGGCATCGGAGCGGCCGTGAATGACGAGGCCGCCATGCTCTGTCCATTCGGCGAAATCACCGTGGCACCAGATATTGTCGAAGCGCTCGAAATAGGCGGCCCGATATTTGGCGCGCTCCGGATCGTTCCAGAACATGACCGGCATGGAGGGGAACGCCTTGGTGCAAACGAGCTCGCCCTTCTCACCGCGCACCGGCTTGCCTTCGTCGTTCCAGACATCGACGGCGAGGCCGAGGCCCGGCCCCTGGATCTCGCCGCGCCAGACCGCTTGCAGAGGGTTGCCGAGCACGAAGCAGGAGACGATATCGGTACCGCCGGAAATGGAGGCGAGCTGGATATCGTCCTTGATGCCCTCATAGACGAAGGTGAAGCCCTCGGGCGACAGCGGCGAGCCCGTGGAGGTCATCAGCCGCAGGCTCGAAAGATCGTGCGAGGTCTTCGGCGTCAGGCCGCTCTTGTGGACAGCATCGATATATTTGGCAGACGTGCCGAACAGCGCGAATTTCTCTTCCTGCGCATAGTCGAACAAAATGTTGCCGTCGGGGGCGAAGGGCGAACCATCGTAAAGGCAAAGCGTCGCGCCGGCGGCAAGGCCGGTCACCAGCCAGTTCCACATCATCCAGCCGCAGGTGGTGAAATAGAAGACCTTTTCGCCGGGCACCACACCGCAGTGGAGGCGATGTTCCTTGATGAGCTGCAGCAAAGCGCCTCCGGTAGAGTGCACGATGCACTTCGGGACACCCGTCGTGCCCGAAGAAAACAGGATGAACAGCGGATGGGAGAAGGAGACGGCCTCGAACTCGACCGCTTTCGCCTCGAAGGGGGCAACCAGATCGTTGAGGATTCGCGCGCCCGGCGTTGCCGCCACGACAGCTTCGGCATTGCCGGCATAGGGCACGATGATGGTGGGCGCTTTCAGGCGCTGGGCAATGGCGCTGACCTTTGCAGTGACATCCTGCAGCTTGCCGCCATACCAGTAGCCGCTGCAGGCGATGAAGAGCTTCGGCTCGATCTGGCCGAAGCGGTCCATGACGCCCTGCTCGCCGAAATCCGGCGAGCAGGAGGACCAGATCGCGCCGATCGACGCGGCCGCCAGCATGCAGGCGATGGTTTCCGGCATGTTCGGCATCATTGCAGCGATGCGGTCTCCCTTGCCGATGCCCTCGGCACGATAGGCCTGCTGCAGGCGAGATACCATCGCGGCCAGCCGGTCCCATGACCAGCGATCGCGCACCTTGTCCTCGCCCCAGAACACAAGCGCATCGCCCTCGCCGCTTCGCCAGAGCAGGTTTTCTGCAAAGTTCAGCTCGGCATCGGGAAAGAAGCGGGCATCCAGCATGACATCGCCATGGATCAGCGCCCGCTCACCGCGCTTGCCCTTCACACCGCAGAAATCCCAGACCGCCGACCAGAAGCTTTCACGGTCGGCAATTGACCAGGCGTGGAGGCTGGCAAAGTCAGACAGCGAGAGGTCGAAACGGCGGTTGCATTCCTGCATGAAAGTGAACATCGGGCTCTGGCGGCGAAACTCCTCCGACGGTGTCCAGAGCGGCTGCTGATCCTGCATATTTCTCTCCCGCTTTTTGCACTATATAAGCAATGCTGCAGCGCATTAATAAAATCACGGTGTTGTGGGTATTGCCAGTGCGTGAGGTTTGCATCCGACAAACATTTCCTATATCCGGCAAACTCAGGCAGATTATCCCTATCAGTTCAAGAGTCTCCACGGGATCATGAGAGCTTCGAAAAACAACAAGTGGCGGTTGACGATGCGTTCGGCCTCGCGCTGGCTGCCTGCCTTTGCTCGCACGACCGGCATCATTCTTCTCACGATCCTCATCGTGTTCGCTGTCTTCAGAGCGACCGCGCCTTTCCTGATTTCCAGCGGTCTGGTGCGCTCCGGCATCGAGAAGGCACTGTCGGACTGGACGGGGTATCGCGCCCAGATCGAAGGCGATCCGACACTGGAATTCTGGCCCTCGCCACGCGTGACGCTCAATCAGGTCACCATCCGCGAACCGTCGAGAAACGGCAAAGTCCTCGGCCATGTCGATAGCCTCTCCGCGGACTTCTCCCTGTGGTCGGCGATCCGTGGGCATGCGCATTTTCACGAATTCCATTTTCTGCGCCCGATCCTCTATATCCGCCGCGACGAGAACGGCCTGATCGACTGGACGAACGAAGGCCGCCTTTCCAAGGCCATCGAACAGGCCGAGACCTCCCCCGGCCAGGGCATGCGGATGAGCAAGGAACAGGATGCCGCCATCGGCATGCTGACCATCGAGGATGGAAGCGTCGAAATGGCCGACGAGCGCAGCGGCAGCATCTACAGGCTGAACGCCGTCAATGCCGACATCGCCTGGCCGCGGCTTTCCCAATCGCTGAGTGCTGTCATTCTTGCCCGCTTCAACGGCCAGGACATCAAGCTGAATTTCGACTCGACGCAGCCCCTGCTCTTCTTCGCCGGCAAGAACGTGAACACCACGACCAGCTTCGTTTCGCCGCTGATCAGCTGGACCTATACAGGCGTTACCAGCATATCGGATTTTTCGGCACTTTCGGGTAATCTGGATCTGAGCGTGCCGAACGTGCCCTCCTTCATCGCCTGGAGCGGGCAGCGCCTGCCGGCAGCCGACGCCCTCAAGAATATCTCGCTCAGTGCCAATATCGCAGCAATCGACAACGGCCTGCGTTTCAACAATCTGAGCTTCAAAGTCAACGATTCCGCTGCCTCCGGCATCATGGATCTGAACTATACGAAAGCGGGCAAGCCGAAGATTTCCGGTACGCTTGCCTTCGACCAGATGAACCTCAATCCGTTCCTGGCTGCCTTCTCCATGCGTCTGGCCGCCGAAACCGCCATCGATGCGCTGTTGAACGGCAATCCGCTGCAGCGGCTCGACCTCGATATGCGGCTCTCGTCGAACAAGGCGGCTCTTGGCCCCTTCCAGTTCGAGAATATCGGTGCCAGCCTGCTGGTGGCCGGCGGCAAGGCGAAATTCGACATAGGCGACAGCGGCTTTGAGAGCGGTTCGCTGACCGCACATCTGGAGGTCGCGCCAGGCGACTTCGATGGCGGCGGCAAATTGCAGATATCGATCCGCAACGCCGATTTCGGCGGCCTCTTTACGCGCCTGAAGCTGATAGGCCCGCTGCCAATGCCTTCGTCGGCGTCGCTGGATCTTTCGCTCAGCACCTCGAAGCCGATCTGGGTTGCCACGCTCAGCGACGTTGCCGGCACGCTGCACTTCACCTCGTCGGCAGGATCGTTTCGCCAATTCGATATTTCGACCTTCCGGACACTCGCCGCCGAGAAGGCCTTCTTCCGGATGAGCGATATCGCCAATTCTTCTTTCGACTTCGACAGCATCAACGTGGATGCAAGTTTTGCGAAGGGTTCCGCCGAGGTGCAGAACGCGGCCATTGCGGGCCGCAACGAAACGATCAGCTTCAACGGCGTCGTTCCGTTCCGCACCAACGGGCTGGCACTCTCCGGCGCGCTCGAGGCAACCTCGCCCTCCGACGCAGACGAACTGCCGATGCTGCCCTTCTTCATCGGCGGCAGCTGGCCGAATCCGGTGATTTCACCGGTCGCAACGCTTCTGCAAAAGCCGATACAGCAGCCATAGTTCTTCCGGGGCCGCCCGTTCGCCCGCAGCACTTCAAGCTGCTGCAGCCGCGTGCTCGTCCCTTTGTCGCTGAACCTCCCGGCGCTTCGTCGCGATGGAGGCGCAGATGACGCCTACGGCGACCACGCCGATCAGGATGGTGCAGATGGCGTTGATTTCCGGCGTCACGCCAAGCTTGACCTGACTGTAGATCAGCATCGGCAGCGTCTTGGCGCCCGCGCCCGAAGCAAAGGTCGCAATCACCAGATCGTCGAGCGACAATGTCAGAGCCAACACCCATCCTGAAAAGACGGCTGGCGCGATGATCGGCAGCGTCACCTCGAAGAAGGTGCGCACGGGCGGCGCGCCGAGATCCATCGCCGCTTCCTCGATCGAGCGATCGAAGGTTAAGAGGCGGGACTGCACGACGACGGCGACGAAGCACATGGTCAGCGTCGTATGCGCCATGACGATCGTCCAGAAGCCGCGGTCGACACCCGACGTCACGAAGAGCAGCAGCAGCGACAGACCGGTAATGACATCAGGCATGACCAGCGGCGCATAGATCATCCCTGAGAACAGGATGCGGCCGCGGAAACGCGTATAACGAACGAGCGTGATGGCCGCGAAGGTGCCAAGTACGGTGGCGATCGTCGCCGAGAGCAGCGCGATGCGCACCGTCAGCCAGGCGGCGCTCAGCATCGTGTCATTGCTGAAAAGGTGCACGTACCACTGCGTCGAGAAGCCGCCCCAAACGGTGACGAGGCGCGAGCTGTTGAAGGAATAGATGACCAGCAGCAGGATCGGCAGGTAGAGGAAGGCTAGACCGAGGGTGACCGAGACGATGTTGAAGCGGGACCAGCGGATCATAAGTTATCTCCCCTTCTCATCGGCCTTGGCCTGGAAATGCTGGAAGAAGACGATGGGCACCACCAGCACCAGCAGAAGGATGGTCGCCACCGCCGATGCCAGCGGCCAGTCGGTGTTGCTGTAGAACTCCGTCCAGAGCACCTTGCCGATCATCAGGGTTTGCGAGCCGCCGAGCAGGTCGGGGATGACGAATTCGCCGACGGCGGGGATGAAGACCAGCATGCAGCCGGCGACGATGCCGGGGATGGAGAGTGGAAAGGTGACGCGCCAAAAGGCGCCGATCGGCGTGCAGCCGAGATCCTGCGCTGCCTCTATCAGCGTGCCGTCCATCTTTTCCAGCGCGGAATAAAGCGGCAGCACCATAAAGGGCAGATAGGAATAGACCATGCCGATATAGACGGCGGTGTTGGTGTTCAGGATGACAAGCGGCTGGTGGATGACGCCGAGCCCCATCAGCAGCTGGTTCAGGAGGCCCGTCGTGCTCAGGATCGACATCCAGGAATAGACGCGGATCAGAAAGCTCGTCCAGAAGGGCAGGATGACCAGCATCAGCAAAGTCGGCCGGATCGTGCGCGGCGCCTGTGCCATGCCGTAGGCGATCGGATAGGCGATGATCAGCGTCAATAGCGTCGAGATACCGGCGATCTGCAGGCTCTCGATATAGGCGTTCATGTAGAGCGGGTCGCCGGCAAGCCATGTGTAATTGTCGAAGGACATGGTCTGCAGCTTTTCCCACCAGTCGCCGAAGCTGTCGCTCCAGGCGAAGGACGGGTCGTAGGGCGGCACCGACAAGGCCTTCGTCGACAGCGAAATGCGGAAGACGATGAGGAAGGGCGCAAGAAAGAAGATCAGCAACCAGGCATAGGGAACAATGATCACGAGGCGCTGATAGATTAGGGAGCCGAGCGCTTTCATGATCAATCCTTCAGCAAGACGCCGGCATTTTCGTCGAAGGAAACCCAGACGTTTTGGTCATAGGCGAAGGGCTCTTCCACGGCGCGAACCGCGTTCAGCGACGATGCCTTGACCACCTGCCCGCTCTTCAGCTTGACGTGGAAAACGGTCATGTCGCCGAGATAGGCAATGTCCCAGATCTCGCCTTCGGCGGCATTGAGGGATGCATTGGCCGGCGGGCGCGGCGAAACCCGAAGCTTTTCCGGGCGGACTGCGAGACTGGCACGGCTTCCTGCCGATGGCATATCGCCGGAAGCGGTACGCACCGTAAAGCCCGAATCGACCGCTATCTCGACGATGCCCGCTTGTGCCGAGGTGACATTGCCGTCGAGAATGTTCACATCGCCGATGAAGTCGGCAACGAAGCGGCAGTTGGGCGCCTCGTAGATCTCGGCCGGCGTTGCCACCTGCACCACCTTGCCGTGGCTCATGACCGCGATGCGGTCAGCCATGGTCATCGCCTCCTCCTGGTCGTGGGTGACGACGACGAAGGTGAGCCCCAGGCTCTGCTGCAGATCCATGAGTTCGAACTGCGTCTCTTCGCGCAGCTTCTTGTCGAGCGCGCCGAGGGGTTCGTCGAGCAGCAGCACCTTCGGGCGCTTCGCAAGCGAGCGAGCCAAGGCCACGCGCTGGCGCTGGCCGCCGGATAGCTGGTTGGGCTTGCGCTTGGCGAACTGTTCGAGCTTCACGAGCTTCAGCATCTGCGCGACGCGATCGTCGATCTCGGCTTTCGGCATGCCATCCTGGCGGAGGCCGAAGGCGATATTCTTCTCCACCGACATATGCGGAAACAGCGCATAGGACTGAAACATCATGTTGACTGGGCGGCGGTAGGGCGGCGTGCCGGCAAGGTCCTGATCATCGAGCACGATCTCACCTGTTGTCGGCTGCTCGAAGCCCGCGAGCATGCGCAGAAGCGTGGACTTGCCGCAGCCCGAAGCGCCGAGAAGAGCGAAGAATTCACGATTGTAGATATTCAGGGAGAGGTTGTCGACGGCAGTGAAATCACCGAATTTCTTCGTCACGTTCTTGAAGGAAATGTAAGGCTTGGCCGAAGGGTCGGTCCAAGGAGCAAAGGAACGCCGGATATTACCGAGTGACTTCATTATCTATCCCCAAACGGATGCTCTTGTGGGCGCGCATCGCGCCGGCTCTTCCCCATCCCGGCGCGTTCGTGATTCCTACCTTATCCTCATAAGGAAAGGCCCGGACGTTGCCGTCCGGGCCGCTTCGATTTATTGGCCTGTCGTGACCTTTGTCCACAAGCGCGTCGCCACGCGCTGGGTTTTCGCGTCCCATGGGGTCAGCGTGTACAGTTTCTCGCGGACGGCGTCAGTCGGATAGACGGCCGGATCTTCCAGTACGTCCTTGCTCACGAACTGCTGCGACGCCTTGTTGCCGTTGGCATAGGAAGTGAAGTTGCTCGCCTTGGCGATGACCTCAGGCTTCATGATGTAGTTGAGGAAGATATGCGCCTCCTCGACATGCGGCGCATCGGCGGGGATCGCCATGACGTCGAACCACATCTGTGCACCCTTGGTCGGGATCGAATAGGCGATATTGACGCCATTCTTGGCTTCGGCGGCGCGGTTGCGGGCCTGCAGCACGTCGCCGGAATAGCCGAAGGCGATGCAGATATCACCGTTGGCAAGCGCGTTGATATATTCCGAGGAATGGAACTTGCGCACGAAGGGGCGGATCGCGGTCAGCAGCTCTTCGGCCTTCTTGAAGTCCTCCTGCTTGGTCGAGTTCGGATCGAGACCGAGATAGCGCAAGGCTGCCGGAATAACGTCGGTCGGCGAATCCAGCACGTAGATGCCGCAATCCTTGAATTTGGCGGCGAGCTTTGGATCGAAGATCACGTTTATATCGGGAGCGTCGTCGGTGCCGAGGATCTGCTTCACCTTGTCGACGTTGTAGCCGACACCGCTCGTGCCCCACATATAGTCGATGGCGTATTGGTTGCCGGGATCATAGGTGGCGATGCGCTGCTGCACCGTATCCCACATGTTGGAGATGTTCGGCAGCTTGGACTTGTCGAGCTTCTGGAAGACACCTGCCTTGATCTGGCGCTGCAGGAAATAGGCCGTCGGCACGACGATGTCATAGCCGGTCTTGCCGGCCAACAGCTTGGTTTCCAGCGTCTCGTTCTGGTCGAAAGTGTCGTAGACGACCTTAATGCCGGTTTCCTTGGTGAAATCCTCCAGGATCGAATTGTCGATGTAATCCGACCAGTTATAGATATTGACGACCTTATCTTCTGCCTGAGCGACCGTTGCCAGCGAAACGGCCGCAAAAGCCGTTGCTGCAAGCCTTGCGAACATGGACTTCATAGTCTCTCCTGTTTTGTTCAAGGGCATCCAGGCGATACCCAACCCTCTGTTTTTCCCGTTAGACTAGAAAGGAAATCGGAAGGCGACAAGGGAAAAAGCAAGCAGGCATAAGCTTTAGCCGTTTTCCCCGAAAACGATCGGCCGCCCCGTAAAATTGCCCGCCAACAGACAATGCCCTTCGCACGCAATTGTGAATGCAGGGACTGCTTCGCGCGTGAATGCGGAAGCCGGCTTTGCTAACATCGCGGTGTTCTCGTCCGCGAACATTCTCAAGCCTGTTTCGCCATTCTGCCCAGCGGGCAAACTCAAACCCATCATCGGGGACCTATCATGCAGTATCAAAAATTCGGCAATACCGGTCTCAGCGTCTCGCGCCTTTGCCTGGGTACGATGACCTTCGGCCTGCAGATCGAGCAGGAAGACATTGCACATGCCATTCTCGACAAGGCCGCGGATGCCGGCGTCAATTTCATCGACACGGCAGACGTCTATCCGCTCGGAGGCGGTGAACAGCTTGCCGGCCGCACCGAAGAGATTGTCGGCCGCTGGCTGAAGGGCAAGCGCGACCGCTTCATCGTTGCGACGAAGGCTGTCGGAAAGGTCGGCCCGTCTCCCTGGGATCAGGGCGCGTCGCGCAAGCATCTTCTCGACGCCATCGACGCTTCGCTGCGGCGGCTCGGCACCGATTATGTCGATCTTTACCAGCTGCATTCGGACGATCGCGAAACACCGCTCGACGAGACGCTGGAGGCGCTCGACATCATCGTGCGCTCGGGCAAGGCCCGCTATGTCGGCGTGTCCAACTTCCTCGCCTACCGGCTGGCACTGGCGCTCGGCCGGGCCGATTTTTTGCGGACAGCCCGCTTCGTTTCGGTGCAGCCACGCTACAATCTGCTGTTCCGCCAGATCGAGCGCGAACTGCTTCCCTTGGCCGAAGAACAGCGCATCGCCGTCATCCCCTACAACCCGATCGCCGGCGGCCTTCTCACCGGCAAGCACAAGCATGATGTCGCACCGACCGAAGGCCGCTTCAGCGCGCAACTGCGCAGCGCCGGCAGCAATTATCTGCAGCGCTATTGGCATGAACGCGAATTTGCGACGATCGAGAAGCTCCGCGGCATCGCCGAAGAAGCCGGGCAATCGCTGACTAAGCTTGCTGTCGCCTGGGTCGCCGCCAATCCGGTCATCACCTCAGCCATCATCGGCGCCAGCCGTCCCGACCAGTTGACGGATACGCTGGCCGCCATCGATCTCCAGCTCGATCCGGAGCTGAAGGCGAAGCTTGACGAAGCCACGGTCGAATATCGCTGGGGTGACGCGGCCCGGTGAAGAAGCGCGAACCGGCGGCCAATTGCCGCCGGTTCTTTCACAGATAGGTTGGGCGCTTGCCGGCGAAGAGCTCGGCATGACTTTTCAGCAATTTGGTCATGCGGTCGACCACGGTGCGGATTTCCCGGCGATGGCGGTCGGCATTGTTCATGACGATCCACTGCCGATGGCGCAGCTCCGGGATTTCCTCGCCGACCCGCTCCAACCGCGGCTCCTGGTCGCCGACGAAGCAGGGCAGAACGGCAATGCCGGAGCCGGCAAGCACCAAATCGTGCAGCGAACGCGGGCGACTGACCGTAAAGGCGATTTCCTCGCGCTTGTTCTGGTGCGGCCAGCGCAGATAGGCCGAGATCGCCTCCTCCTCCGCGACTGCGATCCAGCGCTGCGGGCCGGAAAAGCGTATGTTGCGGGCCTGATAGGCGGCATAGGCGACATCGCCAGTCTTGATGGCGGCGAGATTGGTTTCCTCCGGCTCGAAGGCGCGGATACCGATATCGCTTTCGCGATGGGCGAGGCTGGCGCGACGTTCGCCGAGATGAAGGTCGATGCGGAACCCGTCACGCTCAGAGCAGATTGTCGGCATGTTCTGGCTGAGCAGCCAGCCGACCCAGGTGCCGGCAGCGATGCGGACGATGGATGCACCCTGGGCATCGCGCTGCCAGCTATCAACCTTGCGGGCGGCGGCTTCCATCTCCAGCAGTTGATCGAACAGCGCCTGGCCGTTGCCGGTCAGCGCATAACCCGCCTGGCTGCGCTCGAACAGCGGGCGGTCGATCTGCCCCTCCAGCTCCAGCATGCGCCGGCCGATCGTCGCCGGGCTCAAGCCGCTGGAAGCAACGGCGCCAGTCAAGCCGCCGCCACGAGCGACATCCAGAAAAAGCTGATAGGAATCCCAGGTGGTGTTTTTCATAATTGAAAAACATAAGGCAAATATGGCTATTTATAAAGAAAATTCCGATGTGTAATTGAAGGGATGCCTCACAGCAAGGAGACATCTCATGATGGAGAGCATCGCTCTGGCGAAAGCCATAGAAATACGGAGCCTGGCGCGCGAAGAACAATGGCGCCGCAACGAGGATCTGTTCTACCTCGACAATGCCGGGGATCCCTCACCCTTTTTTGAATGGCTTGGACGGAGGTTTGCCGCTGTACGCAGCCGCTACCAGGCAATGAAGAACGCGGACCGGCCGGAAATGGGCCGATCCGCCTGCGCCTGCGATAGCAACAGCAGCTGCGGTCAGGCGGCCTGCTCGCGCATGTAGTTCGCGCTGTAGCCGGTCTCGATCTTGAACTGCAGGATAAGGTGCAGCAGGGCATCGGCCTCGGTAGCGAGCTCGCGGCTCGCAGCCGTGGTCTCTTCTACCATGCCGGCATTCTGCTGGGTCATCTGATCCATGTGATTGACCGAGGAATTGACCTCCTGCAGAGCGCTTGCCTGATCGTGGCTGGCGCGGGCGATCATCTCCACATGGTGGCTGATCGTCACGATCTGGCTGCTGATCTGCGCGAGCACCGAACCAGCCTCCTGCACGTACTGCGAACCGGAATTGACCTCCTCGGTCGACTTGTTGATGAGCCCCTTGATCTCCTTGGCGGCCGCGGCCGAACGTTGTGCAAGCTCGCGCACCTCCATGGCGACGACGGCAAAACCCTTGCCGGCGTCGCCGGCGCGGGCGGCTTCGATACCGGCATTGAGCGCAAGAAGGTTGGTCTGGAAAGCAATCTCGTCGATAACGCCGATGATCTGCTCGATTCGGCGCGAGGCCTCCTCGATGCGCGACATGGCATCGATGGCGTTGCCGACGACGACAGAGCTGTCATCGGCGCTGCGCTTGGCTTCGCGCACGATCGCATCCGCGTCCTTGGCGCGCTCGGCAGACGAACGGACCGTCGTGGTGATCTGGTCGACGGCAGCGGCGGTCTGCTCCAGCGAAGAGGCCTGTTGCTCGGTGCGCTTGGAGAGATCCTCGGCGGAAGCCGCCATTTGAGCGCCGTTGCTCTGGATCATCTCGACATTGCTGCGAACCTGGCTCAGCGTCTGTTGCAAGCGGGACAGCGAACTGTTGAAGTCCTGGCGCAGCTGCTCGAGACGGCCGATGAAAGGCGTGTCGATCGTCGCCGAGATATCGCCCTGTGCAAGCCGCTCGAGACCGGCGGCAAGCTCGCTGACGGCATAGTCGATCTGACGGTCGAGCTCACGCTTTTCGGCGTCGTTGCGCTGGCGTTCATGCTCTGCGGCAGCACGCTCCTCGTCGCTTTGCTCCTCGATGCGGATCTTCGAAATGGCGTTTTCCTTGAAGATGCCAAGGGCTCTGGCCATATCGCCGATTTCGTCCCGGCGCTGCTCACCGGAGATCGAGGTCTCCAGCATGCCATCGGCGATGCGGCGCATGGCGGCGGTGATCTGGCCGATCGGACGCTGCAGAGTCAGGACCAGCGCGATGCCGCCGGCAACCGAGAGGATGATGCCAAGTGCGGTTGCCAGGATGGATATGGAATTTGCCTGGTTGCGCTCACTGCCGGCACTCTGTTTCTGCGTCTCGGCGAAAGCGGTCAGCTGGCCCCAGACCTGATCGAGCTGTTGGCGAGCGCTGGCATATTCGCCGATCCGCTGATTGATGGTATCGACCAGCTTGCCGCCGGCCTCATCCATGGATTTGATGGCTGGACGAATGGCCGAGTCGATATCGCTGGCGAAATCCATGCTCTTGGCGCTTTGGTTCAGCGTATCGATATCGCCGCCGAGCTTGGAGACTTCCTGGCGCAAGCGCACGAGATTGTCCTTGTTCGTATTGGCGTTGAAATCGGCCAGCACGAGCTGCAGCGAATAGATCGAGTCTTCAAGGCGGCGCGTGTCCTGCAGGACCGAATTGGTCTGTGCGACGCGGGCATCGAGCGAGACGAAGGTCGTGGTCGCCTGGCGCATCATCTGCGTCGCGGTCAACTGCGTGTAAGTCGAGGTCTGACGGAAGCGCGAAAGCAGCCGGCTGATATTGGTGATCGTATCGTCAGTCGGCACGTCCGTGCTTTCGGTGAAGGCAGCAAGATCCTTGATCGTGCCCACGAGCGACTGGACAACGCTCTTCTGGTTCTGCGGCAAGGCAAGGTCGATGGAGCGCTGTGCCTTGTTCAGGTCCGGTAGCCGGTCCTTCAGGAGCTTGACCTTGTCGGCCGGTGTCGCGGCCTTGTTGAAGTCTTCGGCAACGGAAGCCAGCATATCGCCGCCCTTCAGCAGGCGGTCAGCGGAGCGGAGCGTGGAGGTCGCGTCCGCCTGGTCCTGGCGCATCCGGTCTTCCAGCTGCTGGCTGTTGAAATTGACGTTGAAGCGGGCGCTGATCAAGGCGCGCTGGGCGTCATCGATCGTCTTGCGCAGCGAGAGTTCCTGCTCGTGCAGCGACCACAGCCTGCCGACGAGATTCGACATGCCGGCGGTCTTTGCTGTCGCGTCAGTCAGATTGCCGCGGCCGTCGGCATCTGCGCCGAGCTGGCCGAGCGTTGCATTCAGCACGCCCTGCTGCGACTTGATGTCTTCATAGAGCTTGTCGCGCTGCTGTGCATTGGTGATGCGCAGGAAGTCATCCATGGAACCGTAGAGGTTCTTGAACCCAGTCAGGGACTGCAGGACGCTGTTGGATATCTCCATGCGGCCCTGAAGCAGGCCCGACGCATAAAGCCCGGTGAGGCCCACGGCGGAAATGCTGATCACGAACGGCAGGACGAATATCAGAACTTTCGTCTTGATGTTGAAACGCGACAATATCTTGTCAATGAACATTTTAGCCCAGACCTCTCACACACCGCTCCCCCGTCGGCGCCGCCTCGGCGCTGACCGGATGTATAATCATCATTCTTGAAATATCAGCAGGCGGGGTTCCCGAGTATAAGTCGGGAAGCAATCATTGCTTCGGCTTCAGCTTGCAGTAGAGCGCCCCAAGAAATCGACTGGGATTGTCGGCGTGATTAATTAATTTTCAGATAAGGGAGTAGTGTGACCCGCATCATACAATCAAACGCTGAAAAGCGGAGGGCGAGGCCTATCTCCGTGCGCGAGCCAAGGCCGCCGCTCGGCAACGGTCAACAGCAATGTAGCGGCTGAAGTCAGAAGCCGCGTACGGTAAGGTAGGCGATGCAAACGGCGGTAACGCCGGTCGCCAACATCAACAGTCTTGCTGCCAGAAGCTTGGCATTGTCACGGGTCTGAGCGATTGCAATGGCGCGAGCGCGACGATGTGTTCTGTTCATGAGTATATTCCCATTTTCGCACTGACACGATAACCGGCAAATGGTGCTTTCGGCAACTGCCAATGTATTCACTAATTAATGTAGGAAAGGAAAACGCGAGAAACAGAGGCGGGTTCCATTTTCTCAAGGCGCCGAGAGGGCCTTGAAACGGCAGTTCAAGCCGCTTCGCCGGCTATATGCCCGGAAGCCCAAGCCCATTGGAAATTGTAGCCGCCGAGCCAGCCGGTCACATCGACGCATTCGCCGATGAAGAACAGGCCGGGAATGGTCTTTGCCTGCATCGTCCGCGAATCGAGGCAAGCGGTATCGATGCCGCCGAGCGTCACCTCAGCGGTGCGATAGCCTTCCGAACCCGAGGGTTTGACCGGCCAGGACTGAATAGAAGCCGCAAGCTGCTGCAGGCGTTTGTCCGATAGATCGGCCATATTGCCGGAGATGCCCTCGCTCTCGACAATATGCTGAGCCAGGCGTTTCGGCAGGATTTCCGCAAGCGCCGTCTGCGCCGATTGCCGGCCATTGACCTGCTTGGCTTTCTTCAACAGTGCGAGAATGTCGATATCTGGCTCGATCATGACGGTGATGTCCTCGCCTTCCCGCCAATAGGAGGAAATCTGCAGAATGGCGGGGCCGCTGAGGCCGCGATGGGTAAAGAGCAGGGCCTCGCGGAATGCCGTCTTGCCGTGTCGGATCTCGGCGGGGGCAGCAATGCCCGACAACGGCGCCAGACGCTGAAGCAATTGCGGATCGAGCGTCAGCGGCACAAGGCCTGGCCGCGTTTCGACGACAGGCAAGCCGAATTGCTCGGCAACGCGATAGGCAAAACCTGTCGCGCCCATCTTCGGGATCGACTTGCCGCCCGTGGCGACGACCAGCGAGGATGCTTCGAAGGCGCCTTCGGGCGTGCTGACGCGGTAGCCGCCCGCCTTCTGCTCGATGCCGCTGATTTCCGTTCGCAGTCGCAGTTGCGCACCGGCCGCGCGCATCTCATCGGTCAGCATGCGGATGATGTCCTTGGCGCTATTATCGCAGAAAAGCTGGCCGAGCGTCTTCTCGTGCCAGGCGATGCCGTGGCGCTCCACCATGGCCAGAAAATCGGCAGGCGTGAAACGCGCCAGCGCCGATTTGGCAAAATGCGGATTGACGGACAGGAAGTTCTTCGGGCCGGCGTTGATATTGGTGAAGTTGCAACGGCCGCCGCCGGAAATGCGGATCTTTTCGCCGGGTGCGGCGGCATGATCGAGCACGAGCACGGACCGACCGCGCTGGCCGGCGCGGATGGCGCACATCATGCCGGCAGCGCCTGCGCCAAGGACGATCACATCATATCTGCCGGTCACACTTCAGCCCTTTATTCTTCGCCGCGCTCTCTCGTCATGTTTCCATCATACGGCGAAAGTCCGAGCGGTTTCCCCCTCGCCAATTGGCAAACTGCAGTTATGATGCACTCACCGATCAACCCAAATACGGTGTTTTATGCCCGCGAGAAAGACCCCGCTGAAAGCTTCCATACCAGTCTCGAAAGCACCAATAGTACCTCCCGGACTGAGATCGGCACGCGGCGTGGCAAACTGGAAGGAAGCGGCGCAATGGCTGCGGGCACGCGGGATCGAGGACATAGAATGCATCACGCCGGACCTTGCCGGCGTGCCACGCGGCAAGATGATGCCGACCTCGAAATTCACCTCCAACACGTCGCTGGCGCTGCCCTCGGCGATCTATCGACACACGATCTCCGGCGAATATCCGGAAGAGACCGAAAGCTTCCGCTACGAGCCGCGCGACAACGACCTGAAGCTGGTCCCAGACCTGTCGACCCTGTCGGTCGTTCCCTGGGAAACCGACCCGACCGCGCAGGTCATCTGCGATATCGTCAATTCCGAGGGACAGGAAGTCTCCTATACGCCGCGCAACGTGCTGAAGCGTATCATGGGGCTCTATCGCGATCGCGGCTGGAAGCCGGTGGTGGCGCCGGAAATCGAGTTTTATCTCGTCGCCAAGAATGACGATCCGGATTATCCGCTGCACCCGCCGAAGGGCCGTTCCGGGCGTTCCATCCTGGGCGGTCAAGGCTATTCGATCGCCGGCATCAACGAGTTCGACGAGCTGATCGATGACATCTATCACTTCTCGGAAAAGCAAGGTCTCGAGATCGACACGCTGATCCACGAGGAAGGGCCGGCCCAGCTGGAAATCAACCTGCGCCACGGCGATCCGATCGAGCTTGCCGACCAGGTGTTCATGTTCAAGCGCACGATCCGAGAGGCGGCGCTGAAGCACGGCATCTACGCGACCTTCATGGCCAAACCGATGCAGAGCCAGCCGGGATCAGCGATGCACATCCATCAGTCGGTGGTCAACATCGAGACGGGCAAGAACGTCTTCACCAATTCGGATGGCAGCCCCTCGCCCGAATTCTTCCATTTCATCGGCGGCATGCAGCGCTTCGTGCCGAACTCGCTCGCCATGCTGGCGCCCTATGTGAATTCCTATCGCCGGCTGGCGCCGAACATGTCCTGCCCGGTCAACAATGCCTGGGGCTACGACAACCGCACCACGGCCTTCCGCGTGCCGGTCTCCGATCCGCAGGCGCGGCGCGTCGAAAACCGGCTACCGAGTTCGGACGCCAACCCCTATCTGGCGCTTGCCGCCTCGCTCGCCTCCGGCCTGCTCGGCATCATGAAGCAGGTGGTGCCGACGGCGCCGACCGAGGATTCTGCCAATGAAGGCTCCATCGATCTGCCGCGCGGGCTCCTCGAAGCCATCGCGTTGATGGAGGACGAGCCGGCCTTCGAAGAGGTGTTCGGCAAGGACTTCATCGGTATCTACGCCGGCGTGAAGCGCGGCGAATTCGAAACCTTCATGCAGGTGATCAGCCCGTGGGAGCGGGAATTCCTTCTGCTCAACGTGTGAAGGAGGCGCCCATGACGCTGCAGGAAACATGGCAAAGCCCGATCGCGCCCGGCCTTTCCTTCTACCAAGCGACCGTCGGCCCGCGTACGAGCTATCCGAAGCTCGACGGCTCGCGCCGCGCAGATGTCGCGATTATCGGTGGCGGCTATACCGGCCTTCAGGCCGCCTACAATCTTGCCAAAGGTGGCGCGGAGGTCGTTCTGATCGACGCGAACCGCTTCGGCGACGGCGCCTCCGGCCGCAACGGCGGGCAGCTCGGCACCGGCCAGCGCTGGTGGCCGGAAGAGATGGAAGAGAAGATCGGCTATGAACGCTCCAAAGCTCTTTTCGATCTGGCCGAGGACGCCAAGCGGCATCTTCTCGATTTCTCCGCCGAGCATGGCATCGACATCGATTTCCTACCCGGCCAGATGAATGTCACGCACAAGCGCAGCTACAAGCGCGACTATATGGACAATGCGGAGATCGCAGCGACCCGCTACGGCTATCCGCACATGACCTTTATGGATCAGGCTGAAACCCAGGAGCGGCTGGGGTCGCAATTCTATCTTTATGGCGTCCGGGATATGGGCACGGGCCATATCCACCCGCTGAAGCTGCTTATCGGCCTTGCCCGCGTCGCGGCCGAAGCCGGTGCCGCCCTCTTTGAGATGACCAAGGCAAAGGGCTTTCGCCAAGCGGAGGGCAAGACCATTATCGAGACGGATGGCGGCGAGATCACCGCCGACCGCGTGCTGATCGCCTGCAACGGCTATATCGGCAATCTGGAGCCGGTGACGGCAAGTCACGTCATGCCGATCCGCTCCTTCATCGGCGCAACGCAACCGCTGGACCGCTTCCCACAGGTTCTTCCCGGCAATGAAGCCGTCGCCGATTCGCGATTCGTCGTGCGCTATTTCCGCAAATCCAAGGATGGACGCCTGCTGTTCGGCGGGCGCGAGGCCTATACGGCGGACAATCCACGCGACATAACGCAGCACATCCGCCGGCAGATCACCGAAATCTATCCGGCCCTCGGCGATATCAACATCGATTATGCCTGGGGCGGTTCGGTCGGCATCACCATGCCGAGGCAGCCCTTCGTGCGCGAGGTCATGCCGGGTGTCACTTCCATCGGCGGCTATTCCGGCCATGGGGTGATGCTGTCAAATTATTGCGGTAAACTCTATGCGAAAACGGTTCTCGGGAATGCGGACGAACTTCATCTCTTCAGGGAGCTGAACATTCCGCCCTTCCCCGGCGGTGCGCGCATGCGGGCGCCTCTGCTGTTCCTGGCGCTCTCATGGTTTGCGTTGCGCGACAGGTTTTGAAAACCGGAAGATGATTTCTTCCGCCGGCAATCCGCTCTAAAAAGCCGCATCTGAATTTTGCGATGCACACTGGCCTTTTTAAATCGATTAGATTAAAAGGGGCCTCAACCAAGACCGATTGAGAGATAGCTCATGAGCAGCCAAATCATTCCTGTTGAACCATTTGATTATGTCGTTTTCGGCGGCAGCGGCGACCTTGCCGAACGCAAACTCCTGCCCGCTCTTTACCATCGTCAGGTCGAAGGTCAGTTTTCCGAACCGACACGCATCATCGGCGCTTCGCGCAGCGCGCTTTCCAATGAAGAATACCGCAAATTTGCCGATGCAGCCCTCAAGGAACACCTGAAAAAGGGTGAATATGACGACGCCGAAGTCAAGAAATTCCTGGCTCGCCTGTTCTACGTACCGGTTGATGCCCGCAGCGACGCCGGCTGGGACCAGCTGAAGAAGATTCTGGACGAAGGCAAGGAGCGCGTGCGCGCCTTCTATCTCGCCGTCGCTCCGGGCATCTTCGGCGACATCTCGCAGAAGATCCACGATCACAAGCTAATCACCAAGCAGACCCGCATCGTCGTCGAAAAGCCGATCGGCCGAGATCTGGCATCTGCCCTGCAGCTCAACGACACCATCGGCAAGGTCTTCAAGGAAGAGCAGATCTTCCGTATCGACCACTATCTCGGCAAGGAAACCGTGCAGAACCTGATGGCGCTGCGCTTTGCCAACGCGCTCTACGAGCCGCTGTGGAACGCCAACCATATCGACCACGTGCAGATCACCGTCGCTGAATCGGTCGGTCTCGAAGGCCGCGCCGGCTATTACGACACGGCCGGCGCGCTGCGCGACATGGTGCAGAACCACATCCTGCAGCTGCTTTGCTTGACCGCGATGGAAATTCCCTCCTCCATGGATTCGGAAGCCGTCCGCGACGAGAAGCTGAAGGTTCTGCGCGCACTGAAGCCGATCGACGCGTCCAATGTCGAACAGGCAACGGTTCGCGGCCAGTATCGCGCTGGCGCTTCGGCAGGCGGCCCGGTCAAGGGCTATCTCGACGAACTGGAAGGCGGCGTCTCCAACACCGAAACCTTCGTCGCCATCAAGGCCGAGATCGGCAACTGGCGCTGGGCTGGCGTTCCCTTCTACATCCGCACCGGCAAGCGTCTCGCCGGCCGCATGTCGGAAATCGTCATCACCTTCAAGCACATCCCGCACACCATCTTCGACCAGGCCGCCGGCCGCATCGTTGCCAACCAGCTGATCATCCGCCTGCAGCCGGATGAAGGCGTCAAGCAGTCGCTGATGATCAAGGATCCGGGTCCGGGCGGCATGCGCCTGCGCAATGTCTCGCTCGACATGAGCTTTGCGTCTGCCTTCAACGTCCGCAATCCGGACGCCTATGAGCGCCTGCTGATGGACGTCATCCGTTCCAATCAGACGCTGTTCATGCGCCGCGACGAAGTGGAAGCCGCATGGAAGTGGGTCGATCCGATCCTCAAGGGCTGGGAACACGCCGGCCAGCAGGTGCAGGGCTATACGGCCGGCACCTGGGGTCCGAGCCAGGCTATCGCGCTCATCGAGCGTGACGGCCGCACCTGGCACGACGATATCTAAACCGGGACGATAACGATGACAGCGAACATGCATGCTTTTGCCAATGGTGCCGAACTCGCCGGCAAGCTCGCGGACAAGGTGGCCGAGACCCTTTCGGCCGCGGTTACCGCCCGCGGCTCCGCAAGCATCGCGGTCTCCGGCGGCTCCACGCCGAAGGCCTTCTTCCAGGCGCTGTCATCGCGCTCGATCGACTGGGGCAAGGTGACGGTCACCCTCGTCGACGAACGGTTCGTGCCGGCGGACAATCCGCGCTCGAACCACCTGCTCGTTCAGGAAAACCTGCTGAAGGACAAGGCGGCTGCCGCCAACTTCCTTCCGCTCTATCAGGCTGCGGCTTCCGTCGAGGAGGCCGCCGCCATCGCCACGGAAAAGACTAAGGCCGTCGGCCATCCCTTCGATGTTGCCATCCTCGGCATGGGCAATGACGGCCACACTGCTTCCTTCTTTCCGGGCGGCAGCAATCTCGCAACCGCACTCGATCCGGACACTCCGCGCGGCATCATCACGATGGAAGCGGAAGGTGCCGGCGAGCCGCGGCTGACGTTCACTTTCTCCAGCCTTCAGGATGCCCGATTGCTGGTGCTCCATATCGAGGGAGAAGGAAAGAAAGAGGTTCTCGCCAAAGCCGAAGCAGCAGGCGAGGAAACCGAGATGCCGATCCGTGCCTTGCTGCGCCGGGCGGCTTCCCCGGTCGAGATTTATTGGGCTCCATGATACGGCCGACAGGCCTCGTCATCGAACCCTGAATGACACAGCAACCTATGCTGCGCCGTGTGCCCCTGCGGGCGCAGCGGCAAAGCATTGATTTTTGGACCCCGCGCCACGCCCCTACCGAGACAGATCTTCGGGCATTGCGCAGAACAGACGGAGGCAGATCGACCATGGCCGCTGACGCCCGCATATCAGCGATTACCGCACGTATCGTCGAGCGCTCGAAGCCGACGCGCGAGCGCTATCTGGACCGCCTGCGCAATGCCGCAGCGAAGGGCGCGCAACGTTCCGTGCTCGGCTGTGCCAACCTTGCGCATGGCTTCGCCATCTGTTCCCCCACCGAGAAGGACGCACTGGCGGGAGACCAGGTGCCCAATCTCGGGATCATCACCTCCTATAACGACATGCTCTCGGCGCATCAGCCTTTCGAGACCTATCCTACGATCATCCGCGAAGCGGCGGCCGAAGCGGGCGGCATCGCCCAGGTTGCCGGCGGTGTGCCGGCCATGTGCGACGGCGTTACGCAGGGACAGCCCGGCATGGAACTTTCGCTTTTCTCACGCGATCTGATTGCCATGTCGGCAGCCGTCGGCCTGTCGCACAATATGTTCGATGCCGCCGTCTTCCTCGGCGTCTGCGACAAGATCGTCCCCGGCCTCGTCATAGCCGCCCTCTCCTTCGGCCATCTGCCTGCTGTCTTCATTCCGGCCGGACCGATGACCTCGGGCCTGCCGAACGACGAGAAGTCGCGCGTGCGCCAGCTCTATGCCGAAGGCAAGGTCGGCCGCGCCGAACTTCTCGAAGCGGAATCGAAGTCCTATCACGGTCCCGGCACCTGCACCTTCTACGGTACGGCCAATTCGAACCAGATGCTGATGGAGATCATGGGCTTCCACATGCCGGGCGCCTCCTTCATCAATCCCGGCACGCCGCTGCGCGAAGCCTTGACACGCGAGGCGACCAAGCGCGCGCTTGCCATCACAGCCATGGGCAATGAGTTCACACCGGCCGGCGAGATGATCGACGAACGCTCGATCGTCAACGGCGTCGTCGGCCTGCATGCGACCGGCGGCTCGACGAACCATACGATGCACATCGTCGCCATGGCGCGCGCCGCCGGTATCGTGCTTACCTGGCAGGATATTTCCGAGCTTTCGGACATCATCCCGCTGCTTGCCCGCGTCTATCCGAACGGGCTTGCCGACGTGAATCATTTCCATGCTGCTGGCGGCATGGGCTTCCTCATCAAGGAACTTCTGAAGAAGGGGCTGCTGCACGACGATGTTCGCACCGTCTACGGCCAGGGCCTCGGCGGCTACTCCATCGACGTCAAGCTCGGCGCCGACGGCAATGTCGTGCGCGAACCCGCTCCGGAAAAAAGCCACGACCCGAAGGTGCTGGCAAGCATCGACACGCCCTTCCAGAGCAATGGCGGGCTGAAGATGCTGCGTGGCAATATCGGCAAGGCGGTCATCAAGATCTCCGCCGTCAAGCCGGAACGTCACATCATCGAAGCGCCGGCCGTGATCTTCCACGATCAACTGGAGATGCAGCAGGCCTTCAAGGACGGCAAGCTGAACCGCGATTTCGTCGCCGTCGTACGCTTCCAAGGGCCGAAAGCCAACGGCATGCCGGAACTGCACAAGCTGACGCCAGCGCTCGGCGTGCTGCAGGACCGTGGTTTCCGCGTGGCGCTCCTGACCGACGGCCGCATGTCCGGCGCCTCGGGCAAGGTGCCGGCCGCCATCCATGTGACGCCGGAGGCTATCGACGGCGGCCCGATCTCCCGCATCCGGGAAGGCGATATCATCCGCATCGATGCGATTGCCGGTACGCTGGAGGTGCTGGTCGATGCCGCCGATATGGCGGAGCGCGAGCCGGTGGTGGCGGATCTCTCGGCGAACGAATTCGGCATGGGGCGCGAACTCTTCGCTCCGTTCCGCCACGCCGCGGGACCGGCGGATCAGGGCGCAAGCGTGCTGTTCCGCCATTGAGATAGTCCGCCGGATTTCAGCAGGACGGCATCAGAGGCTGATCAGGGAACTTTCGATGCCATGGTTCCTGCTTCCGGCGGAGCCTTGTCCGTCCATGCCGGTGGAAGACCGAGGCGTGCTCCGACGAAACCCGTCACGCCCGGCGGCTTCCCGAATGCCTTGCAGGCCTCATACTTGGGCGTTCGACCGACGAGAGCCGCGAGTTTTGCCCTGGAAGGGAACGAGGGCGTCGCTCCGAAAGGCGTCTTGCCCTTGACCAGCATCTTGCTGAAATCGCCGCCGAATTTGGCGGCGAGGCTATAGGCATCCCCTTCCTTGGCGACCGTGCCCGAATCAAAAAATGCGTTCGCACCACGTCCCCAGATCATGACTGCCTTCTGCGCACCCTGGGGATTGAAAGCCTCCGCCTCGAGCGAGAGGCTGCCCATGCCGATCGGAATACGCGGAACGGGCACTGGTACACCCGGCAGCAATACGCTCTTGCCTACGGATGTGACTTTCGAGACGCCGACAGCCGTCGCATTTGTTGCCCTGACCTGTGTCACGACGGCGCGAACGGTCAGATCTGCCGGCTCCGATAGACCGACGACGATGAAGCGTTCGCTCAATCCGGAGCAAAGCGCTCTGTCGACGGCATTGGTGACGAGATCGCGCTGCTTGGACGTGAAGGCAGCGCTTTCGGCGCGCATGGAAAAGGCGGTAGGAATGATCTTCACGGTCTTGGCCGCAAGAACGTCGTCCCTGCTCACCCGAAGAAGCGAGTGCGCGACCAGCCCGTCCGATCGCGTCAGGCCATCATAGGACCGCAGGGATCCCGCCCGATCCAGCGGGGCGGCGGCGCAGCCCCCTAGCACGCTCAACAGCAGAGCCATCGAGCAAATGTCGCGCCTCCGACGGCTTTCGGCGGCATATGGATCATAGGTCTTACTTCCATCGTGATTTGGGATTGCATTGGCTGGCATCGATGTTTGTGCTCCTGCACCCGGTTATGAACATTCAGCATCAACATTAAATATCGCACTTGATGTAAAAATTAATGTTGGCTACTTTGCGGCAATCGGGAGGCGAAGCGAAAGAATTATTTTACCGCGAATTGAGAACTCTACGAGGGAGGCGTAAGGGCCCCCCATGATTTGAGTGGCGTTGCGACTCATGCCAAAATGGCCAGATGCAAGATGCAACCTCAAAGCCGGAAGGCCTGCGCGAATGCAAGCGCCGCCTGACCTTTCAACGCATAGCGGACGCCGGAATGAAATCCTTTCTCGCGAAAGGCTATCAGGAAACGACGATCGAGGAGATTGCGGCAGCGGCCGGTATTTCCCGGCGGACTTTCTTTTATTACTTCAAGAGCAAGGACGATATTCTTCTGGCACACCAGCGCCGATATATGGACGCACTGCGGACTGGCATCATGGAGAATGCCTCAGCCGGGCGTCCGCTCGAGGTCGTCCATCAAGCCACCCTGGGACTTGTGGCCCGCATCGAGGCGGAAGCGCCGCGGCTTCTGGAGACTGCCAAGCTTTTACGTCAAAGCGAGACCCTGCGCGCCCGGTCACGGGGTAACTCTTTGCAGCTTGAGCAAATCGCCTACCAAGCCCTGTGCGAATTGTTTCCGACCAGGGACCGCGACGGTCTGCAGCTGGTGTCGATGATCGGAGTGAGCCCGCTTCGCCTTTCGGTCAACAAATGGCTGCAGGAAAATGGCAGGCTGCCGCTGATCAAGTATCTTGAGGATGCGCTCGCAAAATGGCGAACGGAAATCTGATCCGTCAGCCGAACGGAGCGTGCTAAGCCGCTTCCTGTGGGTCGTTGATCAGGATCTAATATCGAGCACGCGGTTCTTGTGGGCCGGATGCGTGCTGTAGACGAAGATCTTGTTCATTTCCTTCTCCGTGAGGAGACGCAGGAAACGAACTTCCACCGTGTTGTTGGAGAAGACCTTCATCAGCACACAGCCGACCTTGGTGATGCGGGCGTCAGGAATATCCAGATAGAACTGCTTCGGCAGATTATACTGGGTGAGGATCGCAAGAACCGCGCTGCTCTGCGAGATACGGATAATATCGCAGCGGCGCGACGCAAGATTCATCACGCCCTTTTCAGTGTATTCGAGGCGGGCGGCATTCATGGTGTCTTCCATGCGAAACCGCACTTCGCGGTCATACATGAAGGATTCTTCCTTATTAAGGAAATGCTGACCCGAATTAGCTCTGCCGAACGCAGCCATCTTGGTAGACCCCTGAAGTATATTATGAAGGGGAGACTATCAGCCGGTCTTTAACAGAAGGTTTGAACGCGCCGGCCCAAGATGAATTTTGTTGTTCATTTTTACTTGAGCCGGGGCATCCGGTAAGCGCCTACTTGCGATAGGAGTGGCCGCTGGCGTCGAAAAGATGCAGCTTCTGACGGTCGGCGGCAAAACGCATCTTTTGGCCGCGATGGATATCGGCAATGCCGGGGATCTTGACGATGATCGGCTCGCCATCGACCAGGCCTTCGAGATAGAGCTGCGTCACTTCGCCGAGCGCCTCGACGATGGAGACCTCACCTTCGAAAAGATAGTCGTCACCGGTCGCGACACGCAGGTCTTCCGGACGCACACCGAAGCTCGCCGTCTTGCCCTTCTCGGACGCCTCCGTCGGTACGTCCAGCGTCACGGCCTTGCCGCCCGTTAGCGTCACGGTCGTCGTTGCGCCTGTTTCGGTCACGGTAGCGGGGATGATGTTCATGGCCGGCGAGCCGATGAACTTGGCGACGAACAGATTGGCCGGGCGCTCGTAGAGTTCAAGGGGAGCACCGACCTGCTCGACACGGCCGGCCGACAGCACGACAATACGGTCGGCCAGCGTCATGGCCTCCACCTGGTCGTGGGTGACGTAGATCATCGTCGTCTCGGGCATGGAATCGCTGAGTTTGGCAATCTCGATGCGGGTCGCGACGCGCAGGGCGGCGTCGAGGTTCGACAGCGGTTCGTCGAACAGGAAAACCTTGGGGTTGCGGCAGATGGCGCGGCCGATGGCGACGCGCTGGCGCTGACCGCCCGAGAGCGCCTTGGGCAGACGCTCCAGATATTGCGTGAGCTGCAGGCTCGCTGCCGCCGCCCGCACACGACGGTCAATCTCCTGCTTGCTTTCGCCGGCAATGCGCATGCCGAAGGCCATGTTGTCGTAGACGGTCATATGCGGATAGAGGGCATAGGACTGGAAGACCATGGCGATGCCGCGCCGCGACGGCGGCACCTCATTCACCTTCTGACCGGCGATCATCATATCCCCGGCCGTGATGCTCTCCAGCCCGGCAATCATCCTGAGCAAGGTGGACTTGCCGCAGCCGGAGGGACCGACGAAGACGATGAACTCGCCTTCATTGATCTCCAGATCGATGCCGTGCAGCACATGCACGCTGCCGTAGGATTTCTTGATATCCCTCAGAACAAGTCCCGTCATTGTGCTTCCTCCTCCCAAAGGTCAGGCGAGACGCGCGAAGTAAGCGCCCCAGGCCGGAATATCGATCTTGTTGCCGTAGTTGTTGCTGGTAAAGCCGTGTCCCGTCAACGCCTGCCAATTGCCATCGGGCAAAGTTGACAGCGTTTCGACAGGGCTCATGTTGAAGACGCAGAGAATGGTCTCGCCGGCATAAGTGCGGGTGTAGATCAGCACGTCGCCCTGTGGCTCCGAAAAGGCAATCTCGCCCTTGGCGAAGGCCGGATGCTGCTTGCGGAAGGCGAGGAAGCGGCGGTACTGCTCCAGCACTGAATTTTCATCGCCCTGCTGGACGCTGACGGCACGCAGAATGTGTTCGACCGGTACCGGCAGCCACGGCTTCACCGTCGAGAATCCGCCCTGCGCCACCTGGCTGTCCCAGACCATCGGCGTGCGGCAACCATCGCGGCCCTTGAACTCGGGCCAGAATTGGATGCCGTAGGGGTCCTGCAGATCCTGGTAGGCAAGATCCGCTTCCGTCAGTGCCAGTTCCTCGCCCTGATAAATGCATACGGAGCCGCGCAGGGTCAGCAGCAGCGCCGCATAGAGCTTGGCGAAAGCATCGCGGTCGGCAACCAGATTGCCCCAGCGGCTGACATGGCGCACGACGTCGTGGTTGGAGAAGGCCCAGCAGGCCCAGCCTTGTGGAGCTGCCGTGTCGAAGTCGTTCATCACCTCTTCGACGCGATCCGGCGACAGGGCGTCCGGCGCCAGGAATTCGAAAGCGTAGCACATGTGCATCTTGTCGCCGCCGGATGTGTATTCGCCGACGATCTCGAGGCCGCGCTGGCTGTCGCCCACTTCGCCGACGGCAGCAATCGCCGGATATTCGTCGAGCACGGCACGGAAGCGCTTGAGGAACTCCAGGTTCTCGGGACGATTCTTGTCGTAGAGATGTTCCTGAAAATTATAGGGATTGACGGCCGGTGCCGTGGACGCGTTGCGGCGCGAAGGCTCCAGTGCCGGGTTGTCGCGCAATTCCTTGTCGTGGAAGTAGAAGTTGATGGTGTCGAGACGGAAGCCATCGACGCCGCGGTCGAGCCAGAAACGGACGACGTCGAGCAAGCGGTCTTGCACCTCTGGATTATGCAGGTTCATATCCGGCTGCGAGGTCAGGAAGTTGTGCATGTAATATTGCATACGGGTCGGATCCCACGCCCAGGCAGAGCCGCCAAAGATCGACAGCCAGTTGTTGGGCGGTGTGCCGTCCGGCTTGGCATCAGCCCAGACATACCAATCAGCCTTCGGGTTATCCTTGCTCGAGCGGCTTTCGACGAACCAGGGATGGCGATCCGAGCTGTGCGACAGCACCAGATCGATCATCACCTTGATGCCGAGACGATGAGCTTCCGTCACCATCGCATCGAAATCGGCCAGCGAACCGAAGATCGGATCGACGTCCTCATAATTGGAGACGTCGTAGCCGAAATCGCGCATCGGCGAGGTGAAGAAGGGCGAAATCCAGATAGCGTCGACGCCGAGCGCTGCGACATGCGGCAGACGGACGGCGATACCCTTGAGATCGCCGATGCCGTCGCCATTGGAGTCCTGATAGGAGCGCGGATAGATCTGATAGATCACCGCGCCGCGCCACCAGTCCTTGTCAACATCTAAAGCCGATTGAAGGGCAATGCTCATGCTGTATGGGTCCTGTCTGGATAATATGATTTTGGATCAGCCCCCCTTCACCGACCCGGCGAGCAGACCGCGCACGAGGTAGCGCTGCAGACCAAAGAAGACGAGGAGTGGGATAAGGATGGTGACGAAGGCCGATGCCGTCAGGATTTCCCAGTTGCCGCCGCGCGAGCCGAGCAGCGCGTTGAGGGCGGCCGTGAGCACGAGGTGATCCTTGTCGGTGCCGAGGAAGACCATGGCGATCAGAAGGTCGTTCCACACCCAGAGGAACTGGAAGATCGCGAAGGAGGCCAATGCCGGGAATGACAGCGGCAGGATGATCTTGACGAAGATATCGAAATCGCTGGCGCCATCGACGCGGGCGGATTCGATGATTTCCTTCGGCAGGCCGGCAATGTAATTGCGCAGGAGATAGATGGCGAGCGGCAGGCCGAAGGCCGTATGCGCCAGCCAGATGCCAGGATAGGTCTTCGACGGTACGCCGAACATCTGGCCAATTTCGTTATAGATGCGCAGAAGCGGAATCAGCGACATCTGCAGCGGCACGACGATCAAGCCGACGACGAGCGCAATCAGGATCGCGCGGCCGGGAAACTCCATCCAGGCAAGCGCATAGGCGGCGAAGGCGGCGATCAGGATCGGAATGACCGTCGCCGGGATCGTCACCGTCAGCGAATTGATGAAGGACTGGCCGATACCCTCACCGCCCAGCACGTTGCGATAGTTGTCCAGCGTGAATTGCGGCGGCGTGGCGACCGTCAAATAGACGCGCTTGGCCCGGGCATCCGCCCCAAACGGGCCGTTCTTCTTGTAGCTGTAGCTACCATCAGAGTTGATCGTTAGCGTCTCACCATTTTCCAGCGCGGCGGGAGCGCCTGCCTTGTAGGCTGCCGGCTCCTGCACGCGCAGGCCGAAGGACTGGATCTTGCCGCCGCCTTCGACGGCGAGCGTGCCTGATATCACGAAATTTGCGCCATCAGGTTTTGCCTTATCCGCACCGTCAAGGCGGGCTGCCGTGGTGCGCGACGAGCCGGCAAAGGCCGTCCACCAGCCGGAAGCGACGATCTGATCCTTGTCGCGCAGCGCGGTGACGAAAATGCCGAGCGTCGGCAACAGCCAGAGCAGGACGATGAGCAATACCGCGGCGTGAACGAAAATGCGGGCGGGGCCGATGCGACCGAGATTTCCAATCATGTCAGCGCCCCTTCGTCTCAGCATTTGCGCGGCGAATGTTCCAGATCATGATCGGCGTGACCGCGACCATGATGACGAGCGCGATGACGGCGCTTCGGCCGCTGTCGCCGCCGCCACGGAACATCCAATTGAACATCAGGTTGGCAAGCACCATCGTGTTCCACTGGCCGTTGGTCATGGTCAGCACGATATCGAAGACCTTGAGGACGAGGATGGTGATCGTGGTCCAGACCGTGGCGATCGTGCCCCAGACCTGCGGCACCATGATTTTCCAGAAGATCTGCCAGCCATTGGCGCCGTCGATGACGGCAGCCTCAATGGTTTCCTCGGGAATGCCGCGTAGAGCCGCCGAGAGGATGACCATGGCAAAGCCGGTCTGGATCCAGATCAGCATGACCATCAGGAAGAAGTTGTTCCAGAACGGAATGGTGATCCAGACCTCCGGTGTGCCGCCGAACAGCTGGACAACGGCATTCAGAAGGCCGATCTGCGTATCCGTGCCGCCGCGATATTCATAGATAAACTTCCAGATGACGGAAGCGCCGACAAACGAGATCGCCATCGGCATGAAGATGACGGCCTTGGCGAGATTGCCCCACCAGATGCGGTCCGTCATGACGGCGATGACAAGGCCAAAAAAGGTGCAGGCGGCCGGCACCACGGCAAGCCAGAGGATGTTGTTGAAAATCGACTGGCGGAATTCAGTGTCGTTGAGTGCCCAGAGATAGTTGGCGCCGCCGACGAATTTGCTGCCGTCCGGGCCGTAGAAAGACAGGATGAAGGTCGCGACGACAGGATAGACGAGGTAGACGACGAGCAGGAACAAGGCCGGCCCCAGGAACAGCCAGGGGCGGATGAGACCACGGCGACGAAGGTTGACGGCCGCTCGATGAACGTCGTCCCCTTCCCTTGCCGGAAAGATCAAGTCCAAGAGCTTGTTGGAAAACCAGAAATAAGCGGCGCAAATGGCAACGCCGAATATCATGGCGCCAATCGCCGATACGATCTGCGAAAACATCCCTTCCCTCCCCGAATTATCTGCTTTTGTCCATCAGTCGGGCATCGGCCGCGCTGAAGGGCGCGTCGTCATATGCAGTATGGCGCCGCCGGCGAGTTGCCGGCGGCGATAGGGCTATGATGTCCTACTTGATGGCGTCCCAGGACTTCTGGATACCGTCGGCTACATCCTGAGCGGACTTGCCGCCGACGAAATCCACCATGCCCGTCCAGAACGAGCCTGCACCGATCTTGCCCGGCATCAGGTCGGAACCGTCGAAGCGGAACGTGGTGGCCGTGGTCAGGATTTCGCCTTCCTTGCGCAGCGTGTCATTGGCGTAGGCAGCCGTGTTGACGGACTTGTACGGCGTCAGGAAGCCGGACTGGGCCATCCAGACTTCCTGGGCGATCGGCGTCTGGAGGAACTGGATAAAGGCGCGGGCGGCCTTCGAATCCTTGGTGATGGCTGCTAGCGTGCCGGCGCCGAGAACCGGCTTACCGAGTTCAGGATGCGCGGCGCTGGGCGGGAAGTAGAAGAAGTCCGCATCCTGGCCGAGCTTGGTGCCTTCCGGGAAGAAGGATGGGATGAAGGATGCCTGCTTGTGCAGGTAGCACTTCGGCGGAACCGTGAAGAGGCCCTTCGGGCTGTCGCGGAAGTCGGTCGAGGCAACGGCCGCAACGCCGCCGGCAACATATTTCGGATTCTTTGAGAACTTGCCGAATTCCTCGATGGCGGCAACGACCTTCGGATCGTTGAACTTCAGCGAGTTATCGACCCAGTGGTCGTAATCCTGCGGCGTATTGAGGCGCAGCATCAGATCTTCGACCCAATCGGTTGCCGGCCAGCCGGTCGCACCGCCCGAACCGAGGCCGATGCACCAGGGGGTGCCGCCATCCTTGACGATCTGATCCGAAAGCTTGATCAGGTCCTCCATGGTCGTCGGAACCTTGTAGCCGGCTTCCTCGAAGTTTTCCGGAACGTACCAGACCAGCGACTTCAGATCGGCCTTGTAGGGGAAGGCATAGAAGGCGTCCTTTCCGTCCTTGCCCTTGTAGGTGCCGTAGCCGACCCAGCTGTCGCCGGCACCGTAATTGGTCTTGACCCAGCTTGCGAGATCATCACCGAGCGGCGTCAGATAGCCCTTGCTGGCAAGGTTGGCGAGCAGGCCCGGCTGCGGGAGAATGGCGACGTTCGGCGGCGAGCCAGCCTGCGTGTCGATGACGATCTGCTGCTCGTAGTTTTCCGAGGACGAATATTTGGCGTTCACGCCGGTCGCTTCGGTGAAATAGTTCAGGATGCTGGTGAAGAGAGCCTCGTCCTCGCCGCGCCAGGGGCCGAAAATGGTCAGCGTCTCGCCCTTCAGGTCGGCATGGGCCGCCTTGAAGTCGTCATAGCTCTTCCAGTTGAACTTGGAGTCCTGGCCCGGCTGGAACTTCAGATCGGCAGCCATCGCCGTACCGGCCACCAGAGCGGCGGCAGCGACGGTCATAAGAAACATTTTCTTCATGCGGTTGTCCTCCCAAATAACGAAACCCATGAGCCCAGACACTGTTTTGTGCTGTGCGCCCCATTTCCTCAAAGCGCTTTGGCTACGTCTGTCATCCATTGAGAGCGGGATAAAGTCAAGCGATTTTCAGATTCCAGCCAGTATACACAGCAATTCTCGCGCTGCAGCAGAGAAAGCATGTCGATTTTTTACTAATTATCTTGTCTCCCACGCTTCTGCTGCTACATAATTGAAAGCGCTTTGAAAGCCTGAGACTTTTCGGGAGGTTGTCTCGGCATCGTGGCGGCATGCAGTTGGAGGAGCCGAAACACCGTGAATCTGAAGCAGCTATCGCACATGCTGGGGCTGTCGCAGACGACAGTCAGCCGGGCGTTGAACGGATATCCGGAAGTCAATCACGAGACTCGCGAGCGCGTTCTCAAAGCGGTTCGGGAAACAGGCTATCGCCCCAATAAGGCAGCTCAAAGACTTGCAACTGGCAAGGCCGGCTCGATCGGGCTTGTCATGCCGACCTCGCCCGGCAATTCCTCGGATGTGCACTTCTCGGAGTTTCTGACCGGCCTCGGCGAGGAAGCCTTGCGGCACGACTTCCATTTCGTCCTGACGCCGGCGGATCCGAATGATGAGGTCGGCGCCCTCAGGCGATTGGCGGCCAGCGGCAATGTCGATGCCCTCTTCGTCAATTATATGCGCGGCCACGATCCGCGCCTGGAGATGCTGAAGTCGCTATCCATGCCTTTCCTCGTGCATGGACGCTCCATAGGCTCCGAGCCCGACTATCCTTTCCTCGACATCGACAATGAAGCCGCCTTCTACGACGCCACGAAGCTGCTGCTGCAGCTCGGACACCGGCGCTTTGCCCTCTTGAACGGCCCGATCTATTTCGATTTCGCCATTCGCCGGAAGAACGGCATGGATGCAGCCCTTGCCGAGCGTGGCCTGACGCTCGACGAAGCCTGCGTCAGCCATACGCCGATGACGGATGAACAGGGCTTGTTAGCCATGGAACGCATCCTGCAAATGGAAAAGGAGAAGCGACCGACAGCCGTGCTTTGTTCCAGCACGGTGCTGGCCCTCGGCGCCGTTCGCGCCATTAATCAGGCAAAGCTCAGGCTCGGCGAGGACATCTCGATGATCGCCCACGACGACGTGCTGACCTTGCTCAAACCGGAAAACTTCACCGTGCCGCTGACGACCACGCGCTCATCGCTGCGCGCAGCGGGTGTGCGCATCGCCGAACGGCTGATCGGCGAAATCAAGCATACGGAAACATTTCCTGCACAGGAATTATGGAAAGCGGAATTGATCGTGCGCGCATCGACCGGCGTTGCGCCGGCCGATTGATATAACTTTAGAATTTCGGCGGTTTCCGACCAGCGGCGCGATGGGCAGCGATGACGGTATTGGCCATCAGCATGGCGATCGTCATCGGCCCGACACCACCCGGAACCGGGGTGATCGCAGCAGCGATTTCGGATGCTTCACCGTAGGCGACATCGCCCACCAGCCGGCTCTTGCCCTCGCCCCGCTCAGGGGCCGCGATGCGGTTGATGCCGACATCAATGACGGTGGCACCGGGCTTGATCCAGTTGGCCTTGACCATCTCCGGACGGCCAACGGCCGCCACCAGGATATCGGCACCCCTTGCAACGGAGGCGAGGTCCTTCGTCCGCGAATGCGCCGTCGTCACCGTCGCATTGGCAGAAAGCAGCAATTGCGCCATCGGCTTGCCGAACAGGTTGGAGCGGCCGATGACCACGGCATTGAGACCCGACAGGTCTTCGCCATGGATCGAACGTACCAACAGCATGGCGCCGGCCGGCGTGCAGGAGATCAGCCCGGTGTCGAGATCGCCAGTCGCAAGCTTGCCGGCATTGACGACATGCAACCCGTCGACATCCTTCTCCGGCTGGATCGACTGGATGATCGCATCGGAATCCAGATGCTTCGGCAGCGGCAGCTGGACGAGAATGCCGTGGATGGAGGGATCATCATTCAGCGAGGCCACCAGGGCAGCGAGCGCTTCCTGCGTCGTTTCCGCCGGCAGCGTGTGCTGGACCGACTTGAAGCCGCACTCCTTGGCCATCTTGCTCTTGGAGTTCACATAGGCGTGGCTGGCCGGATCGTCACCGACGATGACGACCGCAAGACCAGTCTTTACCCCGGCCTCCGCTTCAAGTCCCGCCGCTGCAGCCTTCACGGCCTCGATCACCGAAGCCGCCGCTTGTTTCCCGTCGATCACTGTCGTCACGCTCGTCTCCCGATCATGAATTCGCTGGCAATCTACAAGCCATCCGCTCTATGGAATGGCCTGCAAACGCCCTATGGTGTCTGAAAGCGGTAATTGCAAGGGAAAACGAAGAGACGATCAGGCGCGGTCCGGATGTCTGCGTACCGCGTAGGTTTCGACTTTGGCACGCAGGGATGCAAGTTCCTGCTGGATGCGGCCCCACTCGTCCGCAATATCGAACTGATCTGCACCACCGGAAACAAGAGCAGCCGATGGCTCCGGCGCGATCGCCGGCAATGATGTGAGCTCCATATCATCGTCATGAGGCAAAGCGTGAGCCATCGGCATGATGCTTTCCTCGGTCGCTTGGTCTTCTGCCAGTTCCGCACCGGCCAGCCACTTGCGCAGGAATACGGCGCAAAGTGCCAGGCCAAGCCCGGCGAGGAAGCCCGCAGCCTGATTGCTCGCGAGATGACCGTCCAGCGGCGCGGCGGATGCGACCGCCTGGGACAACACTGTCAGCGGCGGCCTGACTTCGGAAATCATCATGCCAGCATTCTGCTGATCGGTCTCATATCGGCTCTGCGCTGTCGTCACGGCATCCTGTAGCTGCCCGAGGCGAGCGAGGTCGACATCGCTCCCTGTCTGACTGGCGACCGTCATTTGCGCCGAGAGAGCGGCTTGCTTTTCCAGGGCAGCTTTTACGTCCGCTTCGCTGCTGACGGCCAGCCGCTGCAGCTGGCTGCGCATATTGGCCGCGAGATCATCGACGGTGGCCTGCTGTGCAAGCAGGCGGGGATGGCGCGGGCCGAGCTGCACCGAGAGCTGCGTTAGCTGTGACTTTGCGGCATTGTAGCGGCTGCGCAAGTCATCAAGTCCCGCCGACGAAAGATCGCCCGACAATGCGCCGCTCAGCACCGATGCCGGCGTGGCCGATTTGACGGCCGTGAGACGGGCCTTGGCGGTGCGTACGGCCAGATCGGCTGCCTTTATCTGCACATCCAGCTGCTGACGCTGCTGCCGGAGCGCTTCCGCCGCAGCAATCCTGTCTTCGCCATAGCGCGCCTTGAATTCGGCAAGAGCGGCGGAGGCGCGATCGAGCTCCTTTCGGCTGCGATCAGCCGCCGTTTCTACCCCAAGCGACGTACCGGCCGCCTTTGCAACAGCGGGATCATAAAGGGAAGCGATAACAAGCCGGTTGGCAATATCGGCCGATCTGGCGGGATCGCCCGATGTAACGATCAGGCGCAGCAGACCCGTCTGATTATCGATATCGACGGCAATGTCTTTGCGCAGCGTGGCCTGCGCGCGTGACGGCGCGTCGGATGCATTGCCGCTGCCGGAAAGCAGCTCGACGGCAACCCCGAGGGCACCCGCCCGGCTGCCGGTAAATTCCGGATCGCGGTCAAGCTTCATCCTGGCGACAATATCGGACAATACGGACGGAGCAACGACACGCTTCGCCGCAACATCCAGCAGGGCCTGACGCCCGCGACCTTCGCCCTCCGCATGCAGAACGGCCTGCGATACATAGAGCGGCGGCGAGGCAAGCAGGATGGGAATAGCCGCACCCGTCAGCGCGGTTGCGGCAATGAAACAGAGGGCGCCGAAGCTGAGGGACCAGCGTCCGGCCCGAGATACCTGTTCAACGACAACTGGAGCGGGGACGGCCTGCCGCGGAAACTCCCCTATGCCTTCAAGCAGATCAGGCACGAATTCCAGCAAATCGGGCGCAGGCTCCGATGACAGCTCCGGCATTTCGCGGCGTTCCGAGCGGTAGGCATGTGAGACCTCTTCCGCCTGCTCGGCCGCCGTCCCGATCCCCGGCGATCTTCGACCGGACACCGGATAGGGATCGCCGTTCAACCGTCTGCGCAGGATGGCGCGCAATTCCGCATCCCGTGGGTCGTCGGCGTTGGCAGCGCGTCGGTCGACCGCGCTACCCAAGCCATCATCTTCACCGTAAGGGGAGATATGCCGGGCAGATCGCCGCGAAACCTTTTGGGTTTCCGCATCGTCGGGGTGGAATCCGGTCCTGGCTTTGCTTTCAAACATGGCGGGTTATCTCGCGCACATGGTCACAGACCAATGCAAATGGTTAACCCACTCTAAAATTTCATGCCAAAGAAAGAGTTAACGCCAAGCCCGCAAATACTAGCTCGCTAATTTATTCGGCGGCGCGATATGCCGCTGCGGCAAGGGATGCGGCTCTGCGCGAAGGACACGCTCCTTGCGGCCAAACTGATGCCTGACAACCTGATAGAGGAATAGCGGTATGCCGAGCATGTAGCGCCGCCAGAGCCTATTCGGCTCCAGTACCAGACGGAACAACCACTCGCCGCGCATTACGCGCACGAGTCTCGGCGCGCGCGGCACCGTCTCCGAAATGAAATCGAACAGGGCGCCGACGGTCAGGACGAGGCGTGCGTGCTGCGGGCCGACATGTTCGGCAACCCATTTTTCCTGCAACGGCGTGCCCATGCCGACAATCAGCACATCGATCTTCTGGCGGCTGATTTCCGCGGTCACGGCATGGCTCCGCGCCGGATCGAAGAAACCGTCCGATACGACGATAAACTGGTGCCACGGGGCATGTTGGCGAAATTTCTCCGCTGCCTTTTCGACGACGGAGCGCTTGCCGCCCAAGAGACCGATCCGTCTCGGCCGCTCCATGAATGTCAGCAGCGCGGGCACGAAATCCGTGCCGTTCAGATTGGCTGGGAAAGGTTCACCATGAGCGACGCGCGAGGCGATGTCGAGACCAACACCGTCGGGAAGAACCAGATTATGCTCAAGGACATTGCGGTAGCTGTCATCGCGCAGCATGACGAGCATGTTATGAGCATTGACGAAGGAGATCGAAGTCTGTCCGACCGGCAGGGACGCAAGCTCGTTGACGAAAGTCAGCGCGTCATCCCAGCCCAGATCGCATACCGGCAGATCGAAGATCATGCGGCGCGACGCAACGAGGGCAAAATCGGCTACCTGGTTCAATCCAACACCCTCCTGCCCGGCATCGCTGACGCGCATGATGCCGGTACGCATAAAGCTCATGCCCCTCACCGTTCATCGGTGCGGCGACTGTGAGGCATGGCTCGGGAGAGTTTATAGCAAGACAAATCCAACTTTCCGTTAGGAAGGAAGGTTGAATTTGTCCGATGTCATCAGGGATCTGTTAAGCATATCTGCTAAATGTAAGATATTTCTTACATTCGTACGTGACCGGCATCTTGTAACCGGGAGATATTACTCGACCGGCACCTTGTCCTTGGCCGCATCCTGCACGATCTTGACAGGCTTGACCGTTCTCTTGCCTACACTTTCCCCACCGTGGGTTTCCTCCTTGGAGAGATAGTCGAGCTGTTCGATCAGCACGTCGGCGACGTAATCGCCACCGAGCCGCTCGTTCATCCGCTTCTTCAGATCGGCGCGGAAGGCGGCAACGTCGAAATTCTGCGCATGCGAGATATCGATCGTCTTGTTGCCGATCAGCAGCGAAAAGAGCTCATCGGTCGTCAGCTCCGGCAGAGGTATCTGAATGGCATTCGCCTTACCCTTTTCCATCATGAAGGAAATGCGCGTCAGGAAATAGCCGGTCACCTGGCCGTTGGCGATAACGGGAACGTTGATCGACTCGCCCTTGACGAGTTGCTGCTGCGCCTTCTTGGCGTCATCAGGACTGATCGCGGGCGCCGTCGCCACCTGCACCGAAAAATAGACCGAGGCCAATGTCACGGCGCAGACCCACAGGCCGGTGATGACGAGCTTGATCATCCGGCCTCACGGACGCGGAATTGTTCCTGCGAATAGGTGCCGTCTGCGTCGGCATTCTGCACCGCATTCTTCAAAATCTCGGCGACGGCGCGCACGGCCTCGAGATGCGCCTCGACGCGGCGGGCGTTCAGAACCAGCTTCTTCTTCAGATCGTGCAGCTGCTCGATATGGGCGGCGGCGAGATCGGCCGGATCGGTATCGCGAAACAGCATCGACAATTCATAGAGGCAGCGGCTCTTGTGTGCGTTCGATACCTTGAGATCGAAGTCCGGATCGGCGCCGATCCGGTTGTTCTCATTGTCGATAATCATCTCCAGGCGGCCAAGGACAGACTTGATCCGATAGTCCTGCGACATCATTTCCATGTTTGTTACCTCGCTCATGCTTTCTGGGACGTCAACGAATTCTGGTTGGTGATGCCGATGTCGCCGTCGTTATCGGCATTGGCAGCGGCAAGCGTCTTGCGCTGAAAATCGGTAATCGCGCTGAGCGCCATCTTCTTGTCGTTCTCGTCGGTCGCTGTATGGATGGCGCCGGTATTGCGCATCTTGTCGACCTGTTCCTTGTACATTTTTTCCGCGATGCCCACGCCGCCGTTCTTGGAGATCGTGTCGCCCAATTGCTCGGCCATCATGCCCTTCCAGATCTCGCCGGCCGAGCCCTTGCCGTAGAGCGTCTCGCTGCTCGGCAGCATGTTCTTCACGAAGTTCTGCAGCACCATGGACTCGAACTTGCGATAGGCCTGCGGGACCTTGGTTCCGGCCACATGCGTATTGGCATTGGCGAGGCCCGCTTGGGTGGCGGCGCTGTTCATCGCATCCACCGCCGCGCCGAAACCATTGCCGTTTTCGGCCAGGCTGGTGGCGGCAAAAGCGGCTCGATTGGCAGCAAGCTTGGCCTGCGCGGCCTCGACATCTGCGGGATTTGCCGCCTTGACGACATCGAGTACCAAATCACTCGGAGGCGAAATAGCCACGTCACGTCTCCTTCTGCTCTCGCATACCCTGAAAATGCGCGGCCCAGCGCCCATCTCAGGACATGTCGAATCAAACTGTCGGAGCAGGTCGGCAACCCACCGCTGCGAATCCTGCTCTATGATCGCGATGATTATTATTTTTGAACCTTGCTGGAGGCTGGCGTTGCTCCGGCGAAACGCTGATCGATGATATCGTAGACGGCGTTGTCGTCCGATTCTCGCAATTCGAGCTCGCGCGCATCCTTCATGTGCTCTTCCAGCCTGTCGGCCTTGGTGCGCTCCTGCTGGACCTTCATCTGAATGAGCGCCTGGATGCTTTCCAGCTGTTGATCCCGGATCATCAGGCGACCGTAGCGTTCGGCGTAGTGGATCGAGAATGCCATGTGCACAGGATCGACCGAGCCAATGGCAACCATGACCCGCTCCATCGCTTCCGTCACTTCGGCGCGCTGCCGGGTCGTATCGGCAAGCTCATTTTCCGCCATCCGTTCCAGATGGCGCTGCACCGCGACCAGGCGCTTCAGTTTTTCGGACCGGTTTTTCTCCGCCATCGTCTACCTACTCGCCGGCTCTGCCCGAATCGGGCTTCATCATCTGTCCGCCTGCGGGCTAATGCCCGTTAAAGACGGTGAGGAACGCACTGGAAAACTGACTGACCAGGGCCGCGATGCTGAGATAGAGCATGAACAGCCCTCCCATCAGCAGGTACGGCGTGGAAATGAAATAGATCGGAATCTGCGGCGCCAGCTTGTTGATGAAGCCGATGGAAATCTGGAACATCAAGCCATAGAGCACGAAGGGGCTTGCCAGCCGCAGCATGATGAAGAAGGTCGTCTCCAGCGTATCCGTAATCGAGATCAGCGCGGCGCGCGGCTCGATGTGGCCGCCGAAGGGAATGACCGAATAGGAATCGACCAGCGCCTGCAAAACATAATGGTGAAAATCCATAATGAAGAGAATCATCAGCCCGCAAAAGCTGACAAGGCTGGTGAGCGATGTTTCGTTCGATTCCTCGATGATGTCGGCGCCACCGGGCGCGTTGAAGCCGATCATCATCGATATGACCGTGCCGGTGAATTGCAGGCCAAGCGTATAGATCCTGGCCATCATCCCATACATCAATCCGATGACGGTTTCGGTGAAGATGAGGCCGATATAGTTCGCATCGCCCTTCGACACCTGCGGATAGATCGTATTCCAGAGCAATGGCAGGATCGCCATCGTCAGTGCCGCGGAAAGAAGCAGCCTGATCTGCGGAGGAACACGGCCGGAGGAAAATCCCGGGAGAACCATCATGCAGCCGCCGATGCGGCAGAAGGCGACGAACAGCGCCAGAATGGTCCCCTGGGGATCTGATATCATGAAATCGAACCTAGAATCTTGATCTCGATCCCCTTGGCCAATTCCACATGCGACAGGACCGGAAGGGTCGCGAACAGGCGTTCGATGATCATGCGCACATAGGAGCGCGTTTCCGGCGACGTGACAAGAACGAAGGGCATGCCCCTGTCCATGTATTCACGGATAACTTTGCCGGCCTGCTCGCTGAACTCTTCCAGGCTGCGTGGGTCGATGTCGAATTCGACGATTTCACCCTTCTGGTCGCGCTTCAGCGCCTGGTGGAAAATCAGATCCCATTTGCTGCCGAGTCTGAGGACGCGCAGCACGCCATTGTCGGCCAGATCGCCGCAGAGTTGCTGCGCCATGCGCACGCGCACGTGCTCGACGATCTGCTCGGTCTTGCGCACATGCGGCGCCAGTTCCGCAACGGCTTCGAGGATGAGATGCAGGTTGCGGATCGAAACGCGTTCGGCGAGCAACAGCTTCAGCACGGCTTGCAGACCGGAATAGGACATGTGCGACGAGCAGATTTCGTCGGCGAGCTTCTTGTATTCCGGGTCGAGACGCTCGATCAATATCTTAACGTCCTTATACGACAGCAGCGCTGGCAGGTTGTTGCGGATGACTTCGCTCATATGGGTGAGCACGACCGAGACGTTGTCGATCGGCTGGAAACCCTCGCGCTTCAGATCCTCGGTAAAGGCTTCGAGAACGGAGACGGCGGGCATGCCGAAAGCGGGTTCGCGAATCTCGTCGCCCGGAACGGTCGGCTTGCGGCCGGAACCGGTGACGACAAGCACTTCGCCGACGCGCAGCATGTTGGAGGCGATCGTCGTGCCGTGGATGCGGATCTGATACGACTTATCGGCAATCGCCATGTCGTCGATCACCTTGATCTCCGGCACGACGAAACCGTATTGCGTCGCGAACTTCTTACGCATCTTGCCGACGCGGAAAGCGAGCTCCTGGTGGGCGCCGAGCAGGCGGGTGGAGACGATCTTGCCGAGCGCCAGTTCGATTTCGGCAGTCTTCAGAACTGACTTGACCGAATCCTTCTCCATTTCCTTCGTCTGCATCACCTTCTGCTCTTCGGCATCGCGGCGAAGCTTGTTCTCGGCTTCGATCTGGCGCGGAATGAACCAGGCGCCGGCGGCCATCAGGCCGCCGAGGAAAACGAAGGGAAGGAATGGCATGCCGGGCATGATGGCCAGGATGCCCATGAGGACTGCGGAGACGGCGAGCGCGCGGGGATAGCCGCTCAGCTGATTGACGACGGCTTGGTCGGTGGAGCCGGCGGTGCCGCCGCGCGAAACGAGAAGGCCCGCAGCGAGAGAGACGATGAGCGCCGGCATCTGCGAAACCAGACCGTCGCCGACGGAGAGCTTCACGAAAACGTCCGCAGCCTGGCCGATCGGCATACCATGACGGAAATAGCCGATAATGATGCCGCCGAAGACGTTGATGCAAGTGATCAGAAGGCCGGCGACCGCATCGCCGCGCACGAACTTGGAGGCACCGTCCATCGCGCCGAAGAAGGAGCTTTCCTCCTCCAGTTCGCGGCGGCGGCGCTGCGCTTCCTTCTCGTCGATGAGGCCGGCGGAAAGATCGGCGTCGATCGCCATCTGCTTGCCGGGGATGGCGTCCAGGGTGAAGCGGGCGCCAACTTCGGCGATACGGGTCGCACCCTTGGTGATGACGATGAAGTTGATGGTGATGAGGATGAGGAAGACGATCAAACCGATGACGAAATCACCCGACATGACCAGGCTGGAAAAGCCGGCGATGACGCCGCCGGCGGCATCGTGCCCCTCATAGCCATGCGAAAGGATGACGCGGGTCGTGGCGATGTTCAGCGCCAGACGCGTCATCGTGGCGATCAGCAGGATCGTCGGGAAGGACGAAAATTCCAGCGGCTTCTTGATCCAGAGCGCCACCATGAGGATCAGCACGGAGAGCGCGATCGAGAAAGCCAGTCCAAGGTCGATCAGAAACGGCGGGATCGGCAGGAACAGCACGCACAGGATGACCATGATACCGAGGGCAAACCCGATATCGCGTATGCTGGGATTGGCTTTGGGAAGTGCTATTGCGGGTGGTTGTGCCATCGACCGGTTCCGTCTCTTCATGAGAGGTGGCAAACGGCCGAACCGCCTGCCCTATTGGAACCGAGCATTAGAAGCCGAAGCTTGCGCGAGCATGGCCTATGGCCATCGATGCTCGTAGCCAAAGGCCGCTGCGGCCTTCGGACCTTCTCTCGCTAGAAGCCCGATTGAATGCGGGAGAAGACGAGGTTGGTGAAGATCGAAATTTGCGCGCCGACGAATGGCGCCGAGATGCCGATCGTGACCATGACGGCGACGATCTTCGGCACGAAGGTCAAGGTCGCCTCCTGCACCTGGGTCAGCGCCTGGATCAGCGCGATCACCAAACCGACGACCATGGCGGCGATGACAGCCGGACCGGAAGCCACAAGCACCGTCCAGATCGCCGCCTGGAAAATATCCAATGCATCGGCTTCATTCATAACCTGTCCACTCCCGGTTCAGCGGCACATCATGTGCCGCTGGTCTGATCCGTATTCGACGACGAATCACTGCTGCTACTATCGCTCGACGTGGCCGTGGTATCAATGGTCGTGCCTGCCGGAGCGATCGTCACGCCGGCCTGGATCAGAATCTTGTCGCCGGCATTTGTTTCGGCGATGATACCATCCGTATAGACGCTTACCTGCTTGATCGTGCCGGTGGTCTTGCCGTCAGCGCTCATGATCTGCTTGCCGATATAATCGGAGGCCTGCGAGATCCACTGGTTCTGCAGCACGGTTTCCAGATGCGAGTTGGTCTGGATTTGCTGCTCGACCTGAGAGAAGCTCGCCAGCTGGGAAATCTGCTGGCTGGCATCCATCGGACTGGTCGGATCCTGGTTCTTCATCTGCGCGATGAGGAGCTGCAGGAAATCGTTATAGTTCAAAGTAGCCTTTGCGGATGCGGCGGCAGCATTGCTGGCAGTGTTCGAAGTGCTGGTGCTGCTGCCAACGCTGTCTACCGCTGCCATGGGGCGATCTCCCGGCGGATGTGCTCGATCGTCGCCGCCGGCATTTCCTGGCTGTTCAGAATATGATCCTCGATCGGGTAAAGGCCGCGGATCGCCTTCAGCGCATCGAAGGCGCGGCCGGTGGCGACGAGACCGTCTATGCGCTTGAGTTCGGCCAGCACTTCCTCATTGTGGAAGCACGACAGCAGCATAACGATCGACTTGCGGAACATCGCCGTCGACTGTTCCTTGCCTTCCGGATTGATGAGGATCATCTGCGCGATGAAATAGAGCTGACGCAAGGGCGTCGTCGCGTCCTCCGGTTGGAGCACGTGGTTCTCGAGCAGGAATGTCACATCATTCAGGAATTCCAGAGCAACCTTGCGGTCGACGCGCAGGACGGCCCCGTTGATAAAGATCTTTTCCCCGGCTTTAAGCGATATGCGAAGCGTACTTTTCATTTAAGTCCATCCCTGATGATGGTGGTGACATCGATGATGCCTTGATAGTTTTCCGACTGGCGCCGTCTGATCCGCTCGCATTCCTTCAATATCCAGATGGCGATCGAAATCAGATTGGCGCGCAACTCGACGTTGAGCTGGTTCTCCGGGCTTTTGAGATCCTCGACAAAGCTTACCCATAGGCGTCGCGTATAGAAGAGAGCCTCGATCGCTTCACGGCCGTATTTCCCCGCATCACGGGCCGCAGAGAGAAGAGCTACCGACCGGTCCAGAACTTGTCGTTCTCGTTCCTTGGCGTCGGCCACTGCATCCTGCATGACTTCCGCATATGAGAACTGATACATTCATGCATCCTTCCTGGTCATTACTTCCCTTTGATCATCAAAGGTAATTTACAAGGCTTAACTGCTGGATCTTGGAAACAATCGTGTAAGCCGTTTCGAGCTGGGTCTGGAGACTGTTGACCTTGGTCGATGCCTCATAGGGATCGACCCCGGTCAAGTCACCGATACTGGTGTTGAGAATGGTCTTCTGGGCATTCAGCGTCGTATTCGCATCCGACAGGCGCGACTGCGAGAGGCCTAGCTGACTTGCCTGGCTGTTCAACCCGTCGATCGACTGACGCGTATAGCTGATGGCCTGCTGCGTGACGGCGTTCGCCGCACTTTGATTGAGACCGGGCGGCGTGCCCATCAGAGCATTGGTCACGCTGGTCGCCAGCGCCAGATACCGCATGCCAGATGAATTCGAGTTCGTCGAGGTTTCGATGACTTCCGAATTATTGATGCGGCTCGTCATATTTTGATCGGACGCGCTCGACCAACTCGACCAGCCGCTGTCCGACGTGAACATCGGCGCGACGGTATTGGTGATGAAATCGTTTATCTGGGCTGCAGATATGGTCGATGCGGTTACCGGCGGTGATTGATTTGCCATGTAAGTCGCAAGCTGCGCCTGAATATCCGCGTTCGTTGCCGAGGAATTATCCGTCATCGGCTGGACGTCGGTGTTGGTTCCGGCAAAGAGATACTCGCCATTGACCATCGTATTGGCGGAAGCGATGACATTCGACAGGGTCGACGACGCAGTCTGCTGTGCCAGGGCGACGCTGCTGCCATCGGTGTTGCCGCTCAGCGCCACAAGCTGGTCCATCAGGTTCTGCGCTTGCGTGCCCATACCGGTCAAGGCGGTTTGCGACGTCGTCATGCGCTGGTTCGCAATGGAGTTGCTACTGAGAATGGAATCGATGCGGGACACGTCCCGCGTCAGATTCACATTCAGCGACGTGCTGCTGCCAAGCGCTACTCCGATGTCGGCATAGACGCCCGTGGTCGCCTCCGTCGAAGCGCTCGTCATCTCATTCTGCGCCTGACGAATCGTCTGGCGCATGGCGTTCTGAATGGCCGTGCTCGAAATGAAAGAAAGTTTCATGGCTTATCTCACAATATCCAGTACCGATTGGAGCATTTCGTTGACGGTGTTCAATATCTTCGTTCCAGCCTTGTAGGACTGCTCGATATCCATCATCAGCGTCAGTTCCTCATCGAGATTGACGCCGGTCGCATTCGAATAGGCGCTCGAGGAGCGCGAAAGAGCAGCAGAGGTATTTTCCGCTGCGGTCGTTGCCGTGCTGCGCTGACCCTCGAGCCAACCGATGGAGTTCGCTGAATAATCCATGAGCGTGGCACTGGTGTCGGAGCCCGCGTTGGGATCGAACGCCATCTTCGTGTTCATGGCGGTGATATAGGCATCGAGCTGTGTGGAATAGCCGCTATCACCGCTGGTATTTACGGTATACCCGTTATGCGCGACACCGCTGCTGTCGACGAAATTATTGATACCACCGTCACGCAATAATGTCGGGTCGCCACCTTGGGATGTGATTAATTTCGGATTAACGGTTATCGAGCCGGCCATACCCGCGACTGCGGTGGAACCAGTCGGAACGCTGCCACCGCTCCAGGTAAACAGGCCTGGCTTGGTTGGCTCGCTGGAACCGCTATATTTTTCCGCGAAAATCGTAACCAGCCCTCGCGCCATTTCATCGAGCTGTTTCTGGTAGGTCGGTGCGACGTCATCACGGATCTGAAGCGCTGCCTGAAGAGTGCCCTGCGCGGTCGTATTCGCACCCTGGCCGGAGGTCAGTGCAACTCCGTCGATATAGACACTGTTGCCCGGCCCGGAAACGTCAGCTGTATAAGTATTCGTCGGCTGAAACGTGACCGAGCGCGGAATGGTCTCGAACAGGGTCGTCCCGCTCGTGGTATAGAGCGCCATGTCGTTGTTGCCGCGCGTCACGGTTGTCACGCCGACAATCTTCGAAATCTGGTTCAGGATCGAATCGCGCTGGTCCATCGCGTCGGCAAGGGCGCTCGATGTCGGGCCAGCGGTGGTCGTTGCCGATTTCACCGCATCGTTGGCGGTCTGGAACTGCTTTAGCAGACTGTTCAGCGTATCGACGTCGGAGCTGATTTGTTTGTCGGCGTCGGTACGGGCGCTCTGCACTGCCGCCGTGGCATTGTTGAGCGATGTCGCCAGGCTCTGAGCCGCATTGATTGCAGATTGCGCCGCCGTAGCGTTGGACGGCGATCCCGCATAATTCTGCATCGCATCCTGAAATGCCGACAGATAGGTCGCCGGCGCGATCTCGTTGTCGTTGCCGCCGAGCGTGGCCGACTGAAGATTGCTGTAGGCGTTCAGCAGCAGCTGCTGTGCGGAATCTGACGAGGCCGAGCTGAGATAGGCTTTCTGTAGCGCCGGTTCGCTGCTGCGGGCAATCTGCACCACCTGAGCGCCAGCCATGTTGGTCGTCACCACCGCCTGACGACGCGAATAATTCGCGTTGTTGGCATTGGCGATATTGTTCGACACGACGCTGCTCTGCGTGCCGGTATTGTTGAATATTGCCTGCGCGTTGTTGAGAGCTGTTGTGAGCGACATGACTGACTCGATACCCTATTCGTTTTAGCGCGGCAGATTGGCCGAAGGCGCGCAGGAAGTGTCGGAATAGCCTGTCAGAGCAAGGCCGGCGAAATAGACCAGATTGTCATTGGCAGCGGATGGACGATCACCGGAACGAACCGGCAATACCCTCCCGCGAACATGACGCAAGACGAGAGCATCGTCGCCCAAAGCGACGCCGAGGCGAGTTGCCTGCGTATCCGCTTCCGCAAGTGCGGTCCTCATGCTGCCGAAATTCCTCATCTGGAATCCTCGTTATCCTTCATACGACTGAGAGTAGGTGGCGGGCCTTGCGTGAAGCTGTCTGAGAGGACGAAAAACCGATCATCGCGAAAAGCTTCGTCAAGAGCGTCATCAGGCGACCATGCTGCCGGCTGTTGCACGCCGAAATGGTAAGGAACAACGTACCTTCCGGCGCCATGTCGATCCGA